>JBBITF010000007.1:0-32471 GCA_037440925.1 Chloroflexota bacterium
CCGCGAAGGCGGTCTGACGGTTGGCGCGGGCGTCGTCACCAAGATCATCGAATAAGGTGGAGTATGTCCAAGCAGAAAATTCGCATTCGCCTCAAGGCATACGATCATCGTGTTCTTGACCAATCTGCCAAGCGTATCGTCGAGACGGCGGAACGCAGCGGCGCCCATGTGGTTGGGCCTGTACCCTTGCCAACAAAGTTAGAACGGTTTACAATACGTCGCTCGACTTTTATTGACAAAGACTCGCACGAGCATTTTGAGATCCGCACGCATAATCGTTTGATTGACGTTCTGGACCCCGACTCAAAGACGATTGATATGTTGATGCGCCTCAACCTGCCTGCGGGCGTGGATATCGAGATCAAGATTTAGTGTAACTATTCAAAGACCACAAAACGGCAGCATAAGAACAGTCCTGTGCGTGGGCCCCAAGATAAAGTGCGCCGCGGCAGGCTGGTTGACTGTGTTGCGCTGGAGATGATGCAGCCTAAGCCCAGGCTGACAGTCTCGATAACTTTTTACGAAGGAGAAAATTGAGCATGTTGAAAGGGCTGATTGGCAAGAAGATCGGCATGACCCAGATCTTCGATGAGCAAGGTGTCGCCCATCCGGTGACCCTCATCGAGGCTGGGCCATGTTACGTTACCCAGATTCGCCGCCCTGAGATAGAAGGCTATTCTGCGGTGCAACTTGGCTTTGGAGAAGTCAACCCCAAGCGATTAAGCGGAGGGGAGTTGGGGCATCTCAAAGCCAGCGACATTCCCCCCTTGCGCTTTTTGCGCGAGTTTCGTGTCAAGAATCCGGACGTCAACGTAGGCCAAAAAGTGACCGTAGAGGCTTTTTCGGTCGGTGAGCGCGTGGATGTGATTGGCGCCAGCAAAGGTAAAGGATTTGCTGGCGGCGTGAAGCGCTATGGATTCCGCGGCGGACCTAAGACGCATGGTCAGTCAGACCGCTGGCGCGCGCCGGGTTCTCGCAGTTCAGGAACTACGCCGGGCCGTGTTTATAAAGGCTCACGAGGCGCGGGACACATGGGCAATGAGCGCGTAACCGTTCAGGCTTTGAAAGTGGTCATGGTTGATGCCGAACGCAATTTGTTGGGCGTACATGGCGCGGTTCCTGGTCCAAAGGGCGGCGTCATCATGATCAAAGAGGCGCGCAAGCAATAGGCGCTGGTTGAATGGGAGCATGAAAGCGATGAAAGTAGACGTTTTCGATATGGCAGGCAAGAAGGTCAAACAGGTGGAATTACCTGCGGCAATCTTCGAGGCGCCAATCAATATTGATTTGATGCATCAGGCTTATATCCGCCAAATGGCAAATGCGCGGTTGGGGACGCATAAGACCAAGACGCGCGGCGAGGTGTCCGGTGGCGGACGTAAACCGTGGAAGCAAAAAGGCACCGGCCGTGCTCGTCAGGGCTCGACTCGTGCTGTGCAGTGGAAGGGCGGTGGGCGTGTGCATACGCCGCAACCGCGCAGTTATGAACAGGCTATGCCCAAGAAAATGAGACGCGCAGCGCTTCGATCGGCGCTTTCGGCTAAGGCGGCTGAAGCGGGCATTGTGGTTGTGGATGAGATTGCGCTTGAAGAGCCTAAAACGCGGTTGATGGCCGAGGCTTTGGGCGCCCTGGTGGGGGAGGCCAGCGCCCTGCTCTTGTTGCCAGAAAAGAATCAGACCTATGAGGTGGTCATGCGTTCTACCGACAATATTGCCGACGCCAAAGTCTTGCTGGCTGGTTACTTGAATATCCGTGATTTGCTCGGCTATGACAAGTTGATTTTGCCGCTCAAGACTCTGGATGTGCTGGCGGCGCATTTGGCTTAGGAGTTGGACATGACGACGATATATGATGTGCTTATCCGTCCGCTGGTTACAGAAAAGTCCAATTATCAATCGAGAAAATTGGCTCAATATTCTTTTGTAGTAGCAGACGGCGCTACCAAAACGGCTGTGAAAGATGCCGTCGAGACCTTGTTCGATGTGACCGTCGTGCGCGTGAATATTATGAATACCCCTGCCAAGCGTGGCCGCCGCGCCCGCAGCCGGCGGCTTCTGGTGCGCCGGCCGGGCCACAAAAAGGCAATTGTGACGCTGGCCGAGGGGCAAACCCTTGAAATCTTCGAAGGGGTGCAGTAATGGCTGTTAAGAAATATAAACCGGTGACTCCCGGTCAACGTGGTATGACCGGCTATACTTTCGAGGAGATTACCAAAACCTCGCCAGAACGGTCTTTGTTGGTGGCGTTGCGTAAGCAGGGTGGCCGAAACTCTTATGGGCGTGTCACGGTTCGGCATCGTGGCGGCGGAAATCGCCGCTATATCCGCATGGTGGATTTCCGACGCGATAAGCGCGATATCCCTGCCAAAGTTGCGGCTATCGAATATGACCCAAATCGCACAGCGCGCCTGGCATTGTTGCACTATGCCGATGGTGAAAAACGTTATATCTTGGCGCCCCTGGGGTTGAAGGTGGGCGATACGCTGCTGGCCGGCCCTGCGGCTGAAATCCGACCGGGCAATGCGCTGCCGATTTCGAACATTCCGGTTGGCACCACTATCCACAATATTGAGTTGCGTGCCGGCAAAGGCGGTCAACTGGTACGCTCGGCGGGCAGTTCGGCTCAGTTGCTTGCCAAGGAAGGCGATTTTGCCCAAATTCGTATGCCCTCTGGCGAGGTGCGGCTGATACGTCAGGTGTGTTATGCCACGATTGGTCAGATTGGCAACGTGGATCATAGCAACGTCAAGTTAGGGAAGGCGGGCCGAAAGCGTCACATGGGCATTCGCCCAACGGTGCGGGGGACGGCTATGTCGCCGCGCGACCATCCGCACGGCGGTGGCGAAGGCCGCCAGCCGATTGGTTTGCCCGGCCCGAAAAGCCCGTGGGGTAAGCCTACCCTGGGTTACAAAACCCGCCGCAACAAGCAAACGGATAAATATATTGTGCGCCGTCGCTCCAAATCGAGCCGTTAGGCGTTGAGAGTCATGAGGTAAGCAGATATGTCTAGGTCGTTGAAAAAAGGCCCTTTCATTGAGCCGAAATTGCTCAAGAAAATCGAGGCGATGAACCAGAAAGGTGAAAAGAAAGTTATCCGCACCTGGAGCCGCGCCAGCACCATCTTTCCCCAGATGGTAGGGCATACGATAGCCGTGCATGATGGTCGCCGACATGTGCCGATTTATATCACCGAGAATATGGTCGGCCATCGGCTGGGCGAATTTGCCCCCACGCGCACATTTCGCGGTCACGTAGCGGAGAAAAAGTAGGAGCAAGGTGATGCAAGATATTCATGCACAATTACGCTTTTTGCCTCTTTCGGCGCAAAAAATACGTTTGATCGTGGACATGGTGCGCGGTAAAAGCGCGAACGAGGCGCTGGAGATTTTGCGTTTTGTACCGAAGCGTGGCGCAGCCCCGGTGCGTAAATTGCTCGCCTCTGCCGTCTCGAACGCCGAGGAGAATTTTGGCGTCAGCCGTGATGATTTGTACGTTGCCAAGATTTTTGCGGATGAGGCGCCTACTCGCCGTTGGCGTCGCTTTGGCGCGCGCGGCCGCTTCAAGCCGATTCTGCGGCGCACATCTCACGTCACTGTCATTTTGCGTGAACGCGGTTCATAGGCGAGGCAGGAAAGGATTTTAAGGAGATATTATGGGACGAAAAGTTCATCCGGTGGGGATGCGCCTGGGTGTAAACGAGACCTGGCAAGGGCGTTGGTTTGCCGAAGGCACCCAATATCGCGAGCAGTTGCAGCAGGACTTTGCCATTCGCGGTCTCTTGATGGGTGTTGCCTCCAAAGGAGGGGCGGCCTTCGATGCGGCAGTGCGCAAACTGCGCAATGAAATGCCCGAATCGGTGCTGAAAAACCGCGCAGGCATTTCGCGTGTGGAAGTGGAACGTTTTCCCGGCAAGGTGCGCGTTGCCATTCACACGGCCAAACCGGGTATCCTGATTGGGCGCAAGGGCGAGGCTGTCAAGAAAATCCGCCAGGGATTGGAAGCCTTGGTTGGCAAGAAGGTAGACCTGGACATCAAAGAAATTGCATCGCCAGACTTGGATGCCAAACTGGTGGCCTATAACATTGCCGACCAACTCGAACGCCGTATCAGTTACCGCCGCGCTATGAAGCGCGCCATCCAACAGGCCATGCGCGCTGGAGCGCAAGGCATCAAGATTATGGTGGGCGGCCGTTTGGCAGGCGCGGAAATGGCGCGTACCGTTTGGCTGCGGGATGGCCGCGTTCCTCTGCAAACCCTGCGGGCCGATATTGATTTTGCATACGCTGAGGCAACCACGACGTATGGCCAAATCGGTATCAAGGTCTGGATTTACAAGGGTGAAAAGATGCCCGAAGTGGAAGAGAAAGTAGAAGCAACGGAAGGCGTGTACGTAAGTGAGTAGAGAGTAGAGAGTAGAGAGTAGAGAGTAGGAAGTAACGAATGAAAAAGCCTTACTGATCTCTAATCTCTAATCTCGAAAAGAGGTAGTTATTATGTTGATGCCAAAACGTGTTAAATGGCGCAAGCAAATGCGCGGTCGTATGAAAGGTAAAGCCCTGCGTGGCGCAGAGGTATCCTTTGGTGAATTTGGCTTACAGGCCCTTGAACCAGGCTGGATTACCGCTCGGCAGATCGAGGCTGCCCGCCGCGCTATTGTTCGCGAAATGAAGCGCCGCGGAAAAGTCTGGATTCGCATCTTCCCGGCTAAACCCTATACCCGCAAACCCCCTGAGACTCGCATGGGCTCTGGGAAAGGGAATGTGGAGTACTACGTGGCAGTGGTCAAACCGGGACGGATCATGTTCGAGGTGGGCGGTTTGCCTGAGGATGTGGCTGTGACTGCCCTGAAACATGCTCAGTACAAGTTTTCAATCAAGACCAAAATCGTGGCGCGCCATGAAGTAGGAGAGCAGGCATGAAGTCCAGTGAGATTCGCGCTCTAAAACCGGAAGAAATCAAATCCAAACTGGCAGATGTGCGTGAAGAGTTGATGAAACTCCGTTTCCAACAAGTGACCGGTCAATTGACCGATACCAGCCGCCTGCGCATCCTGCGAAAGGATATTGCGCGCATGGAAACCATCCTGCGCGAACAGTTGGTAGCCATGGAAGGTGAAGCATGAACACTCGTCGTCGTATGACTGGCGTTGTCACCAGTAACAAGATGACCAAGACTGTGGTGGTCGAGATTACGCGCACTTATCGTCATCCTTTGTATAAAAAGGTCGTGCAGTCTAGCAAGCGTGTCAAAGCCCATGATGAATTGAACTGCCAGATTGGCGATCAAGTGCAAATTGTGGAATCGAAACCGATTTCACGCGATAAGCGCTGGGTGGTTGAAGCCATCCTCAAACGCGAAACCCGCACAGAAGATGCCGGGCTGGGAGAGTAAGATATGATTCAGCAAGAATCTCATCTCAAAGTGGCAGATAATTCTGGCGCGCATGAATTGCAAGTCATCCATGTTCTGGGCGGCTCCACGCGCAAATACGGTTCGGTTGGCGACGTTGTCGTTGCTACCGTCAAGTCGGCGGCGCCTCAGGGAGCGGTCAAAAAGAGCGAAATTGTCCGCGCTGTCGTGGTGCGCTGCTCCAAAGAGTGGCGTCGTGAGGACGGGTCCTACATCCGTTTTGACGACAATGCGGCCGTTATTTTGGATACCGACGGCAAAAACCCGAAAGGCAGCCGCATCTTTGGCCCTGTGGCTCGTGAACTGCGCGAAAAGGGTTTCATGAAGATTGTTTCGTTGGCCCCAGAAGTGCTGTAGATTGGTTTGGGAGCGTGGAAGAATGAGAGTCAAAATTCGCAAAGGCGATACTGTTTTGATTATCAGCGGTCGCCTCGAGGACAAAGGGAAACGCGGCGAGGTCATCAATGTCCTGCCAGATGAAGGGCGTGTGGTGGTGCAAGGCGTGAACATGCGCACCAAGCATCAGCGACAAGTCCAAACCCAGGCGGGCCGCAACGTGAACCCCGGCCGTATTCACTTCGAAGGCAAAATCCATATTTCGAATGTGATGCTGGTTTGCCCCAAATGCGGAGAGCCGACGCGCGTCAATGTACAGCGCGACGAAGAAGGCGCTCACCGCGTGTGTAAGAAATGCCAGGCCATGATTGACTAGCCTGTGGAGCGTTGAATTATGAATCGGATGCAAGAACGTTATCAAAAAGAAGTAGTGCCTGCATTGTTCAAAGCGTTCAATTACAAGAATATCATGCAGGTCCCGCGCATTCAAAAAGTTGTTGTCAACATCGGTTTGGGTGAGTCTATGGAAGATCCTAAGGCGCTTGAGGCGGCTGCGTCGGACTTGATGCAGATCGTTGGGCAGAAACCGGTGATGACCAAATCTCGCAAGAGTATCGCCGCTTTCAAATTGCGCGAAGGCCGCGTCATTGGCTCGAAGGTGACCTTGCGCGGTGAGCGTATGTGGGCTTTCCTGGATCGCTTGATGAACATCGGCCTGCCGCGTGTTCGTGACTTTCGCGGCGTTTCTCCGAACGCTTTCGATGGGCGCGGAAATTATACGCTCGGCCTGCGTGACCAATTAATCTTCCCTGAGATTGATTACGACAAGATTGATAAATTGCGTGGCATGGAAGTTACGATTGTCACGACAGCCAAGACCGATGACCAGGCGCGCGCTTTGTTGCAATTGCTTGGAATGCCGTTCAAGAAGGAAGCGTAAATTATGGCGAAAAAATGTATGCAATATCGTGAACTGCGGCGACGCAATCCTATCCAGGTGCGCAATCGTTGTCAGCGCTGTGGCCGACCGCGAGGCTATATACGCCGCTTTGGCTTATGCCGCATTTGCTTCCGCGAACTGGCCTTACAGGGCAAAATCCCTGGCGTTGTCAAATCGTCCTGGTAGCCGGCTGGAGGTATAAGCATGAGTGTCAATGATCCAATTGCTGATATGCTGACCCGCATACGTAACGGTGTCATGGCTGGTCACTCTCAGGTGGCGTTGCCAAGTTCTAAGATCAAGGTTGAGATTGCCAAGATTTTAAAAGAAGAAGGCTTCATCGAGAGTTTCGAGGTGGTCGAGGGCCAACAGCCCGCCCATAAAATTTTACGTCTCAAGATCAAATATGTGGGCGAGCGCCGTGAACGCCGCCCGGTGATTTCTGGTCTGGAACGTGTGAGTAAGCCCGGCCGTCGAATTTATACGAAGAAGCAGGATATTCCCTGGGTGCTCTCTGGTATTGGCGTGGCCATCTTATCTACCCCAAAAGGGGTGATGACCGGTCAACGCGCCCGCCAGTTGGGCGTGGGCGGCGAAATCCTGTGTAAAGTCTGGTAGGCAGGAGGTTAGAAGTGTCTCGAGTTGGACGCATGCCGGTGGAAATCCCTGGCAGTGTGCAGGTAGACATCAGCGGTTCGCATGTCCAGGTAAAGGGACCCAAAGGCGAATTGCAGCGGATGTTTTCCCCGCTCATTGCTATTCGCAAAGAAGGGAACCTTATCACGGTCGAACGCAAATCCGATGCGCCTGCAGAACGCGCTTTACATGGGACGACCCGCGCGCTTCTTGCCAATATGGTGCGTGGAGTCAGTCAAGGCTTCGAGGTCGTGTTGGAAGTGGAAGGCGTTGGGTATCGTGCTGAATTGAATGGTAAGAACCTGATGTTGTATGTCGGTTATTCCCATCCTGTTGAGATTGTGCCGCCAAGCGGCATCAGTTTTGAAGCGGATGCCAAAACCCGTCAAATCAAAGTAATGGGTTATGACAAAGAACTCGTTGGGCAGATTGCGGCCAATATCCGCAAGGTGCGCCCGCCCGAGCCATATCATGGCAAAGGCATCCGTTACGCCGGTGAACGCATACGGCGCAAGGCAGGGAAAGCCGGGAAAGGAGCCAAGTAATCTATGGCGAACAAGAGTCGTTCTGTTGCGCGCATGCGGCGTCATGCGCGGGTCCGAAAGCGCGTTTCTGGAACCGCGCAGCGCCCGCGTTTGAGCGTTTTCCGCAGCACAACGCAGATCTATGCGCAAGTGATTGACGACCAGGCCGGTCACACGTTAGCAGCGGCGTCCTCAGTGGATCGTGAACTGCGCGGGAAATTGATGGGTTTGAATAAGACCGAACAAGCAAAGTTGGTAGGGCAGACCATTGCAGAACGCGCCAAGCAGAAGGGCATTACGGCTATCGTCTTCGACCGCGGCGGGTTTCGCTATATGGGTCGTGTCAAGGCGTTGGCCGATGGCGCGCGCGAAAATGGCTTGCAGTTTTAGGCTGCGTGGAGAATAAAATGTCGGAATTCGATACGATTGAACAACAAACTTTCGATGAACAATTTGAAGAACGCGTCATTGAAATTGCCCGGGTTGCCAAAGTAGTGAAAGGTGGACGCCGTTTTCAATTCCGCGTGACTGTAGTGTTGGGCGATAAGCGTGGAAATGTAGGCATGGGCGTTGGCAAGGCCAATGCCGTGCCTGATGCCATGCGGAAGGCCTCGGAGCGCGCTCACAAAGACTTGCGCACTGTCAATCTGGCGCGAACGACCATCCCTCACCCAAGCATCGGAAGAGTGGGCGGCGCAAAGGTTTTGCTTAAACCTGCTTCGCCCGGCACTGGCGTGATTGCGGCGGGCGGCGTGCGCGCTGTGTTGGAAGTTGCGGGCGTGCGCGATATCCTCACCAAGTCCATGGGCAGCGCCAATGTATTGAATGTGGTCATGGCAACCTTCGATGCGCTCGACCAATTGAAATCTCCGCAGCAGCAAGCGGCGCGTCGCAATAAAAAGGTCGAAGATCTGTTGCCATTCTGGGAACGGAGGAGACAACATGCCTAAGAAGAAAGAAACGAGCAAGTCCTTGCGCGTGACTTTGATGAAAAGCCCCATTGGTTACACCAAGGACCAAAAGGCAACCGTCCGCGCCCTGGGTTTGCGCCGTATGAACCAGACCGTTGAGCATACCGATTCGCCCGCCTTGCGTGGAATGCTCAACAAAATCATTCACCTTATTAAGGTCGAAGAGTAGGAACGAACGATGAAACTACATGATCTGGCGCCTAATGTAGGCTCAAAAAAGAACCGTAAACGAGTGGGTCGCGGTATCTCGGCTGGGCAAGGTAAGACTGCCGGGCGCGGTACCAAAGGACAGGGCGCGCGCTCTGGCGAGGGCGGCAACGTATACCGTCAGGGCGGCAATCTGCCTTTCTACCGCCGCTTGCCTTTCATGCGCGGCGAGGGCTTTACTCCCCCCAATCGGGTGGAGTACAACGAAGTCAATCTGGACCAGTTGAGCGAAGCGTTCAAGGCCAACGCAGAAGTGACTCCGGAGTCGCTCGCGGCCGCGCATCTCCTTCGGGATAGCCGCAAGCCGGTCGTTGTCTTGGGACGAGGCGAGGTGAAAGTCGCCCTCAAGGTGCGTGTTCACCGCATTAGCGCTGGCGCAAAGGCCAAAATTGAACAGGCTGGCGGCAGCGTCGAGATGATTGCTTAGACAAGAGAAGAAGTCACATGAAGACTACCTTTTCAGGTTGGCGTTTTTTGTGGAAATCGTTCGATATTCGCCGCAAGTTGTTGATTACGTTGGGCTTGCTGGCGCTGTATCGTATTGCGGCCAATGTGCCTGCTCCAGGCGTGGATGCTGCGGCTTTGAAAGCGTTCAGTGAGGGCGCAGCCACCTCTGGAGGCTTTTTGGGCTTTCTCGATTTGCTTTCTGGCGGCACGGTTTCAAATTTCTCCATCCTGGCGATGGGCGTCTACCCATATATCACTGCGCAAATCATTTTGCAGTTGCTTGTGCCAATCATCCCAGCCCTTCAGCGTCGCATGGAAGACGACCCGCGCGAGGGTCGTAAGTGGATGGAACGCTGGACGTATTACCTGGCTGTGCCTATGGCTGCGCTTTCTGCTGTTGGCCAAATCAATATCATCAATTCGCTTGCCAATCAGCCGCTCATCGAATTCGGCTTCCAGGCGGATACCTGGCTGCCCTCCTTAGCCGTCTTGTTGTCTATGACGGCGGGTACGATGTTTGCTATCTGGTTGGGCGAGTTGATTTCGGAGTTTGGCATTCGCGGCCAGGGATTGTCGTTGGTCATCTTTGCCGGTATCGTAGCGCGCATTCCTCACAATATTTTTGTCATCATGGCCGATGAGCAAAACCGCTGGTTGTTGCTTGGCTTTACCATCGTAGTCATTGTAGCCACCATTTTTGCCATCGTCATCATTCAGCAGGGACGCCGTAATGTGCCGGTCATGTATCCCGGTCGCCGGGTAGGCAACCGTATGTCTATGCCGGTCAAAGGCACGCTGCCGTTGATGGTCAACCTGGCGGGCATGATTCCGCTCATTTTTGCCAGCGCTTTGTTGCAGTTTCCGGCCATTGTAGCCAGTTACTTTACGCGTTCTACAACCGAGTGGGTGAAAAACCTGGCTGTTTCTACCCAGAGTTTCTTCAACCCAAGCGGAGTCAGTTCGTGGGGTTACTGGCTCATTTACTTCGTTTTTGTTGTTCTGTTCACCTTCTTTTACACAGACGTTCTCTTCACGCAACAGAACTACGGAGAAAATCTGAAGCGAATGGGCGCCCAGATTCCGGGCGTCAACCGTGGCGCGCTCACCCAGAAATATCTGACCCGCGTTCAACGCCGCATCACTTTGCCGGGCGCTCTTTTCCTCGGCCTGGTGGCGATTATGCCGTTTTTACTGCAATTGATCGTGCCGGCGGCTTCGGGAGCGGCGGGCATCTTCCTGGTCTCCTCGGCCGGTTTGCTCATCGTTGTAGGCGTGGTGCGCGATACCTTCATGAACATTGATGCCGAACTCAAGATGCACGGCTATCAGGACTCGCTGCTCGTTCGCTAAGGTGGACTATGGCTACCTACATCGTGCTGCTTGGCCCTCCAGGCGTTGGCAAGGGAACACAAGCCAAGGTTTTATCTGAGAAGACCGGCCTGGCGCATATTTCGTCGGGCGATCTGTTTCGTGAAAACATCAAAGCCCAAACAGAACTTGGGCAATTGGCGCAATCGTACATGAACAAAGGAGAACTGGTGCCGGATGATGTGACGATTGCCATGATACGCGAGCGCCTCTCTCGCCCCGATTGCCAAAAGGGCGCCATTTTGGACGGTTTCCCCCGCACCCCGGCGCAGGCAGACGCTTTGAAACAAATGCTGGCTGCCTTTAACGGCGACGTGGATGCAGTACCGTACATCACTGCCGAGGCCGAGGTCTTGATTGCGCGTCTTTCTGGACGTTGGACCTGCCGCGCGAATGGACATGTTTTCCATGCGATTTTCAACCCGCCGCAAAAAGCCGGCATCTGCGACCTGGACGGCTCTGAACTCTACCAGCGCGACGATGACAAAATCGAGACTGTGACGCGCCGTATTCAGGTCTACATGGAGCAAACGGCTCCGCTGATTGCCTATTATCGCCAGGCTGGCAAATTGATTGAAGTCAATGGCGACCAGCCCATCGAGCAAGTGACGGCTACTCTCTTGAACGCGCTGGAAAAGCGGATGTAGAATGAGTTGGGAACGCCAGGTACATATCAAGACCCCTGCCGAATTGGAAATCATGCGCGAAGCGGGCAGGATCAACGCAAAAGCGCTGGCGGCCGTCAAAGAACTTTTGCAACCCGGTGTGACCACAGCCGACCTCAACGCGGCTGCTGAGGAAGTGCTGCGGAAACACGGATGTATATCGCCGTTCAAAGGATATGGTTATCCGCCTTTCCCGGCTTCGATTACCGTTAGCATCAATCATGAGTTGGTGCATGGCATTCCGAGCAAGAAACGCAAGTTGAAAGCCGGCGACATCGTCTCGGTGGATTGTGGCACCCTCTTTGAAGGTTTCGTGGGCGATTCGGCTTTTTCGGCCGGGGTAGGAGAGATTTCTCCCCTTGCCCAAGACCTGCTGGAAGTCACCGAGGCGGCCTTGTGGGCCGGCATCGAAAAGATGCGTCCCGGCAATCGCACCGGCGATGTTTCGGCGGCGATACAAAAATATGTCGAGAGCCATGGATATCATGTAACGCGTGAGTATACCGGCCATGGCGTGGGGCGTGAGATGCACGAAGGCCCTCAGGTGCCAAATTATGGGGTGGCCGGACGCGGCTTGCTCTTGCGCCCCGGCATGACCATTGCTCTCGAACCGATGACGCTGGTAGGCACGCCTGCCACGCGCGTCTTGCCTGACAAGTGGACCGTTGTCTCTGCAGATGGGTCCTTGACAGCGCACTTCGAGCATAGTGTGGCTGTCACCGAAGACGAGCCTCTCGTTCTGACTGTCCTTTAGCCCACGCAAAGCAAGTCGCCACTAGACGAAAGTCGAAACAATAGATATAATAAAAACTTTGGCTAACCTAATTGCGGTCTTTTGCAATTCTAAGGAGATTCGTTCATGAAAGTTTCACCATCTATTCGAAAACGCTGTGCCAAGTGCAGAGTGGTGCGGCGCAAAGGCAGATTGTTCATCATCTGCGAAAATCCAAAGCACAAACAACGACAGGGGTAATGTGAACTATGGCGAGAATTGAAGGTGTTGACCTGCCCCGCAACAAGCGGGTAGAAGTGGGCCTGACCTATATCTATGGCATCGGTCCGACGCGCGCGCGTCAGATTTTGGCGGAGACCAAGGTGAATCCTGACACGCGCGTCAAAGACTTGACCGAGGCCGAGGCGGCTGCACTGCGTGATTACATTTCGAAGAATTTTACGGTCGAGGGCGACCTGCGCCGCGCTGTTCAGATGAATATCAAGCGTTTGATTGAAATTGGATGCTATCGCGGCTTACGCCATCGTCGTAATTTACCTGTGCGCGGACAGCGCACTCGAACGAATGCCCGTGTGCGCAAAGGCCCCAAGAAGACAGTGGCCGGCCGCGGACGCCGGCGTGGCGCTAAGAAATAATCCTGGTGAAAGGTTAGGAAAGCAACATGGCTCAGAGTGTACGTTCCACGCGCCGCGCAGGCGGCATCAAAAAGGCAAAGCACAGCCTGTCTTCGGGGCAGGTGCATATCTTTGCTTCTTTCAATAACACCATTGTTACCGTGACCGATCAACAGGGCAATACGGTGGCTTGGGGCAGTTCTGGCTCGGCCGGCTTCAAGGGTTCGCGCAAAAGCACTCCCTTTGCGGCGCGCCTGGCAGCCGAACAGGCTATCAAGGCCGCCCAAAACTTGGGCATTCAGGAAGTGGATTTGATCGTCAAGGGCCCCGGCCCTGGCCGCGAGAATGCCATTCGTGCCGTACAAGCGGCAGGAATGAAAGTGCGCTCAATTTCGGATGTGACGCCGGTGCCGCACAACGGTTGCCGGCCCCCCAAAAAGCGCCGTGTCTAATTTGGTATGAGGGTAGAACGTTATGGCAAAATATCTTGGTCCGGTTTGTAAATTATGCCGGCGTGAAGGTGAAAAATTATTCTTGAAAGGGGAGCGCTGCTTTTCGCCGAAATGCGCTTTCGAGAAGCGTGACTTTGCACCCGGTCAGCATGGACGAATGGCCAGCCGAGGCGGCCGAAGCAGCCGCACCGGGCGCGAATCTGACTTTGCGCTCCAGCTGCGCGCCAAGCAACGCGCCCGCCGTGTGTATGGCGTTTTGGAACGTCAGTTTCGCCGTTACTATGAAACCGCATTGCAGCGCCGCGGCCTGACCGGCTTGAACTTGCTCCAAATCCTGGAAACACGCCTGGACAATGTCATTTATCGTCTGGGATTCGCTTCTAGCCGAGCGCAAGCGCGGCTGTTGGTGACGCACGGGCATTTCACGGTCAATGGCCGGCGCACGGATGTTCCGTCTATGTTGCTCAAAGGTGGAGATGTGATTTCCGTACGTGAGGGTTCGAGAAGTCTGGCATATTTCAAGGACTTGGGCGCCATTGCCGAAGCGCGCACCGCTCCCGCCTGGCTTGAGCGCGATTTGAAACAAATGTCTGGCGTTGTCCAGCGGTTGCCTGAGCGTGCTGAGATTGACGGCAGCCTGAACGAACAGTTGATCGTTGAGTATTACTCGCGGCGCTAGTAGGTTGACTGGAGGCTGACCGCAGCATGTTAGGTCGGCGCCGGTACTGTTTAGACAGGGAGAGGTGAACCGTGACAGGTATCACGAATATAGTTATGCCGAAGATCGAGCGTGAAGCAGAGGCTCGCAACTATGGCAAATTTGTTGTCAGCCCGCTGGAACGAGGCTATGGCGTGACGCTGGGCAATGCCTTGCGCCGGGTACTGCTTTCTTCTTTGGAAGGCGCGGCTGTGACCTCCATCCGCATTGCGGACGTGTTGCACGAGTTCAGCGATATTCCGGGCATACGCGAAGATGTCATCCAGGTGATGTTGCAGGTCAAACAATTGCGCTTGAAACTGGATGGCGTGGACAGTACACGTATGCATCTGGAAGTGCGGGGTGAAGGCACTGTGACGGCTGCCGACATCATTACGCCCCCCGAAGTCGAGATTGTCAACCCCGAACTCTATTTGTTCACGGTGGATGACAACAAGACGAGACTCGATCTCGAATTTACGGTGGAGCGCGGGCGCGGCTATTCCCCTGCTAACGAGCGCAGCGGGCATATGCCGATCGGCGAATTACCGGTGGACGCTATCTATAGCCCGGTCAAGCGCGTCAATTGGGAAGTGACCTCTGCCCGCGTTGGACAAAGCACGAATTACGACAAACTGATATTGGAAATCTGGACCGACGGCACGTATGCTCCAGAACGCGCCTTGAGCGCCGCCGCTAAGATTCTGATTGAACATCTGCGCTATGTAGCGGGCATCAGCGAAGAAACGCTCACTCTGACCGTTGAACGCGAAATGCCTGGCGGTACGCGCTTGGCCAGCGAAATTGCCGAAACCCCGGTGGAGGCCCTGGACCTCTCGGTGCGCGTTTTCAACTCGTTGAAACGCACAGGCATCACGACGGTAGGCGATGTGCTGGATTTGCTCGAAAAGGGCGATACGGCGGTCATGTCCATTCGGAATTTTGGCGAGAAGAGCCTGGATGAACTACGCCTCAAGATGATCGAGAAAGGTTATCTCAAGCACGATTCGATATCTGCGGAGTAAGTGAAAATGCGACATCAAGTATCTGGATACAAACTCGGGCGTACCAAGGGTGCGCGAATTGCGCTGCGGCGAAATTTGCTCAAGCAATTCTTCACCCATGAGCGCCTGCATACCACGCGCGCCAAAGCGGCTGCCATTCGCAGCGAGGCCGAGCGCCTCATCACCATTGCGCGCAATAGCGCAGAGGGCAGCGCCGAGCAGAAAGTCCATGCCCAGCGCCTGGTGGCCTCACGCCTGGGCGACAACAGCCTGAACAAACGCTTGTTCGATGAAATTGCTCCGCGTTTTGCGGCTCGTAATGGCGGTTATACGCGCGTACTCAAACTGGGCCCCCGTCAGGGCGACTCAGCCGAGATGGTGATTTTGGAACTTGTGGAAGAGTGATCAGTTATCAGTGGTCAGTGATCAGTCATCAGATACGGGATACCGAACACTGGCTCAATGGCACGTTACCAAGTGACTCTTGCCTACGACGGCGCTGGTTTTGCTGGCAGTCAACGACAGGCCAAAAAAAGAACCGTGCAGGGCGCGCTGGAAGACGCTCTGCGTAAGTTGGGTTGGAACGGGCGCTCTGTGTTGCTGGCCGGGCGGACAGATAGCGGCGTTCACGCCACCGGTCAGGTGGCTGCCTTCGACTTAGATTGGCTTCACACGGAGGCGGAGCTCCTGAGCGCCTTGAACGCCAATTTGCCGCCCGATATAGCCGTTTGGAGGGTGCAAGTTGCCCCGCCAACCTTCCACCCGCGCTTCGACGCTCTCTCACGGCGCTACCGCTATCGTTTGTTTTGTCAGCCGGTGCGCCATCCGCTGCGCGAAAGATTTGCGTGGCGCGTATGGCCGCAGGTGGACGGCGACGCCCTGCAAACGACCGCCGCCCTTTTCTTCGGCTGCCACGATTTTGCCGCTTACGGTTCCCCGCCCCGGGCTGGGAGCAGCACGGTGCGGACGGTGATGCAGTCGGCGTGGAAGCGGTGGGAGGACGGGTGGCAGTTCGAGGTCCAGGCAGATGCGTTTTTGTATCGCATGGTGCGGCGGCTGGTCTTCGTCCAAGTGGCGGTCGCGCAGGGAAAAGTTCCGGCGCAGGCGGTAGTCCATTCTTTAGCCGAGCAGGCCGAGGCGCGGCAAACGGGTGTGTTGCCGGCCGGTCTGGCGCCGGCGCACGGCTTGACGCTCGTCGAAGTTTGCTATCCATCGGCGAGGCAAGATTAACTGGTGAATCATTCGAGTTTATTTTCGAAACGGAGAAACGAAAGTGTACAAGACGTACTATCCGAAAGCAAGTGAAATTGACCGCAAATGGTATCTGGCAGACGCCAACGGTGAAAACCTGGGCCGCCTGGCGGCTCGCATTGCGGCAGTTTTGTTGGGTAAACACAAGCCGACGTTTACGCCGGGCGTGGAGATGGGCGATTATGTGGTTGTTGTCAATGCCGAGCGCGTCACGGTGACCGGCACCAAGACGACCTCGAAGATGGATTCCAAAGTCTATCATCGCCATTCGGGCTATCCCGGAGGTTTGACCTCCACGACCCTGCGCGACCAATTGCGCACTCATCCAGATCGGGTGCTGCGCGCAGCAGTGTGGGGCATGTTGCCGCACAATCGCATGGGGCGTTCGCTGCTCAAGCGTTTGAAGATTTACGCTGGCCCCAACCATCCACACGGAATGCAGAAACCCCAGCCTTTGGCATAGAGGCGCAGAAAGGAACGGTAAGCGATTATGTCTGTTCAGTATTACGAAGGCGTTGGCCGTCGCAAGGAAAGCACGGCGCGTGTGCGCATCATGAGCGGCGCCGGCCGTTTTCTCATCAACGGCAAGGAAGGCGAGGCCTTTTTTACTCGTCTGGGCGATTTAGAAGCCATCCTGGCGCCGCTTTCGGCAGTCAATCAGGAACGCTCCAAATATGACATCACCGTCGTGGTGAAAGGCGGCGGCGTGACCGGCCAGACCGAATCGGTGCAACTTGGCCTGGCGCGCGCCCTGGTCAAGATGGACGCCAACTTTCTGCCGGCCATGCGCAAGGGCGGTTTTCTGACCCGCGATGCGCGCGTCAAGGAACGCAAGAAACCCGGCCTCAAACGCGCCCGCAAGGCTCCGACTTATACGAAGCGTTAGGCGTAAAGCGTAAAACGTGAGACGTGAAATGTAATGCGTAATTGCCAGAAAGATTACGCATTACGTTTGTTTAAGGCCTCCGAAGTCTCCAGACTTCGGCCGAAAAGGAAAACCTGATGGACTTCTCTCTCGTGACCTCCATATTCGAGACGCTCCGCCTCGCGCCGCCCCCGTGCCTGGTCCTGCTCGAGGCGCGGACTCTTTCATCCGCGCATGTGCCGCCCTACCCGCCCGAACTGCCCGCGCTGTTGATGGGAGTGGACTCGCCTGAATTAGCAAGGCATCTCCGTCATGTGTTGCTGTCAGTTTATCCGAGGGAACATGGGGTGTTCCATGTTGATGGAGGAAAGAAGAAAGAGGAAAAGGTAGCAGAACTGGATGAAGGCAATTTTTCTGCGACCACTTGCATTTTTGTCCCCGCGCTGACGGAGGGAACCGCGTTCGAATCGTTTCATGAGATTGTGGCGCATTTGCGCGCGCCCGATGGCTGTCCGTGGGACCGCGAGCAGACGCACCAGTCCCTGCGGACGCATCTGCTGGAAGAATCCTATGAAGCGCTGGAGGCTATTGACGCGGGCGATTTTGCCTCCATGCGCGAGGAGTTCGGCGACTTGTTGTTACAGATCGTCCTGCACGCGCAGATCGCCAGCGAGGAGGGACAGTTCACCATGGTGGATATCGTCAAGGGCATTCACGACAAGATCGTCCGCCGCCATCCGCATGTGTTTGGGGATGTGGAGGTGGATGGAGTAAAGGATGTTTTGACGAATTGGGAACAACTAAAGGAGAAGGAGAGACGGGAGAATGAGGAAGAAGAAGGAGGAAAGAAGAAAGAGGGATTGTTGGATGGCGTCCCGTTATCCCTGCCCGCGTTGACACAGGCGCAGGAATATCAGGACCGCGCCGCCCGCGTCGGCTTCGACTGGCCGGAGATCGAAGGCGTGCTGGACAAGGTCCGCGAGGAGATCGAGGAGATCAAGGCCGCGCAAAATCTCGAAGAGGTGACCGCCGAATTGGGTGACCTGTTCTTCGTGCTGGTCAATCTGGCACGCTGGAAGAAGGTGGACGCCGAGTCCGCCCTGCGGGAAACAAACACGAAATTCAAGAAACGCTTTGGCTATGTGGAACAGGGCGCGAAGAGGCAGGGGCGGAGTCTCTCCGATATGACGCTGGAGGAGATGGACGCCTTGTGGAACGAGGCGAAGGACGGAGAAGTATAGGCTTTGTTTTATATCAAGGAGAGGCGGCGCTCACAGCCGCCTCTTTTTTGTTCATGGAAGCCTCGCGTCCCAGAGAATGTATTCCATGATCACGTATGGCATGTTCTTGTAGTCGCCAGGCGCGATCAGTTTGAATGTACCCAGGTTCCCCCGGTCTGTGGTGAAGCAATAGTATTGCCCCGGCGCGGTGACAAAGACATAGTAATCGAGAGAGAAGGCGTCGTTGTTTTTGCCCGGTACTATCCGGTCATCATTCTTGAATGCCTTGACGCAGTCTTCATAACTGGTTTTCCAAAGTTCGGGCTTCGGAAATGCTACACGTGTGCCATGAATTGGATAGAGAAACTGCCAACTCAAATCGGTGGGGTTTTCTGTGTAGAAGACCAGATCCGCGCCAGCCGGGGCTTTCTCATAGTATCGGAAATCCGGGAGGTTCTGATTAAACCGTTCCATGTTGACCAGGGGAGCGGAGATGACTTGTGTTTCCAGGTCCAGCGCCGTGTGGCGCGGCAGGTTGACGGTGGCATTGACCAGGATGGGCGGCCAGACGGTTGGCGTGGGGACGACCGGCTGGGTCGGCGCGGCGGTGGCGGCCGGCGGGATGAGCAGCAGTTGCGCTTGCGCGGTCTGCGCCACCATGGTGTTGAAGGCGTTGGGGTCGGCCTGGCTGGGCGCAGGAGTCGAGACGGAGCAGGCCAGGGCAGCCAGGACGAGGGCGGCGACGAGAAAAGAGAAGGGCTTGATAGGGAACATGCAATCACCTCCATCTAGGGGAATACGTAGGCGTCGAAGACAATGCCGCCGGTCTCTATCTTGCGGGCGACGAAGAAGCCATACTTGCCCAGGTTGGTCTTGAAGCACATGTACAGGTCGCTGTTGGGCGCGATGGGATCGGCGCTCAATTGGGCAGCCTTGCATTGATTCAGGGAGGGCGGCGTGAGGGTGGCATATCCGCTGAACAAGCCGCCGTTCCTGGGAGTTAGCACGCCGTTGGCGTCCAGATACACGTCGCAGGCCGCGCCGCTGTCGGTAAACAGCACATCCATGTCGTAACAGGCGCCGTTGGCAAACCACATTTGAGAGTAGGCCGGTCCCAGCGGGTTCGGCGCGTAGACATCGGGGGCCACGCTCTCGGTAGGCGCGGCTTGAGCGGCAGCGCGTTCGACGGTGTTGCCAGAAGCGTCCATGCAGTGCGAGATCCAATCGGCGGGAAAATCGAAGGGCTGGATGTCGGCGCAACTCGGCACGCCCTGTCCGATGTGGGCGATGACCCATTTCCCGCTGGCGTCTTTCCCGGCAAACCAGGCTGCGCCCTGCATTTCGTTGGTTTTTTTGACGCTGCCGCGTGCGATCTTCCCGTCGTTGTGGCTCAAACTGAATTCCATTTCGGCTTCCGTCCAGCCGAGTTTGGCAAGCAGGGCCTGTTTGATGGCCGCCTCATCGGTCAAGGGGGGAGTAGGCGGGAGAGCGGTTGGGCCTGCCGGAGATGGCCCCTGCGCAAGGGTAGGCGGCGCGCCGTCTGCGACCTGGGTCAACTGCGCCTGGGCGGTTTGCGCGACCAGTGTGTTGAAAGCGTTGGGATCGGCTTGGGCTGGCGGAGGGGTGCAGCCTCCCTCGGCGGTGCTGCAACACGCAATTCCTACCAGCCAGGCCAGAAGCGGCAGCCATGCAATAGAGAGAAGGAAACGGAAAGTTTGTTTCGACATAATGGTTCTCCTGGATAGTGGTTCAAAATCTTTCAGCGGTCATGGGTTCTTCCAAGTCGTAAATTCGAGATAGAGTTTTCCAGCCCCCGGCGTGGTATCGGAACCGGCGTATTCCAGGTAGCCCAGGCGGCCCTGGTCGGTCAGGTAGCAGAAGTACGTCCCCAGGCCCATGCTCGCAATGGGGATGGTGGGACTGTCCATTTGCGCATTGCTGCAATCGTCGTAACTTGGCTGCCGCACGAAAAGTTTTGCAGGGACGAAGAAAACGAGATTGAGGTCCACGTCAGTTTTCGCCTCGAATTTGATTTCTGCGCCGCTGGCCGGACCCAGGCTGCCGTTATCCAGGTCAACCGTCCAGGTCTGGGGGATTTCGAGCAGGCCGGATTTGTGAACGAGCGGGCCAGCCGCCGCCTCAACCACGATCTTGACCCAGAAGGCCTGGTCGGCGTTATCCTCGATGCCGAATTTCCTGCCGGAGGCATTTTTCAGCATGAAATAGCCCTGGTAGGTGCCGGGTTTGGTGGGGGCAGTCAACGTGACGGTCACATCCACGCTCTGGCCGGGCGCGATGTCTGCGGCTGTGAAATTGATTGCCATGGTTGCGCCCATCTGGTCGCCATGGTCGAAGACCACCGCGTAGGCCGAGGTCCAGGGACAGGCGCCGTCGTTTCGCAACCGCCAGGTTTTATTGAAGACCTCACCTGCCTTGACCTTCGTCCCGTCGCTGATGGTCACATCCTTCACGAAGCCGGCGCGGTCACAGGGAAGCGAAACGGTGGTCGGCGGCACAGCGGTAGGCGGGACGGCGGAAGGCGGGATGGCCGTTGGCTGCGACGCCTGGGTTGGCTGGGCCGGCTGCGAGGGCGGCGCGGGCTGGAGGCCCGGGGCTGCGGCCGGCTTCTGGAGCGCGACCGCCGTCAATGTCATAGCGACTGCTGTGGCGGCGTCCGCCTGGGTGTTGGGCGCGCTTTTCCCAATTGTGCAGGCCAGGCTGGCCAGCAGCAGCGCCAGAACGGCGCTAAGGGTTCGGTACGAAACTGTCATTCTTTTGGCTCCTTCTTGCGCAGGCGATGAATTCTGAGAAAGTGCCTGAAACGACAGACCCTAAAGATTTTTATCGCAAACCAGATGCAAATTTCGCAACAGAATTCTCGTGTAGCCGACCCATTTGAAACCAAAGGAAACCTTTAGGGTCTTTTTGGTAGGTAGTTACGTCTTTTCTCATTTCAGGCCTGGTTTTTGGGCGGGTAATTCGAGGTCGTCTTCTTCCGGGAAGAAACCCTCGAAGCAAGACAGCAGGTCTAACAGGTTGTGGATGACGACCTGCTGGCCGCTGCGCACGTTTTGCACCTGGCCGCGCCAGTTGGCTGTTTGCGGCGACTGCCTCCACAGGCGGACGATGAAGGTTTCCTGAGATGGCTGGGTTTCTGCCAAGGGACTCTCCTCTCAGGCGCGTTCGGCTGCCTCAGCCAGGTCGAACAGCAGGGCGAACAGGAACAGCATGGTTTCGGCGTTGGTCTCGACGTTGAGTTGCTGGTAGCGGAGATTGCCTTCGATCGTTTCGATGTTGACGTAACGCGCCTGCAACAGGAGACGCCGCAATCCCGCATCGGACAACAGGCGGCGGACGAATTCGGGCGGGCTGCCGCGCGCCACGAAACGCTGATCGAAAGCCGCGTCGTGGGTGGGAATCTCCTCGCCCGACCTGCCCAATTGGCTGAAGAAGTCCCGCTCGCTGATCGAGAACGCATATCCCGGCGGGGGGCTGGCGGCCATCTCGACCCGCATATAAGTAGACGAGGCGCTTTTTCCGGCCCCGCGCGTGATGGAATAGACCCGCACTGCGCGCCCATGCCAGGCGCCGTCCAGGGTCGGGCGTCCCAAAATCCAGCCGGGCGGGTGGAAGGTCAGCCCGGCGCGCTGTGCCACCTCCTGCCAGGCCTGGCTGTGCTTGCGCCGGTCGAGGTAGAGGATGCCAATGACGATTCCAAAGAAGAACAGGAATCCTAGAGGCAGGATGCAAAAGAAGCAGAGGAGGGAGAGGATGTCCATGGGTTTTAACAAAACAAAAAACTGATGCCGTTGTTGACATCAGTTTACAAAATGGGTGTCTCGAAAGTGTCTCAATGGGGCAGGTGGAAATGACCCAACCCGCCAATTTTTTCATTCCTTCATCTCCGCCATATCCCGCTCTATTGTCCGCAAGCCCACGCCCAGCGCCTCGGCCAGGTCTCGCTGTGTGGGGGCGGCGCCCTGCTGCCTGGCTTCCTCCAGCAGGCGCTGCAGGCGATGGCGGCGGCGGGCGACTTTGCCAGATACCTGGTTGTCTTCCGCTGCAAAGGGGGTCCATGTGACGGTGACGGTTTCACCGCTCTCACCGCTGCGCGGCAGATGCGCCGTTACCTGTTGGGGACGCGCCGCTTGCCAGGCCTCCAGGATAGCGCGGTGTTCGGGGATGTTTTCATAACTCATGCTTTTTTGTTCGGCAGATAACCCGGCCAGCGCCGCCTCAAGCAACTCATACGCCTTTTGCATGGAGGCCTGGGCTTCTTGCGGGCGGCCAAGCGAATACAGTACCTGGGCGTGCCAGTAATACAGCAGGTAGCCCTGCTCGACATCGGACTTCAAGCGGCTGACCGCCTCGCTGGTGGCTTGCAGCGCTTCGTCGAGGCGGCCTTGTTGCAGCAGCGCCAAACCTCGCATGGCGATGATGGGCGCTTCCATGGAAGCCAGCCCTCGCTCGCGGCAGATGGAAAGCGCATGTTCCAGGTTTCCGAGCGCTTCCTGCGGGCGGTTTTCCTCGATGTCCAGCATTCCCAGGGTGCGATATTCCTGAGCCAGCAGCCAAAGGTCGCCGCCCAATTCCATCTCCTGGATGCCCTGGGTGAGGTGTTCGCGGGCCGCTTTATATTCCCCGTTTTGGCGTTCCGCTTCAGCCAGCACGGTCAGGGCCTGTCCTTTGCTGAGCGGGTCGTCTGTGCGCATGGAATAGTCCAGGGCAAACTGGGCGTCTTCGATCAACTGCGGTGTGGTCCCCAGCATGTTCAGGGAGATCGAAGCCCGATTCAAGCGTAGTTGCACTTCTCCGCGTTTCTCTTCCAACGAGGCAAAGATACCGATGGCTCGATCGTAACATTCCAGGGTTTTGCTTAATTGTCCCTGGAAGTAATATAAATTGCCCAGATTGGTCAATGCGCGTCCCTCTCCATACAAGAACCCTATTTCGCGGCTGAGTTGCAGGGACTTTTCGTATATGCCGCGCGCCGTTTCCGAGTCGCCATGCTCCATGTGGATAATCCCCAACAAATTGAAAACTTCCGCCTGCTCAAGGGGATCGTTCTGCTGCGCGGCTTGTTCGAGCGACCTTTCCGCCTCTTTCTGCGCTGCGTCATATTCCCGGATGCCGAGCAGGGCGCTGGCCAGGGCGCGGCGGTAGCGCGCCTGTGCGCGGACATCCTCAGCCCGTTGGACGAGCGCAATGGCTTCATGCAGGGCTGGAGCGGCCTCGGCTGTTTTTCCCTGCCAGGTGAAGGCTGTGCCAAGCGTGTACAGCGCTTCGGCTTGCGCCAGGAGATCGCCCAACTCCTTTCCCAGTTCCAGGGATAACCTGGCCTCGGCTTGCGCTTCCTCGTAGCGGCTGGTTTCTGCCAGCAGCCAGGCGCGCCGCAGGTGAGCCTGGCATAACTTTCCAGGCTCTTGGCCGGCCAGGGCGAGCATGGCTTGAACGGCATCGGTTTGAGCCTCGCGGTTTCCCAGCGTGTCCAGTATTTTTTCGCGCCCGGCGTGCAGATCGAACAAAAGGTCTGCCGGTTTGCCAATAAAATCGGCCAGGCCAACCGCCTGGTCAAAATGAGCAAGCGCAGAGACGTAGGCAAAAGCGCGGGCGGCTTGCCGGCCGGCTTGCTGGTGATATTGGATGGCTTTTTCCCACACCTGCCCTTCTGTAAAGTGGAAGGCCAGTTCTTCCACCTGATCGGGGCAAATGGCCTCGATGGTGTGAGCCGCGTCCCGGTGGCGCTGGAGACGTTCGGCTTCGTCCATGCGGGCCAGGACGACCTGGCGAATCAGGTCGTGATGGAAACGGTATCCTTCCTGAACCTCTTCCAGGAAGCGCAAATGCCGCAAGCGGCGCATGGCCTCCAGGAGATTTTCTGTTTTCATTCCGCTCGTGGCGTTCAGCAGGCGGAAATCGAGATGCGTGCCAAAGATTGCCGCGATGTTCAGGAGTTGGCGTAAGGCGGCGGGCAATTGTTCCACGCGGCGGGAGATGACTTGTTCTACCAGGGGCGCAAGCGGCAGTTCAACGTAGTCGCTGGTGGTCTCGTCCCAGGGCGTGCTCCAGCCTCCATCCGCCCCGCGTGTGAGCAGGCCTTCGTCTTGCAGGGCGCGCAGGGTTTCCAGCACGAAGAGCGGATTCCCGTCCGTCTCGCGGTAGAGACGCTCCTCGAACAGCGGGGCGGGCGCCGTCAAACCGAGCGAGCGGCGGATCAACTCCCCTGTGGCGGCTCCATCCAATCTGGGCAGGATGCGCCGTTCGAGCAACCCCGCGCGGCTGAGGGCCTGCAAGGACTCCCACACCTGCGGGTGGGCGCGCGCTTCCTCGCCGCGATACGAGCAGATCATCAGGATGCCAAAGTGTCCCAACCGCTGCGCCAGGGTGGGGAGGATGCCGAGCGTATCCTGGTCTGCCCAGTGCAGGTCTTCGAGGATGATGACCAGTGGGATGATCCCCGCCCAGCCTTCGAGGAAGCGGACGACGGCTTCGATCAGGCGGGTTTGCTCTCGCGCGGGCGGCAGGGGCGGCGCGGGTTCGAGCGCAGGCCAGGCCGGGTGCGCGGCCAACAGCGGGACGAGGACTTGCAGCCAGACCCGCTCGATCACCTGCTGGATTTGCGTTACCCGCAGCGGCGATAGGCCGGATTGTAAGGCTTCCACCAGCGGGGCGTATGGTTTGAGTTCCTGCGTCTCGCGCGCGCAGCCCCACAATACTTGCGCGCCGCGCCATTCGGCCTCGCGCGCCAGGTCTTGCAGCAGGCGGGTCTTTCCCACCCCGGCTTCGCCCTCCAGCAGCGCTAGCCCGCCCAGTCCCTGGAAGATGCCTTCCAGAAACCGTAGCAGGGCAGAACGTTCCGCTTCCCGCCCGACCAGGGGAGCAGGGATCAGGGTTTCCTGGCCGGTTTGATTGTCCGAGGCTGTTTTTTCTGCGAGATGGTGGATTTCAGCCATGACCGCCAGCGTTTCAGGGCCAGGCTCGACCTCCAGTTCCCGGCGCAGGATGTCGCGGCACAGTTCGAATTGACGCTGGGCCGCCTCGGGTTGCCCGAGCAAGTGATACAGCCGCATGATTTCGCGGTGGGCGGCTTCGTTGAGCGGTTCCGCACCAGACAGGCGCAGCGCCAGGTCGAGCGCCCGACCATAATGGCCGGCTGACTTTTCCAGTCCACCCAGGCGTTCCAGCACCACCAGGTAGAATTCACGCAGACGCTCGCGCTCCAGCAAGACCCAGTCGGCGTAGTTGCCTTCCAGGAAATCGGCGCGGTAGAGGGCGAGGGCTTGCTCCAGTTCCTGGCGGATGCTCTCGTGCGGTGCGGCGCTGAACGCGGCCTTGGCCAGCCTTTCGAAGTCCAGCGCGTCCACCTGGAAGGAGGCCGGGGGGGTGAATTGCACCGTTTCGGCCTCGGCAGTCACCAGGTCGGGGAAGAAGCGGCGGATCTGCCACAAGGCCTGGCTGAGGGCGCGGCGGGCGCGTTCCTCCGCCTGGTCGGGCCAAAACGTCCCCGTCAGCGCGCAGCGGTTGTGTTTGCGCGCCTGGAACAAGACCAGGTAAGCCAGCAGGTCGCGCGCCTGCGTCGAAGCGGGCAGGGGCAGGATTTTACCGTCTTGTTCAACGGTCAGATGACCAAAAAGGTGGAACTTCAGCATTTATATCGAAAATAGAAAACCTGCAAGATGAGATTTCTAGGGCATGGGAGGCGTTGGCTTCCCGGTGAGAAGCGGAATCAATTCGGGCAGGCCGTGAATGGTGGTGTGCTGCTGGCCCAGCCGCTTTTCGGACGAGTGCGGGTTGAACCACACTGCATCCAGCCCGGCCTGGTTGGCGGCCAGCACATCGCTCTCGAAACTGTCGCCGATCATCACCGCTTCCTCTGGCGCAGCGCCCAGGTCACGCAGGATGTGGCGGTAGAACGGCGGCGATTTTGGCAGGCCGGTGTTTTTGAAGCAGTAGATTTTGTGAATGCAGGTATCCAGGCCAACGCGCGCCAGCGCAGCGCGGATTTGGGATTCGTCTGAAATCGAGGCGCTGGTGGCGACGATAAGCGTCGCCTGCATCGCCAGCCGCTTCAAGACCTCCCCCGCGCCGGCTACTGCTTCGACGACCGGCCATTCGACCATCGGCCGGTCGCTGGGGGAGTCTTTCATCAGGGTGTTGCCCCAATCGAAGAGAACGTATTTGTATCGCATGGGTCTATGGCGCTCGTTGAAACAGGAGAGCGGACTTGCCATGGTCGTAATAAATGATAAGATTTTCACCCTGCACTGTAAAGCCGGCGGCGTTGTTCAGGCCGCTCAAGACGAGACTTTCTTGCTGCATAGCGTTCTCGTCAAGGCAGGCTATCAGGGTGGTGAACAGGTTGGAGAAGAGCAATTTGTTGCCCATCACGCGGTATTGCCCGCTAAAGGTGTTGCAGCCGGCCTTGCCTGAAACATTCCCTTGGTCGAAGGTCAGGTATGCTTCAGCCTGGGCGGGGGTAGGGTTGGATACGGCGCCATAGGCTTGCAAGCGCCATGTTCCGCTCAGGTCGTTGCGGCCTTGGCAGGCTGTCAGCAACAGCAAGCAAGCCAGAGGGGAGAAAAAGAAGCGCAGCATTGTTCATTCTCCACAGGTAAAACGAGATAGGGCGCTGTCCAGCAGGCCGGGCGCTGTCGCGTCTTGCGCGGTGTACACCAACCAGGCAAAGGCGCGCTCGCCGCACCCCCAGGCGGCCGCGCCGCCATAGGAGAGGGTGCTGTCGGGCGGCGGCTGGACGGGCTGGTAGAAGACGTTGTACGGGCCCACCAGGCGGATATCCATCGTCCCGGTCAATGCGCCTCCCGACGCCTGGGCGACGACCCCCAGCATGTACTGTAAATCGGAGGCGTCTGCCTGCCAGACCACCAGCAGGAGCAAGTCGCTGGTATAGCCGACCAGTTTCCCGCTTGCATAATCGCTGGGGACGCGCGTGTTGGCGGCGTTCAGGTCGAAGGGGTAGAGATAATCGGGGTGGCCGATGCAGAAGCCATAGCCGCAGAACAAGCCGTCCAGCGACATGGCAGTCGGCGTGGGGTAAGGGGTGGGAGCGGGATAAGGCGTGTTGGTGGGTATGGCTGCAAGCGTGGCCGCAACGGCTGCGGCAATCTGACTGTTTAGACTGGGGCCGGCGTCCTTGGGCGCGCATGCCGTCAGCGCCAGAGAGACAATCAACGCGGTGAAGAGTCCCGTTCGTTTCATGAGTTGATTATATACGAATAGTGACTGCACTGCAGAAACCATTAACCGCTGAGATCGCGGAGCGCGCAGAGTTGAAAATTTGCAAAACCTGCATCAAGAGCGCCTTTTCTTTGCGGAATCGGTAAAAAATCTTGGCGACTTTGCGCCTTTGCGTTAGAAACACCCTTTTTACAGTAGAGTCCACTACCTATGCGAGTCTTTTCTAATAGCAAACCGTCCACCGTTCACGAATGCCCCACGAATTCACGAATAGCCTCCATTCGAGCATTCGTGGCCCTATTCATGGAAGGCTTCTCTACTTTGAAAGGCAAATTTGTGCTGGAGCGTAGGAGTTGCCCTTAACGGTGAATTGTCACCTGGTTGCGGCCGCGATGTTTGGCCAGGTACATTGCCTGGTCGGCGGCGGCAATCAGGGCTTCGAGCGAAGAAATGGTATCGTTGCTGGTTGCCAGCCCAATGCTCACGGTAAAGGCAATCTCGTGGCTGTTGATTTTCACTCTTAGGCTGGCAATCCCCTGACGCAGCCGCTCGGCAATGTCTTTGGCAAGGGAAGTGTCCACTTCTGGCAAGAGGAGGACAAATTCCTCGCCGCCGTAACGGCAAGCCAGGTCAATTTCGCGCGTATCTTCTTTGAGATATTTTCCCAGCGCTTGCAGCACGGGGTCGCCGCCTTCGGCATGGCCGTAGCGGTCGTTGATGCGCTTGAAATGGTCAATGTCAATCATCAACAGCGAACAAGGACGCTGCAAACGGTGGGCGCGAGTAAACTCAATCTGACCTATTTCAAAAAAGCCGCGCCGGTTGTAGAGGCCGGTCAGCGGGTCGGTAAGCGCCAGTTCTTGAGTCTTGCTAAACAGACGGGCGTTATCGAGCGCAACCGCAACTTGATCGGCAAAGGCTGTGACCAGTTGAACGTGCGCCTCGCTGAAGTAATTGGGTTGGACGCTGTCTATCGCCAGAATGCCAATGACTTTATCGCGCACGATCAGAGGAATTCCCAGCCAACTGCGGATGTGTTGATGGAGAGGTTTGCGGAATTCGGCATATTGATCTGGGGTGGAGACAATAAGCGGCTGACGCTGTGCAACCACGCGAGCGTTGGGATTGTCCTCAGATAGGGAAAAACGCATGCCGATGACCTCTTGGGGATTTGCCCAGCCTCGTCCGCCGATAATTTCCAGGTAGGTGGAATAGAGCAATTGCACCGAGGCGCTGTCGTAGGGCACGACTTTGGCCAGTTGTTCCAGAATCAGGTCCACGGTCTGGTTGGTGTGGAGAGTGGCAGCCACCGCCGCGCCGGCGCGGCGCAGGGTCTCGGCTTCCTCGGCGCGGCGGCGGGCGTCTTCGATAGCCTGAAATTTTGCAATTGTCAGGGCTACTAGGTTGGCGGCCTGTTCGGCGATGATGATTTCCTGCTGGTGAAAGGAATGCTGCTCATTGAAACTGAGTAAAATGGCGCCAAGTTTCTTGCCGTCGGCGATGAGCGGCAGGGCCAGCATGGAGCGCGAGGGGAACATTTTTGAGATTCGTTCGCTAACATACGGGGAGTGATGGGTATCTTCGATAATGAGGGGATGACCGGCCTCTAAAGCAGAGGAGGTGAACGTTTTTTCGCCGGGAAGCGCCTGCATAGAACGATAGGTATCTCGAAAGGGATCGTAGGCAGCCAGCGGCAGTGGGAGGCGTTGATTTTCATCCCACAGCGTGAGGAAGCAGCCATCGGCGCCGATCAGGCTTCCCAGGCGATCTACCAGGATTTGTCCCATTTGGTTGATGTCGGAGGCTTGCAGGGCAAGGTGGAGAATCTCTTGCATGAGTTCGAGCGTGCAGTGATACTCGCGCAGGTGTTGTTCGGCTTCTTGCTTTTCCAGGGCGCTGCCGATTAGGTCGGCGGCGATCTTCAGGGCCCCCAATTCTGCTTGCGTCCATTGGCGTTCTTCCTGGCACTCGTCGAAGCCGATAAATCCCCAAAATACCCCATCTTTGAAAATAGGAACGACGGCAATCGAAAGAATGTCTTGGCTTTGCAACAAGTCGCGTTCTGTGGGAGGAAAGTCTTTCACCAGGCCAACGATAAAACGCCCTTGGGAAAGTTCGTCTTCCCAGCGTTGATAACCGGCCTGGCAGTAGGGCAGATTTTGCAAATCGGGGTTATCTATCTGCGGCGCAATACTTTCATTAGCCCACTCGTAGCGTTGGCTGACCAGCGGAATCGCCTCTTCGTTCAGAAAACGCTCGAAAATGTACACCCGGCTGACAGTCGCCGCCCTGCCAAGCGCTTCGAGCATCTTAGAAAAGTCCAGGCGCTCGGTTTTTGGGTTGAGAAATTCCTGCGCTGCCCAGCCGACGGCTTGCAAGATGTTATCTCGCCGCTGCAGGGCTTGTTCGGCGCGGTATTGCGCTTCGATGTTCCGAATCAGGAGAATCCAGCCGCCGAAACTGTTGTCTGAGCGGCAGAAGGGGGAAATGTCCACTTCCCAGCGAGGGGGGAGTCGCATGGTGGCTTCGTTTTCTGGCGAAAAGGCGCCGGCCAGTTGTTCCCAATCGGGCAAGACCTGTGCTGCCGGTTCAAACAACCTGTGACGCGAGATGTGGAAGAATTTTTGCGCTGCCGGGTTAATGTCGAGCAGGCGCTTGTTTTCGTCGAGGACGATCACGCCATTGGGCATCCGTTCGAGCAGGGCCGCGCGCGCCAGCGGCAACAGGCTGAGGAGACGGAAGCGCAGCATGGCTAAGCCCAACGTCGCACCGGTAAAGACCAGCGCAAGCGGCGTCCAATCCAGACCAGGCAGGGGGTTGATGGGCAGCAGGTAAAACACGTTGCTGGCCCACGGCGTCAATGCTCCTAGCAGCAGGAGGCGGGTTTGAGGCCGATGCAGAGGCGAAGAGCGAAAGTAGGGGATGAGAATAAGCGCTGTGCCGACGGCCATCAGCAGATAAGAATAGCCGATCACGCCAATCCAGAAGGCGATTCCGTGCCAATAAATGACAAGATTGGGAGCGGCTGGCGAGGGGGTGAAACCTGTCCAAATCAAATGGTGCCAGGGGTTTGTGGCGGCCAGCAAGAAGCAGATCATCGGCACGATGAACAGCCAGCGAATGCGTCGCCATCTCCAGCGCGAGAAGCCGTTATACTGAAGGCTGAACCATAAGAAAAAGACCGGCGCGCTGAGCGAGCCGGCGTACTCAAAGACCGACCAGAAGATTTTCGCGTTTAGGTTGGTGGTAGCATACTCCCACATTGCGCCAAAGGCCCATTCACCTGTCGTGACCATGAGCAGAGTCAGGGGCAGACCGCCGGGAACGGAGCGCTGCCTCCAGGCAATGGCCGCAACCGGGATGGAGAGCAGGACAGTAGCCAGGGCAGAGAGGCTGTAGAGATTCGAGAAGCTCATTTTTTTATCATTTTAACGCGACGAAGAGGGAAAATCATTTCGATTTCATGTCGCGGCTTTTCAGGTAACTGCTTACCATACAGCAGAGGTTGAGCAGACGTTCTTGAGCGTCTGGCAAGCAGGGGGCCTGGATTTGGCAATCCAGGCCGGCGTGAGGGTTGCCAGGCCGGCGTGATGATTGCTTTTGCTGGTTGAAGACATTTTTGCTCGTGCGGATTTGGCAATCCGCACGAGCAAAAAAGGGCGGCTTGGACACCGCTGGCTTGGATTGCTTCTGCTGGCTTGGATTGCTTCCGCTGGCTTGGATTGCCAAATCCAAGCCTCTTGCTGGCGGAGCGCTCGAAAGCATTTACCCAAACTTACATCGTAATTTTAGAGAATACGCCCTGCCCTCAAGATGTGGGCAATCACCAGTAATAAAAAACCTTGCATTTTTTCGATAAATTATGTACAATAATAGTTGTTCCGCCGTTGGGTGCCCCCCTCACCCAGCGGCGGAACGCTTAAAGAGGGCGATTATCTTATCAAGGGAGCAGGCATGGACGCAATGACATGGCAAATTGGGCTGGTCATTTTTCTGGCGGCTTTTACCGAGAGCCTGTCCGGTTTTGGCGTGGCGTTGGTGGCAATGGCTTTGTTGCCGTTTATCATCAGCATTCGTCTGGCGACGCCGCTGGTGGCGGTCATTTCTATCTTGGTGGACTTTTCTGTCTTCCTGCGTTACCGTCAGGCGCTGGACTTGCGCGCCATTTGGCGGGTGGCGCTGGCGACCTTGTTCGGCATTCCGCTAGGTCTCTATTTCTTGTCTCATTGGGATGAACGCCTGACGTTGACGCTCTTGGGAGTTGTGCTGACGGGCTATGCGCTCTATGCGCTGTTGGGAAGGCAATTGCCGCCCCTGGCACATCCGCTGTGGGCCTACCTGGCGGGCTTCCTGGGGGGCTTGCTGGGCGGCGCATACAATACCTTTGGCCCGCCAGTCATTATGTATGCAGATAGCCGCGCCTGGCCTCCCAAAGTGTTCAAGAGCAATTTGTCGGGGTATTTCGTGCTGTGCAGCGTGGTGGTCCTGGTCAGCCATGCCATGCAGGGCAATCTCACCCCGCAGGTGATGAGCATGTTTTGGCCTTCGCTGCCCTTCATGCTGCTGGGACTGTTGGCCGGTTTCAGCCTGGATCGCTGGCTGCAACCGGCTTTCTTCCGCCGCCTGGTGCTGCTTTTGCTCGTGGCGATGGGCCTCAGGCTGTGTTTCCGTTGAACTTTGCCGACAATTCTGCCTCAGACGGCTCGACCATTGTGGTGCCATCGGGGAAGATGATGGTCGGCACGGAACGGTTGCCGTTGTTCAACTTTTTAACGAACGCTTCGGCTTCTTTGTCCTGCTCCACGTTGACATCCAGCACAGGGATGTTCCTGCGCTTGAAGAAGAAGCGCGCGCGGCGGCAGTCTGGGCACCAGTCCACGCTGTACATGACGATGCGGCTGGGGGTGGTAGTGTAAAGGTCGGTTTTTTCTGTCATA
>JBBITF010000007.1:32571-76873 GCA_037440925.1 Chloroflexota bacterium
GGGTTCACGCCGGGGTTGCCGGGCATGACCGAGCCGTCCACGATATACAGGCCGGGGTAATTATGCACGGCAAAGTTTTCGTCCACCACGCCCTCCGAGGCGTCCTTTCCGATGGGCGCTCCGCCCAGGATGTGGGCAGTGGTGGGCAGGTTGAGCAGGTTCTCACCCAGCGAACCCATCGGCACGCCGTTCGTCCGTTCTGCGAACTGGCGCGTGATGTCGTGCCCCACATCCACGCGCGCGCCGATGCGTTTGTCCAGGTCTGGCTCGGCCACCAGCCCGCGCCGGAAGAGCGACAGCAGGCCGCGCCCCAGGCGGAATTTCATGCGGTTATCCACGTGCTGCATCACCAGCAGGATCGTCACGTTATGCGCCCAGCCCGGCAGCACCATCGCTTTCAGGTAGTCCAGCGGATGCGTCAGGCTCCACCGCAACGACTTCCACATCCGCACCGGCACACTGTCGCCGTGCGAGATGAGCGGCGCAGAGACGAAGCGCATCAGCGACGAGCCGTCAGGGTAACGCACCGGCTCGATGCGCGTCACCTCGTCGGCGTTGAAGATGGACGTGATAGCGATGCCCTCCGAATAATTGATGTCCGATTTGCGCGCCACCGAGCCGAGCAGCGCCTCGGAGTTGGTGCGCACGTTCTCGCCCAGGCGTGGGGAAAGATGCGGCAAGGACGACTCCCGCAGGCGCAGGAGCAGGCCCATCGTCCCCATTACGCCCGCGGCAAAGATCACGCTTCTCGCGTGGACCCGCTGCCTGTCCCCGTCAAACCAGCGGGTCGAAGACCGATACGTCACCTCGTACCCCTGTCTATCCTCCAGGTTGACCGGACGCACGTTGGTCACTTCGGCCTCGGCGATGATTTTCGCTCCATATTTCTCGGCAAAGTATAGATAGTTTTTGGGCAAGGTGTTCTTGGCGTTGTAGCGGCAGCCAACCATACATCCCCCGCAGTGACGGCAGCCAGCGCGTTCGGGACCTTGGCCGTCAAAATACGGATCGGGAACAGTTTGTCCCTCGGGACCGAAAAACACCCCCACCTCGGTGGCGCGGAAGGTGTGACCCAGCCCGCGTTCTTCGGCTTGAGCATACAACACTTCATCGGCTTTCCACAATTTTGGGTTGCGCGTCACGCCGAGCATTTTCTTGGCGGTCTCGTAATGAGGCGCAAGCGCCTTGCCCCACGCCAGCGGACGATTCCAGGCGGGCGTGTCGAAAGTGGCCTGGCTGGGAACTTCCAGCACATTGGCATATCCCAAACTGCCGCCGCCTACGCCCACGCCGTGCAACACCATTGCGCCTTTGGTCAAGGTGATTTGCAGGATTCCAAAGGCCCGCAGAGCAGGCGCCCACAGATACTTCCAGAATTGCCAATTGGTTGTGGCAAAGTCCTTATCTTCGAAGCGTTTGCCCTTCTCCAGCACCAGCACGGAGTAGCCCTTTTCGGCCAACCGCATGGCTGAGACCGAGCCTCCAAAGCCGGAGCCAACGATGACGAAATCATATATTTGATTGGACATGTTTTTTCCCTTTGTGGTTACTCCTGCCACTCTAACTCAAAGTCTCCAATATGAACGGTGTCACCTTCTTCGATGCCGGCCGAGCGCAGGGCCTCGTCCACGCCCAGGCGCTCCATCAATTTTTGAAAGCGGCGCAAGGAACCGGCATGTTCCCAATAGGTCATAGCCGCCGAGCGTTCGATGGCCGCGCCGGAGATGCGCCAACTGCCGTCCGCCTCGCGGCTGACCACAAAGGCGCGTGCATCCTCCTCGGCGCGATAGACGGGAAGGGGCGCTTGCAGGGGTTCTGCGGGCGGCGTTTCGGCCAATTTGGCGGCGGCTTTCAAGAGCAACTCGCGCGTATGGGTGCGCGTCAGCGCCGAGACGGCCAGCAAGTCCACTTTTTTTCGCTTGAAGACGGCTTTGATTTTTTCGTACTGCGCCTGCACTTCGGGCTGGTCTATTTTGTTCAAGGCCACGATTTGCGGCTTTTTCCCCAGGGTTGGGTCAAAAAGCGCCAGTTCGCTGTTGATCTGGCTGTAATCTGCCAGCGGATCGGGGGACAGTCCATCTAGCAGATGAATCAAGACGCGTGTACGTTGAATGTGACGCAAGAAATCATGTCCCAGACCGGCGCCTTCATGCGCCCCCTCGATCAAGCCGGGAATGTCGGCCAATACCACGCGCGTATGCTCGTCAATCTCGGCTACGCCCAGGTTGGGCTCCAGGGTGGTAAAAGGATAGGGCGCAATTTTGGGGCGGGCGTTGGTCAGAGCCGAGAGCAAGGTGGTTTTGCCGGCGTTGGGGACGCCGATCAGCCCGATGTCTGCGATCAGTTTGAGTTCCAGTTTGAGGCGTTTTTCTTGGGCGGGTTCGCCTTTTTCGGCGGTGCGCGGCACCTGATTGATCGGGCTCTTGAAATGTGTGTTCCCCCGCCCGCCGCGACCTCCCTTGCACACCGTCAAACGTTGCCCGACCTGCGTCAGGTCGCCTAGCAAAGCAAGAGAGTTGTCTTCCAAAATCTCATAGACCAATGTGCCGGGGGGAACGTGGATGACCAGGTCTTCGCCCGATTTGCCAGACATATTTTGTCGGCCACCAGGTTGGCCTGCTTGGGCCACAAAGCGTTCCTTGTGGCGAAAGGGGAGCGTGTTCAGCGTCTCTTTGACCTCCAGAATCACATCGCCGCCCTTGCCGCCGTCGCCGCCGTCTGGACCGCCGCGCGGGACATATTTTTCCTTGCGGAAATGCACTGCGCCGTCGCCGCCCTGGCCGGATTTTGCGAAAATTTCTACCTCGTCAATGAACATACCCCCATTATAACGGCGGCGCGTCACAAAAGCAGGATTTCCTGTTACTTTTCGCTTACAATTTGCAACAGATAACCAGGATGATTTATGAAGAAGAAATTGACGTGGCCTGCGCTGGCTACCCTTGTGGTGGGACTCTTCGTTCTTTTCCCGCTTCGGCCTGCTTCGGCGCATGAGAATCTTTCCTACCCGTGGCAGGACGCGCTTCCGACCGGGACGCCGACCGCTTCCGCGCCCTCCCCGGCGGAGATCATCCGCGCAGTTAACGACCTGCGCCTTTCGCATGGGTTGAACGCGCTTTCCGTCCATCCCGTCCTGATGCAGGTGGCGGCGGAGCAGGCCAGCGCATTAGCCGCCTCGGGAGGCGCAGTCGGGCATGAGCGCCCCTGCGGGGTGACGCTTGGACAGGACTTGTTGGCGCGCGGCTACCCGCTATTGGGCGACCTGTCGCTGGACGGTTATCGCTCAGAGAACTGGGGCGTCGCTTCGACAGCCCAGGATGCGGTTTCCATGTGGCTGAGCGATGACCTGCACACCAACACCATGCTTTCGCCTGAGCGCAGCGACATCGGCGCGGCGGTGGCGGTCAGCGACCAGATCTATGTAGTGCTGGAAACCGCGCTCAGCACCAACAGCGGCAAGATGCAATATGACGCCTATCCCATCCTGACCGGCATTCCGATGACGCAAGCCGCTTGCATTGGCCTGGCGACGCAAGCAGCCCAGTATGGGTTGTCGCCCCAAGACATGCTGCCGGTCACGCGGAATACTGCCTTGCCGGGCGGGGAGGTGTTCCACGAAGTCCAATACGGGCAAACTCTCTGGACGCTGGCGATTGAATACGATACGACCATTGCGGAGATTAAACGCCTGAATAATCTGTCTTCAGAAGTGATCGCGCCGGGACAGAAGTTGCTCATCAAAACCGGGGCCACCCAGCCCGCGCCCGCCTCGTTGACGTCTCCCCCGTCCCTGGTCGCTACGCAGACATATCCCGTGGCGCTGGCGTCGCCAGTCGCCCCTACGCTCACGCAGGTTGCTACGAGCCAGCCCGTGGAAACCTTGCACGCCAGGTCCGCCTCAAAGAACAGCCTCCTTATTGCTGCGGCGGTGATCGGTCTTTCGTTCTTGCTGGCTGGCGTTGGCGCAATGGGTAAGAAAAGGCAGTAGGTGTTTTACCGTCTATCGGGCTGTTTGGCTTCAGCGATGAAACGTTCCTCGTGACGAAAAGTCAGCGATTCAGAGTATCTTTGACTTCCAAATCAAGAACATAGCCAGGATGTGGGTGATTCGACGACTTGGCGGAGCAAAAATTCATGTGTTTTGTCGTTTAACGCCATGACAGTGCTTGTACTTTCGTCCGCTGCCGCATGGACACAAGTCGTTTGGCCGCGCTTTAGAAAAATCTACTTGCTTGAGCGGTTGGCGCCAGCGCGGAACGCCTGGATAGGCAAGCGGCTCTTCTTCGATGTCTTCGTCCTCAAAATCTTCATCGTCAAAATCTTCGTCCTCGTACTCATCCTCATCGTCGAAATCGAATTTTTCTTCCAGGTCGTTGCTGGCGATGGACATCATAGCCGCAAGGATGCGTTCGGAGAGAATTCCAAAGACAAATATCCCTGCCAGTCCAAGCAGGGTGGACTGGAACAGGTCGAATTTCGTCAGCAGGTGAATGAGCCAGCCCAATCCATACGCAATGAGGGCAACCAGGCCGCCGCCAAGTGCTAACAGGGCGATGATGATAAGAGTGGTAAGAATGATAGTGAGTGTCATTTTATATATCTCCGCTTTGATTAAGCGCAAAGCCGTAGAGTGTTATTCAAAGGCAACGGCTTGGTCTCCATTTTGATTGCGCGCCATTAACCTTGCGCTTATTATACACTTGGCTGGCAAAATGAAATGTCAGATTAAACGTAACTATTCAGGCATCGCTGGCCTGGAAAGTACCCAGAATGAGTATTGCCAAATCCAGGCCGAACTGGGCAAAATGAGTTGTAAACCGTTGGATTTGGCAATCCAACGGAGCAATAGGGCAATTTTCAAGTCTTCTCCGACAGGCTGTTAGAGCCTGCTGAATAGCTTGACAATGTTAGATTAAACATTTGTTCTGGTAAATCGCCCTCACCCCGGCCCTCTCCCGGCGGGAGAGGGGGCAAATCACTTGAATTTTCGCGTTATCCCCTCTCCCTTGTGTACGTATGTACTTGTGTACGTGTGTACTTGTGTACTTTATGTTGATTTCGTCTTGTCCGAGTTAGGGCCTTGATTGGATAAACACAAGTGAAACGTAATTACTCTACGCCGGTTGCAGGATAAAGGGCGACAAAAAAGACAGCAAGAGCGCTGTCTTTTTCTTTATGAGTATTCCGAAAGAGGTTATTCGGCTTTTTCCTCTTCCTTCTTGCCTTTCTCGATGACCTCCGGTTCAACAGTTTCGCCCTCGGCAGCGGCTTCCACTTCTTCGGCGGCCATAGCGGTAGCCACGACAATTAATTCGTCTGGATCGTTCAACACTTCAACTTTGTCGGAGATGATCAGGTCGCGGACGTACAGACCATCGCCAATCTCTTTCAAGCCAGAAATATCCACCACGATTCGTTCGGGCAGGTCGGTGGGCAGGCATTCCACTTCCAGTTCGGTCAAGCCGGGCACCAGGATGGCATTGAAGTCCTTGACCGCCGGCGCAACGCCTTCGAGTTGGATGGACACGTTAGCGTTGATCTTCTCGGTCAAAGAGACTGCCAGGAAGTCAACGTGCAGCAGGGTGTTTTTGATGAAATTGCGCTGTTTTTCCCGCACCAGGGCCGGATATCCATTGCCATCCACTTCGACGGTCACCAGGCTGGACGAGGTCAGTTTGGCCAAGATTTGCGTTGCGCTATGGGCATCCAGGGCAATGTTGAGGGGTTTGATATGACGCCCATAGAGGACGGCAGGTAGTTCACCTGCCCGTCGCAAGGCGCGCACTTGCTTGCCAACCACATCCCGCTTTTTTGCTTTTAGTACAACTTTCTCCATTATTTACTCCTCGAGCGCCTCTCACCTTGCGTAGCGCAAGATTACCTTCGCTCTTTGAATGAATTGATTCAGCCGGCAAGAGGCCGGATGATGACATAAAATATCAGATTTGCCTCACGCTTTGCGCCGTAACAAGAACCGTCCTACCAGCAACAACAAGCCTCCCGCCAGGCCGCCGGTCAGACCGGCCAGCAGCGCGCCGCGCGTATCTACTACCGTTTGGATATTGCCTTCGATATGATTACTCAGCAGCAGTAGGGTGTTGATGCGTTCGCCTCGCACCTCGCGGCCTGCTACTACGCCGGCATAGGTGTTGCCCAGGCTGACAGAATCGGCCAGAATGGCACCGCCATGACCCGTCAGGGTGACGTTTTCTGCGCGGATGGCGCCGACTGCGCTGTTGGTCATTTGCACTTCACTGGCGCTCACCATGCCTATTGCCGTTTCGTGAGCGTTCAGATTGGCCGTTGTGACATCGAAGGCAGCGCTTTGGTGCAATTCGATTTCCTCGGCGGTTATTTCTTGAACGATGCTTTGGTGCATCCTCACCAATTCGGCTTCTACCATTTCAGCGCTGCTGCTGTGCAGGTTGGCAACTTGCAGCAGGTCGTCTGAATTGACATCTGAAAGATTGTTTTTTTCGGACATTCTCGCTCCGGCAGTACAGGGCAAAAAGCCCGCCTCCATACGGAGGCGGCGTTTCGACGGCTTGCATTTTACCACAAAAAAGTGGCGCAAGAGATTTTTGGCCGGTGGCATTGGGCGTTCTCAGGCTTCCGGGTCGTATCCTTCTGGCAGCCAGCAGCACAGCACCAAATCGCGGGCGGCTTTCACTTCGTCCATGCGGCCAAAGGGGGTGATGTGGGGGGCAGAGTGAAGCAATTCGGGCTGTGTCTTGGCTTCTTCGGCAATCTGAATGAGCGCCTCGGCAAAGGCGTCGAGGGTATCTTTGTTTTCAGTCTCGGTCGGCTCGATCATCAGCGCTTCATGGACGATGAGCGGGAAATAGTTCGTCGGCGGGTGGAAGCGGTAATCCATCAGGCGCTTGGCGATGTCAAGCGCGCGCACATCCGAGCCTTCAAAGCGGCCCTCGGCGACAAACTCGTGCATACAGATACGGTCGAAGGGGATGTGATATGTGTCGCGTAAGCGCGCCAAAAGATAATTGGCGTTCAACACGGCATAGCGAGAGACATCCTTCAGACCGTCTGAACCGTGCATGGCGATATAGGTAAAAGCGCGCACCATCCCGCCGCCGAAGTGACCATGGAAGGCTTTTACGCGGCCAATCGTCTGGGCGGGGGTGACAAAGCCAAATAGCGGCGCCATCTCTTCATCGCCTTGTTCGAGGATGTCCACGATGGGCGCTGGCAGAAAGTCGGCTAGATGCGCGGCGACTCCTACCGGCCCGGAGCCGGGTCCGCCGCCGCCGTGCGGGACGGCAAAGGTCTTATGCAAGTTGAAGTGCATCACGTCGAAGCCTAAATCGCCGGGGCGGACGATGCCTAGCAGGGCATTCAGGTTGGCGCCGTCGCCGTACATCAGCCCGCCGCAGCCGTGGACGAGTTCAATGATTTTTTCCACGTTCTCGTCGAATAGGCCGAGGGTGTTAGGGTTGGTCAGCATCATGCCGACCACCGTATCGTCACATTGGGCTTCGAGGGCTTTCAAATCTACGTTGCCGCGCGCGTCAGAGGGAATTTGGACGATTTGTAAGCCAACCATGCCCGAGGAGGCGGGGTTGGTGCCGTGCGCCGAATCGGGGATGAGCATCTTGACGCGCTTGTGGTCGCCGCGCGATTTATGGTAAGCGCGCATGATGAGGACGCCGGTCAATTCGCCGTGAGCCCCGGCCGCGGGCTGTAATGTCACTGCCGCAAAGCCGCTGATTTCTTTGAGCCATTCTTGCAAAGTGTACATCAGCGCCAGGTTGCCTTGCACGGTTTCGATGGGTTGTAGCGGGTGGGTGTACAGGAAACCCGGTAGGCGGCAGGTATCCTCATTGATTTTGGGATTGTATTTCATTGTACACGAGCCGAGCGGATAGAAACCGCTGTCCACGCTGTAATTGAAGGTGGACAGGTGCATGTAATGGCGCACCACGTCCACTTCGGCTAGTTCAGGCAGGGGCAGGTCGGCTCTCAGCAGAGAAGCGGGCAATTCGGAGCGCGGCACGTCTGGGTCGGGGAAAGAGACGCCGCAACGTCCTGGGGAGGAGAGTTCGAAAATGGTGGGTTCAACCACTTTCGGTTCGCCGTTCAGCGCAAACTCAGTCATGGCACACCTCCGCAACCGCCTCGACCAGTGCGTCAATGTCTTCCTTGCTGTTCATTTCGGTCACGGCAATCAGCATGTGATTTTCGAGAGCGGGGTAATCTTGGCCCAGGTCGTAGCCGCCTAAGATGCCGTGTTCCAGCAGGTGCGTGTTGACTTCTTCGACTGATTTGGGCAAGCACAAGGCAAATTCATGGAAGAACGGTTCGTCGAAGCACAACCCAACGCCAGGAATCTGGCTCAATTGCGCGGCAGCGTAATGGGCTTTGTGGTAGCACAATTCGGCTACCTGGCGTAGTCCTTGCTTGCCAACGGCGCTCAGGTAGATTGCCGAGGCCAGCGCCAGTAAGCCTTGATTGGAGCAGATGTTGGAGGTGGCGCGCTCGCGCTTGATGTGCTGTTCGCGGGCGGTCAGGGTCAGCACGTAAGCCCGCTGCCCGCGTTGGTCTACCGTTTCTCCCACCAGCCGCCCGGCCATCTTGTGGACAAATTGTTTGCGGGTGGTAAAGATGCCCAGCGACGGGCCGCCGTACCACATCGGGATTCCCAGCGGCTGGCCCTCGCCGACCACCACATCTGCGCCCATCTCGCCGGGCGTCTTAAAAAGCGCCAGGGCAATAGGGTTGACCACTACGCAAACCAGCGCGCCTTTCTGATGGGCCGACGCGATGAACTGCGTATAGTCATAGATGCGCCCGAAGAAGTCGGGATATTGGACGATGACCAGCATGGTGTTATCGTCTATCAGCGCCTCAAGGCCGCTCGCTGGTACTTGCTCACCGCTCATTGACTTTGCCTCATCTCCAGTCACTTCCACACCCATGCCTTGCGTGTAGGTGCGGACGACAGCGCGGTATTGCGGATGCACCGAGGGCGAGACGACCACCTTTGTCCGTTTGCCGCGGAATTGGGCGTAGGCCAGGTTGACGGCTTCAGCCGTAGCGGTGGCGCCGTCGTAATGCGAAGCGTTGGAGACCTCCATGCCGGTCAGTGCGCACATCAGAGATTGATATTCGAAGATGGCTTGTAGTGTGCCTTGCGAGATTTCGGGCTGGTAGGGGGTGTAAGCGGTGTAGAATTCGCCGCGCCGCAGGATGTGGTCCACCACAGAGGGGATATAGTGATTGTACATGCCTGCGCCGAGGAAGGAAGTCAACTGCCTGGTGGATTCGTTGGCTTCAGCCAGTTCGCTCAACTCGGCAGCGGCTTCCATTTCGGACAAAGCAGGCGGTAAATCGAGTGTGGGGAAGCGATGCTTTTCAGGAATGTCTTTGAAGAGATCATCTAACGATTTCACGCCGATGGTCTCAAGCATCGCGTCCCGTTCTTTTGGGGAAATCGGGATATAGGTCATGGTAACTCCAGTTTTCAGTGTTCAGTTTTCGGCTTTCTCGCTGAACGCTGCCTATTGAACACTGCTTGCTGAACGCTGCTCACTGAACACTGATTACTGATTACTGATAACTAATAACTGATAACTGATCACTGACTAATGCGCTCTACTCTCGCAATAAGCGGTGTATGCAGCGGCGTCCATCACTTTGCCCGGCACACCGCCCTCCACTTTGACCATCCAGCCTTCGCCGAAGGGATCGGAGTTTAGGGTTTCGGGTTTGTCGGTCAGGGCGCTGTTGATCTCGACAACTTTACCGGCAGCAGAAGCGTAGACCTCTGCTGCGGCTTTGACCGATTCGACCGAGGCGATGGCTTTGCCGACTTCGAGAGTGTCGCCTACTGCGACAAGGATTTCGACGAAAACGATGTCGGAAAGTTGGTTTTGGGCATAATCGGTCAGGCCCATTTTGCCCGTAGCGGGATCGAACCACTCATCGGTTTCTGTGTATTGCAGGTTTGTAGGGACGTTCATAGGTATACTCCTCATAATAGATAGATATAAGATTTGGCGAATCAAAAAGGACGCACGATAAACCATCATGCGTCCTCTGTCATGAACCTGAGAGATTCGATTAGTCTGCTGGTCGTCGGCCTCATAGCCTTATGGTCAGATGGTTTTGACGATAAGACATCGCTATCCGACAATTAGACTAACTTTACACCGTCGGTATTCCTTGCGGAATTTTCCAGAGTGTTTCGGAAACAGGGTCCTTTTGCCTGAGAGTTTCACCTGGCCTCGCCGTTTCCAGGCTTGCACCTTCGGCGCTCATGACGTTCTACGTTTTTCGTATCCCGTGTGAGTCTCTTCCCTGTTGCCGTTAAGTTGTACAATTCCATTCTACGGGCAGCGACGGCAGAAGTCAAGAGGATAAACATCCTGATTTTTTGTCTTACGCAGAACTGTTGTTTGTTTCGGCTTCGCCGGCGATCTTACGTCCACGCGGCTTTTTGGGCGCTTGGGGGGCGGGGGATTCTGCTTCAGGGGCGGGGGCCTCAGGGATAACGGGAGCAGGCGCGGGGGGCGTAGGAGGCGCGGCAGGTATTGGCTACTGGGCTGGCGCGGGCATCCCGTTCAAACGGGCAAAATAGTCTTTCACTTGCGGGTCGTTATAAAACACCAGCGCCAGGATGCCCACGATCATCGAGAAGAAGTTTCCCGTCAGCAGGCAGAGAATCTCGAGGATGGCGATGGTCTGCGAAGGCCAAAGCGGACGGATTGGCTCGTTCAACAATTTGATTGCGTAGAGGATTTCGAACACGCCCAGAATGGTTGGCAGGATGGCAAACGGCGCCAGGCAGATGAGGATAACGCTGGCGGTGACGGTAGCGGTGGCCGCCAAACCCCAAAAGATGTTGACGATGCCGTTCACAAGCGTCAGCACGGCGATGGTCTTCACCAGGCCAGGCTTAGAATCAGGGGAAGGGGAATAGATGCCCATGAGAACTCCTGTGTGATTTGTTTAATGAGACTTACGCAGCCCGCCAGATTTGGTTGCAAACAAAAAGGCCTGCTCACAGCAGGCCCGATATTGGCAGACGCGAATCTTTTCAATAAGCAAGGGGGCGCCACGCCCTCGATTTCTTGAGGCGATACCAGCGTGCAGCGGTTAGACCCAGCCTTGACCTTTGATGAAATTCGTCAGCACTGGGATTTCGACGTATTCGCCCTGGTAGGCTTTATAGGCCCAATAGAGGAATGCCAGCCATAGCAGCGGCACACACAGGCCGCCAAAACCCAGGGTGACGATGGATATGACAAAAGCCACAACAAAGAATACAATGCTGGCCGCTATGGATTGCACAGCATGGAACTTAAGGAAAGGACGGTTTTTCTTCTCCTCCATCAGGAGCAAGATGATGCCAACAATGGGGGCAAAAACGTAGCCAAGCGCGGCCCACAGTTTGTCATCGCTGGTGATTTCGGGGTTCATCGGTTGTTCGGACATAAATTGGTTCCTCCTGGTATAGGCGTGGGATGATGTTATACATTGTACAATGAAATCGGATAAAAATCAACCAAATTAATAACTCGTTGGTACTATCTCGATGTAGCATTCCTCTTGAGAATCTAGCACAACCGCGAAGATTCTGCGTAGCATTTCAGTTTGTTGTGTGCATGACTCCACTGCAAAAAGGTATTTGCACCGCAGAGCGCGCAGAGAACGCTGAGATTTTTTACCGATTCTGCAAAGAAAAGGCGCTCTTGATGCGGGTTTTGCAAATTTTCAACCTGCGCGCTCCGCGTTCTCGGCGGTTATGGTTTTTGCAGTGCAGTCAAAAGTACAAAGGTTTGCGGCACAGGCGCGCTATGTTACAATTGTCAAGCATGTCTGTGCGAATTGTTTTCATGGGGTCGCCCGCTTTTGCCTTGCCCAGCCTGCGGGCGTTGCGTAAGTCTCAGGCTTGCGCTACTGAGGTCGTCGGCGTTGTCACTCAGCCCGACCGCGCCTCGGGACGCGGGCGCGAATTGAAAGCGCCGCCGGTCAAAACCCTGGCGCTCGAATTGGGAATTCCGATTATCCAGCCCGAAAAATTGCATCAACCTGAAGCCATGCAGCAGTTGAGCGCCTGGCAGCCCGATTTGATTGTGGTGGCGGCCTTCGGGCAAATTTTACGCCCTGAAGTGCTGCGTCTGCCGCGTTTTGGCTGCATCAACGTTCATGCTTCCCTGTTGCCGCGCTGGCGGGGCGCTGCGCCTGTTCAAGCCGCCATCCTCGCGGGCGACGAAGAGACGGGCGTCACCATCATGAAAATGGACGCGGGATTGGACACCGGCCCCATCCTCAGTCAGCGCGCTCTGCGCATCTTGCCAGACGAGACGGCTGCTTCCCTTATGGATAGGTTATCTACGCTGGGAGCGGACTTATTGCTCGAAACGTTGCCCGGCTATCTCGCCGGCGAGATTCTTCCTCGCCCGCAGGCCGAGCAGGATGTGACGTATGCGCCGATGTTGAAGAAGGAAGACGCTCGCCTGGATTTCAATCGTTCTGGCGCAGCGTTGGCCCGCCAGGTGCGCGCCTATCATCCCTGGCCGGGCGCTTTCATGGATTGGCAGGGCGCGCCGCTCAAGATTCGCCAGGCGCACGTTGTCAGAGATTTCGGCGACGTTGTCCAACCGCCGGGCGCACGCACAGTGATGAATGGGACGCCGGCCGTCTTTGCCGGAGATAACACGCTGCTGGTTTTGGATGAGGTTCAACCGGCGGGCAAGAATCCCATGAGCGGCAAAGCCTTTTTGAGTGGGGCGCGCGCTTGGTGAACGGTTGGCCGTTTTTGGTCGTGGCGCGGCACAAATCAGTTGATTCACAGGTGCTGATATGGCTCAAAGGAAAGATGATCGTTTTGTCAGTCTGTTCAATTGGCTCGAAGGGGTGATTTATTATTTCATTGCGGCGGCCTTGATTATAGCGGCGCTGGCTGCGCTGGTCTTGGCGGGCGCGCAGTTTTTCAGCGGTCTTTCAGCCGATTTATATGACGCCGTTTTGCGCTTGCTGGATGCGTTATTATTGGTGATGATGTTGGTAGAAATCTTGCACACCATCAACATTTCGCTGCGGCAGCATGTCCTCACCTCTGAGCCGTTTTTGATTGTGGGGCTGATCGCAGCCGTGCGGCGAATGCTGGTCATTACAGCCGAGCAATCGCGCCTCATCGAGAATCCCGAAGTGTTTCGATTGATGTTGTTGGAATTGATGCTGCTGGGCGGCATTATCCTGACGCTTTCGCTTGCCATTTTCATCTTACGGCGCTCTCGGGGGGCTGATGCAGGCTCTTGACCCCCATGGGGAAACAGCGCAAATCACAGGCCGTTTGTCATCAAGAATGCAGTCAAAAGCCATTTTTTAGCGTTTTGAGAGCCTCTATGCCAAATTTGATATAAAATGTGAAGGAAAGAACATTCAGAAGATTACCATAAGCCTTTGGAAGGGTATTTGCAAAGAGACAAATTAAGCCTGACAAAACTTCAGGAAGGTGCGTATGCCAAAGTACATTGCCGCCATTGACCAGGGAACCACCAGCACACGTTGTATTCTCTTCGACCATGCGGGGAATATTGTTGCCTTAGCGCAGAAAGAACACCAGCAAATTTACCCCAAACCTGGGTGGGTGGAACATGACCCGCTGGAAGTGTGGGAGCGCACGCAGAGCGTTATCCGCGGCGCGTTGGATCAGGCCGGCGTGGAGGCCGCGCAGATTGCGGCAGTGGGCGTCACCAACCAGCGTGAGACAACCGTGGTGTGGGAACGGGCCACCGGCCGTCCGATCTACAACGCCATCGTGTGGCAAGATACTCGCACCGATAGCATCTGCGCTGACCTGGCCAAAGAGGGTGGCCAGGATCGCTTCCGCCTCACGACCGGCTTGCCTCTGGCAACTTATTTTTCTGGCCCCAAGATCAAGTGGATTTTGGATCATATCCCCGGCGCGCGTGAACAAGCCGAAAGAGGCGACCTGCTCTTTGGCAACATGGATACCTGGGTGATTTGGAATCTGACCGGCGCGCATGTCACCGATGTTACGAACGCCTCTCGCACGCTGTTGATGGATTTGCACACGCTCGATTGGGACGATGAAATCTTGAACCTGCTTGGTATTCCGCGCGCTATGCTGCCGCAAATTCGCTCTTCCTCTGAAGTGTATGGGAACGCCAGGGGCGCTTTGGGCGGCGCGCCGGTGAGTGGCGATTTAGGCGATCAGCAAGCGGCGCTCTTTGGGCAAACCTGTTATTCCCCCGGCGAGGCCAAGAATACTTATGGAACGGGCTGTTTCATGTTGCTCAATACCGGTCAGAAGCCGGTGCCGTCGAAATCGGGCCTTTTGACCACGCTAGGCTATAAAATTGGCGACCAACCTGCCGTGTATGCCTTGGAGGGCTCGATTGCCATTGCCGGCGCATTGGTGCAGTGGTTACGTGACAACCTTGGCCTCATCGAAAAGTCATCAGATGTGGAAGCCCTGGCGCGCAGCGTAGAGGATAACGGCGGCATCTATTTTGTGCCGGCTTTCTCTGGCTTGTTTGCTCCTTATTGGCGCTCGGATGCGCGCGGCGTCATCGTTGGGATGACGCGCTATGTCAACAAGGGGCATATTGCTCGCGCAGCCCTCGAAGCGACCGCCTTCCAAACGCGCGAAGTGCTGGACGCTATGGAAGCCGATTCGGGCGTGCGTCTGACGACGCTGAAGGTAGACGGCGGCATGGTCTTCAACGAGTTATTGATGCAATTCCAGGCTGACCTGCTGGATGTTCCTGTCATTCGTCCTAAAGTGGCCGAGACGACCGCCCTGGGCGCGGCTTATGCGGCCGGCCTGGCGGTGGGCTTTTGGAAGAATTTCGATGAGTTGCGCGCCAATTGGGGCTGTGACAAGGAATGGCAGCCTTGCATGGATGCCGAGAAAAGAAATGCCATGTATGCTCATTGGAAAAAAGCAGTGACGCGCACTTTTGAGTGGGTATAAACCCTCCCTCTTGCGTCTTCCACTTGATGACCGGAACAGAAACATGAACAGACAAGACATCTTGACCTCGCTCAAGGAAAAGCCCCAAGTCTCTGTGTTGATTGTAGGGGCAGGCATCAACGGCATTGGCACCTTCCGTGACCTGGCCCTCAACGGCGTGGATGTATTGCTGGTAGACCGGGGTGACTTTTGCTCTGGCGCCAGCGCCGCCTCTTCGCACATGGCGCATGGCGGCATTCGTTACCTCGAAAACGGCGAATTCCGTCTTGTGCGCGAGGCGGTGAGAGAACGCAATCGTATGATTAGTAACGCGCCTCATCTGGTCAAGCCGCTGCCGACCACTATTCCCATGTTTAAGTGGTTTTCGGGCTTGCTCAATGCGCCGCTTAAGTTCTTGGGTTGGCTCGATCGCCCGTCCGAAAGAGGCGCAGTGGTCATCAAGATTGGTTTGATACTCTACGATGCGTATACAGGACGCCAACGTATCGTGCCGCGCCATCGGTTTCGGGGGCGCAAGGAATCGTTGAAAAAGTGGCCGCACTTGAATCCAGCCATTATCAACACTGCCACTTATTATGATGGCGCTATTTTGAATCCTGAGCGCTACGCTCTTGAATTGGCGCTAGACGCCGAGAGCGAAGGCCCTCATGCCCGCGCCTTGAACTATGTCAGCCTGGCAGGCGGCAGCGCGGATACAGTCCTTTTGCGCGATGAGTTGACCGACGAAACCATCCACGTCAAGCCGAAATTGCTCATCAATGCTGCGGGGCCGTGGATTGATTTCACCAATCGCATTTTGGGGGTCTCTACCCGCTTTATCGGAGGGACGAAAGGCTCTCATCTCATCTTGGATCACCCTGCTCTAAGGGAGGCCATTGGCGAGCATGAATTCTTCTTTGAAAACAAAGATGGCCGTATTGTTTTGATTTTTCCTTTGTACGACAAGGTGTTGATTGGCACCTCGGATATTCCCATCGAGAATCCAGATGAGGCGCGTTGTACCGAAGAGGAGATCGAATATTTTTTGGCAATGATCGAGCGGGTATTCCCGAATATGAAAGTCACCCGTGACCAGATTGTCTTTTGGTTCAGCGGCGTTCGTCCTTTGGCTTTTAGCAGCGCCAAGACGACCGGCCAAATTACCCGCGACCATTCCATCCAGGTGCTGGAAGGAACGTGGACTGGACTGACCTTTCCGGTGTACTCGCTGGTGGGCGGTAAGTGGACTTCCTATCGGGCGTTTTCAGAAGAGGTGACCAACAAAGCGCTGGAATATTTAGGGCTGGAACGCCGCAAGAGTACGGCTGCCCTGGAAATTGGTGGGGGGCGTGCCTTCCCGCATACGCCGCAGGAGCAAAAACGTTTCCTGGATGGCTTATGTGCCTGGACAGGGCTGCCTGGCGAACGGGTGCAATTCTTGTTCGAGCGGTATGGGATGCGGGCAGAGCAAGTTTGCACTTTCATCGCGCGTGAGCAGGATCGCCCTCTGGTATCTCTGCCGGGTTATTCTCGCCGCGAGATTGCTTTCTTGGGACAAGCCGAGAAGATCGTTCATTTAGACGATTTGGTGCTGCGTCGTTCGATGTTGGCAATGCTTGGACAATTGAATCGAGAACGACTAAGTGAACTGGCCGATGCCCTGGGAGAGGCGCTTGGCTGGAGTGAAGAGCAAAAAAAGGCTGAGATGACGCGTGTGCAGGTTATGTTGGCAGATAAGCACGGGGTGCGGATTTGAAACATATCTCTTTCGAATTTTGTCCTTTTTACCCCTTCCCTTATCAGGCTATATACATATAATAGCAAATTGTTAACTCTAACCTGATGAGGTATCATGAAAATTTGCGTATTGGGTGATCCCACCTGGGACGATCCTTTCGATCCGTCCTACTATTTGCAGGCTTATGACTGGGAAATGCACGACTTACATTGCCCGCATGTTGCCGAAGAATTGGCCGCGCTTGCCAAGCGCGGCTTCGATGTTTTTTTGAACATGTGCGATGGCGCCGCGGATGAGCCCGACCGTCCAGGCATAGATGTGGTGCGCGCGTTGGAGGCTTTGAATGTTCCTTTTACCGGCGCGGCTTCTCACTTTTATGAACCGACGCGTGAGGAGATGAAGCGCGTTTGTCGCCAGCAAGGAATCCGCTACCCGGAGGGCAGGAGCTTCACGAATGAACGCATCCTGCGTCGTCAACTGAAGGGGTTGCGCTTCCCGCTGATTGTCAAGCATCCGAACAGTTATGGCAGTATCGGATTGATCAAGGAATCGCGCGTCGAGACGATCGAGCAATTACAAGCCCAGGTGACTCGCATGGTCGAGATGTTTGGCGGCGCGCTGGTAGAAGAGTTCATCGAAGGGCGCGAGTTTTCGGCTTTGGTTTCCGAGAACCCAGACGATCCTAATGAACCGGTCACGTATGTGCCGGTTGAAATTATCTTTCCGGCAGGGGAATCTTTCAAGCATACGGCGATGAAATGGCAGCGTTTCAACGAGATGACCGTTCGGCCGGTGCTGGAAGAACCTCTGGCAACTCGCCTGCGTGATATGACCAAAAAATTATTCTTGGGGTTAGACGGTACCGGCTACGGGCGGTGCGATATCCGCATGGATGCGCAAGGGGAATTGTTCATGCTGGAAATCAACCCGCAGGGCGCTGTCTTCTATCCGCCCGACCAGCCCGGCATGGCAGATTACATCTTGCAATATGATGAGCGAGGTCATGCCGGCTTTATTGACCTGCTGCTGCGTTCTGCTTTTGCTCGCCATCGGCGGCGCAACGAGATGCAAATGGGCGCTTCGATTTTACCGCGTGAGATGCAGGAAAGCGACGTAAAGTCTGCCTCACTTGCGCGCCAGCACGAGCAGCAATAGACTTGCTTGCGTTTCGACCTGTCGAATTTCTACTTTGAAGCCGGCGCTTGCAACAGGCTGCGTGAGTCTCTGTGCAATGACTTCCAGCGCATCGGGGGGAGTTTGAGCGGTGACTTTGAATAGCCAGGACAGGAAACGGTCGAGAGCGTTCTTGCCGGTTATCCAGGCGAAAGGCAGGATGACGAGCCGGCCGCCCTCTTTCAGCGTTCTATACGCCTCGTGCAGGGTGTGGCGGTCGAAGATGTATTCGGATGGGAAGGTAGAAACCACGGTATCGAAAGTCTGGCTGGCGTAGGGCAGGGCTTGGGCCAATCCGCGCGTCAGGGCGATTTTCGTGTAGCCAAGATGGTGCAAGCCGGCACGGGCGAGACGGCCCATTTGGGGCGATTCGTCCAGTCCAAACGGGAGCAGGCCGAGGTCCAGCAGGAAGCGCTGCAAATGTCCGGGTCCGTGTCCCAGTTCGAGGATGCGAGTCCCTTCAAGGAACGGAATCACGCTCCGCACCCAGTCTTTCCAGCGCCCAAAGGAAACAACCCAGGCTACCAGGTCGTATGTCCAGGCAAAGGTATGGTAAAGCAGGCGGAAAAAAAGGCGCAGGGGACAGGTGAGCAAGTTCACTTTGAAACAAAACAAGGGTTTGGCTTTGGGGAGCCAAACCCTGTTATTTGTTCGGCGGCAACTTTAAGCGGTCTCTTCGGCTTTTTTGCCGACTTTGCCTCGCACGGCTTCCAGGGCGCCTTTTCCGCGCTCTTTTGCGGAAGCGACAACTTCTTGTCCGCGTGCTTTGACCTGTTTGGCCAGTTCATCGGCGCGGGCGCGCGCTTCTTGGGCGGCGGCTTCAGCCTTTGCCAGCGCCTCCTCAGCGGTCAGTTGGGCCTTGTCGCGCAGTTCGATGCTTTTGTCTTTGATTAGAGCGCGGGTCTCTTCTCCTGATTGGGGGGCGAACAGCAAAGCCGCTATAGCGCCGGTCAGGCCGCCGACGATGAAACCTACTAAGAATGCTCCAAATTCATCGCGATCAGACATGGTTTGTCTCCTTTCGTTGTGTGGGCTTATTTTTTCTTTACGCCTAACAATTCTAACATACGTGTCAGGCCGGCCAGGTAGCCGTTTAGTTTGATGACCGGTTCGACTACGTTTTCTCCCAGGAACTCCGCTGTGCCGCGCAGGTGATGGACTGTTTCGCTGGTGGCGTTCAGAATGGGGCGGACCTCGTTTTGTAGCAGGTTGATGAGGCTGGCAACTTGCACGATTAGCACGATCAGCGCTGCGCCAATCAGCAAAGATTCGAGCGCCATGAAGATGATAAATACATCACGGATACGCCCAACGTTTTCAGGCGGTGTATCGGGCCGCATCAAAAAGTATACCGCAGCGACAATGGCAACAACCAACAAGACAATGAAAATAATGGCGCCAACAAGCGCAGTTTGTTGACGACGGCTGGTCTCTTGTTGGGTGGCCGAGGGTGGCGGGGTGGGTTCCGAGGAGGCGAGTTCTGGTAGGGGAGTTGTCATGGTAATATTATAGCATGAGTATTTCCGATATAGAATGCTTACTTGGATCATAAGCAAGACAGGAGGCCGCCATGGACGAATCAAGTCAGGAAAGAAGAGCAGAAGCGCGTAAGAAGGTGATGGCCTTTACGCCGGTGTATAACCTGGCAAGCAAATCCCTGCTGGGTTTTCTGGGTGACTTGACGATGAAGGGCGCCCAAATCATTGGGGAAAAGCCATTGCAAGTCGGGGCGCAAGTGATGTTGACGTTTAACTTACCCGCTGATTTGCCAGGCATCACCGTCAAACACATGGATATTCCGGTCACTGTGATGCGCTGTGAGCCAGACGTAAACAGCAAGGGAAGTTACCGGCTGGGTGTGCAATTCATAGAAACCAGCCCAGCAAACCAGGCGATCATCCACGCCCTGTTAGAGCGCTATCATTTTCGATACAAGTAAACAGGGTCTCATCTCAATATTTCGGGAAGCGGCTAAGGTCAATGCTGTTTAGAGAACGTTCTGAAGTGCGAAATCTCCCGAATTCGCCCGAAGTCTTGAGACTTTGGAGTCCTTATCTAAGTAGTATTGCAGCAAAGATTGACTTTTTAGAATATTTGTTCTATAATCAAAAATGTGAATGAATATCAACGTCTTGCTCTGCTGGCGCAACAAATGTCGCTGGAGCCTGCTGAAGAAGTCCGCCCCAGCGATCATGCTCCCACAAGCGCTTATGACGAAGGCGGTAAGCAAGCAGGGACTTCGGCTTGCGCCCAGGATATTTATGTCCATCCAGCGCAATTGCCGAACGGTCAGACCATCAAACTGCTCAAGACCCTGCTGACCTCAGCCTGTGAACGCAATTGTTACTATTGTCCTTTCCGCGCCGGGCGAGACTTCCGCCGCGCCACGTTCAAAGCGGAAGAGTTCGCGCGCGTTTTCATGGAGTTGAACCGCAAAGGCATTGCAGAAGGTACGTTTTTGAGCTCTGGGATTGCGGGCGGGGGAATCTTGACTCAGGACCGCCTGCTCGAATGCGCCGAAATGCTGCGCTTCAAGTACGGCTTCCGCGGTTATATCCATCTCAAACTCATGCCGGGCGCAGAAAAGGCACAAGTTGAACGCGCCATGCAACTGGCCGACCGCGTCTCCATCAACCTGGAAGCGCCAACTACCGAACGCCTGGCGCGTTTGGCGCCACAAAAAATCTTTCTGGAAGAACTCTTCCGCCCTCTACAATGGGTGGAACAGATTCGCCAAAGCCAGCCCCCCTACTTGGGCTGGAACGGACGCTGGCCTTCTACAACGACGCAATTTGTGGTTGGCGGTTCAGATGAAAGCGATTTGGAACTCCTGACAACCACCGCCTGGCTGCATCGTAACGTGCGTCTCAAGCGCGCCTATTTTTCAGCCTTCAAGCCAGTGCCTGACACGCCGCTCGAAAACAAACCGGCCACCCATCCGCTGCGCGAGCATCGCTTGTATCAGGCTTCCTTCTTGTTGCGCGATTACGGCTTCGACCTCGAGGAATTGCCTTTTGCCAACGACGGCAACCTGCCGTTATCCGTGGATCCGAAACTGGCCTGGGCGCAAAACAATCTAGCCGAGAACCCGCTGGAGGTCAATTGCGCCGAGAAAGGTGACTTGCTGCGCGTGCCGGGCATCGGACACAAAGGCGCAGAGGCGATCCTGCGCGCACGCCGCCAAAAACGGCTGCGCGATTTATCTGCATTGAAGAAACTGGGCATCCTGACCGAGCGCGCTGCGCCTTACTTGCTGCTAGATGGACGTCCTGCGCTTGTGCAAAGACGCCTTTTCTAACCCCCCAAGCAAACTTCCCGAAGGCGTTTGGGCCTTCGGGAAGTTTCGTTTTTTCCAAGAAATCTCAGGGGGTTACTAGCGCCGTCCGCCTCTGCCCCACATTCCGGCTCCGGGGACAAGCCCCGGCGCAGTCTGAGCGCCCGGCTGAACGGTGAACATCGGGCAAGTGCCATTGCCGTCAAAGCCTCTGCCCATGCCGCCGCGCCCAAAGCCATGTGATTTCATCCATTCGGCCTGCTCCTGCGAGATGACCCCATCCGCTACGGCCGCTTCCAGCGCCTTGGTGCGAGCAGTCACCATCAATGCTGGAATTTCCTCAGCCGTAAACCCTTGGGAAAGCGCAATCTGATAGAACGTCTCGCCCGCAGTATGGCGAGCCTCAAAATCAGCCACGGGCAACCCAACGACTTCGGCCATGGCTTTTACCATGTATTCGTACAACAGGCCGCGGCCATAGCCAGAGACAGGCGGCTGCCCCTCTTGGGCGGCAACCACGCCGACGCCAAAAGCGCCCAGCGCCAATACGACCAATGTAACCGTGAGGATAATCTTTTTCATGCGGTACTCCTTTTCAAGGTATAGCGTTCCTTGTATTTCTACTTTCAGGATACCCTCGACATGTAAAGATTTGATAAAAAAAAGAAAAAGATTTCTCAAATTTACTCTTCTCCCACCATCAACTTGAGCCTTTCCCACGGCTTCAAGTTTTCTTCCTCTGCCAGCAGCGCCTTCAACTCATACATCTCGTCGCGCAGGGCAGCCGCCTTCTCGAACTCCAGATTGCGAGCGGCTTCTTTCATTTGTTTTTCTACTTCAGCAATGATTTTCTGCAATTCGCCGCGCGGCATCCCGCTGCCTTTCACCTCATATTTTGCCTGGCGCTCGGCCACGGCGCGCGCTTCGAGCGAGAGGCCATCGGTCAAGTCACGGATGGCTTTATGGATGCTGACCGGAACAATGCCATGTTCCTCGTTGTACTTCATCTGCTTGGCGCGGCGGCGGTTCGTCTCCTCAATTGCATACTTCATCGAGTCGGTCATGCGGTCAGCATACATAATGACGCGCCCGTTGGCATGACGCGCTGCGCGCCCGATGGTTTGAATCAGCGCCGTGCCAGAGCGCAAGAAACCCTCCTTGTCCGCGTCCAAAATAGCCACCAGCGACACTTCCGGCAGGTCGAGGCCCTCGCGCAGCAAATTGATACCCACAATGACATCGAACACCCCCAGGCGCAAATCGCGCAAGATGCCCACGCGTTCGAGCGTTTCCACTTCCGAATGCAAGTAATGGACTTTAACCCCTAATTCCATCAGGTAATCGGACAAGTCTTCTGCCATCCGTTTGGTCAGCGTAGTGACCAAAACACGCTCGCCTCGCTCTACCCTCTGCCTGATCTCTGCAACCAAATCATCTACCTGCCCCTGGGTGGGACGCACCTCTACTTGAGGGTCTACCAGCCCGGTCGGGCGGATGATTTGCTCAACCACCTGGTCGGCTTTTTCCATCTCGTAAGGCCCAGGCGTGGCGGAGGTATAGATGGTAAAGCCCATGACCTTCTCGAACTCCTCGAACTTGAGGGGGCGGTTATCCAACGCAGAAGGCATACGGAAACCGTATTCGACCAGCGTCTCTTTGCGTGAACGATCGCCGTTATACATACCGCGAATCTGCGGCATAGTCATGTGACTCTCATCAATGATCAACAGGTAATCGCTGGGCAAAAAATCAATCATCGTCCAGGGCGGCGTGCCGGCCGCGCGTCCGTCCAGGTGACGCGAATAATTCTCGATGCCAGAGCAATAACCCACTTCCTTGAGCATTTCCAGGTCATAGCGCGTGCGCTGCTCCAGGCGCTGCGCTTCGAGCAATTTGCCCTCCCGTTTGAAAAATGCCAGGCGCTCTTCCAGTTCCTCTTCAATATTGCGCAGCGCCTCTTTGAACCTCTCGGTTTCGGTCATGTAATGCTTGGCCGGGAAAATCGAGACCTGCTGTAACTCGGCCAGCACCTCACCGGTCAGCGGAACGAACTGCATGATACGCTCCACTTCATCGCCAAAGAAAGTGATGCGGTAGCCGCGCTTGTCTTCGTAAGCAGGGACGATTTCCAGCGTGTCGCCCCTCACACGAAACGCACCCGGCTTCAGGTCCAGATCGTTGCGCACATACTGAGATTCGATCAATCTGCGAATGAGCGCATTACGGCGGTAAATTTCGCCCACTCGCAAAGTCACCGTTGCCTTGAGAAACTCATCGGGGCTGCCCAAACCATAGATGCACGAAACGGAAGCCACAATGATGACATCCTTGCGCGAAATGAGCGCAGTGGTCGCCGCCAACCGCAAGCGTTCGATCTCCTCGTTGATTTCGGTCTCTTTTTCGATGTACAAGTCATGGCGCGGCACATAAGCCTCTGGCTGGTAATAATCGTAATACGAGACGAAATACTCCACCGCATTCTCTGGAAAGAAATCCTTGAACTCGGCGTACAGTTGCGCCGCCAAAGTCTTATTATGCGCCATGACGAGGGCCGGTTTCTGCAACTGCTGGATGACGGAAGCGATGGTGAAGGTCTTGCCGGTGCCGGTTGCGCCAAGCAGCACCTGGTGCCGAAATCCATTTTGTACGCCTTCGACCAGGCTGCGAATGGCTTCCGGCTGATCGCCGGTCGGTTGGAAGGGAGCATGGAGTTTGAATTCCATAAGAAGTCTCTTTTCTAAACAGGAACAGCCGTTCTATTATAGTACAATTGGCGTAATTTCCTCGAGAAATATCACTCTGCGCCGTATCCGAACATCCAGTATAATAACCGCTGGAGGAACTCATCTTCATGGAAATTACCTGGTATGGACATTCCTGCTTCCGTCTCACCGAGCGCGGTATGGCAACGGTGGTAACGGATCCTTTCGACGACAGCATCGGGTACGAACCGCTCAGGCTCAAAGCCGATATCGTCACCATTAGCCACGATGCAGCCGGTCACAACCACATCGAAGCCGTCAAAGGAACCTCGCATATCATCCGCGGGCCCGGCGAATATGAAATCGGCGGCGTCTTCATCACCGGAATCCAGACCGATGGACATGGCAAAAAAGTCAACGGTCAGCGTGGAGCGTCCATTGTCACGCGCAACACCCTGTACGTTTTCGATTACGATGGTATCACCGTAGCCCACCTAGGCGACTTGAAACAAGTGCCTACTCAAACCGAAGTGGAAGCGCTCGGCGCCGTGAACGTAGCCCTGGTGCCGGTAGGCGGAGGAGGCGGCCTGAACGCAGCCAAAGCCGCCGAAGTGGTCAGTTTGCTGGAACCAAACATCGTCGTTCCCATGCATTACGCTACCCCGCCTGTCAAACTCAAACTCGACTCTCTGGACAAATTCCTGAAGGAAATGGGCCTCAACACAGCCGAAAAAGCGCCATCCCTCAAAGTGACTCGCGCCAGCCTGCCCGAAGAAACGCGCGTCATCGCCTTAGATTATCAGCGCAGTTAGGAGCAAACTGTGGCAGTCAAAATCCTCATGACCTGGGATATATCCCCCGACCGCGACCAAGAATATTTCGAGTTCGTAGTAGGAGAGTTCGTGCCGGGCGTTCAGCGCCTGGGACTGCAACCTGTCGAAGCCTGGGCCACCATCTACGGCAAATATCCGCAGATCCAGGTTGGGTTGCTGGCCGAAACCGCCCAAGGGGCTCGCCTCGCCATGAATTCGCGTGAATGGGTGCAATTGCAGCAGCAACTATTTGGCTACGTCAAAAACTTCTCTTTCAAGGTCGTCCCGGCGAGGTCAGGTTTCCAATTCTAGCACATGGCTGTCCAAAAAGGCAGTAAACGTACCGTTCATTGGCCGCTGTACTTCTCTGTCGTTTTCCTGGAAGCAGCGGCCGCTTTGGTTGCCCTGGCGCGCATCCCGGCCGAGGCGACACATCTCATCCTGGGTTTTTCAGCCGCGCGCTGGGCCCTCTTTGCGCCGCTCTTGATCACAATGGCCGGCTGCCTGGCGCTGGCGCAAGCCGCGTACCGTCGGCCGGCATTTGTCGCCCGCTGGCTAGAGCCAAACGCGCACCCCAGGGCTTTTGCCTCCCTGACAGCCGCCTCCGCGCTCCTGGCGGCGGGAACAGGCCTCGGGGCGTTTTGGTTGCGCTGGTACGATCCCGCCCGCTTGCTGCCCTTCTTCGAGCGCGCCTGGCCGTTGCTGGCCTTCTTCATCGTCTTCAGCGTCCAAACCGCACTGTGGCTGCTCATCCTGCGCTTTGGCATCCGAAAAGTGGACTTCAGCGCCCGCCGTCCTGCTCTGGCGGCGTTCCTGCTGCTCTTGCTGACCTTTGGATTCGCGGCCCTCACCCGCCTGGGCCTCACGCCAGACAAAGCCTATTGGGGCGAACCGGGCGTGCCGATTCAGACCTGGCAACTGGGGCTGACTTTGTTGGGCGGCGGACTTCTCCTGACTCTGCGCCTCGCTTCAGGACAGACCCTGAACCTGCTCCCGTTTTTCGAGCGCCGCCCGCGCCTGATGGATTTCCTGCTCCCCCTGCTCATCTGGGCGCTGGCGGTGGGACTGTGGTCGAGCGTCCCCAATGCCGTCCTGAAAAACAGTTTTTACTCACCGATTGACCCGCCTGCCAATACCCCCTTCCCCTACTCCGACGCCGGCTATTACGACTACATGGCGCACAGCCTGTTGATTGGCACAGACTACGCGGGCGAAATTCCCACGCGCCCGCTCTACATTGTCTTCCTGGCATTCTTGCATCTGCTCTTTGGCGAACGCTACGACCTCATCATCCTGGGGCAAACGCTGGTTCTGGCATTCATTCCGGTACTCTTCTACGCGCTGGGCAAAGCCATCCACAGCCGAGCCGCCGGTCTGCTCATCGCCCTGCTGGCCATCTTCCGCGAATGGACGACGTTGCTGGTTTCTTCACAAACGCGTGTCTCGAATACCAAAACCCTGCTGGTAGACTTGCCCACCCTGCTGCTCATCCTGCTGGCCTGCCGGCTAACTTTTCGCTGGCTGGAACGAAAGCAGCGCCTAGACGCTCTCCTGGCCGGCGGCACGTTTGGCGCCTTGATTTTGCTGCGCACGCAATCTATGTTGATTTTGCCGTTTTTGCTTGCCCTTGCCTTGCTCAGCCTGTGGCCAGAAAAACGCAGTTCAACTAAAGGGACGCTGTGGTTCATACCGCTACTGGTCTTCCTGGCCGGTATGGCGTGCAGTGTCATGCCCTGGTTGACTCACAATTATTTGCACAGCGGGCATTTCAGTTTCGATACCTCCTTCGAGTATCAAGTCATCGCCAGTCAATACACCTACGATGGCCTGCTGAATTACAGCAATACCAATGTACAGGGCAAGAGCCTGATGGGCATCGTATGGTCGTTTTTCCTGCACGACCCTGCCTTCGTTATTGGCTTCATCCTCAATCACTTCCTGGCGACTGAAATCGGCGCACTGTTGGCGCTGCCGTTGATTGCGCCATTCGATGGTCTGCGCGCGCCTATCCACATCTATTGGACTTCCTTCGAGAGCATTTTGGGGTGGCAAAACATCCTGCTTCTCATCGGCTATTTGGTCGTCATTGCCATTGGCCTGGGCGCAGCCTGGAAGCGCTGGCGCTGGCTTGGATTGCTGCCGTTAGCCTTCAACATCGGATACGCGCTGGCCAATGGCTTGGGACGCTTTTCTGGCTGGCGCTACGACCTGCCCGCCGACTGGACGGCTTATTTCTACTTTGGGATTGGAATAGCCGAAGTCATGCTGTGGATCGCTCAGGTATTCGGCGCCCCTCCTTCCCCCTCTGCGCGGCCGCTTGCCGCCTATCCCGTCCATTTTGCCGTCTATGCCTCATCCATCCTGGGATTTGCGCTTCTTGGCGCCCTGCCCTGGCTGGTCAAAGCCATCACCACGCCGCGTTACCCCAACCTTACGCCATCCGCCATCCAGGAACAACTGGCAGGGCTGCCAGAAGTCCAGGCGCTAGGCATAACCGCAGAAGACATCCAAACGTTTGCAGAACAAGCCGAGAGCGTTGCGTTGATCGGACGTCCGCTATACCCACGCGCCTTCCCGCGCGGCGCTGGTCTGTCTTCGTCCAATCCCTGGCAATCGTATACCATCCGCGATTACCCTCGTCTGGGTTTCCTGCTGTTGAATGAAAGCGTGCGAGAGGTAGTCTTACCCATCAAAACCACACGCGCCGCCAATATCCACGCCCTAGACGCCCTCATTCTAGGCTGCGAGCGCGGGAGGTATGTAGAGGCGCGTTTGGTGGCTTTTCCAAATAATGACCTGGCCTACCTCTCGGAGCGAGGCTTGCAAGGATGCTCTGAAAGTAGATAAAGAATGTACAGGTTTTACCATTTTTGAGGAGGGTATTCGGCTAAAAATCGTCCCATCGTTGAGAATGTTTGGAGTCCGAAGTCTCCAGACTTCGGCATACCGACAACTGGAGTTGTCGGACTCCAAAATTGGTTGTGGCACAGCCGCGCTATGCGATAGCAATTGAGAGTCATTCACTTTACAATGTCTTGATATAACAGTATCCCTCTAACATTACAGCGCAAGATTGGCAGGCGCTTCTGAGCGTCTCGCAAGCAAGGGGCTTGGATTTGACAATCCAAGCCAGCGCGGTGGCCGCTTCTGCGGCTTGACAACCTTTTTGCTTGTGCAGATTGTCAAATCCGCACATGATTCCACAGCAAAGAAGGATGACAGTCGCCGTGCGCGGACGTTGCGCTGTAATACTAAAAGAGAGAAACCAAAGGGATCGAGAGGATACCGATTTTCCTTAGAGGCTGTCTGAAAACTTTTGGAAAAGACCCTAAATTCCTTTGGTTTCACATTGGTCGGCTAAATGAGAATTCTGTTGCGAAATTCACCCCTGATTTGCAACACAACGCCAGAAGAAAACTGGTGTTGTTTTTTGCATCGCATGTGGAGTCTTTTCAAATGAAAAAAGAACAATATCTCGATTTTTACTACCAAATGGTTCTCATCCGCCGCGTGGAAGAGCGCGGCGCGGAACTGTACCAGGCCGGAAAAATTGGCGGCTTCATGCACCTCTACATCGGTCAGGAAGCAGTTTCGACCGGGCTGATTGCGGCCCGCGAGCCGCGCGACCGCGTCATCACCGCTTACCGCGACCACGGCGTGGCGCTCAATTGCGGCATTTCGGCCAACGAAGTGATGGCAGAACTGCTCGGCAAAATTACCGGCATGTCGAAGGGCAAGGGCGGTTCGATGCACATGGCTTCGGTGGAGAAAAACATGTGGGGGGGCCATGCCATTGTCGGCGGGCATCTGCCCATCGCAGCCGGGCTGGCCCTCGGCGACCAATACGCCGGGAACGACAACGTGACGATTTGCATGTTCGGCGACGGCGCCACCAACATCGGTTATTTTCACGAGGCGCTCAACCTGGCAAAGACCTGGGGGTTGCGCGTGCTATGGGTCTGTGAAAACAATCAATATGGTATGGGCACTTCGGTGGAACGCGCTTCGGCAGTGGATGAAATCCGTCAAAAAGCCGAAGGGTACGGCATGAAAAACAGCGCCGTAGACGGCATGGATGTACTGAAGGTCTATGCTGCCGCGCAAGAAGCCATCCAATATGTGCGTCAGCATGGAGAACCCTACTTTTTGGAAGTCAACACCTATCGCTTTCGCGGCCACTCCATGGGCGACCCAGAACGTTACCGCGCCCCAGAAGAAGTCAAAAAATGGCAGGAAAACGACCCGATTGGCATTTTCCGCGCCTACTTGCTGAAGAAAAAAGTCGCTACCGAAGCCGAATTGGACGCCCTGGATGACAAGGCCCAGGCAGTAACCAACAAAGCAGTAGAATTTGCTGAAGCCAGCCCTGAGCCGGGCATGGAAGAGTTGTTTAAGGATGTTTACGCGGCGGAGTGAGTAGACAGGAAAATTACCTGTGTACTTGCTCCCTTACGAGGAAACTATGGCTAAAATCACCATGCGCGAGGCCATCTCGCAAGCGCTGATGGAGGAAATGGACCGCGACCCGGCCGTTTTCATTCTAGGCGAAGAGGTGGGAGTGTGGGGCGGCACGTATGCCGTCACCAAAGGTTTTTATGACAAATATGGCCCCGAAAGGGTTAAGGATACCCCCATTGCCGAAAACGCTATCCTCGGCGCGGCCATCGGCGCGGCGCTAACCGGCCTGCGACCAGTGGCCGAGTTGATGACCATCAACTTTGCGTTCTCGGCCATGGATTACGTCGTCAACCAGGCTCCCAAATTGCGCTATATGTTCGGCGGACAGTTCCAGGTGCCGCTGGTCATCCGCGCCGTCGGCGGTGGCGGGCGACAACTCGGCGCCACCCACTCGCAGACGCCAGACGCCGTCTTTGCCCACTTTCCCGGCCTGATTGTGGTCAGCCCCGGCACGCCAGCCGACGCAAAAGGCCTGCTCAAGAGCGCCATCCGCTCGAATGACCCGGTGTTGTTCCTTGAACACGCCACCATGTACCAGGTGCGCGGAGAAGTGCCGCAGGACGAGTACCTTGAACCCATCGGCAAATCGAAAATTCAACGTCCCGGCAAAGACGCCACCATCGTCACCTATTGCAAGGGGCTGGAACTCTCCATGAAAGCCGCCGATGAACTCGCCAAACAAGGCATTGAGGTCGAAATTGTAGACCTGCGCACCCTGCGCCCGCTGGATATGGAACCCGTATTAGAATCGTTCAAAAAGACCAATCGCGCGGTGGTCGTAGAAGAAGGCTGGAAGTCCTACGGCGTTGGCGCTGAGGTGGTCAGTCGCATATACGAAGAAGCCTTCGATTACGCCGATGCGCCCATCCTGCGCGTGGCACAAAAAGAAGTGCCGCTGCCCTACAACCGCACACTGGAGCAGGCCGCCCTGCCGCAAGTCCCTGACATTGTAACAGCGGTGAAGGAGGTGTTGAAATAATGGCCGAAATTATCAAAATGCCCAAACTCGGCTTCGATATGGCGGAGGGCACCCTGGTCCGCTGGGTGCGTCAGGTGGGCGAACCGATTCAAAAAGGCGAGATATTGGCCGAGATCGAAACCGACAAAGCCACCGTTGAGGTCGAATCTGCCTTCAGCGGCGTTGTGCTACAACACCTGGTAGACCCTGGAACGATCGTCCCGGTCAATGACCCGATTGCGGTCGTTGGTGCGGAGGGAGAAGGGATCAGTGATCAGTTAGTAAGCAGTGAGCAGTTATCAGTGAGCAGTGAGCAGTCATCAGTCGTCAGTCATCAGGCTTCAGTTGTCGGTGAGCAATTATCAGTGAGTAGTAGTCAGTCGCCGGAAGGTGGCTTATCTCAATCTACAATCGTCCGCGCTTCGCCGTTGGCAAAGAAGATGGCCCGCGAGCGCGGCCTAGACCTGGGTCAGGTGCGCGGCAGCGGGCCGGGCGGGCGCATTGTGCGGCGGGATATTGAAGCGGCGCTGGCAAAGCCGACCGTAGACGATAGGCCACAGACGATCGAGACCCCATCGTCCATCGTCCACCGTCCATCGTCCGTCCCTGACGAAGCCATCCAAACCACAAAACTCCGCCAGGCCATTGGCCGCCGCCTGGTTGAAGCCAAAACTACCATCCCGCACTTCTACGTCACCCATGAGTACAGAATGGAAGCGTTGATGGAACTGCGCACACAGGTCAACGGCTACCTGCCGGAGGGAGAAAGACTCTCGGTCAACGATTTCATCGTCAAAGGCGTAGCGCTGGCCTTGCGCGAGTTCCCCAACCTGAACGCCACCTTGCAGGGCGAGCAAATCATCCGCAAAGGGCAGGTGAACGTTGGGGTAGCCGTCACCGTCCCTGGCGGGCTGATGACGGTCGTGGTCAAGAACGCCGACCAGAAACCGCTGCGCCAGATTTCCGCCGAAATCAAGAGCATGGCTGCCCGCGCCCGCGAAGGCAAGGTCAAACCTGAAGATGTAGACGGCTCTACTTTCTCCACGTCCAACCTGGGCATGTACGACGTGGACGAGTTCATTGCCATCATCAACCCGCCCGAAGCCGCGATTTTAGCGATTGGCTCAGCAAAAGAGACGCCCGTGGTCGAAAACGGTCAAATCAAAATTGGCTGGCGCATGAGGGCCACTCTCTCAGTGGACCACCGCGTCAGCGACGGGGCCGAGGCTGCCCAATTCATGCAGGCGCTGGCAAAATACCTGGAAGAGCCGCTGCGCATGTTGGTCTAAAACACACCCAAACGTCCCGAAGGTTGTACGCAAACCTTCGGGACGATTACGTCAATCTACCTGCACAAATTTCTCCGGCTTGGTGCCGCAAATCGGGCAAGCCTCGGTCGGTTTACCGAGTTCGATATAGCCACAAATCGGACAAAGATAGAACTCGCCTTCCAGGTCTTTGCCCTGACGCACGGCTTCCAACGCTTTGGCGTACAATTGAGCGTGAACCTGTTCGGCTTCGACCGCGTAACCAAACATGCGCTTGGCCTTATGCGCTTCGGTTTCAGCCTGCTCTACCATAGGCGGATACATCTTGGTGAACTCGTAGGTTTCGCCCTCAATAGCGGCTTGCAAATTTTCAGCCGTCGAGCCAATCCCATCCATCGCCTTCAAATGCCCCTCCGCATGGATGCGTTCCGCCTCAGCAGTCATTCGGAAAAGACGGGCAACATTTTTGAAACCGTCCTTTTCAGCCTGTTTCGCAAAGGCGCGATATTTCTGATTGGCCTGACTTTCTCCTGCGAACGCTTCTTTCAAGTTGTTCAACGTGTTGTTCATAGCAACCTCCTGTTGATTACAACTATACAGGAACGTTCCCCCTTTGGGTACTGAAATTTATCCTGTTTTTGCCCTGCTACCCCCCCTTTTTTTTAACATCATCTCTGGCGTCAGGCAGCCAGTAGCGACTGTACGGCTGCAAATCCCAGCCCATTGGCGCCCAAATGCGTCCCAATGACAGGCGTAACATTCAACATCAAAATATCGCGTGGCAAAGAGCGGCCCATTTCTTCCATCATGCGCTTCAAAAATGCGCGCGCCCGCGTTTCGGCGCCTGTGTGCAAGATAGCCAGCCGCTCCAGGGGAGCGCACGAACGCAGCAGGCTGGACAAGCGTTCGTTAGCCTGCTCGGTGGTCCGAACGGCGCCCAGCGCCTTGACTACCCCGCTTGCCAATTCGATGACCGGCTTGATAGACAACAGCCCTCCCAGCGCGGCCACCGCGCCCGGTACGCGCCCGCTCCGCCGCAAATTTTTCATCGTATCCAGGGCAGCATACACACGCAATCGTTCCTGCACCCATCGTACAGCCTCAAGCGCCGCCTGCAACCCTTTCTCCGCGACTTCGGCCGCTGCCAAAACCTGAAATCCCGCCCCCAGCGAGAGCGAGCCGCTGTCTACCACGGTGACCTGGCCGGGAAAATCCATGGCTGCCTGTCGGGCAATGTTGACAGTGGTGGTCAATTGCGCCGCTGCATGAATGGACAAAATATGGTCATAGCCTCGCTCGAATAAATGCCGGTAACAGGCAGAAAACTCACCCAACGAGGGCGCAGCAGTGGTAGGGAAGACCTTCATACCCGGCAACTGCGCATAAAAAGTCTCGCGCGAGATTCCCTTCCCATCGGCGTATTCTTTCCCCTCGATGATCAACAGGGTGGGTACGACCTCCACGCCGAATTTCTCGATGAGGTCTTCAGGCAAGTCAGAGGTCGAATCGGTGACAATCCCAATTTTCATGATGAGAATATCTCTTTTGTGTACTTTGTATTGGAACTTTCATTTTCTTTGAGCCTTGGTGTCTTTGGGTTGAGATTTTCTGTTTTTACAAGGAGGTCATTCAACAGAAATAATGAAAAGATAATGCGGCTGACCGCCATCCTGCACTTCGATCTCCTGCCTTGGATACACTTCGCGCACTTTATCGGCAATTCGGTTGGCTTCTGTGATCGTCAAATCTTCGCCGTAGAACAGCGTAATCAACTCTTGTTGAGCGGCGTCGGCCTTTTCGAGCAAGCATAATACGGCCTCTTCTGCCGAGGCGGCCGAACAAACCAGTTTTCCGTCCAATAAGGCAATGACCTGGCCTTTTTCGACGTTCACTCCATCTATTTCTACGCTGCGCGTAGCAATGGTCACTTCGCCCGATTTGACCAGCGTCAGCGACTTATTCATCTTCTTTGCCACTGCCTCTAACTCGCCATTGGGATCGAGCGCCAGCATGGCCGCCAGTCCTTGCGGCACAGTACGGCTTGGCACCACGATTACCTCTTTGACCGTCACTTCTTTAGCCTGATTGGCAGCCATCACAATGTTTTTGTTGTTCGGCAAGATAATGACCTTGTCTGTTGGCAAGTTTTCGAAGGCAGCCAGGATTTCCTGTGTGCTGGGATTCATCGTCTGACCGCCCTCCACAATCGCCGCCACACCTAAACTAGCAAAGATGCGGCTCAGACCCGGCCCCGGCGAGACCGTCACCACCGCGATTTGGCCCGGCTCAATGTTGGCCAATTCTAATTTATCGCCTCGCGTCCGTTGGTCAATTTCATCCATTTGCGCTACAAGGTTTTCCATGGCGACTTTGGTAATCGTTCCCAATTCCATAATGTAATCAATCGGCCGGTAACGATTCTCCAACGGCACGTGGATATGCATCCGATACATGCCATCGCCTTCTCCCACCTGAATAGAGGTGCCCATCTCTTCCAAGCGGCCATAGAATGACTGCAAATCCAGTTCGCCTTGCGGATAAAAATCCACCACCACCTCGAAATCTTGTCCTTCCTCTACTTCTTCCATGGCGCTCTCCAAATTCATTGCCGAAAGAGGCTGCACGCTTACCAGCGGGGTATCTAAAGGCAGACCGTAGATGTGGCGCAACATTCCTTCCAAAATAAAGAACAACCCCTTGCCGCCCGAATCCACCACCCCGGCTTGCTTGAGGACCGGCAACAACTCTGGCGTGCGCTGAACGGATTCATCGGCGGCTTTCACCACCCTCTCTAGGAGCTCAATCGGGTCTTGCGTGAACTGGAAACCTGCTTCCGCGGCTGCGGCCACATCTTTGGCGACGGTTAAAATCGTCCCTTCCACCGGACGAACGACGCCCTTGTAAGCCGTATCGCGCGCCTCGGCAAAGGCCTTCACAAGCGACGGGCCGTCTAACACCTCTTTGCCTTGTAATCCACGCGAAAAACCACGCCATAACTGCGAAAGAATCACCCCCGAATTTCCACGCGCGCCCATCAACGCTCCCTGTGAGACTGCTGCTGCCATTTCGCCTATGTTACGATGTCCCAGATTGCTGACTTCATTATAGGCTGACTGCATGGTCAAAACCATATTGGTACCGGTGTCTCCATCTGGCACAGGGAACACATTCAACGCATTGACCGTCTGCTGATTGGTTCGTAGCCAGGTCAGGCCGGCCTCAACCAGGCGCTTGAGCGCCTGCCCATCCATGGGCGCTTTGCGGAACTTTTCCAGCCTTTTCTGAATGTCAGGGGACTCCAAAACCATGCTGTTTTTTCACTCCTTTGCTTCTCAATCTATATTGCTGACACGCAGACCGGCTACATGCACATTGATCGTATTGACGCGCAGGCCCAACGCTTTTTCGACATGATATTGGACGGTATTGGCTACACTGGTCGCCACCGACGTAATACGTGTGCCATATTCGACGACGATGTAGATTTCGATGTCTATATTTTCGCCGTCATAACTGACCGAAACGCCTCGCATTGGCTCGCGGGTAATCGTGTGAGCCAGGCCTTCCGCTAGATTCTTGGGAGCCAACCCAACCACCCCATACGATTCCAGCGTTGCATGGTAGGCAATCGTCGCCACAGCGCGCGGAGAAATATGGATACTTCCTAAAGATGTCGTTTCTTCGCCCATAGTCATCCTCTGTTAGTTTAACAACTCCACTTGAAGAAGGATACGATGTGTGGTAGAATTCGCTGCCTGCAAAAACAGGCAGATCTGATGGAATTATAGCAGGAAAGGATTGTTCAAAATGGCAAAATGCGCTCACTGTGGAAAAACGACCACCTTCGGCCATAACCGCTCGTTCTCCATGCGCGCCACCAATCGCGCGTTCAAGCCGAATCTTCAAAAAATTACGGTTTACGAGAGCAACCGAAAGGTCAAGAAGGTGTTGTGCGCCAGGTGCATCCGCACCTTGACGAAATCAGCGGCTTGATCGGCTGATTACTTTTCTCCCCACACAAATCGCGGCGCAAGCCGTGATTTTGTTTATGGGGCAGAGGCAATCACCACGTTAAAGTATTACTCTTGAGAATCTATCACAACCGCAAAGATTCTGCACAGCGCTTGGCAAAGCGCAAACTGAAGTTTGCAGCACAACCCGCGCTATGATTCTGCCGCGCTTCGCAGCGCCCGGAGGCCCGCTGCAATGCCCTGAGGATGCTTAAAAACAGCCGTAGCCGCGACAAAAGCATTTGCGCCCGCCGCCCGCAGCGCTGGCACATTTTGGGGAGAGATACCGCCGTCCACTTCCAGCCAAGCGGCAGAAGCGATCTCGTCCAGTTTGCGGCGCAGGGCGGTTACCCGCGCAATACATTCTGGTTGAAAGGCTTGTCCAGAGTAACCCGGCTCGACGCACATGACCAGCGCCAAGTCTATCAAATGCAGGACGGGAAACAACGATGCGACTGGGCTGCCAGGCTTGAGCGTGACGCCTGCCTTGCACCCCAGGGCTTTAATGCGTTCTAAGGTTCCAGGCAGGTTTGGACAGGCCTCTATATGTACGATCAAATGAGAAGCACCCGCCTCGGCAAAGGCTTCCAGCAGGCTCTCAGGGTGAGTCACCATCAGATGGACATCCAAGGGCAGGTTCGTAGCGCGCCTACAAGCCGCCACAATCAAAGGCCCCATGGTCAAATTAGGGACGAAATGACCGTCCATCACATCTACATGGATCCAATCTGCGCCGGCCGCTTCGCAGGTTTTCAAGTCCTCGCCCAATTGCAGAAAATTGGCAGATAAGATGGAGGGGGCAAGGACAATTGCTTTCTTGTCGTTCATGGGGGTCATCGAATGGGCGGATTATAAGCGAAATACACCCACATCCAAAACGGGATTAATCCGCCTACTGCAATGAGCGCCAGCAAGCCCAACGCCACCGACAGCCAGTCAATGTCAATCGGAGCAGCGGGGGAAACGGGTTGCGCTTCAGGCATAGGTTCAGGCTGATAAACGGTAGCCGTTTCCGGCGTCAGCGTGAGCGAAGCGGGGAGTTCGGGCTGCGTTCCAAAGCGCATCAACACTCGTCCCAATTGATCAGCCGTGCGGTATCGGGCCGAAGGTTCTTTGGAAAGCACCTTTTCTACGATTTGTTCGAGCGGTTCGGGAATATCGGGCAGGTACTCACGAATGGGCGCCGGCGGCATCTCTAAGTGCATACGCGCCAATTCCTCGGGCGTGAAGCCGTTGAAAGGCAAGGAGCCGGTCAACGTCTCGTACAAGACGATGCCCAGCGAATACACGTCCGAGGCCGGGGAGGGGGGTTCTCCAGCGGCTTGCTCAGGGGAGAAATACTGCGGCGAGCCCCACACTACGTCGCTGTGTTCGTCAGGGTGGATGGTTGCCAGGGCGCGGGCAATGCCAAAATCGGTCACTTTCAGGCGCTTGTCGGGCGTGACCAACATATTGTGAGGTTTCACATCACAATGGACCAAACCGGCGCGGTGAGCGTAGCCAATGCCGGCGCAGGCTTGCACGATCAAAGGAATGGCTTCTTCGATGGGGAAACGCCCGCGTTGTCGGAGCAGAGTCTTGAGGTCCGAGCCGGGGACGTGTTCCATAACGATGAACAATTGCCCCCGATCCAGCCCAAAGTCATGCACTGTGACGATGTTGGGATGCGAGAGGTTGGCCGCTGCGCGCGCTTCCTGGCGAAAGCGCTCCTGGAAGGACTGGCTGTTGGTATAATCGGCGCGCAAAATTTTGACAGCCACATAACGTTCCAGCATCAGGTCGCGTGCGCGGAACACCTCGGCCATGCCGCCAGAGCCAAGACGCTGCAGGAGTTGATAACGATTGTTGAGGCGTCCGCCTTCTTGCATGGGGCGATTATATCATTTCCAGGGTAGAGGGTATAATCTCTGTCATTATGCGTAAAGCAATGGTCATCTACAACCCGGCAGCAGGTCGTTTCCCCGTCGGGCCTTTCATGCGATCTGTGGAGAGGGAACTCGTCCGCGCTGGCTGGCAGGTAGACCTGGCCGCTACCCGCAGCGGCGAGCACGCTATTCAATTAGGCAAGCAGGCCGCCGCTGAGCGATATGAGGCGGCTTTTGCGGTCGGCGGCGATGGAACTGTGGGGCAGGTAGCCAGCGGCTTGCTTGGCTCTGAAACGGCGCTGGGCGTCTTACCGGCCGGCACATCGAACGTGTGGGCGCGTGAATTGGGACTATGGCCCTTTAGCTGGCTGCACGCCGGCAGATTGCGCGAAAATGCCCGTCTGCTGGCGGATGCCCCCATCCGTCGCGTAGATATGGGGCAATGCAACGAGTTTCCCTTCATGATGTGGGCCGGCATGGGGTTAGACGCTATGGCTATTCACGCCATCGAACCGCGCGCCCGTCTGGAAAAATTCTTTTCCGTGCCGGAGTATGCCGCTTCAGTCATTTGGAAAGCCAGCCAGTGGCGCGGCATCCAGTTGCGCTTGTGGGCCGACGGCAAAGAAGTGGAAGGCCGCTATATCCTGGCAATGGCAAATAACATCCGCCGCTATATGGGTGGCTATGCCAACCTCTCGCCCGACGCATTTCTGGACGACGGCCTGCTCGACCTGTGGCTGTTTGGCGGTACCAGCCTGGCCGACGCTTTTCGCCATGCCTATGAACTCTGGCGCGGCTTGCACGTTGTCTCTGAAGACGTGACGCGCATCACGTTCCAAACTCTGCGGGTGCAAGCCGACGCCCCTTTTTTCATCCACATGGACGGCGAACCCAAGCAAGCGGCCATGCAAGCCATCATTACCGTTCACAAACAGGCGCTCAAGGTGCTGATGCCGCCTAAGGCATTGAGTCTATTACGATCTCTATGAACCGAACCGATTGGCAAAATCTTTTGAATCTGCGTGTGGTCATCGGCGCAATCGTTATTGCTGCTTTGTTGTTGATTGCCACCCTGGCCCTGCTAGGTTGGATCCGCCCCGCTTCGCGCCTGGACCTGGGGTTTGCTCCCGCGCACCTGACCGTTATCCCCGCCCCGACCTCCACCCCCAATCTGACGGCCACGCCTCTCCTCGACCCCCTGTTGGCAGGCACCCCTACTTTGCAACCCAATGAGATAGGCATTGGAGGGTATGTCCAAATCAGCGGCACAGAAGGCGAGGGGCTGCGTTTGCGCGCCTCGCCTGGTCTGACCGGCGAAGCGGTCTTTTTGGGCTACGACGAGGAAGTATTCGAAGTGCGCGATGGCCCAAAGGACGCCGATGGCTATACCTGGTGGTATCTGGTAGCCCCCTACGACGAGAATCGCGCCGGATGGGCGGCGGCAGATTTCCTTTCCCCCATTCCATCCCCTTGAAGGAGAACACCCTTGAACGAAAAACCAACCGGCATCACTGCCAATAAACAAACCCGAGAGTTCACGATTACCTGGAATGACGGGCATGTCAGCATATATCCCTTTTCGTTGCTGCGCGCCGCCTGTCCATGCGCTTCTTGCCGCGGCGGACACGAAAACATGAGCAGCGAGCCAGATCCAAACGTCTTTGGCCTTCCTGTGGAAGATTCGCCCGCCACACGCTTAGTCAACGTGGTCGCCGTCGGCTCGTATGCCTTGAGCATCGTGTGGGAAGACGGTCACGATTACGGCATCTACAACTGGCATTACCTACGGGCTTTGTGTCCGTGTGAGCAATGCCGAACAGTGTGAAACCTCTCTCCTCTCTGGCCAGGGACGAAGCAAAATGCGCTAACAGCGAAATAATGACTGCACTGCAAAAACCATTAACCGCTGAGAGCGCGAAACGCGCAGAGTTGAAAATTTGCAAAACCCGCATCAAGAGCGCCTTTTCTTTGCGGAATCGGTAAAAAATCTCAGCGTTCTCTGCGCGCTCTGCGGTGCAAATACCTTTTTGCAGTGGAGTCAATAATCAAACAGAGAAAACCTGATGCCTGATATAATTTTATCCATGCCCATCCTGGACGACCACAACCTCGAGTTTTTCAGCCACAGCCCGCAACAAACGCAGCGCGTGGGAATACGCTTGGGCGTGCTGTTGCAGCCTGGCGATCTCATCTGCCTGCAAGGCGAACTGGGAGCCGGCAAGACCACTTTTGTGCAAGGCGTGGCGCAAGGCTGGGGCTCTCTGGATGCGGTTTCCAGCCCGACCTTCGTTATCATCAACCAATACAGACGCGCCGGTGGAGACCTTCTATACCATTTGGACGCCTACCGCCTCGAATCCACGCCCGAGGCTGCCGAACTGGACCTCGACCAATTGCTGACCGACGGCTCTCTGCTGATAGAATGGCCAGAGCGCATCCAGGCGCTGCTGCCGGCCGAGCGTCTGTGGATTACCCTCGAAGATGTGGCCGAAGAACAGCGCCGCCTGTGGTTCCACGCTGCGGGCAAACGCTATGATGCCCTGCTGGCGAGAGTGCGCCACAACTTGTTCGGAGGGGAGTGATGCTCCTGGCCTTAGACACCTCCACTGCTTATATTGGATTGGCTTTATACGATGGCGTCCGAATCCTCGGTGAAACGACCTGGCAGAGCCACGCTCATCACACGGTTGAATTGGCGCCTGCGGTGGCTGCATTGTTCCAGCAAACCGGCGTAGACATGACCGATGTGCGCGCGCTGGGCGTGGCGCTGGGGCCTGGCTCCTTTACCAGTTTACGGGTAGGGCTGGCCTTTGCCAAAGGGCTGGCGCTGGCGCGGCATTTAGCCCTTTTGGGAGTGCCAACGCTAGACGTGGTGGCCGCAGGGCTGGAGGTCCAAAACCTGCCTTTAGCAGCCGTCTTGCAAGCCGGGCGCGGGCGGCTGGCCTTGGTATGGTATAAAGCCAGGGACGGCGTCTGGCAATCTCAAAGCGAACCGCAAGTGACCACTGCCGATGCTTTGGCCGAAAGCATCCACAGCCCCACGCTGGTATGCGGTGAATTGAGCGCCGAGGAACGTCAACGCTTAGCGCGCAAGCGTTCGACGGTGCGCCTGGCCTCGCCGGCGCAGTGTGTGAGGCGGCCAGCCATCCTGGCAGAACTGGCCTGGAAACGGTGGCGCTCTTCGGAGACGATCCAGGCCGGAGCGAAGTCCGATGCGCAGGCGCTGGCGCCCATATACCTGCATGTCGCTAACCCTATTCCGTCATGAACCTGATCATCCGCCGAATGCGGCCGGCCGATGTGGCGGCAGCACATGAGATAGATGTCTTGTCCTTTTCGCTGCCTTGGCCCGAACGTTCGTTGCGCCACGAAGTGACCGATAACCCGGCAGCGCGCTGTTGGGTAGCCGAAGTGGACGGACGGCTAGCGGCGATGTTAGTGCTATGGCTACTCGTAGATGAAGCGCACATTGCCACCCTGGCAACGCATCCCGATTTTCGACGCCAGAGAATCGGGGAACACCTGCTGGTCGAAGCGTTGGCTTCGGCATACAATGAAGGCGCTCGCTCAGCGCTGTTGGAAGTGCGCGCCGGGAATGAACCCGCTCTGCGGCTATATCGTAAACTCGGTTTCGAGGCGGTCGGCTGCCGTCCACGCTATTACAAAGACAACAACGAAGATGCGATCTTGATGACTTTGTCTAAACTGCCGCTCGAACCTATCTTGAATGAACGTCTGGAGGAAAGATGACGCCAGAAGATGTCCTTGCTCAAATTGCCAGCGAAGTGTCGGCCTGCGTGAAGTGTGAATTGCACCGCACCCGTAAGAAAGCCGTGCCAGGCGAAGGGCCGGCTGGTTCAGAAATTATGTTGATCGGCGAAGGGCCGGGTTTCTACGAAAACGAGCAAGGGCGGCCGTTCGTGGGAGCAGCCGGCCAGTTTCTGGACCAGTTATTAGAGCAAGCCGGCTTGAAACGTACCGAGGTGTGGATCGGAAATGTGGTCAAATGCCGACCTCCAGGCAACCGCGATCCGCTGCCGGAGGAGTTGGCGGCTTGTGACGCCTACCTTGAACGCCAGATTGAGGCCATTGCTCCCAAAATCATCATTACGCTGGGCCGATTCTCGATGAACAAGTTCCTGCCAGACGCCAAGATCAGCGCGGTGCATGGACAAATGCGCCGGGTAGGGAAGTATTTTGTTATCCCGATGTATCACCCGGCGGCCGCTCTGCATCAGCCTAAGTGGAAGCCGCAGATTCTGGCCGATTTTGCGAAATTGCCTGCCCTTCTGGAAGTGGCGCGCGCTGAGTTTTTGAAAGCGGGGCCAAAAGTTGCCGAACCAAAAGCCACCTATGAAGCGCCGCAGGAAGAACCCAAACAATTGAGTCTGTTTTGAATTGGGGAAAATATCCCCACCACACCTCTCATCAAAACTCGAAGATAAGGAAAAAATGACCTCCAAAGATATTCTCATCCAAAATTTGAAAAACAAACAGGCACGTATGGCAGTGTTGGGCCTGGGCTATGTTGGACTGCCGCTGGCAGTGGTGTTCGGCGAGGCGGGTTTCCATGTCACCGGCATAGACCCTGACGCGCGCAAAGTGGAAACGCTCAACAAAGGCATTTCCTACATCCCCGATGTCAAAACGGAGGCCGTGGCGGCGCTGGTCGCCTCAGGCCGCCTGACCTCCACAACCGATTTTTCGGTGCTGCGAGAAATAGACGCGGTCAGCATTTGCGTGCCAACCCCATTACGTCAAACCGGTGACCCAGATATGTCGTTCATTCTGTCGGCCGTGGAAGAACTGGCAAAATACGTCCACAAGAACATGGTGGTCGTGCTGGAATCCACCACCTACCCCGGCACAACCCGCGAGGTGCTGCTTCCCCGGCTGACCGAAAAGAGCGGTTTGAAAATAGGCGAAGACTTGTTCCTGGCTTTCTCCCCGGAGCGCGTTGACCCCGGCCGCGAGGACTGGACGACCGTCAATACGCCCAAAGTGATGGGCGGTATTACAGAGGCCTGCGCAGAAGTCGCCACCGCCTGGTATTCCGGCGCCATCCAAACCGTTTACCCGGTCAGTTCGGCAGAGGCAGCCGAGATGTCGAAACTGCTCGAAAACACCTTCCGTATGATCAACATCGGTTTGGTAAACGAACTGGCGATGATGTGTGAGCGCCTGGGCGTGGACGTGTGGGAAGTAATCGAGGCGGCTGCCACCAAACCATTTGGCTTCATGAAGTTTACCCCCGGGCCGGGACTGGGCGGCCATTGCATCCCCATTGACCCGCTGTATCTCTCCTGGAAGATGAAGGCGCTCAATTACAATGCGCGTTTCATTGAGTTGGCTTCCGAGATCAATACCAATATGCCGCGTTATGTGGTTGGGCGTGTGCTAGACGCCATGAATGCGCGCGGTAAGACCCTCAAAGGCGCTAAAGTGTTGGTGCTGGGCGTAGCCTATAAGCCCGATATTGACGACGTGCGCGAATCGCCTGCCCTGGATGTCATCGGCTTGCTCCAAAAGAAGGGCGCACAAGTCGAATACCATGACCCGTATATTCCACACATTCATCACGAATATGACGGCTGGCGAATGGACTCGATTCCGGATGTCATGCAAGGCGTGAAAGAAGCCGATGCTGTGGTCATTGTAACCAACCATAAAGCCTATGACTACCAGGCCATTTTGGATTCTGCCCAATTCATCTTCGATTCGCGCAATGCGCTGGGCAAGTTAGCCAAGAACAATCCAAAGGTAGAACGACTCTAATAACCTGAGTTCGGGATAGACCGTTGAAACGCCCCGAAGGTTTTACGAGCGTGATTTTTGCAGCAAAACCAAACATCGGGACGTGTGTTCTGTTCATCCCGAAAAGTAGAATGGCTATAAGCAATGGATAAAAGTCAAGAGAAAGTGAAGCCTTATCTCGTTACCGGCGCAGCGGGTTTCATTGGCTGGCGCGTAGCAGAGTTCCTGCTCCAAGAAGGGCATCATGTCGTTGGCGTAGACAACATGAACGATGCCTACGACGTGCGGCTGAAAGAATACCGCTTGCGCCGCTTACAGGACTGGGCTGGTTTTTCCTTTCACAAACTGGACGTTTCCGACCAGTCTATTATCGAACACTTGAACGACCAGCAATTCGAAGCAGTCATCAACCTGGCGGCGCGCGCCGGGGTGCGCTTTAGCGTTCAGAATCCCTGGATCTTCGTCCAAAGCAACATGATTGGCACGTTGAACATGCTGGAACTCTGCCGGCAAACCGGAACCAAGAAATTCATCTTGGCCTCTACTTCCAGCATCTACGGCGCCAACCCGCCCTACCCGACGCCAGAAAGCGCTTCGAGCAGCGAGCCGCTCCAGCCCTACGCGGCCAGCAAGAAAGGCGCCGAGGCGATGTGCCATGCCTACCATCATCTGTACGGCATAGATGTCAGCATTCTGCGTTATTTTACGGTGTACGGTCCGGCTGGCCGGCCCGACCTGGCGCACCTGCGCTTTGTAAAGTGGATTGCTGAGGGTCATCCCGTGCGCGTCAATGGCGACGGGCAACAATCGCGCGGTTTTACGTATATTGATGATATTGCGCGCGGCACGCTGCTGGCGCTCAAACCGCTTGGATTCGAGATCATCAACCTGGGCGGGCATGAGGTCATCACGATCAACAATCTCATCAAAATCATGGAAGAGGTTATCGGCAAGCAAGCCATTGTGCAATACGGCCCGCCCAATCCTGCCGACATGTACACGAACTGGGCCGATGTAACCAAAGCCGGCGCGCTGCTTGGCTGGGAGCCGCAAGTCAATATGCATGAAGGCGTAAAACGGCTCTATGAATGGTATCAAACCGAACATGAGTGGGCCAAAGATTTGCTCACCCCTTGAGGCATGTGCAAACAACCTGTGTATGTAACTGCGTCTGCCAGGGCTAGCAGTTCGTCGGAGAGAAGAAAAAATGACTGCGTTGCTGGCCTGGATTGCCTGCCTTGCCGACCTGGATTGCCTGCATTGCCGGCCTGGATTGCCAAATCCAGGCCAGCAATGGGCAAAATGACGTTGTAAACCGTTGGATTTGGCAATCCAACGGAGCAATAGGG
>JBBITF010000008.1:0-48779 GCA_037440925.1 Chloroflexota bacterium
CCATACACCCTCGCCATCCTCCTCACCTCCTTCTCCAGCGTCTCGCGCAGTTCTTTTGGTTCAATCACCTCGCAATCCGCGCCCCAGCCTCTTACCCAGGGGAGCATTTCGCGCCACTCGGCGATGCGCGCCCGCCAGAGGATGGAACCGTCGGCCTGCAAGGTTTCCTGCTGCGAGCGGTGCCAGCGCGTTTCCTGCACGCGGCGCGCCACCTTTGGACTGAATCGCAGAACCACCTCGACCGGCTCGCCCTCGCCATACCAGATGCCCCAGGCGTCGGCCAGCAAATCGCGCGGGTCGAAATCGGCAGGGATTTGATAAGGGTCGCGGGTCAGTTCGGCGCGGCGGATGCGCTCGATTTTGAAGGTGCGCATCTTCTCTACGCTCCAGCCTTTTTCAGCGAGCAACTGCGCCATTCCCATCACATGCGTCGTTTGACCGACGGCATACGGCTCGATGAAATAGGGGCTGAGCAGGTACTCGAACACCCGCTCGCCGGCCTCGCCCTGATGCCAGATGTGCGCTTTGCGCTGTTCCGCCCAGGACAGAGTAAGCGTTTCCAGCGCCTGCAAATAGACCGGGTCATCGCGCTGCGCGGCGTCATCCATCACATCCGCCGATTGAAGGACGTGCGCGCTGATGCGTTTGGCCCAGCGCTCCATGGCGATCCCCAGTTTGCGCAGCGCCGCGGCGGCGTGACGATTCTGCCGGTCCATGCGAGTGGCTAACAGGCGAGAGGCCAGGTGAACCGCCAGCGCCTCATGCAGGTTCAAGCGCACGTTGATCAGGTCGGCTGTGCGGTCAATCTTCAGGCGGCCGTCCTCCTCCTGGTAAATGTGGCCGGGCAGATCCGGCAGATTGCGCAAGATGGTGGAACGTTCCACTCCCAGGCGGCGCGCCAGTTCGGCCTGGGTCAAGCCTTCGGGGTGTGCCAGCAAGAGATTTTCGATTTGAATCAGGCGTGCGGCTTTGTTTTCGGCTTTGGTCATGAATACCTCCGCAACAAAAAGTGATTTGAGAATACTTTAGCACAACTGCGTGGCGAATTCTGCAACATTTTTCATTTTTTCCACCGAAACGGCCACAAACGACCGTGATCGTCTTCGCTTACCAGCAGACCGCGGTCTTCCAGGGCCGGCAGGGCGCGGGTTACTTCCGAGCGATTCACCCCCAGCAGGCGGGCGATAAAGCCCGGACGTTCCCCCGGATACGCCTCAATTTTACGATAGATTCCTTCCAAACGTTCCTGATTGGGTTGACGAGCCATCTTGAGCCTCCTTCGAGTGGATTGTTCTGCATCCACTATACAGAGGCGGTGTTGCGCCTACGGCAACACGAGCGCGAAACTTTGCAAGGCGGCTCGTCAGCATCAGGCTTGGGTTTGGCAATCCGAGCCAGCGGAGGGGCTTGGATTTGGCAATCCAGGCCAGCGGTCAGAGCAATCCAGGTCAGCATGGTGGCGTTTTTTGGGGCTGCTAAAATTTTGGCTTGTGCGGATTGTCAAATCGCCTTATTGCGGGCAATCACCGGAGTAGGGCTTTTCAAAGAATTAATCTATTGCCGCTCCAACGCCGTTTCCACTCTCTGTAGGCTCCAAAAACGTATCGCCGACCTGTGGTCGGCCTTGCCAGGCAGAGCCTGGCGGTACGATTTGCGGACATACATTAAAACGTTGAAAAGCCCTATCACCAGAGCAACCAGCGTTAACCGAATGCTCAGAACAGGGTATAATCGGCGTCTGTTAACCTACTGCGAAAGAGAGAAACATGGAGATTTTGACCTTTTTGCTCGACCTGTTCCTGCACCTGGACGAATACCTGGCCGAGGTCATCCGCAACTACGGCGTCTGGACCTATGGCTTGTTGTTCTTTGTCATTTTCATAGAGACCGGTCTTGTGGTCACGCCGTTCTTGCCGGGCGATTCGTTACTCTTTGCAGCCGGCACCTTTGCCTCGCCGGTGATGGGAGAGGCGCTCAACATCTACGTCTTGGTTGGATTGCTGATAGTCGCGGCAGTGTTGGGCGATACTGTCAATTACTGGATTGGTCACTTCGTAGGGGAGCGCGCCTATCATAGCCGATGGGTGAAAAAAGAATACCTCGAACGCACCCATGCCTTTTTTGCAAAACACGGCGGCAAGACCATTTTCCTGGCGCGTTTTGTCCCTATCATCCGCACCTTTGCGCCCTTTGTGGCCGGCGTTGGGAAGATGTCGTATGGCTATTTTTTTTCGTACAATGTCTTTGGCGGTTTGGTGTGGGTGCCCTTGTTTACGCTGGCGGGCTATTTCTTTGGCACCATTCCCTTTGTGCAAAAGAATTTCGAATTTGTCATCATCGCCATCATCTTGATTTCGCTCATCCCGGTCTTGTTCGAGGCCTGGAAGGCGCGGCAGGAGGGGGCTAAGGGAAAGGTCGAGGTCCAAACCGATTGAGTAGAATCCCCTCCGCTTTCCTCGGAATCATCACGGTTCTCTTTGCGGTCTTTATCCTGACCGTCATCTTGCTGGCAGATACAGGACGGATGCCAGGCATTTTGCAATTCGTTCATGCCATCCCCTTCGGCGACAAGTTGGGACATTTCCTCTTGATTGGCATATTGAGTTTTCTGCTATGCAAGACGGCCGTTCGAGCCTTTCCGCATAAACAGCCGCAGCAGGTGGCCGCCCTGGTGTGCCTGGGACTCGCGGTTGTCTTTGGCGTGGAAGAAGCCTCTCAAAGCCTGATTCGCGTGCGAAACGCCTCCTTCTTGGACCTGCTGGCCGATTGGGCTGGAATTGCGCTTTTTGGTTGGCTATCTGTGCATTTCGATCATCTCCACAAATCGCCTGGCATATAACGGCGCGTCCAGCGGCCAGCGCGAGGTGAGCAAATTCCTATCTTGCAGCACAAACGGCCACAGCATGAGCGGGCCGTTCTTGAAATTCTTGGGGTCTTTGAGTGCGCCTCGCACTTCATCGGCTACATAACAGTCATAGGTGCGGTAGCGGCGGCCCAACAGCCAGAAGGTCAGCGCGTAACCGGAGAATTCCAGATCTTTGGTCAGCGCCGTGACCGTATAGTCCCACAAGACGCTCTTGCCGCTTTCGGGGGCGATGGCGCGCGCCAGCACCAGCGTCCCATGACAAATGGCGCCCACCACTTTACCTTGCCGGAAAAACTCGACCATCTTTGCCTGGAGCGTTTCGCTTTCCAGGTATGGCTTCATGCCGGGCGCGTGGCCGCCGGTCAGGGAGGCGGCGTCGAAATCGTCTACCTGGATGTCGGTGTACTTGATAGGGTGTTGAAATTCAGGCGAGGCGGCCATCTTCTTGTAATTGGCCAGGCCGCGCGGACCGGCTCCCAGCGGCCCGAAGATTGGTCCCTTGAGCAGGCGCGGGTCGCAGGCGGCCACGTTCCCCTTCTCAGTGGCAAACGTGACCTTCCAGCCGCGCTCCGTACAGGCTTTCCACGGGAACGACGATTCCGACGGGTCGAAGTCATGGTCGGGCAGTGGGATCAAAATATGCGGGCGTGCCATAAGCCTCCAGTTTCGTGTCATTTTTTCCAAGTGCCTGTATAATTACGAAGATTATATTCGATTGCGCCGCCCTCTACCCCTCCGGGAATTCACGCCATGCCCTTCACCAATGAACGCTACCTGGCGCTCCGGGAAACCTTCGAAGGCAAACGCCTGCCGCTGGCGTTCGTGGATTTGGAGGCCTTCGATGCCAACGTGGCTTACGTGGCCGATAAAGCGCGCGACGCGGGCAAGACCATTCGCTTGGGCAGCAAGTCCATCCGCTGCGAGCCGCTCATGCGCCGCATCCTGGCGTATGGGGATGTCTATCGGGGGTTTTTGACCTATACCGTCGAAGAGACCCGCTTCCTGGCCGACAAAGGCCACGACGACTTCATCATTGCTTACCCCACCCTCCAGCCAAGCGACCTCGACCTGCTCACCCGCCTCACCCTGGACGGGAAATCTGTTTCCGTTATGGTGGACTCGCTCCAACACCTGACGGCTCTTTCGGCTGCCGGTCAGCGGGCCGGCGTGACGCTCTCTGCCTGCCTGGAAGTAGACCTGTCCTACCGCCCGCTTGGCGCGGATTGGATTCATCTCGGCTTGCGCCGCAGTCCGCTGCGCACCCCGGCCCAGGCGCTCGACCTGGCGAAGAAGGCGGCAGCCTTCAAGGGCGTGCGGGTTGACTGTCTGATGGGCTACGAGGGCCACATTGCCGGCGTCAACGATGCCGTGCCGGGCCGCGCCCTGAACAATCTCGTCCTGCGCGCGCTGAAAAAACTGTCGGTGCGGGAACTGAGCGGGAGACGGGGGGCAGTCGTCAGGTCCCTGAAAGAAGCGGGGGTACCCCTGCGGCTGGTCAACGGCGGCGGCAGCGGCAGTCTGATGTCCACGCTGGCCGATCCGTCCGTCACCGAGGTCACGGTCGGGTCGGGGTTCTACGCCCCGCGTCTTTTCCACCATTTTAGAGAAGTCCAATATCAGCCGGCGGCGTTTTTTGCGCTGCAAGTGGTGCGCGCGCCAAAGCCGGGCCTGGTTACCTGCCTGGGCGGCGGATACATCGCTTCGGGTCCCACCGACGCCAGCAAAGCGCCCTTGCCGGTCATGCCGGTTGGCATGGAGTACCTGCCGCTGGAGGGCGCGGGCGAAGTGCAAACGCCGCTGCGATTGCCCGCCGATGCGCCTGAAATCCGCCTGGGAGACCCGCTCTTTTTCCAGCACGCCAAGGCTGGCGAATTGTGCGAACGGTTCAACGAGTTGTATTTGCTGAAAGGAGGCCAGATTGTAGAAGCGGTGAAAACATATCGCGGCGAAGGAATGAATTTCTTGTAATCTTGTGATCTCGAACACGCTCTTTGCCCGAGTCGGAGCGCGTGCAAAGCCAAAGGAGAAAATGATGAAAAGGACGCTCAAGCACATCAGTTATTCGATGGGGAATTTCGCCAACACCATCGCCTACCAGGTGTTCGGCAACCGCATCCAGTTCTATTATGTAGATATCCTCGGGTTGAACGCCGCCACCGCCGGCGTGCTGTGGACGATTTATGGCCTGTGGAATGCCATCAACGACCCGCTGATGGGGCAAATTTCGGACCGCACGCGCTCGCGCTTTGGGCGGCGCGTGCCGTATGTGGCCTTTGGCGCCATCCCGCTGGGCCTGTCGTTTTTCTTCTTGTGGACGCCGCCCGGCCATAGTCCGTGGATACTGGCTGCCTACTTCTTGATGATTTTGTTCATCTTCGATACCCTTTATAGCCTGACCATCATCGCCTACAATGCTCTGTTCCCCGAAGTAGCCCCCACCGTCCGCGACCGGGTTGACCTTTCGGCTACGCGCGAAATTCTGGCGACCTTTGCGCTGCTGCTTTCATATATCCTGGCGCCCATCATTGCCGAAGAGGTGGGGTATATCGTCATGGGCGCGATTATGGGCGCTTTGATTGCTCTGGGCTACCTGATTGCTATGATTGGCGTCAAGGAAAAGCCGATTGACGAGAGCAAAGAGGAGAATCTCGGCCTGCTCCCCTCGCTCAAAATTGTCCTGTCCAGCATCCCGTTCCGCTGGTTCTTGGGCGCGAATATCGCCAAGGAGTACATCTGGCTGGTGTTGGGCGCCATGCTGCCTTTCTGGCGGAAATATGCGCTCGGCATCCAGTCGCCGGTGAACGTGTTCGGCGCGGAACTGGGGCCAGGCGATGCAGAAGCCGTCTTGCTTGGTTTGGCTATCGTGTTGGCAATACCCTGCCTGCTCATCTGGCGGCCCATCGTCCTCAGACTGGGCTATCGGCGCACCTGGATTGTGGCTGCCTTCACCTTTATCCCCGGCCTGGCAATCATGGGGCTGGCCAATGACTTTTATTCCGGCCTGGTCGGAACGCTGTTGGTCGCCCCAGGGCTGGCCGGCTCGATGATTATGCCTTTCCCGGTCATCTCTGAAATCATTGACGACGACGCCAAAAAGCACGGTTTTCGCCGCGAAGGGTTGTTCTTTGGCATGAACGGCGGCATCACCAAACTGGCCTTTTCGGCGCAGGGGGTGTTGTTTGCTTCGGTCATGTCTGCGGCTGGCTATGTGGCCGGCGAGACGGTGCAATCTGCCAGCGCTGTCATGGGCATCCGCTTCATGATTAGCGGCACGGCCATCTTGGCAAGCCTGATTATTGCCTTGTGCATGTGGCAATATCCGCTGGGACGCGATTCCCATACCCCGAGTTAATAGGAGGTCAGAATGTCCGAAGAGACCAAACTTACCTGGCTCAAGCGCGTGCTGATTTTCAAAATGCTGGTCGTCCTGTTGCTGTGGGGCCTGCCAACCTGGGTCGCGCCCGCAGCGGTGCTGAAACTTTTCGGCGAGACCCTGCCCGATCCGCCCTTCTACATGCGCATCTTTGGCGCCACGCAAATTGGCCTGGTCTTCCTGTATTGGCTGGCCTGGCAGAATCCGCTCAAGAACCGCGACATCATCCGTTACGCTGTGGTGGACAATACCGTCGCTTTCCTCACCATGATGGGCTACGCCGCGACCGTTGGAATCACCAACCCGACCGTATGGATTTCGGCGGCCCTGGTGTTGTTCTTCGCTGTTGCCTTTTACTTTCTGACGCCCAAAGCAGCCGGATGATGACAATGTTGGAAGAAGCCCTAGCCTACGCCCGCGCCAACCGCGCCGCGCATCTCTCTGGACTTTGTGACTGGCTGCGCATCCCCAGCGTTTCCACCCTGCCCGAACACGCCGCCGACGTGCGCCGTGCTGCGCAGTTTGCCGCCGAACGGCTGCGCGAGATGGGATTCCAGCGCGTGGAATTGCGCGAAACCGAGGGGCATCCTATCCTGTATGCCGAATGGCTGGGGGCTGACGCTCCCACCCTGCTCATCTACGGCCATTACGATGTCCAGCCGGTTGACCCGCTGGACGAATGGGCGCGCCCGCCCTTCGAGCCGCAGGTCGAGGGCGACACCCTGTACGCGCGCGGCGCCTCGGACGATAAAGGACAAGCCTTTGCGGTGCTGTCGGCGCTCGAATCCTACCTCAAGACCGGCGGCAAACTACCCGTCAACGTCAAGGTGCTGCTGGAAGGCGAGGAAGAAGTCGCCAGCCCCAATCTGTTTCCCTACCTGCATCAGCACGCAGACGAACTCGCCGCTGATGCTATTTTGATTGCTGACCAGGATATGCTTTCTCCTCAGCATCCGGTGGTTATGTGGGGCGTGCGCGGCCTCTTGTATGTGGAAATCGAGGTTAGCGGCCCGGCGCGCGATCTGCATTCTGGCACCTTCGGCGGCGCGGTGGACAATCCCTTCAACGTGCTGGCGCGCCTGTTGGCGGGCTTGCAGGATGGAACGACCCGCAAAGTGCTGATTCCCGGCTTTTACGACGAAGTGCAGGAACTCACCGCAGAGGAACGCGCCTTGATTGCCCAGGCGCCTATCAACGACCAGGTTGGCCTGGCGCTTACCGGCGCGCCTGCATTAGGCGGCGAGATGGGTTACCCGCTGGCCGAGCGCGTCAGTGTGCGGCCCACGTTGGATGTTCACGGGATCGCCGGCGGGTTCACCGGCGAGGGCATGAAAACCGTCATTCCTGCGAAAGCGAGCGCTAAGGTGAGTATGCGCTTGGTGCCAAACCAAACGCCGCCTCAAATTGCCGCCCTGTTGGAAGCGCATCTGCAAGCGCAATGCCCTCCTACCGTGCGATGTGAAATGCGCATCCTGGGCCAGGCCGCGCCGCTCAAGGTTGATTACAAGTCCCCGGCCGTGCAAGCGGCTGCCACAGCCTACGAGCGCGGCTTTGGTCACAGAGCGGTTTTCCTGCGCGGCGGCGGCTCGCTGCCGATTGTCCACGCCATGATCGAGGAGTTGAGCCGGCCAGGGCAGGGCGATATTCCGGTCGTCATGATTGGCTTTGGCCTGCCCGATGACCGCACGCACGCCCCCAACGAGAAGTTTCACCTGCCCAATTTCTATCAAGGCATCGAGACGGTCATCCATTATTTGCAGTTGTTTGAATGCCCGATTCCCTCTCCCAAAGGGAGGGGTAGGGTGAGGGAGATAGTTACGCGACCACGTTGATTTTGTCTATCCTGGTAATTGCCTACCCACCCTCACCCCCAGCCCCTCTCCCGGGGAGAGAGGGGAGAAAAACCAGATGATTTTGTCGCTTTCGGCAAGAAAATCCGTTTCATCTATCCGATTTCCTCTCCCTTTGGGAGAGGGTTAGGGTGAGGGTAGACAGTTACCTATTCTGTTTGAAAAAAAGCGAGGCGAATCATGCAAATCCCAGAAAAAGGCATGTCCAAAGAGCAAGTGCTTGGCACGCTGCAAGCCTTCAAATCCCGCGACATGGACTGGAAAGCGGGCAAGGTGTGGTGTTACGTCTACAACCCCGGCGAAGATCCCGCCGAGGTGGTCAAAGAAGCCTACCTGTCTTTCCTGACCGAGAACGGCCTCGACCCGACCGTGTTCCCGTCCATGCTCAAACTCGAAACCGACGTGGTGCGGATGCTGGCGACTCTGCTGCGCGGCGACCAGAACGTGGTCGGGCATCTAACCACCGGCGGCACCGAGAGCATCATGCTGGCCGTCAAGACTGCGCGGGACCGCGCTCGGGCGCTGCACCCTGAAATTACTCAGCCGGAAATGGTGTTGCCCAAAACGGCGCACGCTGCCTTTCACAAAGCCGCTCATTATCTGGGCGTGAGGCCGGTGGTCGTGCCGATTAACCCCGTCACTTTTCAGGTGGAAGCCGAGGCCATGCGCGCGGCGGTAACGCCCAACACCATCCTGCTGGTGGCCTCTGCACCGAGTTATTCGCAAGGCGTCATTGACCCGATTGCCGAAATAGGAGAAATCGCGCAGGAGAAGGATGTACTCTTCCACGTAGATGCCTGCGTGGGCGGAATCCACCTTTCGTTCATGCGCAAACTTGGCTACGATGTGCCGGACTTCGATTTCACAGTCCCCGGCGTCACTTCCCTCTCTGCCGACCTGCACAAGTACGGCTATGCCGCCAAGGGCGCTTCGTGTATCCTGTATCGCAGCAAAGACATCCGCAAGTACCAGATCTTTGCCTGCACCGATACCACCGCCTACACGCTCATTAACCCGACCGTTCTCAGCACCAAATCTGGCGGCCCGATGGCGGGCGCCTGGGCCATTTTGAACTACCTGGGCGAAGAGGGTTTCATGCACATCGTCAAGAGCGTGCAAGACGCAACGCAGAAGTTAATCGCAGGCATCAATGCCATCCCCGAACTGGAAGTGCTGGGAAAGCCCGCCATGTGCATGTTCTCTTTCAAGTCCGATGTCATCAATGTCTACCAACTGGCAGACGCCATGGCCAGGCGCGGCTGGTACATCCAGGGGCAGTTTTCCACGCCCTACACGCCGCGCAGTTTGCACATCTCGGTCAACTATGGCACCATTCATCAAGTGGACGCCCTGCTCCAGGACCTGCGCGCCTGCGTGGAAGAAGTCAAGCAAATGCAGCCGCTCGACAGCGACGGCATTCGCGCCATGGTGGGGGCCGCGCTTCAATCCCCGGACCCGCAGGCGGCTTTCGGCCAACTGGCCGCGGCTGCCGGCCTGGCCGGCACCGACCTGCCCGAAGAGATGGCCTTCATCAACGAAGTGATGGACGCCCTGCCGGATGAGTTGTGCAACCTGTTCCTGGTCAACTATTTCAACGATTTGTACACCTAGAGTCTCTTATGCCATTTTCAAACATTCCCCGCCCGCATGTCTTGAAATCCTTGAAAGACGCCAAACCCATCCCTTATTGGATGGACAATCCGCAGCGCCCCGAAGCGGCTCCCTTCCTGACCGGGACAGTCTCTGCCGATTTGTGCATCATCGGCGCGGGCTTTACCGGACTTTGGGCCGCCCTGCTTGCGAAAGAGTCCGATCCCGGCTTGGAGGTGGTCCTGCTCGAGGCCGGCCAGACCGGCAGCGGTGCCAGCGGGCGCAACGGCGGATTCACCGATCATTGCCTGACGCATACCTTCGAAAACGGCCTGTCGCGCTGGCCAGACGAACTCCCCGCGCTGGTCAGGATGGGCTACGAGAACCTGGACGCCATCGAAGAGACCGTCCGGCGCTATCAGATTGATTGCGACTTCCTGCGCTCTGGCGAGATGGTGGTTGCCACCGAGCCGTACCAACTGGAGAGAATGCCCGAAGCGCCGGCCAAAGCCGCCTCTTACGGCCTGGAACTGCACTACTTCGACCAGGAGCAGACGCGGGCGCTGGTCAACTCGCCCACTTACCTGGGCAGCGTCTACGACCCCAAGACGGTGATGCTCGACCCGGCGCGGCTGGCCTGGGGCTTGCGGCGCGCCGGCTTGGAGCGGGGAGTCCGCTTGTTCGAGGGCACGCGGGCCACAGGTCTAGAGGCAGAAGCGGGCGGGCTGGTCATCCGCACCCAGGATGGCGGCGTCAGGGCGAAGAAAGTTGCGCTGGCGACCAACGCCTTCCCGCCCCTCCTGAAGCGGCTGAAATCCTACATCGTGCCGGTGTACGATTACGCCCTGATGACCGAGCCGCTCACCGAAGCGCAGCGCGCCTCGATTGGCTGGGAAAAGCGCATGGGCGTGGGCGACGCGGGCAGCCAGTTCCACTATTACCGCACCAGCGCCGATGGGCGCATCTTGTGGGGTGGCTATGACGCGGTCTATTACTGGAACAACGGCTTCGGGCCGCATCTGGAGGCCAACGCCGAGTCGTTCGGGCGGCTGGCCGACCACTTTTTCCAGACCTTCCCACAACTGGAAGGCATCCGCTTCACCCATGCCTGGGGCGGCGCCATTGATACCTGTTCGCGCTTCAACGTGTTTTGGGGCCAGGCCTTTGGCGGGAAACTGGTTTATGCAATGGGCTATACCGGGCTGGGCGTGGGCGCCTCGCGCTTTGGCGCACAGGTGATGCTCGATCTGCTGAACGGGGAAGATAACGAACGCACCCGCTTGAAGATGGTGCGCGAGAAGCCGTTGCCTTTCCCGCCTGAGCCGTTGCGCTCGCTGGTGGTCAATCTCAGCCGCTGGAGCATGGATCAGGCCGATCGTAACGAAGGGCGGCGCAATCTCTGGCTGAGATTGTTGGACGCCATCGGGCTGGGATTTGATACGTAAATTTGTACTACAATCCCTCCAGGATGACTTCTTCCAGTCGTTCTATTTGGGGCGGGACGGCTTGGACGGGCGGTAAGCCTTTGACGATGATATCGGGGTCCTTTAGGCCGTGCCCGGTGCAAACGGCTACCACGCGCTTCCCTCTGACCTTTAGCCTGCCTCCGTGTACCTCAGCCGCCAACCCGGCCAGGCCGGCTGCCGAGGCCGGTTCTACCCAGATTCCCTCGCGCGCCAGGCGTTTCTGCATGGCTAGTATTTCACTGTCGCTGACGGCGATGATGCGCCCGTTTGATTCCTGGGCGGCTTGAAGCGCCTGCTCGCCGCGTGCCGGCCGGCCAATGCGAATGGCGGTAGCAACGGTTTCCGGCTTGTCCACAGGATGCCCCAGCACCAGCGGCGCGGCTCCTTCTGCTTGTACGCCCAGGATGCGCGGCAGGCCGGTGGCGTGAAGAGCGTGGTATTGCTTGAAACCCATCCAATAAGAGGTGATGTTGCCGGCGTTTCCCACCGGCAGGCAGAACAGATCGGGGGCGCTGCCCAAGGCGTCGCAGATTTCGAATGCGCCGGTTTTCTGTCCTTGCAAGCGATAGGGATTGAGCGAGTTGACCAGCGCCAGCGGTTGACGTTCTGACATGGCAACCACCATGCCCAGCGCGTCATCGAAGGAACCGTCTATTTGAATGACCTGTGCGCCGTAGGCGATTGCTCCGGCCAGTTTGCCGGCCGCCACCTTGCCTTGTGGGATCAGCACGATGGCTTTCTGCCCGGCGCGGGCTGCATAGGCGGCTGCGGAGGCTGCCGTATTGCCGGTCGAAGCGCAAATGACAGCCTTAGCGCCTCGTCCCAGCGCCTCGCTGATGGCGGTCGTCATCCCGCGGTCTTTGAACGAGCCGGTGGGATTCAACCCCTCGAATTTGACATATAACTCGAAGCCGCCGCTCAGTTCCTCGGCTAATTTGGGCAGAGGGATGAGGGGGGTATTCCCTTCGTTGAGCGTGACGGGGATGCAGTAATCGGGCAGGTCGAGCAGAGCGCCGTAGCGGGCAAGGATGCCATTTTTTTCCATCATGGGCAAAATTATACATGATTCCACTGCAACAACCTGAACTTTACCAACCGAAACTCCAGCCCCGCCGGCGCGTTGACCGGCACATTCGGGCGCGAGGGGAAATCAGCGTACAACACTTCAAACGGTTTTTCGTTCAGGCGGCAAAAGAATTCGCGATAGAAGGTTTGGACCCAGGAGTTGTGCAGCCGTTTGCGCAGCGCGTATAGATGCCGGCTAAAAGTGTGCGCAGCGAAAGCGATGATTTTCAGCGTAGATTACGATACACAAGAAAATACGTGACAAAAATCACCAGAAATATGGACATGCTATCCAGCCCTTCATGTACCCTATATGGTAAAATCAAAGCCGCTTTCCGAAAAAAAAAGAATATTGGAGATTTTGTAATTCTTTAAACTTTTTAGCAACTTCGGAGTTCTCAGTCTCTTTGGTTTTGGCTTATCTGCTTATCGTTTTTGGCGGAGTTGGCGGATGCTGTACTTTGGGAGACGTTGAAGCCGCTTCCGGCAGGAACGATCTTAAACACAGCGTTTTTTAGGAGTGCTTATGCAGAATGAATGGCTTTACATTGGTCTGTTCTTGATTGTAGGAGTTGCGTTGCCGGCGGCTGCGCTCATTCTTGCCTGGCTGCTTTCCCCCAAGAAATCCAATCCCCTCAAAGACAGCACCTATGAATGTGGCATGGAAACGGTGGGTGAATCGTTAGTACAATTCAAGGCGCAGTATTATATCTTTGCTTTGGTATTTCTAGTCTTTGATGTCGAAACGGTTTTCCTCTTCCCCTGGGCGGTCTCTTTGAACAAGTTGTCGCTTTTTGCGGTGTTGGAGGGCATTCTCTTCATATTGATTCTTTTTGCTGGGCTAGTTTTCATTTGGCGAAAGAATGCTTTGGAGTGGGTGTAGTTTTTACTTCCAAATCAATAAGGCTGACAGGAGAAATCAATCCTATCAGCCTTTTATTTGTGTCTCTTTTGACGTAGACTGTTTGGAGAAAGAGGTCAAACTTAGGCGCCAACGTTGATAGTTGCACGCCGATTACTAACCAATCGAAGGAGTGTTGCATGAATTTTTGGACCGATCCAATTCGCACGGTGTCTGATTGGTTGATGAGCCTGTTCACCGGCTGGGGGATAAATGAAGGTCTGGGGGGCATTCTCATCCAACTGCTCGGCATCGTTATTCTGGTCACCATTATGCTGGTCATTGACATTTTGCTGGTGTGGATCGAGCGCAAAGTGGTGGCGCGTTTCCAAGACCGCTTGGGGCCAAACCGTTTGGGGCCCTTTGGTTTGGTCCAACCCTTTGCAGACATCATCAAACTGTTCATCAAGGAAAATATCACCCCGACTGGTGTAGACAAAGTGGTCTATAATCTTGCGCCGGTTCTCTCGGTGTTTTCAGTGTTGATTCTGTGGGCTATCATCCCACTGGCGCCGGTTATTTATGGAGTGGATTTGAACGTCGGCTTGTTGTATTTGGTAGCGGCGGGCGCTATTGGTACCCTCTCCATTATCATGGCTGGCTGGTCATCGAACAACAAATTTGCCCTGGTGGGCGCCCTGCGCCAAGTGGCGGCGATGATCTCTTACGAAATTCCAATGGTGGTGTCCTTGCTCATCCCTGCTATTTTGGCTGGTACGATGGGCATGATGGGCATTATTCGTGCGCAGCAGGGTTTGTGGTACGCGCTTCTTTCGCCGTTGGGCGCTCTCATCTTCCTTATCAGCGCCGTAGCCGAACTCGGACGCACGCCTTTCGACCTGAGCGAAGGCGAATCGGAAATTGTGGCCGGTTTCCATATTGAATACTCAGGCATGAAATTTGGCTGGTTTTACGCAGGCGAACTGCTGCACGCTTTCACGTTTGGCGGTTTTTGGGGCATTTTGTTCTTTGGCGGCTATCACTTCTTTGGGTTGGAAAACCTTGGCCCTTTGGTGGCGGCGGCTATCGTCTTGTTCAAGGCGCTGCTGGGTTATTGGGTTATCATGTGGATCAAATATACACTTATGCGCGTGCGCATAGATCACATGCTCTCCTTTAATTGGAAGTTCCTGGTGCCGCTTTCGCTTGTGGTGTTGATGGCGACAGCCTTGCTTAACACACTTTTGCGCGATGCCTCGGCTGGTTTTTACGCCCTGAGCATGTTCTTGGCGAATGTTTTGATTGCTTGGGCGGTGGTCGAGATTCTGCGCGCGCGCAGTCGGGTTGAACGAGGCCAAAGCCAGGCTGCCGCGTCAACTGCGGTGGAAGCGGCACATCATTAGCAAGCAGGAGCAATCACATGACGATTCTCTTTTTCCTTTTTGCGACGGTTATCTTGGTTTCGGCCGTGATGGTTGTTTCGGCGCGCAACTTGATTCATGCGGCGTTGTGGCTGGTTTCAACACTATTTGGCGTGGCGGCGTTGTATGCCTTGCTCGAGGCCGGCTTTATGGCGGTCGTACAGGTAGTCATCTACATTGGAGCAATAGCCATTTTGTTCATTTTTGCTGTCATGCTCACGCGCCGTGAACTGCGCGACAAAGGCCCTGGCTTAAACGCGAACTGGTGGCTCTCTGCGTTGATCAGCGCGCTGGTGTTCGGCGGGTTGCTGTTCCTCCTATCGGGGTGGAGCGGCTTCTCGAAAGCCTCAGCAGGCCTCCCGTCGGAGTTTGACGCGGTGGGCGCGCTGGGCGAAGCGTTGGTCTCGCCGCAGGCCTTTGTCCTGCCTTTTGAAGTGGCTTCTGTCTTGTTGGTTGCGGCTATGGTGGGCGCCGTCTATGTCGCTTTGAAACAAAAATAGGAGCAGGTGATGATTCCGCTTTCTTGGTATCTTATTCTCTCGGCAGCCTTGTTCAGCATTGGTTTGTTTGGTGTGTTGGCGCGGCGCAATGCAATCGCTATCTTGCTGGGCATTGAACTGATGTTGAACGCGGTGAATATTAATCTGGTTTCTTTCTGGCGTTATGGCGATGTGACGCAGATGGCCGGGCAGGTGTTTGCCATTATTGTCTTTGCGGTGGCGGCTGCGGAAGTAGCGGTTGGCTTGGCGCTAATTATCTCGGTCTATCGCACGCGCAAGACGGTGGTGGCCGACGAACTCGATTTGATGAAGTGGTAGAGGTTTCATGGCAACTGAGACTTTGATTTGGTTACTTCCATTACCGCCTGTATTGGCCTTTTTCCTCATCGTGTTGTTCACGAACAAGAACAAGGCCCTCAGCCACACCATTGGCGTGGGGGCGGCGGCGCTTTCGTGGTTGGGCAGCATGGTGGTTTTTTCCCGTGCGCTGGGTGTGGAGCATTTGGGCGAGCGCCCGTTTACCTCTTCGATTCCCTGGCTGCCGACCGGCGAGACGTGGTTGCGGATTGGCGTGTTGATAGACCCCCTGGGCGCGGCGGTGCTGTTCTTCGTTGCTTGGACGATCTTCATGATTTTCCTGTACAGCGTGGGCTATCACAACTTTGGCCAGCCTGAAGGGGACCACGACCGCCCCGGCCTGCAACCGCATGGCGCCACCGTGACCGATGAACATGGTCACCGGCACGTTGTCCCGTCCGTCGAGCCGATGTATTCGCGCTTCTTTGCCTTCTTGGGCTTGTTTGCTTTTGGCATGTATACGCTGGTGGTTTCGGATAACTTGCTGACCCTGTTTGTCGGTTGGGAAATCATGGGTCTATGCTCGTATCTGTTGATTGGTTTCTGGTATGGCAAGGAATCGGCGCGCAACGCAGCGGTCAAGGCTTTTATGACCACCCGCATTGGCGATGTGTTCATGCTGTTGGGGATTGCCTTCCTGTACAGCGCCACCGGCACACTGACCTTCCGTGAGATTTTCACGGAGGAAGTGTTACATGCGTTGGCGACCACTACTACGCCCATCTTGGGGCTTTCGGCGGTTGGGTTAATCGCTCTGCTGCTCTTTATCGGCACGGTAGGTAAATCGGCGCAGTGGCCGCTGCACGTCTGGCTGCCCGATGCGATGGAAGGCCCAACCCCCGTCAGCGCCATGATTCATGCTGCTACGATGGTCTCGGCTGGCGTGTATGCGGTTATCCGCATGTTCCCCCTGCTGACGGCCGACTTCGACGGCCATACCTTGACTACTGCTATGAGCGTGGTGGCCTTTATTGGCGCGTTCACGGCGCTGTTTGCCGCTACCATTGCCGTAGCCCAGAACGACATCAAGCGCGTGCTGGCTTATTCGACCATCTCGCAATTAGGCTATATGATTGCTGCCCTGGGCATTGGCGCGTATGTGGCGGCGGCTTTTCATCTTATTACACATGCTTTCTTCAAGGCGCTGTTGTTTTTGGGCTCTGGCTCGGTCATTCACGGCATGGAGCATGGCGTCTTGCACACTGGCAATCATCATGTGGACCCACAAGACATGTTCAACATGGGCGGCTTGCGCAAGAAGATGCCCATCACTTTCTGGACTTTCCTGGTTGGCGGTTTTGCCCTTTCGGGTTTTCCGCTCATCACGGCCGGTTTTTGGTCTAAGGATGAAATCCTGGCCGATGCTTTTGGGCATGGGCATTTGGCGGTCTTTGTGACGTTGGCTGTGGCGGCCTTTTTGACGGCCTTCTATACCATGCGTCAAATTACATTGACTTTCCTTGGCGAACCGCGCACGAAAGAAGCCGAACATGCTCAGGAAACGCCCTGGACGATGACCGTCCCGCTGATCGTCCTCTCGGTCTTTGCCGTGACCTATGGCTGGGTGGGCATCCCTGAGCATTTTCCGCTCTTCGGTGGAATTTTACCCAACTGGTTCCATAATTTTGTCGGCTCTACGCTGGCAGAAGAACCCGAAGCCCTGCCGTTCAACCTCATTCCGTTGATGACATCGCTTGTCGTTGCCCTGGGCGGATTACTCTTGGGCTGGCTGGCATATCGTAATGTCAAGACGCCCGCTGAAGACAAACTGCAAATCCCGCTTCTCAAGAACAAGTGGTACTTCGACGAAGCCTACGATTTTCTCTTCATCAAGCCCTCTTATTGGTTTGCGGAGACTTTTGTGTACAAATGGATGGATAAGGGTGTGATTGACGGCATCTTGCATGCCTTTGGCCATGCCACCGCGTTCCTGGGAACCTGGATTCGCAACTATATAGACAAGGCCATCATCAATGAATTGATAGGCGATGGTTCGGCGCGGCTGACGCAATGGTTTGGCGGACGTTTGCGACCCATCCAGACCGGCCGCATCCAACAATACATGCTGGCCTCGCTGGGCGTGTTGATTGTGATAGGCGGCTTGATGTTCTCCCTGCTGGTGAAGTAGGCAACTACCTTCGGGTACTGATGAAGGAGACATGATGGATTTCATCAATGATCATCTTTTGAGCCTGATACTCTTTTTGCCTGCGCTGACGGCGCTGGTTATCTTCTTCCTGCCTAAGGACGAAGTAAAACTCATCCGCTGGACGGCGCTGATTGGCAGTTTGTTTCCTTTGGCGCTCTCGCTGTTGTTGTGGACGCGCTTTAATTTGAATGGCTTTGGCTTCCAATTCCAGGAACAATATAAGTGGTATGAGGCGCTTCATTCCACCTTGCACCTGGGCGTAGACGGCCTGTCCCTTACAATGGTGCTGCTGACCACTTTGCTGACGCCGTTGGCTATTTTGGCCTCCTTTGGCATTACCGATCGCGTCAAGGCCTACATGATGCTGTTCCTGTTCCTTGAGGTGGGCATGTTGGGTGTCTTCCTGGCGCTCGATTTGCTCATCTTCTTTGTCTTTTGGGAAGTGGGCCTGGTGCCGATGTACTTTCTCATCAACCAGTGGGGCAGCGCCAATCGCAATTACGCTTCGCTCAAGTTCATGATTTATACGATGGGTGGCTCGTTGGGCCTTCTGCTGGCGATTCAGATGTTGGGCGTCTCTTTCGGGACCTATGACCTGCCGCGCCTCTATGAACTTTGGCCCGCCGCCTCGTCTTTGAGCAACATCCCTGCCTGGTTGCCCATCGAAACCATCAAGACAATTGCCTTCTGGGCTTTTGTTGTCGCTTTTGCGGTTAAGGTGCCGGTTTGGCCGTTCCATACCTGGCTGCCCGATGCGCATACCGAGGCCCCTACGGCTGGTTCGATGATTTTGGCAGGCGTTCTGTTGAAATTGGGCGCCTATGGCTTCTTGCGGTTGGTGCTGCCGCTTTATCCTGAGCAGGCGCAGGCTTTTGCGGGCGCGCTGGCTTTTCTGGCAGCGGCCGCCATTATCTTTGGCGCTTTTGGCTCTTATGGCCAGACTGATTTCAAACGCTTGGTTGCATATTCATCGGTCAATCACATGGGCTTTGTGGTATTGGGCATTGCGGCGGCTGCGGCAGCCTATGGCTCATCCAACGAGGTCTGGAAGGCCAGTTATCCCATTGCGTTGAACGGCGCCATTTTGCAAATGTTCAATCACGGTCTTTCAGCGGCCGGCATGTTCTTTTTAGTGGGTGTCATCTATGAGCGCACGCATACCCGCAACTTGAACGACTTTGGTGGGCTCTTCCCCTTGGTGCCGGTGTACGGCGGCATTCTGATTTTTACAAGCATGGCTTCGCTTGGCTTACCGGGCTTGAATGGCTTCGTGTCTGAATTTCTGGTAGTGCGAGGCTCCTGGCCTATTTTGACACTCTATACGGCAATCAGCATGGTAGGTCTGCTCTTTACCGGCGCTTACATTCTCAAAGGCATCAAGCAGGTGCTGCATGGGCCGATGAACGAACACTGGGCGCATGGCGAGCATAAATTGACCGAGATCAACGCGCGCGAAATCCTGGTGATGACCCCGCTTATGGCCTTGATTTTGTGGATTGGCGTTTGGCCGGTCTGGATTCTGGACGTAATCAACCGCGCCGTTCTTGCGTCTTTCTAAGAGGTGGATGATGACATTTCCGATCCTGAGCGTTATCGTTTTTACTCCTATCGTCGCTGGGATGCTGATCTTGCTCTTCCCTGAAGAGCGCAAGAACGAAGTGCGCGTCACAGCGCTGGCGGCGGCGACCTTTGCCTTGTTTTTGTCGGTATGGGTGTACTTCACATACGACTTAGACGCGGCCGGTTATCAATTCCAAGAAACATACAACTGGCTGCCGGCGCTGGGTATTGGCTATCATGTCGGTGTGGATGGCATGAGCGCGCCGCTTATCCTGCTGACGGGCGTAGTGATGTTCACCGGCGTCTTGATTTCCTGGGGCATTGAAGACCGCCCACGCGAGTTCTTTGCCTTTTTGTTCATCCTGGCAAGCGGCGTGTTTGGCGTGTTTGCCTCTCTAGACCTGTTCCAATTGTTCTTCTTCTACGAAATTGCCGTCTTTCCCATGTACCTGTTGATTGCTATCTGGGGCTGGATCAGGACGCGCGAATATGCGGCCATGAAATTGACCTTATACTTGTTTGTGGGTTCTGTCATTGCCCTGGTCGGCGCGCTGGCCATGTATTGGACGGCTTATCAAAATACCGGCGTGCTGTCTTTCGACATGCTGCAACTGGAGCAGGCTAATTTCTCTGAACAGTTCCAGGTGACCTGGTTTTTACCGGTTTTCTTTGGTTTTGCCGTGTTGGGCGGCATCTGGCCGTTCCACAACTGGTCGCCAGACGGTCACGTGGCGGCGCCAACTGCCGTCTCGATGTTTCATGCAGGCGTGCTGATGAAATTGGGCGCCTTTGCCGCCTTGCGCGTAGGTATTATGTTGTTGCCGCAGGGCGCACAGCATTGGTCTTGGCTGATTATGACCTGCGCCGCTGTTGCTGTGGTGTATGGCGCCTTCATCGCTTTCATGCAGGAAGACATGAAATACATGATTGGTTTCTCGTCTGTGTCGCACATGGGATTGGTCATGCTTGGCCTGTCCACGCTGAATAAAACTGGCCTGACCGGCGCGGGCGTGCAGATGTTTTCGCATGGTGTCATGACGGCGCTCTTCTTTGCAGTGACCGGTATGATTTACGACCGCGCGCATACGCGGCAGATTCCTGAGTTGGGCGGCATGAATAAAGTCATGCCGTTTGCGAGCATCGGCTTCATCATCGGCGGCCTGGTTTCGATGGGTATGCCGGGCTTTTCCGGTTTCATCGCTGAATTTCCTATCTTCATGGGTGTCTGGTATGTCCAGCCCTGGGTGGCGATTGTTGCCAGCATTTCGATTATCATCACGGCGGCCTACATCATGCGTAACATTCGCGATGTGTTTTTCCGCCCTATGCCTGAAAATTTGGAGGGGCATATTACCGATGTGAATGTGTTGGATAAAATTGCCATCCTCACGGTTTGCTTGTTCATGATTGGAATTGGTTTGTTCCCATCTCTGATGGTGCCGATGGTACAAACCGGCGTGGATAATATTCTACGCTTGTTGGGAGGTGCATAAATGTCTTCCACTTCAACACTGTTCTTGTCTATCCTCCCTGAACTGTTGTTGCTTGTCTTGGGTATCTTGCTGTTAATTGTCGAACCGTTTTGGAAGGATGAACAACGCCGCAACGTTGGTTGGCTAACGGTTGGCGGTTTGTTGGTTGTTTTGGCGATTAGTTTGTTTGCAGGCCGCCCGGGCGAGCCAACGACCGTCTTTGGTGGGATGTTGCGCTACGACTGGCTGGGCTTTTTCTTCAAGATGCTGTTCATCTTTGGCGCGGCCATTACGGCGCTGTTTATGTTAGATCATGATGCGCTTGGCAAGCGCGGCGAAGCCTATCTCTTGTTGGTTGCGTCTACGCTTGGTATGAATCTGATGGCTGCTTCGGCTGACTTGGTTATGCTCTATTTGGCCATCGAAACTACATCTATCCCTTTGTATGTGTTGGCCGGGTTTTTGTTTACAGATAAGCAGTCCACTGAAGCGGGTTTCAAGTATCTGTTGTTTGGCGCGATGACCTCCGCTATCATGTTGTATGGCTTTAGCCTGTTGTTTGGCTTTAGCGGAACCACAAACTTGTACGAACTGGCCGCTATGACGGAAGCAGGCCAATTGTCCTTGAGCGTTGCGTTGGGATTGGTCGTCCTGATTGTGGTGGGACTCGGTTTCAAAGTGTCTGTCGTTCCGTTCCATTTTTGGGCGCCAGATGTCTACATGGGCGCTCCTACGCCGGTAGCCGGCTTCCTATCTACGGCTTCGAAGGCGGCTGGCTTTGCTGTGTTGATGCGCTTGTTTGTAGTGGCTTTCCCGTCCATTTCGTATGACTGGGCTTCCATTCTGGCTGTGCTTTCGGCGGTGACGATGACGCTCGGCAACCTGGTGGCGCTCAAGCAGACCAATATCAAGCGCCTGCTGGCGTATTCCTCGATTGCGCACGCGGGCTATGCCATGATCGGCGTGGTGTCGTTCTCGGAACTGGGAGCGACCAGCGTGGTGTTCTACCTACTGGCTTATATCCTGACCAACCTGGCAGCCTTTGGAATCGTTATGGCGTTTGGCCGTGTGACCGGTTCAGACGATATTAAGGCTTATGCCGGCCTGAGCCGTCGTGCGCCTGGCTTGGCGATTGCAATGCTGGTGGCATTCCTGTCGCTGGCAGGGATGCCGCCCTTCGGCGGTTTTGTGGCCAAGGTGTTCGTGTTTGCAGCGGCGGTGCAGGTCAATATGGTGTGGCTGGCGATTGTGGGCATCCTAAATTCCATTGTGGGCGTGTACTATTACCTGAGCGTTTTGAAGGTGGTCTATTTGTACCGTATGGAAGGGGAGAATGAGGCAGCGCACCCCATTCCTTTGACGCGCTCATATACTATTGCGCTGACGGTTTTGACGCTGAGTATCTTATTGGTTGGAACGCTGTTTGCTCCCTGGTTTGGGCTGTCTGGTGCGGCGGCCTTGAACCTGTTCTAACGGCGCCTGTAGATTGATGCTCCTCCGGCTTTTTGTGATATAATCCGCAACCGATGAGCCAGCCAGATCACCAGGGAAAAGAGCGCTTTCAATATGCCATGAACCTGACCCTGGCCTCGGTGGCCGGGCAGGTTGGCTGCCTTACCCTGGTGGTTATCTTCCTGGCTCTTTTTGCGGGTTTGTGGCTAGATCGGTATTTGCAATCGCGGCCACTTTTTACGGTTGTGTTCTTAATTGGCAGTGTGCCGGTGACGCTCTTAATGATGTTTCGTGTGGTGAAGGCGGCTACCGACCGCATCAAGCCGATACAAAAGAAATCCATACCACCTGTTATCGAGGAGGATTCTGATCGTGAGTGAAAAACCAAAACAGCGCGTGTGGGCCCGTTGGGTTGTGTTAGCGGCCATCATCCTGGGGTTGTTTCTGTTTACCCCATTCTTTGGGATTGGCCTGGGAATCAAGCCTATCATGCCAGAGGTGTTTTTGCCGGGGGAAAAACTAAGCGAGCATCCGCTGTTCACTATTCCCGTTGTGGGTCCTTTCTATTACACTAACACCACGACCGGCATCATTTTGGCTGACATCGTGGTTGTTTTGATTGCTATTGGCGTTTCGCGCGGGGTCAAGAGCGGCAAGATGGCGCTGACCGGTATCTCTGGCGCGGTAGAAGCGCTGGTAGAGGCCCTGCATGGCATCACAGAAGGCACAGCCGGCAAATGGACGAAGCAGATCTTTCCCTGGTTTGCAACGATCACCCTGTTGGTTCTGGCCTCGAACTGGTTGGGTCTCATCCCAGGTGCGGAGACCATTGGCATCGTCCATCATTCGGAGCATGAGGGCTATGCTTTGCGCGACTTGGGCGCTATCGGTAATTTGAAAATCCAGACCATTTGGGATGAAGGCGGACACGGCGAACAGTACGCCATTATCCCCTTCCATCGGCCTGTTTCCACCGACCTGAACTTTACCTTTGCCCTGGCATTGGTGGCAGTCTTTATGGTGCAGGTGATGGGGTTCAGGGCGCAGGGCTGGAGTTACCTGACCAAGTTTTGGAATGTCAAACACTTTTTCAGCAAACCCATTTTTGGCTTCATAGATTGGGGCGTGGGGCTGCTGGAGTTGGTTTCAGAATTTTCAAAAATTCTTTCGTTTGCCTTCCGTCTCTTTGGCAACTTGTTTGCAGGCGCGGTCTTGATCTTCGTGATGGGCTCTCTGGTGCCTATCTTTGTGCCGGCTATGTTCTATTTGCTCGAGTTCTTTGTTGGCCTCATTCAGGCCATTGTGTTCGGTATGTTGACCATGACCTTCATGGCTCAGGCTACGCAGGGTCATGGCGAGCATGAGGAAGCACACGCATAAATTTCGGGCGGAATTTCAAACGCCCAGGAAACACACCATATCAAGTGGCGGTTCCCCCGCCCGAAACATTCTGGAGGTTTTCTTTATGGAATTCGAATCGGCTCAAATTCTCGGTAAGTTGATTGGCGCTGGCCTGGCCATGATTGGGGCTATTGGCGCTGGCGCCGGTATTGGCATCGTCACAAGTGGCGCGGTGCAGGCGATGGGACGCAATCCCGACGCCACCGGCACCATCCAGACGAACATGATCCTTGGCATCGCCTTTGCTGAAGCCGTTGCGATTTATTGTCTGGTTGTGGCGCTTCTCATCCTGTTTGTCTTCTAAAGTAAGGAGGGTGACTTGGAAGCCTTAGGTATCAATTTACCTTTCTTACTGGTACAGATTGTCAATCTACTCATCGTCTATACGGTGATTGTGAAGTGGGTAGTGGGCCCAATTGGCAACATGTTGGAAAAGCGCCGCCAGTCCATTGCGCAGGGTCTGGAGGATGCGCGTGTGGCTGCCGAGGCGCGCGCCAATGCTGAGAAAGAGGCCGCCAAGATTATCGCGGAGGCGCAGGCAGAGGCCAGTAAAGTGGTACGCGAAGCCAACGAGCGCGCCCAGGAGGTTGCTAAAGCCGTCAAAGCCGAAGCCGAGGCTGAAGCCGCTAAAGCGCGCCAATCGGCGCTGACTGAAGCCGAGTTGGAGCGCAATCGTTTGTTGTCAGACTTGCGTGGCCAGGTGGCTGCGCTGGCGATTGCTGCGGCTCAAAAACTGGTTGGCGATGCGCTGGACGAGAAGCGCCAGCACGCATTGTTGGAAGAATTCTTCTCCGGTGTCAAATCTGGCAAGGTGGTGGTGTTGGAAGACGCTGCCTTCAAAGGCGAGTCGGCTGAAGTAACCAGTGCGCTTCCACTTTCCGACAAGGAGCAAGAGGCTGTCAAAAAGGAAGTCCTTGCCAAGGTTGGCGCGCAGGCGGTGGCCTTCCGCGTGGATCCGTCCATTCTAGGCGGGCTGGTCATCAAAGTCGGCGACAAGGTGTTGGATGGTTCTGTGGCCGGAAAACTGGAAGGTCTGCGAGCGAATTTGAAGTAGTTGCCTTCGTCCTGTAAAGAGGGTTTTGGTAAAATGGCCGAGACCCTCTTTTTGTTTAAGTACACAGGTAGACAGGTAGGCAGGTAGTGACGAAAACGCTTCCGCAACTTTTTGTGGATTTTCCTTTTCAGCGTCCAGCAGAAGTTCCTGATATTCCCATCACAGGCATTGCCATAGACAGCCGCGCGGTCAAGCCTGGCTATCTCTTTGTGGCCATGAAGGGCAGCGCCGCCGACGGTCACGATTACATCTCACATGCGATTGCAAACGGCGCAGCGGCAGCGGTGGGGGAACGAGAGGTAACACAAGTCTCAGGCTTGCACTATATTCGCCTTGAAAAGACGCGCAGGGCTTTGACCTGGCTGGCGGCTGCGTTCCACGATTGGCCGGCGCGCCATCTGACAGTTATTGGCGTGACCGGCACCGATGGCAAGACTACCACCACCAATCTCATCTACAAAATTTTGCAGACGGCGGGCCTCAAGGCAGGGATGATCTCTACGGTCAATGCGGTTATCGGAGAGGAGATTCTCGACACTGGCTTTCACGTTACCACCCCCGACGCCCATGATGTGCAGGCTTACCTTTCCCGCATGGTGCAGGCTGGACTGACGCATGTTGTCCTCGAGACCACCTCGCACGGCTGGTCACAGCATCGTGTAGACGCCTGTGAGTTCGATATCGGAGTGGTGACGAACATTACTCATGAACATCTGGACGAACATGGTTCTTATGAGCGTTACCGTGCCGCGAAGGCGCGCTTGTTCGAAAGCCTGCAATGGACGCGCCCCAAGCCGCAGGGCAACCCCCGCCTGGCAGTGATTAACCGCGATGATCCAAAATCGTTTGTCTTTCTGGATGATTTTATCAAGGTCAATAAATTGAGTTATGGGCTGAGCGACGGCGCAGATGTGCGCGCGGCTCAAATTTCGTATAGCCACTCAGGGGTGCGTTTCATTGCCCAAAGTGCAGATTTTCAGATGATTGTGTCGAGCAAATTGGTGGGCGCTTATAACGTCTTGAACTGCCTGGCGGCGTTGACGGCTACCATCTACGGTTTAGGTATCTCGCCCGAAGTGGCAGCCCAGGGCATTGCTGCGTTAGAGGGCATCCCTGGTCGCATGGAGCGCATTGATTTGGGTCAGCCGTTTACCGCCATTGTGGATTTTGCCCATACGCCCAATGCGTTGAAGATGACGTTGGAGACTGCGCGCGAAATGCTAGGTAAGAAGAGAGCGAGGGGAAAGAAAGGGCGTGTCATTGTCGCATTTGGATCGGCAGGATTGCGCGACAAGGAGAAACGCCGCATGATGGCTGAAATTGCGGCAGAACTGGCCGATTTGACGGTGCTGACTGCCGAAGATCCCCGTACCGAATCGTTGGCAGGAATCCTCGAGGAAATGGCGGCCGGCGCCAGGTCCAGAGGCGGGCGCGAGGGGAAGACTTTCTGGCGGGTGCCGGATCGGGGCGAAGCCATTCGCTTTGCGGTGCGGTTGGCGCGTCCTGGCGATATCGTCCTTGCCTGTGGAAAGGGTCATGAGCAATCCATGTGCTTCGGTAAGACCGAATATCTCTGGGACGACCGCACGGCCCTGCGATCGGCGCTGGCGGAGTTGTTGGGTGTTTCTGGGCCGAACATGCCTTATCTCCCCTCGCAAGATAAAACCGAAGACGATTGGTTGCAGAGATAAAGTATGCAAGTCTTGTGGGCAATCACCAACTGTTACACCCTTGAAACCAGGATATAATGATTCTGCTGCAAAGAACGCCTCTACTGCAAGAAGCCTGCTTACCGCCAAATCAGTAATTCGAGAAAACCTCATGCTGGTTCCTGCTTCCTTGATCCTTGTCTGTCTCTTGCCCGCCCCGCGCGATTTGGAGATTGCGCGTTTGTTGGGTTGGTATCGTATTCCCCTGCGCACGGCGCCAAAAGTGATTGCTGTAGATTACCTGGCTTTTTACCAGCCTGGAAGTTTTGGCGAGCGTGGCGGCCGCATCGAGTATGTGGCAGGAGTCAGGGGGCATGAATTGGCCACCCGCGCTGAATTATTGCGCGATGAAGCCGATCATCCCCGCGCGAACGAGGAATATTACAAGATTCAAGTGGGCGCGCTGGAGAGACTGCCACAGCCCATTTTGGCTGAAAAGTGGAGGCGCATTACTTTCTTTTACACGACTGGCGAATATCTCTTGCGCGCAAAGTCCGTCAATGATCTGATCGTCCAGAGCGATGAGCGTCAAATGCTATGGCGCAGTCTGCGTGAGCGTGCCGAGAATGAGCAGCTGTACAACGTGGATTTACCTGAAGCGGATATCCCGCCTGAAGTGCTGTTGGCTCTCTTGGGTATCAAAGAATCAAAGACATCCTACGACTCTTCGATATTCGATTGAACCATGACTCAAGAAATGCTCTTCATTGTCGCTGTTATTGTTGCGCCTCTTGCATTGGTCATGCTAGGGCGCTGGCGTATGGATTTGGCTGCCTTGTTCATAATAGCGGCTTTAGGAGTTGCCCAATTTGCGGGCGTGGGAATTTTGGGAGAGCCACATGCTCCTCAGCAGGCAGTGCTGGCTATTTCAGGCTTCAGCCAGCCTGTCGTCATCACCTTAATCGGCTTATTCATTCTCACCCAGAGCCTTTCTGCCAACGGAGTGACGCTTTGGCTAGGTCAGCGCCTGACCACAGCCAGCGCCAACTCTGAGATGCGCCTGGTACTCCTATTCACCTTTGTCTCGGCAGCGCTTTCCTTGCTGATGAATAACGTGGCGGTGGGCGCCCTGCTGTTGCCGAGCGTCATCCAGGCGGCGAAGAAGGCTCATATCCGTCCAAGCAAACTTCTGATTCCGGTCGCCTTTGGCTCGGCTTTGGGCGGCATGGCGACGTATTTCACTACCGCCAATATTGCGCTCAGTGACTTGTTGACCAGCGCCGACCCGCCGCAGGCTCCGCTGGGAATCTTGTCTTTTCTGCCGGTGGGTGGATTGGCCGCTTTGTCAGGCATTGCCTATCTCACCTTATTTGGCCGCCATCTGCTTCCCGATCGTGAACCCGGCCCAGAGCAAATCCTGGCGCGGCGTAGCAGCGTGGAACTGGAAACTTTCTACGCACTAGGGGAACGTCTGTGGGAGGCGCGGGTGCTTCCCTCCTCGGAATGCTGTGGCAAGACGCTCAAACAAGCGCGCATTGGCGAACGTTTTGGATTAGCGATCATTGCCATTTGGCGCGGACGCCGCGCCATCTTCACCCCCGAAGCCGCCGAACTTCTCCAGGCAGAGGATGTGCTACTCCTGGTAGGGCGCGAGGAGCGCGTGAAACAATTGACCGATTTGGGTTTACAGATTGGCCGCGAGCAACAGGCTATCAGCGCCCTGGATGTCACTTTGTTGGAACTCATCCTCGACCCGCACTCGGCCTATGTGGGCAAAACCATCAAACAGATGAACTTCCGCCGCAAATACGGATTTACGGTGGTCGCGCTCATGCGCCGCGGACGCAGTTATCGCACCGATGTAGGCGACCTGCCGCTCGAACTCGGCGACTCGTTGCTGATGATTGGCCCTCCAGAACGGATACGAGACTTACGCCTCAATCCGGATGTTATCATCCTGGAAGCCGAGCCGGCGTTTCACCCGGTGCCGCGCCGGCGCGCGCTGGTCAGCGTGGCCGTCTTTTTGATTGCCATCGGCCTATCGCTGGTAGGGTTGCCGGTTTACCTGTCTGTATTGTCAGCGGCGGCGCTGACTCTGGCGGTAGGATTGCTGCCCATTCAGCAGGTCTATCGTTCGGTGGAATGGCAGGTCATCTTTTTCATTGCCGGCATGTCCGCAGCCTCGCGCGGCATGGTCAACACTGGCCTGGCTGCCTTTGTTGGCCAAAATGCGTTGGAAGTCTTGGGTCGTCGCGGCTCGCTTGGCCTGGCGGCGGCCTCCTTCTTGCTTTCCGCTTTGTTGACGCAGGCCATGGGCAGTCAAACCGTCGCCTTCATTCTGGGGCCGATTGCCATCAGCGCCGCCTTGCATTTAGGCGCCAATCCGCAAGCCATTGCCGTTGCCACTGCGCTGGGCTGTTCTGCCTCTTTTTTGACGCCTATGGCGCATCCGGTCAATTTGATTGTGATGAGCCCAGGCAACTATCGCTTTGGCGATTTTGCGCGCGTTGGATTGGGCCTGCTGGTGGTCGTCTTCCTGGCTATGCTGGCCGGGCTGCTCTTGTTTTGGGATTTGTAGGTGAGACTATGGCTACGCTTATCAAAAATGGAACTCTTATCACTGCCTCGGAAACCTTCCAGGCGAATATCCTCATTGAAGGGGAAAAAATCGTCGAACTACTAGCCCCGCAGTCTGAAGCCTCGCGGCTTTGGAGCGGAGAAGTAATTGATGCCAGCGGCAAGTTCATCACGCCCGGCGGCGTGGACCCGCACACGCACTTCGATTTGCCCATGTTCGGCACGGTTTCGTCAGATGACCATTACACCGGTCACAAAGCCGCCGCGTTCGGCGGAACCACGACCGTCATGGATTTCGTTCCCCTCAACCTTTCCCCTCTCCCGGCGGGAGAGAGGTCAGCGGTGAAGGCCAGCGTTGACGTATGGTTGGAGAAAGCCGCCAAAGCCGCAATTGACTATTCCTTCCACATGAATTTGACCCATTTCGATGAGCAAATAGAAAAGGAAATCCCCACGCTGGTCGAGATGGGCATCACCACCTTGAAAGTGTTCACCGCCTACAACGGACGCCTTCGTCTGGACGATGGGAACATTTTCAAAGCCTTGCGGGTTGCAAAAGAAAACGGGATGCTCGTCATGGCGCATTGCGAAAATGGCGATGTCATCGAGACCCTCATCCCTGAAGCGCTGGCAGCCGGTCACACTTCTCCCGAATGGCACGCTTTGACGAGACCGGCCTGGGGCGCGGTGGAAGCCACGCTGCGCATGGCGGCCATGTCCAAAGAGACAGGCGCGCCGGTCTATATCGTCCACATGAACGTTGGCGGCGAAGCCGATATGCTCACCTACGCCCGTCAGCATGGCGCGCCGGTGATGGGCGAGACCTGCCCGCCGTATCTGTTCTTCACCATCGAACACCTGAAGCGTCCCGATGGCGCCAAATGGATTTGCTCGCCGCCCATGCGCACCGCCGCCGATAACGCCCGCCTGTGGGAAGCGCTGAAGAAGAACGAAATTCAGACCATCGGCACCGACCATTGCCCCTTCTTTTTCGATGGCTCGCAGCCGATTGTGTACGAGGGCCAGGAAATTTCCATCCCAGGCAAAGAACTGGGGCGGGACGATTTTACCAAAATTCCCAACGGGGTGCCCGGCGTGCAAGATAGAATGCCGATTTTGTGGACGTATGGCGTTCGGGCGGGCAGAATCACTGCCAATCAATTTGTAGCCCTCACCAGCACCAACGCCGCCAAGATCTTCGGCCTCTACCCGCGCAAAGGCGCGCTGCTGCCCGGCTCAGATGCCGACCTTGTGATTTGGGACCCGGAGAAAAAGATACAATACGGCATTGTCCATGCTCATCAGCGCACCGATTACAACCTGTACGAAGGCTGGGAGTTAGTTGGCTACCCCGAAAAAGTCTTCCTGCGTGGCAAATTAATTGTGGATAGAGAACAATGGCTGGGAAAACGCGGCGAGGGACAATTCTTGAAACGAGGCCAGGGAGAAGTGTTATAGAAGGTTATCGCTGAGACTGCTCGAAAGTCGAGAGACACTCGACTCCGCGCCTGACAAAGTTTACATGCATACTTTTTGGGGGCGGAAGGTGGAGGAGATGCCAACAGGTTATAATAAGCGTCAGCCTAACCTTGAGGAGAAGATGAAATGTCAGTCCATGTCACCCAGGCTATTGTTGTGCATTGCATTGATTTCCGCTTCCAGAAATATCTCGACGCCTGGTTGTTGAAACGCTTTGGACACGACAACTTTGACCGCGTTTCGTTGGCCGGCGGGGTGTTCGATTTCTATGCCGTGCTGCGGCAGATCGAGATTTCGGACCGACTGCACAAGATCAAAAAAGTGGTGCTGGTCAATCATGAGGACTGCGGCGCTTATGGAAAAGAGGGAACTTATGCCCGTCACAAAGCCGACTTGGAAGAGGCCGAACGCAAGATCGAAGCCTTGTTCCCGCACCTCGATGTCGAGACGTATTACCTGCATCTGGACGGAGAATTCGAGCAACTTTCTAGGACTAATCGGAGTGAAACTTGATGAAACGATTTTATCTCGTATTATTGCTTCTCATCGGTTTGCTTTGGACGGCTGCCCCGCCTGTCAGCGCGCAGGATGACGCCTCGCTTGCGCTGGTGCTGGATGCTCAGGGCGCCGTGACGCCTGCTATGCGCGAGTACATCTCGCGTGGATTGAAACTGGCAAACCAACGCGGCGCTGACCTGGTCATCTTGCAATTGAATACGCCCGGCGGTGACATCGGTACTACGCAGGAGATTGTGACTGCCATCCGTTCCAGCCCAGTGCCTGTGGTGGTCTATGTGGCGCCGCGCGGCGCCTGGGCCGGCTCGGCTGGCACCATCATCACCCTGGCCGGTCATGCTGCCGCCATGGCGCCCGAAACGGCCATCGGCGCGGCCAGCCCGGTGGGGGCGCAGGGCGAAGACCTGGACGAGACCCTGGAGACCAAAGCCAAAGAGATTACCAAAGCCGCCGTCCGCGCTCTGGCCGAAAGGCGAGGAGCCGAGGCGGTAGAACTGGCAGAATCCACCATCGAATTGGCCAAAGCCGTTTCCGCTAACGAAGCGCTGGAGGCCGGCTTGGTTGACTTTGTGGCCGCCGATCTGCCCGACCTGCTTGCCCAACTGGACGGCTTTGAGGTGCAAATGGCCGACGGTCCGCGCACGCTGGAAACGAGCGGAGCCGTCACCGAAGCGGTCGAAGCCAGTTTCATCGAGCAGTTGCTGGCTATGCTCGTCAACCCCAACATCGTCTTTCTGCTGCTGACGATTGGCGTGCAGGCTATTTTCATCGAACTCAGCAGCCCGGGCGGCTGGGTGGCGGGTTTCATCGGCGTGGTGTGCCTGTCGCTGGCGGCTTATGGGCTAGGCGTTCTGTCGGTCAACTGGTTTGGAGTTGTCTTTTTGGTGATTTCATTTGTGCTGTTCCTCCTCGATATCAAAGCGCCCACGCATGGCGCCCTGACGGCGGCCGGCATTGCGACTTTCATTGTCGGCGCGCTGGTGCTGTTCAACTCGCCCGGCACGCCGCAGTTCCAGCAGGTGTCGCTGCCGCTGGTTATCATCGTCGCCATCTTGACCGGCGCCGGGTTTGGCGTCATCGTCGGTTTTGGTATCCGTGCCTTGCGTGCGCCCCTGCGCGCCGGCCGCGAGACGCTGGTGGGCAAAAGCGGTTATGCCCGCTCCGACATTGATTTAACGGGACAGGTTCAAGTGGAGGCCGAACTTTGGACAGCGGAGGCGGCCGAAGGGTCGGAAAAGATTCGCAAGGGGGACAAGGTCGAAGTCGTCCAGGTCGAGGGATTGCGTTTGCGTGTCCGCAAGGTATAACCTTATCCCGCTTCTGGCGCGGACGTGAGCCTGCTCTCGTTTTTTGAGGGACGTCGTCCCTGTGGCAGGAGTCCCGTTCCTCTACCACTTGGCGCGGCTCGAAGCGCATGTATGCGCGGGGGAACTGAAAGTGATATACTAGCGGTGTTCGCCAAAAATTTTCAGAGGAGGCAGAAATGGAGAATACGGCATCACAAGCAATTTCCACACGCCGCGAGCGTGTGGCCTGGTATCTGTATGATTTTGGGAATTCGGCTTACGCCTCGGTCGTTTTGTTGGCTGTATATTCGGCCTATTTTCAAAAGCAGGTGGTCGGCGGCGCAGAAGGCTCGCGGCTGTGGGGCTTGACGATTTCGGTCGCAATGATTTTAGTCGCCATCACAGCGCCTATTATGGGGGCAATAGCCGATTATTCTGGCGCAAAGAAACGCTTTCTCTTCTTCTTTACGGCCCTTTCGGTCATTTTCACGGCCTTGTTGTTTTTCACAAAACAGGGAACGATTGCGCTGGCAATCGGGTTTTTTTTGCTGGCAGAGATTGGCTATCGTGCCGCGCAGGTTTTCTACGATGCGCTCCTGCCTGAGATTGCCGCCCCCGAGGAGACGGGGCGTATCGCCGGAACAGGCTGGGCGATTGGCTCGGCTGGCGGTATTGTCATCTTACTGCTGATTCTTCCGCCCATTTTGTTGACCGATAGTAACCTGTTGGTGGTGCGCGGCTCACTGGTCGTCACGGCGATTTTCTTTGCGCTGTCGGCCATTCCCATCTTCCGCTGGTTGACCGAGCGCGCCCGGCCGCAAAAATTACCTCGCGGCGAAAACTATGTCAGCGTCGCTTTCAAACAATTGCAGACCACCATCCGTGCTGCGCGCGGCTTTAACGAGTTTTTGAAGTTCATGCTGGCGTATTTGATTTACAACGAAGGCGTGATCATCGCGCTCGACTTTGCTGCCATTCTTGGCGCAGTGTTGTTTGGTCTACAGCAAACCGGCTTGATCATTTTCTTCATTCTTGTACAAGCCACAAATGTGCTTGGCGCGCTGCTCTTTGGAAATTTGCAAGACCGTTTGGGTGGCAAACGATCGCTGGCGCTTTCGATTTTGTTGATGGTGGCGTGCGTTGTAACGCTATATTTTGCTCAGAATCAGACGCATTTCTTCATCATTGGCGCCTTTGTGGGCGTGGCGATGGCAGGCATACAGTCGGTCAGCCGCGCCATGGTGGCTACCTTCAGCCCGCCCGGCAAAAGCGGCGAGTTCTTTGGCTTCTTTGCGTTGACTGGGCGTACCTCCTCCTTCATCGGCCCGGCCGTGTTTGGCTGGTTAGCGGCCGAGTTGACCTTGTGGTATCAGTCGCGGGGTCAGGATGTTGCGTTGGCTGAGCAATCGGGGCATCGGCTGGCGGTTTTTTCGATTGCCGCCTTCCTCCTCGCAGGCTGGCTGTTGATGGCCTTCGTCAATGAGAAGAAGGCGCGCGAGGCTGCGACCATGAACGAGAACCCTGCCGGTTGAACCATAGCCGCTGCTATTAGGCAGTGAAATGCCTTCTAAAGTCGTCATTATTACCGGTGCCGCCAGCGGCATTGGCAAGCATTGGGCGGAGACGCTCTTGAAGCAAGGAGGCGAATATTGTTTGGTGCTTGCCGATGTGAATGAGAAGGGCCTGCACGATGCCTTTACGCCGGGCAAGTGTGTGCTTCTTTACCATCTCGATATCCGCTCAGCGGAGCAGTGGCGGCGCATGTTGGAGGATACGCTCCAGCGTTTTGGTCGCATTGATTATCTGTTCAATATTGCTGGGGCAAACCGCCCGGCCTTTTTGCAAGATCAGAGCCTCGAAAATATGGAGAGCGTGATTGACGTGAATCTGAAAGGACCGCTGCTGGGCATGAAACTGGCAGGCGAGAAGATGCTTCAACAGGGGTCAGGGCATATCATCAACGTCGCTTCGCTGGCCGGGCTCTCACCCACGCCGGGCAACTCCGTGTACTCTGCGGCCAAAGGCGGCTTGCGCAACGCTTCCATTGCAGCGGCCATTGAATGGCGCCAGCGCGGCGTGGCTGTGACGGTCATCTCGCCGGATTTAGTGGACACGCCGATTATGCAAAAACATCTGGAAAGCGGGCGCGAGGAAGTGGCGTTGACGTACACCGGCGTCACGCTGACGGTCCATGATTTGGAGAAGGCGTTTTGGAAAGCCATGCTTGACCGCCCGCTGGAGATAAACCTGCCCGCCTGGCGCGGCTGGCTGACGAAACTCAATCATGCTTGCCCGTGGCTGATGCTTTGGCTGTACGAGCCGATGAAAAAGCGCGGGATGAAACGGCTGGAAAGAATTCGCCAGGAAAGGTCTGGCGGTGAATGCAAGGCATAGCGCGATGATAACGCAAACACGGTATCGCAAAGTCTTTATCACCGGCGCGCTGGGATTTGTGGGGCGCGCCCTGTCTGCTCGTTACCGCGAATTGGGCGCCGAGACGCATGGGCTGGACGTGTGCGCCGACCCCTCTTTGGGAGTGGTGGCCGGTGATGTATGTCATCCGCAAGATTGGCAGCAGGCGGTCAATGGCTGCGACTTGGTGATTCATACCGCCGCCATCGTAACGAATAATGTCGCGCGTGAGACAGCCTGGCGTGTCAACGTGCTGGGAACGCGCCGCGTGTTGGATGCGGCAAAAGAGGGCGGGGCAAAACGTTTCGTCCATCTTTCGTCACTGGCGGCCATGCGTTTTATTCTGGAGGATGGGGCAGACGAGTCTGCCCCTGTCATGCCAACCGGCAACCCCTATGTGGACACTAAAATTGCCGGCGAGCAAGCGGTCTTGGCTGCGCACGCTGCCGCTGAAATCCCCTGTACCATCATTCGCCCGGCAGATGTATACGGCCCCGGCTCGCGCCCGTGGACGATTATCCCTGTGCAGATGATCAAGAAGGGGCTGTTTCTTCTCCCGGCACACGGGCAGGGCGTCTTTCGTGCCATCTATATTGACGATCTGGTCAACGGCGTGATGCTGGCTGCCGAGAAGGAAGTCGCCAGCGGACACATCTTCATTCTCGGCGGCGAGCAAGTGATCACTTGCGAGGAGTTCTTTGGTCACTATTATCGTATGTTGGGCAAGGGGCGGCCGCGCACGATGAGTACCTCGGCGGCCATCGCCATTGCAGAAACTGGTCGCCTGGTTTTCAATCTGTTGGGCAAGCCCACCGAGTTGGGACGCGGCGCGATGGAAATGCTCTCGAAGAAAAATACCGTCTCGAATGCCAAAGCCCATCGCTTGCTTGGATGGTATCCACAAGTAGAGTTGGAGGAGGGTATGCGCCGCACCGAAGAATGGCTGCGCGCAGAAGGAATGTTGTAACATCTTTGATAAGGAGTTTCTATGACCGAAATCACTGTTGGTGAATTGTTGGCGCAGTGTCTACAAGCCGAGGGCATCGAAATGATGTTTGGCATCATTGACGGCGCGCACATTCCCTTTGCTGTTCATGCGCCGCGCTACGGTATCCGTCACATCAATTGCCGTCACGAGGAAGGGGCGGTGCATTTGGCAGAGGGATACTCGCGTATCCGCCGTAAAGCGAGCGTGGTCATTGGCAGCCCAGGGCCAGGCGGAGCCAACATGCTGGCGGGGCTTTCTAGCGCTTACGCCGAGGGGCATCCCATTCTTGCCATTGCCTGCACGCGCCGCACGCTTGCTTCCTATCCAGACCGGGGCGGGGCATGGCAGGCCACCGACCTGGTAGAAATGGCGCGGCCCATCACCAAGTACAGTGCGCTTGTTCGCCGGCCAGAAAGGCTGCCCGAGATGGTGCGCGCTGCTTTTCGTGCTGTCTACACCGGGCGGCCGGGTCCGGCTTTTTTGGCCATTCCCGACGAATTGCTGGGTCTTAACATCGAAGCCGACAAAGCGCCGGTTTACCCTGCAGAAAAATATCGCATGATCAGCATGGGCGCGGGCGACCCGGCCGGCATCGAACAGGCGGCAGAATGGCTGGCAAATGCCAAGCGGCCTTTCTTGCACGCAGGCAAGGGCGTGCTGTGGGCAGAGGCTTCCCAGGAGTTCGTCGAGTTGGGCGATTATCTCGCGGCGGGCATGAGTACCAGTATGGGCGCGCGCGGCGTGGTGCCAGAAGACCATCCGCACTATTTTTTTCTGTTCGATATGCAGGCTTCGGCGCTGGCAAAAAACGAAGCCGACGTGGTGCTGGTGGTGGGTTCGAGGTTGGGCGAGTACGATGGCTGGGGAATGCCGCCTGCCTGGGGCGATCCGTCCAGGCAGAAAACCATCCAGATTGACGTTGACCCATATTCCATCGGCTTGAACCGTCCGGTAGATTTGGGCCTGGTTGCCGATGCCAAACTAGCCTTGCGTGCCTTGCTGGACAAAGTCAAGTCAAAGGCGCAGCCGCGCAGCCAAATGCCCGACTTGGCGCGCTATCGTGAGTTGAGTCAGCAAACGATGGCGCAAGGGTTTCAATATCTCATGGCGCAGCCATCTCAGGGCGTCAATCCAGGGCAGATGGTGTTCAATGCGCGCAGTTTTTTCCCGCGTAACGCAGTCACTGTGTTAGATGGCGGCAATACCACTCTGTGGGGCGTAGCCTTCAACCAAATTTACGAACCGAATAGTTTTCTCTATTCGGTCAAGATGGGGTATCTTGGCACGGGCCTGCCCTTTGCCATTGGCGCAAAATTAGCGGCCCCAGAACGCCCGGTTTATTGCATCACAGGCGATGGCGCGCTGGGATTCAATTTGATGGAAATGGAAACCGCTCTCCGCGAGAACGCCAATATCATTGTGCTGGCGGCGGTGGATGCAGGCTGGGGCATGGAGCGCAGCGCGCACAACTTTGGCGGCATTCCGCCCGAACAGCAGCAGGGTGTCCATCTTTCGGCTGAGACGCGTTACGATTTGATGGCCCAGGGGATGGGCTGCTATGGCGAGAAGGTAGATTCGGTCGAGCAACTTCCGTCGGCGCTTCAACGCGCCGTCGAATCGGGCAAACCGGCCCTGTTGCATGTGACGGTGGACCCCGCCCTCAACGCCGACCCTCCTGGTTATAAACAATTCCGCTATGTTCGGACGCTATAATCGGCTGATGTGCGGCCCGCAGGGCGACAGGTTGGCCGGAACAGGCGCAGGCAGAAACGAACCGTCGTTTAACGGTAGCAGGTGGAGGGTGGGATGATGCATAAGGATGATGAAGTCGAAGTCGTCCAGGTTCAGGGACGGCGTTTGCGAGTCCGCCTGTTATAATTATATTCCGCATCCAACGAGGACGTATGCCTGCTACCCCTACCCGAGAACGAGTCAAACCCGACGAGACGATCCCGCGCCCCTTGCGCCGCCCAGAGTGGATCAAAGTGCGCGCGCCTTCTGGCGAGACCTACGAATGGTTGCATGGGCTGATGCGCAAGAAGGAACTGCATACTGTGTGCGAGGAGGCCATGTGTCCCAACCTGGGCGAATGCTGGGGCTCTGGGACGGCTACTTTCTTAATGTTGGGCGATGTATGTACACGCAGTTGCGTCTTTTGCGACATCAAGCATGGCAGGCCGTCCCTGCTGGATTGGGGCGAGGCTGAGCGTGTAGCGCAGGCAGTGAAGGCGATGAACTTGAAGCACGCCGTCATTACTTCGGTCAACCGCGACGAGCGGCGGGATGGCGGCGCGCCGATTTTTGCCATGGTCATTCGCCGCATCCGTGAACTGTTGCCCGGCTGTTCGGTAGAAGTGTTGATTCCCGATTTCAAAGGTTCGTTGGAGGCGCTCAAGATAGTGATGGAGGCGCGCCCGGAGATTCTCAATCATAATGTCGAAACGGTACCTCGCCTGTTCAAGACTATCCAGCCTCAGGATAATTACGAATGGGCGGCGGCAACGCTCTCGAATGCTAAGAAACTCGACCCCGAAGTGTTGACCAAAAGCGGCCTCATGGTCGGTTTGGGGGAGACAATCGAAGAGGTCAAAGCCGTGATGCGCGACCAGCGTTCTTGGGGTGTGGACATCTTGACCATCGGTCAGTATCTGCAGCCGAGCAAGAAACATTATCCCATTTCGCGCTATTACACCCTGGAAGAATTTGCAGCGCTCAAGGCCTATGGGTTGGAGATTGGCTTCCAGTGGGTAGAGGCGGCGCCGTTGGTGCGCTCTTCGTATCATGCCGCCGAGCAGGTCCGGGTGCTGAGTGTGGTGCATCGAAAACTTTACGGGAAAACGTAGTCAGTTACCTGCCGTCTGATTTATCGAACAGGAGGCTCTCATGAAAAGGAGTTGGGTTGTTTTAGGCGTTATCGTTGCTTTGTTGCTTGTCGTGTATTTTTGGCCTGTGCCGCAGAGAGATTTTGCGGCGTTGTCGGAGAACGTTCCGCCTGAGGAGCGTCAATCGCTGTTAGATTTTCGCAGCCAGTATCCTCCAAAGTATGTGCAAGTGAATGGCAGGGAGTGGGAATATCTGTCTTTTGGCGAAGGGGAGGAAACCATTCTATTCTTGCATGGAATGACAGGCGCCTATGATATCTGGTGGCAACAGATGACGCCGCTTTCTGAACAGTATCGTGTCATTAGCCTGACCTATCCGCCGGTAGAGACGTTGGAAGAATTGAGCCAGGGGGTTTTGGCAGTACTGGATGCTGAGGGCGTTCAGAGCGCTAATGTGACAGGCACCTCGCTGGGCGGCTATCTTCTTCAATACTTGATGCTTCGCCATCCTGAGCGTATCGAGAAGGCCGTTCTGGGCAATACCTTTCCGCCCAATGATATTTTGCGTCAAAAGAACCAGTCCCTCATCAAGATATTACCTTTTTTGCCTGATTGGGTGGTCATGAACGTCTTTCGCAGCAGTTTTGTGGATAATATCTATCCAGCCGCTGGTCGTTCCGAGTTGGTATTGGCTTATATGTTGGAACAGGTCTCCGGACGGATGAGTAAAGCCCAGGTGGCTGGGCGCGCCAAGGCGGTGATAGAATCTTTCGTTGCGCCTGACGCTGAGGCGTTGGGTATTCCTGTGATGATTATCGAAGCGGACAACGACCCGCTGGTAGAAGCGTCTTTGCGTGAACAACTGAAGGCGACTTATCCTGCGGCGCAAGTATACACGTTTCATGCGGCTGGCCATTTCCCTTACATCAACGAGGCTGATGCCTACACTGAATTGCTTCGTTCTTTCTTTGGACAGTAGATCGAGCCGTAATTGTCTGTAGTAATATCAAGAGCAGATAGGACAGGCTTCCAGCCTGTGAAGCGGTTCACCGGCTGTTGAGTTTTGGAGGAAGGATGACGCCGCTCACCATAGGCGAAAATTTGGGTCCGTATCGGATCATGGAAAAATTGGGGCAGGGTGGGATGGCAACGGTGTACAAGGCATATCAGGCCAGTTTGGATCGTTATGTGGCTATCAAGGTGCTGCATCCAGATTTGACCGAGGATCCCACATTTACCGCTCGCTTTCAGCGCGAAGCCCGCCTGGTAGCAAAGTTGGATCACCCGAATATTGTGCCGGTGTACGATTTTGCCGAACACAATGGCTATCCTTATATTGTGATGAAGTTCATCGAGGGGGAAACGCTCAAAGCGCGTTTGAGTCGCACTCTGCTGTCTGCCGAGGAAATAAAACGTATTGTGGAGGCGGTGGGTTCTGCTCTGGCTTATGCGCACCAGGAAGGCGTTTTGCATCGTGACATCAAGCCTTCGAATGTCTTGATGGGCAAAGATGGCCGCATCTATCTGGCTGATTTTGGCCTGGCTCGTATTGCTCAATCGGGCGCCTCCACGCTTTCCACCGATGCGGTCTTGGGTACGCCTCAATATATTTCTCCCGAACAAGCCGTTGGCAAAAGCGATCTGGACGAAAGGACCGACATTTATTCCTTTGGCGTCATGCTCTATGAACTGGCGGTTGGACAAGTGCCGTTCAACGCCGATACCCCTTTTTCGGTCATCTATGACCATATTTATACGCCCTTGCCCTTACCGCGTTCGCTTAATCCTTCGCTGCCAGAGAGCGTGGAGCGGGTTTTGTTGAAGGCGCTCGCCAAGGAACGCGCTGACCGCTATGCAACGGTTTCTGAAATGGTGGCGGCATTTCAGTCGGCTTGGGAGCCATCAGAAGCGCCCGTACAGGCGGGAGACGAAAAATTGACGCCTGAGTTCACGCCGGCCGTTGAAGTAGACAGAGGGGAGGCTACGCCGGTTTTGGAAAGAGCAGGCCGCGGTGCGAGAGAAGCGGCACGCGGCAAATCGCCAAGGGCAAGGCTTATCGTTTGGACGTCCATCCTTGGGGGAGGTGTATTGGCTGTCTGCTGTTTGTTTGCAGGCGTAGCCGCACTTCCGGGCGTTTTCAGTGGGATGAGGTCGGTTTTTCAACGTCCATTTGCAACTCAGACGATGACGCCATCATTCACTTTTTGTTCTGGCGAGCAGACCTGGCTTACAAGAGGCTATTTCCCCCAGCAAGAAATTGAGCATTGTTGGAAGCAAGAGCATTACATCACCGATGTGACTTACAGCAACGGGGAGTGGACGCTTGTGATGACTAAGCCAGTCGAATTTAGCGGACAAGTCTATTTTGCCGAGCCGGAATTCCCGCAAACAAAAATCAGGGAATATTGGGATCAGGGCTACGATATTACAAGTGTGAGTTATGCAAATGGGGAATGGGTGGTTGTCCTTAGCGCGGGCATGGGGTTCACGAACCAAACGTATTTCAGCGATGAAAGTTTTCCGGGCGCAGATATTCAAAAATATTGGGATGAAGGATATTCGATTACCTCGGCCGGCTATGGCAACGCAAGATGGTATGTTGTGATGTCGAAGGGATCGGCCTTGAATAAGCAGGTTTATTTTACCGAAGCGGCCTTCCCGGAGAACCGCATACGGAATTATTGGAATTCAGATTACTATATTACAACCGTCGCCTATGGAAATGGAGTTTGGGCGGTTGTTATGTCAACGGGACCCTCATTCACCAATCAATACTATTACAAGAAGGAGAGTTTCCCCGAGGGTGGGATAAAAGAGGATTGGGAGAATGATTTCTTTATCACAACCTTGACGTATGGGGATTCTCTTTGGATTGTTGTCATGTCGAAGCCATAATTTGACGGAGAAACTCCATGCCTTACCAAACCATTCTGGGCGCAAGGCTGTACTACGAAACTTTTGGCCGGCCACGTCTGGGCTGGGCTCCTGTTTTGCTTATTCATGGCTCCACGCAAACCGGCGCGTCTTGCTGGAATAAGGTCGCTCCCGCGCTGGCAGAGGAGCATTACGTCATTGTGCCGGATTGTCGCGGGCATGGCCGCTCTGAAAATCCCCATCTGACCTACTCGTTTCGTGAAATGGCTGCCGACCTGGCGGCTCTCATTCGCGCCCTGGGTTTCGAGAAGACTCATATCATCGGTCACAGTAACGGCGGCAACGTTGCAATCGTTATGCTCATGGAGCATTGTGACGTGCTACAAAGCGCCATTGTGCAGGCCGGTAATGCCTGGTTGACCGACCAACTCATTGAGCGCGAAAAACAGGTTTTCACTCCCGTTTACATCGCTGAGCATTACCCTGACTGGATGAGTGAAGTTGTGGCGTTGCACGAGCCTTTCCACGGTAAAGGCTATGCAGCCAAATTGATTGATTTGACGCGCGAAGAAATCTTGCGCGAACCCCATTACACCCCCGAAGAAATGGCGCGTATCCGTGTGCCTGTCTTGTTCATTCAGGGCGAACTGGATGGCGTCAACGCTCCTAGTAGTTTTGCTCAGGGCATGGCGCAGGCAACGCCCTCTGCCAAATTATGGCTTCCAAAAGGCGTTGGCCATAACGTCCATGATGAAATTTTGCAAGAGTGGCTGGACAAAGTACGCGATTTCCTCTTTGCAGTTGACGGAGCCTGAGCGCCCCAACGGGAAAGGGAGGAAAACCTTCGCATGTGAGCGATTTTACAGCCCTCTTTCTTGTAACCATTCTGCAATGCGCGCTGCAACTCGATCCCAGCCGCTTTCCAGCATCACGTCGTGGGCGATGTGGGGGAAGATGACCGGCTGCACGCCGTAGGCCCGCGCCGTTTTTTGAACCATGCGCGGCGTGATGACCTGGTCTTCCTGTGCGCCGATGACCAGCAGCGGCGTCCGCACCCGCTTGGGATGGACCAGGTTCAAGCCCAGTTCATCCAGGTAAGCGCGGAAGGACTCGTCCCCCATCTGGCGGTGGTAGGCTGCCACCTGTTCGTCGGGCATGTCTTTCCCAAACAGCGCCCAGCGCGCCAGGGCCGGGGTCTCGATGGTTGGATACAGGCTCAACGTAGTCAACACCTTTAGCACAACCAGCGGATGACGGCGTAGCAACAGGAAGGTGGTCGGCCACAGGCCGCCAGGCGGGATAGAGGTCAGCAAGACGGCGGCCGGCGTCTCCGCGTGTCGTTCCAGATATTTCTGGGTGATGAAACCGCCCATCGAATGCCCGATGACGATCGGCGGCGCGCCCATCTCCCTGGCCGCCTGCTCCACATCGGCGACGTATTCCGCAATCGAAGTCCAGCGCAGGCGCTCGCGGCCTTCACTGCCCGCGTGTCCGCGCAGGCTGAGGGCGGCGCAGGCGTAACCGCGTTCCGCGAAATAGGGCAGGAAATGTTCTGCCCAGCACCAGGCTCCGTGCCATTTTCCATGCACGAACAGCAAGGGCGTTGGCTTGGGCTTCCCTTTTGGCGTTTGTTGGAGGATTTCCAGTTTCATGCGCATCTCCTCATATCTCGATCACGGCGTATGCCCGCACCGGGAAGGTGCCAAAGGCCTTGACCTTGACCGGCGCAGCGTGGAAGCGGAAGCCGCCATCGGGCAGGGACTCCAAGTTGCAAAGATGTTCGCAGATGGGGATGCCGGCGCGCAGCAAGGCGCTGTGGACGGGACGTGTGCCGTCGGCGGTATCGTCAATGTTGTACGAATCGATTCCGACGAAGGCCGCGCCTGCTTCCGCTAAATGGGTCGCTGCCTCGCCCGTGAGGAAGGTGTGCCCCTCGAAGTAGCGTTCCGTGCGCCAGTGACGCGCCCAGCCGGTGTGGACGAGCACCGCCTTGCCGCGCACGTCCAGGCCGCGAAAGACTTGGGCGCCGATGGCGGGTCCCAAGTGCGCGACGCGAACGACCAGGCCGGGCAGGTCGGCCAGCGACTCGAGCGGCAGTTCCGCCAGGTCTATCCCGTCCGCATACCGGTGGAACGGACTGTCAACGTAGGTGCCGGTATTGGCAACCATCTCGATCTTGCCGATGTGGAACTCTGTCCCGCCGCTGTAATGCGCGCGCGAAGCCTCGCGGCTGAGATAATCGCAGATGACCGGCGCGGGCAGGCCTTTATACGTGACCATGCCATGCTCGACTTCGTGACTCAAATCAATCAGTTTTCGTTCCATGTTGGCTCCTTTCGTTTGCCTACGGTTTCAGCGCCCGCGTGGCAAGGTAGTTGGGGTGGTATTTGCTGACCGGCTGCGTCCAGCGGTTCTGGCTCTCTACTGCCGCATGCGTCCCAGCATCAAGTAGCCAAGCGCCGAGATCGAGCCGATGAGCCCACAAGCATACCACAACCAGTTTGGGTTGGGGCTGTCGAGCAGCAGGCCGGCCAGGTAGGGGCCAGCCGCAAACGCGATGCCCCACGAGTACCCATACACGGCCATGTAACGCCCGCGCATATCCTCAGGCGCAAATCGGGCAACGACGGCCTGCGAGACCGGCACAACGATCATTTCTCCAATCGTGATGACCGCCATGGCGCACAGGAACAGGAAATACGTGCCGGTAAACCCGTACATTGCGAATCCGATTGCGTACAAGCACGTTCCCAGGGCGATCATGGGTAGTTCGGGACGTTTTTCCAGCCAGCGCGTGATAGGGAATTGGAACAGCACCACCATAGCGGCGTTCAGGCTCAGAATCCAGCCGTACCCGGCTTCGGATATGGCATGGATGTCCCTCAAATAGACGCCCAGCGTGGTGTTCATGTTCATGTAGACGAGGGCCATCAGCAGGGAGGCGCCGAAGAAGAGCATGAACGGCACATCCCGTATGGCGCGCAGGTAGCCGCCAAAGGAGGACGCCATACTTTCTTCGGGCGCGCCTGGCTGGGCCTCGGGTTTGGTCTCAGGGATGGCGGTGTATACGATAAAGGCCGAGATCAGGCTGATGACCACGTCTACGAGGAAGAGCGCCAGGTAGGAGCGCGAGGCGATGAATCCGCCGATGATCGGGCCGAATACGACAGCCAGGTTGAGAGCCACGCGCAGGATGCCGAAGCCCTGGGCGCGTTGTTCTTCCGGCAGGATATCTGCGATGATGGCGTTGTAGGCCGGACTGCCCACATCGGTGAAGATGCCGGAGACGAAGCCAACGATGAAGAACAGTTCCAGGGTGTTCACCAGGCCCAATCCCAGCATGGTGATGGCGGTTGCGATCAGGCTGAAGATGATCATGCCGCGTCGCCCCAGGCCGTCGGTCAGCGCGCCGCCCAGGAAGCCTCCCACGAACCCAGAAACGGACCAGATGGCGAACAACCCGCCAACTGTGGTCATCCCCACCCCAAATTTTTGCGTGACGTAGAAAGCGAAGAAGGGAAAGATCAGGGAACCGCCCAGGCGGTCCACGAACGTGACTGCGACCAGCGCCCAGAAAACGGGTGGATATTCGTGATAGATTTGTCTCAGTTTGTCGAGTTGATTTTTCATTCTTGTCCTGACTGGGACATTCTGGTTCGCCAAAATGCCCCGGAATCGTTGCGCCGGAAGCGCGCCAGGCTGCTGCTTTCTTGCGCCGGAAATCGGCGTTACAGGTTAAAAAATCCCCACCGCAAAAAGGAGGGGATTCTGTATAGTTCATAAATCAAAGGAATCAGGGCGGTTATGGTGAGGGGGTGCCTTGTGCTGCAGAACCGACCCAAGTGAAGACCCACTTGTCGCTGTTGGCGCCCGCGGAGGAGTAAATGGGCTGTCCCTGTTCATCCGTGCCGGTCTGGCGGACGGTGGTGACCCACCAGCGGATGACATGCGCTACATTGTCTTTGGGGCGGAATGAGGTGGTGACGATGTATTTGGTGTCGGTCACGTAATCTGTCAAGCGGCGCGTCTGCCCTTCGGTCACGTCTTCGACCGTTACCTGGTAGAATTCGTTTTCGCGCAGCGTTCCGACCGAAGACCATTGCAAGGTGACGGTGTCATTGGCCAGGGTGAAGGCGCCGCCGTCCGCAGGCAGGAGCAGGTTGGGGGCCGGGTAAGGAGGCGGGGTGGTCGGCGTGGCGGTCGGGCCGGGTGTGGGTGCGCGTTCACACAATGGGATCAAGAGCGTCGTCCCCAGGAACACGTTGTCCGAGGTCAGCCCGTTATATTCCTTGATGGCAGATTGCGGTACGTTATAGTTGGCGGCGATGCTGGAGAGCGTGTCGTTTTCCTGGACGGTGTAAGGCACTTTCTCACAAGCGGCTTTGGCGGCCTCTTCGGGCGGCAAGGTGTTGGTGGGCAGAGGGGCAGGAGTCGCAGTGGGATAAGGTACTTTAATGCTCTGTCCAATAACCAGGTTGTTGCAGGAGGCCGGCAGGTTGTTCAGGATGATGATGCTTTGCACCGACACGCCAAAGGTGAGTGCGATGGAGGAGCAAGTGTCTCCTGACGCAATGGTATACTCGAATGGCGGTTGTTCGGTGGGGGTGGGGATGGGGGTATTGGTCGGGATTTCGGTCGAGGTCGGCGTAGGCAGGGCAGTTTCCGTTGCGGTAGGAACCGGCGTCGGCTCGACCACACGGTTGGTGGCGCGCAGTCCAAAGAAGACAACCGCCGCGCCAACCAGCAAGATGACCGTCATCGCCCCAAGGGCGGCCGGCAGGCTGAGGGTGACTTCCGGCATCTGGCTGGCCTGTACCGCTTTTTCTACTTTCTTGGCGGCTTTGGGCTCCGGTTTGGTCGCCAGTTCGGTGCCGCATACCAGGCAGCGGGTGGCATGTTCGCTCAAGCGCGTGCCGCAGGTGGGGCAAACCTGCGTTTTTTGAGATTTCGTTTCGGGACTCATACGAGCGAGTATTATACCATCGAACAAGCGGGCGCTTTCCCTATGTTCCCTCGACGACAACCATATTGGTGCGGGCGTATTTGTGCCGCAAGGCGCGCGCGGGGGCGTACTCGGGTGAGTTGAGCCAGGCCTTGGCCCGTTCCAACGATTCGAATTCGAGGATGACCAGCCGTTTAGCCTGCCAGTCGCCTTCCAGGGTTTCGTTGTGCCCGCCGCGCGCGATATACTTCCCGCCGTAATGGTGGACGGATTGCGGCGCTAACTTGACGTATTCGGCATAGCCAACGGGATCGGTCACTTCGATGTCAACGATCACATACGCGCTCATGGTTTTGTCCTTTCATTGTTCACCAAGAAACTTTGTGTCTTGGTGGTTAGGTTTTCGGTCTTATCGAATGCGTTTGTGGAAATAGTAGTATTCCAGCCAGGGATTCATATCGGTCAAGACCGGGATTTCGCCTTCCCGTTTCTTGATGGCCTGCTCGTCACGGACGCGCAACGCCAGCACTGTTTTGGGCGTGAGCGTTTCGGCTGCCCCAGGGCCGATGATCGCGTCGCCCGCGGACAGGAAACGCTCCCCGGCTGCCTGCATGTAATCGCGGTCATATTCGAACGGCCGGTTGCTCGCCACCACGAAGTCGCGGAATTGTTCCACGAAAGGAAATACGCTGGCAACCGTGGTCGGTAGAACGTGGGCTTCGTTAATCCAGCCACAGAAGATGCCGGCCTCTTGCAGATGGGAACGGTACAGCGTCATCGCTTCCCTGGAATACAGGTTATTGTGCCCGGCGGTAAAACTGTTCAAGGGGTCAATGAAGATCATATCGAAGCGTTCGTCAGGGTTGGCGTACAGATAGCGCCGCCCATCATCCACGAGGTAGGTTACTTTCGGGTCGTGCAGGGTTGCCTGGGCGACCGGCGCGTACTCGTCCAGGAACGTCCCCAGGTCTTCCATCAACTCCACAATGACGATCTCTTCGACGCCCGGCAGTTGGGTCAGGAAGTAAGCCGTGTTCCCGCCGCCCAGCCCGATCAGCAGCACGCGCCTGGGATGGTTGGCGCTGGCGCAGGTCATGGCCGAACGCTCGTATTCCCCGTTCGAGGGGAAGTAACTGTTCTGGATGCCGCCGATCCACAACTGCGCTACCCGCTGGGACGAAGCGTGGAAATTCAACACCAGGACGCTGTCGCCGGACTCGTCAACCACTGACTCCAGGCCGGTCCCGACTTCGTATAGCCTGGTGTACAACTGGCCCCGTCCGGGCAGCCAGGCCGCCAAGGCGAGCAGCGTGACCGGCAGGCCGTACATAATTCCACGTCGCACGGCTGAAAGATGGGACAGCACGAGCAGGGTGAATACCAGCGTCAACGCAGTGAGCAATTTGACCGTCAGTTCGCTCCCCAAGAGCGGTAGAAAGAGGTAGTTGGGTGCCAGCGTCCCAATCACCGACCCCAGGATGTTGGCAAGATGGATGTCGCCCACCCTGCGCCCCGATTGCTCGGCGCTGCGGATGGCGATGCGGTCCAACACTGGCAGGCCTCCGCCCATCAACAGGCTGCCGGGCAGCACCAGCAGCAGGATCGGCAGGAAATATTCGAACAGGCCGCTTACCATCAGCCGTCTGGAAAAGACAAAGTCGCTCCCGATTTTCAGGTACGGCGGGATAGGCATCTGCGGCCTCGACAGCACCCGCTCGAACCAGGCTTCGAAGGCCGGGACGTGAAGCGCGCCCCACAGCGTCAGGAACGATAGCGCCACCGTGAGGCCTACCCCCAGTTGCAGTTTCCAGAACAGGGCCACCGCATCCTTGCTCTTGTCCGCTTTGCTGCCCCACATCCACCCGCCCAGCGCCAACCCGACCAGGAAAACAGCCAGCACCGACGGGAAGCCATAGGCGGTATTCTTGTTGAGAATGCCGATCACGCGGAACCAAGCCATTTCCAGGCCCATGTCAATGAAGCCCACCAGGAACGCCGAGAGTAAGATGACCTGGTATTGCAATGCGACTTGGGGGACGCTGGCGGCTGTGGGCGTTGTCTCCTCCGCTTCGACCGACGCCCGGGCCTGCCAGCCAAACCACAGCGCCCCTGCCCCGGCGACCAGGTTCAGCCCCACCCCGGCCAGGATGGCACCGTAGAATCCCCCCAGCCCAATCAGCACATAAGCCGCCAGCAGCGCGCCGAAGGCCGCCCCTAGCGTGTTGATGCCGTACAACAGCCCGATAGTGCGCCCGGTGTTCTCCACGCGCCGGACGAAGGTTTGCGTCAGCAGCGGCAGCGTCATGCCCATCAGGATGGTCGGGATCATCAGCAGGCCGAAACTGAGCAGGAAGACCAGCGCGTAAGGCGCACCCGCCATCCGCTGCCCGATCCAATGGATCAAGAAGGGACTTGCCAACCCGAACAAGCCGATTCCCATCTCCACCGTGCCATACAGCAACGCCGGCCGCCTGGCGCGCTGGGCAATCTGCCCGCCGACCAGCGAACCGACTCCCAGCCCTCCCATGTAAGCGGCTACGATCAATGTAATCGCTGTCAGCGTGACGCCAAAGTACAGTTCCAGCAGCCGTTCCCAGACGATCTCATAGATCAACCCGGCTGCGCCGGATAGGAAGAACAAGGCGGCGTACAGCAGCAATGGAAGGCGGTTTTTCATCGAAACTCCAAAGGCAGGCATAATGTCGTAGCGCAGATCTTTGGTCTGCGTGGACAGGTCAGAGACCTGTCCCACGTGTACTGTCGTAGTGCAGACCTTTGGTCTGCGTGGACAGGTCAGAGACCTGTCCCACGTTTGGC
>JBBITF010000008.1:48879-60135 GCA_037440925.1 Chloroflexota bacterium
CCATCCTGTCGTTGGGTGGCCTGCGGTTCGCCGGTCTCGATGTCGCCGACGATCTCCTCCAGCACGTCGTTGATCGTCAGCAGCCCGGTCACGCCGCCAAACTCGTCAATCACCAACACCAGTTTTTTATTATTTTCTTTGAAGACCTCCAACGCGCGCGAGGCAAAGGTCGTCTCTGGGATGAAAAGAGCCGGCGTCAGGCATTCCTTCAACTGGATAGGCTGGCCCGCCAGGCTGCGCGTCAACAGTTCGCGCGCTTTGACAATACCCAGTACATTGTCCAGATTCCCCTGGCAGACCGGGAAACGCGAATAAGGGCCCTCGGTCATTTTTGCCAGGATTTCCTCGGTCGTGTCGCGCACATCCAGCCAGACGATCTCCGTGCGAGGCGTCATCAGGGAATATACACGCCGGTCGTTCAGGCGGAACACGCCAGCGACCATATCCTGTTCGGCCTCCTCGAATATGCCTGCCTGGGTGCCCTGGTCGAGCAGCACGTGGATCTCTTCCTCGGTCACCGGCGGCTCAGTAGGTGGTTTTGCGCCAATCAGGCGTATGACCAGGCTGGTCGAAAAGCTGAGAAAACGAACGATGGGGGAGAATAAAATGGACAGGAAGCGCATATTCCCGGCGACCGCGGAGGCGATACGCTCAGGGTCTTGCAAGGCAAACCGTTTTGGGGCTAATTCGCCTAGAACAATGGAAAAGTATGTAATGACGATCACGACCAGTACAAGACTGATTGTCTCGCTGTAAGGCGCCAGCATAGGGATGAGCGCCATTTGTGCAGACAGGTACTCCGCAATCGTTGCGCCGCCGACTGCGCCTGCCAGGATGCCCACCAACGTGATTCCTACCTGGACGGTAGAAAGCAGGTTGCTTGGGTTGTTTGCCAGTTCCAGGGCGATGCGCGCTCTTTCATCTCCCTCGTTTACTTTTTGTTGTAACCGGGCTTTGCGTGATGAAACAATCGCAATTTCTGACATGGCAAAAGCGCCATTGAGCGCAATCAGGATCAAGATGATAACGATTTCCAAGCCAATATCTGACATGCACAACCTACATCATCCCATTCCTACTCGAATATTTTTTCCCTCGCGCACTTCGCCGATGATCCAAACAGGCTGCTCCAGTTCTTTTGCGCGCGCTTGGAAAGCGGCTAATTTCTCCTTCGGCACACCCAGAAGCAATCCGCCGCTGGTTTGCGGGTCAAAGAGCAGCATCTGGCTGGCCTCGTCGAGCGAGGGGGCAAACTCCACGCGCGGGCCGAAATATAGGCGGTTATCAGAGGCGCCGCCGGGGAAGGTCCACATCTCGGCGTATTTGCGCGCGCCGCTGACGAATGGGATTTTCATGTAGTCAAGGTAGAGCGCCACACCCGACGAATCGGCCATTTCCATGGCGTGACCGAGCAGGCTGAAGCCGGTGATGTCGGTCGCGGCGGAAAGGCCCACTTCAATGGCTAGCAGGCCAGCGGTGCGGTTGAGGCGTTTCATCCAGTTCACTACTTCGCGCACGTCGTTTTGGTCTGCTTTTTGCTGTTTGAGGGCGGTGGTGATGCATCCAAAGCCGAGCGGTTTGGTAAGTGCCAGCATGTCACCAGGGCGCAGGCCGGCTTTGGTGAGCATTTTATCTTTGTCTACCAGGCCGAGGGCAACCAGACCATATTTTGGCTCTTTGTCCTGGATGGTATGACCGCCGGCGATGACCACGCCCGCTTCTTTGGCTTTTTCTGCCCCGCCGCGCAGGATTTGGCTCGAAATTTCTGTCGGCAGGTCGGGCGGCAAGGCAGCAATATTGAGCGCCAGGAAGGGGACGCCGCCCATGGCGTAGACATCCGACAGGCTGTTGGCCGCGGCGATGGCGCCGTAATCGTAGGCGTCGTCTACCACCGGCGTGAAGAAGTCGGTAGTGACAACCAGCGCGCGTTGTTCATCCAACTGCCACACAGCGGCGTCGTCGGGGCCCTCCAGGCCGACCAGCAAGTTGGGGTACTCCGCTGGACGATAGATATTTTGAATGGGACGCAGAACCTGCGCCAGCGCTTCGGCGTTTAGTTTGGACGCTCAACCCGCGCAGGACGAGAGACTCGTCAGGCGGATTTCGCGGCCATTGGCGGGAATGGGCATGTTTTTTTACTCTCTTTCTACTCTCTACTCTCTTTTCTCTATCCTCTAACTGCTATGGCGTGGTCGTGGTATCTGGCAGCGGCAGGATGAACTGTCCATTGCTGGGTACAAAGATGGTTTGTATGCCGGGCGCTAGTTTGTCAATGTATTGGTATTGCAAGAGCGCCGGATTGGTGCGCAGTACTTCGGCAATATATTGCAGCGCCTGGGCTTCTGCTTGGGCTTCAATGAGACGCGCTTCGGCGGCGCCTTTGGCGGCAATGACGGCTGCGTCGGCCTGACCCTGGGCGACCTGCCTGGCCTGCTCGGCTTCTTGTTTTTTCGACTCGACCACGAATTTGGCTTGCAGCGCCTGCTGTTCGGCTATTTGTTTTTGTTCAATGGATTGAGCGTATTCTTCGGTGAATGTGATGTCGCGCAGCACAAAGTCTACCAGCGTCAAGCCGTTTTCAGCCAGCACTGTTTTCAGGCTTTCGGTGATTTGGGCGGTCATGTCGAAGCGTTTGGTGCTAAGCACTTCGTCTACGCGATATTGCGAGACCGCATCGCGGATGATTCCGCGTGTTTCTGGGTGAATGAGGCCTTCCTGGTAATCGTGTTTCCACTTGCGGAATAACGTCGTCACTGTTTTTGGGTCGATCTCGTAGATGACCGAGGAATCTACGAAGATGCGCTGTCCATCCGAGGTGCGTGCTTCCACGGTCATATCGCCTAGGATTTCTCCCTCGCTTGGCGTCTTGGCCATGGTGAATGTCTGACGGGAGGTGGGGAAGCGTTCGACCCGCTCGATGAACGGCACAATCCAATGCAGGCCGGGCCCCAAGGGGTCGGGTCGCATACCGCCTTCTCCTAAGATTGTGATGACCACACCCACTTCGTAGGGTTCAATGAAGACCAACCCTGCGCCAATGACGGTCATCAACAACGAAGCCACTAATACGATGATGGTCAATGTCGAAAGCCCTTTGACGCTTTGTTTGCGCCCACTACGTACACCAATGACAATGAGCAAAGCAAACAAAATCAGCCATAGAAACGATCCAAGCGATTTGATTATGCTGGCTATGTTCATTTTGACCTCCGGTTGCAAATTTTATGAAATTATACTTGTAGCGCAATTGTCGGGCAACATTTCAACCGATTTGTCGTCATTTACAAACGCTATTGAGCGCAATCTGGCTCTCTGCACGGTGCGGGCTGGCAGAGTGAAGAGGGCCAAGGCGGAGAAAACATTGGGGATCTGCACACAGGCTGAGGCGTAGAAAGAGGCGAAGCCTGCATCCGTCTCGGAGGGTAAAGTCTTGATTCGTTTAGAGGGGAAAGTCAGTACCAGATACGGAAGGAAGTGGTCGTGCTGCCTTGCAGGTTGTTGTATGAGACGTAGATGTCTACATAGACCAACTGACCATTGGGTTGGTTGGCAAAGGAGAAAGTGATCATCCCTATGCCGCGTTCATTGATGATGAAACTTTGCGATTTGATCTCGCCGGTTGGATAACGGATATTGGCTACCCCTACCGCTCCGCTGATAGGCTGCAAATTTTGGTCTTGCGCTACGATGTAAATGGTTTGCTGGTCCATGGGCAAGGTAACCGCTTTGGAGGGGAAAGCCCGGATGAACAGGCTCAAGACCGGTTTTATGCCCGATTGCCCTTGACTCACCGGCCGCAGGAAGGCCGGGTCTTCTCCCAATTTATCGAAGTACACACGTCCCAAGTCGGTCAGCCCAACGCGCTGGCCTTCTGGCTGTCCAGGCCTCCATTCGAAGCGTGCTTTTTCGAAGTATTGGACGATGACATTGTTTTGGAACTCGAAGGGTGAAATAGGGTAACCGAATTGAGCCAGGCCGCCATTCTGGTCGAAGAATGTCAGGAAAGCATAGCAGATAGAAAAACCTGTCTCGATATACTTGCGACAGGCCAGAGGATTGTCAATGACTAATTGTCTGTTTTTCTCGTAAGTGAGGCGACCGAGCGCTGTAAGTTGGACGCGCTGTCCCTCCGGCAGGTCGGAGCGCAGTTCGAAGCGGGCGCGTTGGAAATATTGGACGATTTTACCGTCGCGGCTGGTAAATTGATCTGTGATAGGGTATCCAAATACCAGAGTTGGATTGGCCACGCTGCGGTAGTAGCGCAAAAACTCCCCCTGAACGTTATGACCGGTTTGAGGAAAATACTCAATATCTGGCGTCTGTGCTTTCACAGATCCCCATGCGGATATCCATAGGCACACTGCCACCAATGGCCCTAACCACCAACCTGCTTTACCCATATTCTCATTATACACAAATTGGGAGGGTTTGACATTACAATTTATTAAGGGCAAGAAAAGGAGATCAACGCCTGCGCGATGCGCTGGGCGGCATGTCCATCTCCAAACGGATTGACGGCTTTGGCCATGCAGGCGTGCGCTATGGGGTCATCTAGCAAGCGCGTTGCTTCGCTGATAATGCGGGCTGTATCTGTTCCAACCAATCTCAGAACGCCGGCGGTCACGCCTTCTGGCCGTTCGGTGACTTCGCGCAGCACCAATACCGGTACGCCAAAAGCCGGCGCTTCCTCCTGGATTCCGCCTGAATCTGTCAAAATGAGCGTTGCCCGTTTTTCTAGATGGACGAGGGGGAGGTAATCTAGCGGCGGCAGCAGGGTGATGTGGGCAGTGTTGCCGAGAATTCTTTTCACCGGTTCTTGCACGTGTGGGTTGAGATGCACAGGATAGATGATTTCGACATCTCCGCGTGCAGCCAGTTGTGCCAGGGCGTGGCAAATGTTTTCTAGCGGCTGACCGAAATTTTCCCGGCGGTGGGCAGTTACAAGGACAAGCCGTCTCGTCGGGGGAGGGGGCGTCTCAAATGTTGGCGCATTGGGCATTTTAGACGAATGACCATCGGCCGCATGACTATCGGACTCTACCCCCAATTTTTCGAGCAAATGCGTGACTTCTTGCGGGGGAGGTTGCCCGGCAACTACATTTAATGCATCAATGACAGGGTTGCCTGTGACTTGGATGATGTCGTCTGGAACGCCCTCGCGCAATAGATTCTGGCGCGCTTGTTCGGTAGGAGCAAAATGCAGGTCGGCAATGACGCCTGCCACGCGGCGGTTGATTTCTTCTGGGAAGGGCTGCCATTTGTCATGGGTGCGCAGGCCGGCCTCCACGTGTCCAAAATGGATGCGGCGATAATAAGCCAGCAGGGAGGTAATGGCTACGGTGGTGGTATCGCCCTGCGCCAGTATCCAATCTGGTTGGAAATCAGCCAGCACAGCATCTAAGTGAGTGAAAATGGCGGCGCTGAGTTCGGCCAGCGATTGATCTGGCCTCATCAGATCCAGGTCGTAGTCTGGCCGAATGTCGAATAAGGATAATACTTGATCGAGCATTTCGCGGTGTTGGGCAGTGACGCAGATGCGCGCTTCTACGCCAGGCGTTCGGGCCAAGCGCTGCACTACCGGCGCCATTTTGACCGCCTCAGGGCGGGTGCCAAAAACAGAAAGGACTTTCATGCGCTGAAGGTTTTTTTCCCGTCTCCCAGGCGCAGGATGCGGAAGCCGGCTTTTTCCCACGTTTCTCTTGGCCATGCGTTGACCGTATCTACCACTATGCGGGCAGAGGTCATCTTGGCTACTTCGGCGGGCTTCATTTGGGCAAATTGTGTGTGGCGCACTAACAGCAGGATAATTTCTGCATCGTGGAGCGCTTCTTGAAAGGAGGCTGCCATGGGGATACCCGGCAATCCCTCGACTTTGAACGGTTCGTACGCCCGAACGCTTGCTCCCGCGTCTAGAAGCAGATGCACTGCTTCGGCGGCTGGGCTTTCGCGCAAGTCGTCCACATCTGGCTTGTAGGCCAGGCCAAGCGCAGCAATCTTTTTGCCTTTCAACGAACCCTGCGCTTTTTGGACGAGCGCCATCACATAATGGGGCTGTTCGTCATTGACTTTGCGGGCTGTGTAAATCAAGGGAGTGAGGTCGGGAGCGGCCTCCACGAAGAACCATGGATCTACGCTGATGCAATGTCCGCCTACGCCCGGTCCTGGCGAAAGGATTTTGACGCGCGGATGGCGGTTTGCTAGCGAGACGGCCTCCCATATGTCTACTCCGAAGCGTTCGGCCAGCCGAGAAAACTCGTTGGCAATAGCAATGTTGACATCCCGATAGGTGTTTTCCATCAACTTGACCATTTCGGCGGTGGTCGCGTCGGTTTGAATGATCTCGCCTTTGACAAATACAGAGTATAGCGCTGCCCCTGCCTGCGCCGATTCGGGTGTCACCCCGCCGATGACTCGGGCGTTTTCAATCAGTTCGCGCAAAATTTGTCCAGGTAGCACGCGCTCTGGCGAGTAGACCAGGTAAAAATCCGTACCTGCCTTTAGGCCAGATTTTTCCAAGATGGGCGCGACCAGGTCAACAGTTGTGCGCGGCGGCGAAGTGGATTCCAGCACGACCAGGTTGCCTCTTCGCAAGAAGGGCAGAATGGCTTCGGTGGCTGAAGTCACGGCGCGCATATCTGCCAATTTGTAAGGCTCGCCGTTAAATTGGCCGGTTTTGTCGCCATAGAATGGCGTAGGGACGGCAATGATAAAAGCATCTGCTTCTTCAGGCTTTTCGCTGATGCTCAATTTTCCCGATTTTACGGCTGCTTCGACCAGCGTACGCAGCCCCGGCTCATGGATGTGAACGCTGCCATTTCTCAACGTTTCTACAATTTGTAGGTTGACATCTACGCCGACGACTTCCAAGCCGTGGGTAGCAAAGGTGGAGGCGGTAGGCAGACCAATGTAGCCCAGCCCGAGGACGCAGATTTTTTTGATGTTCACGTGTACTCCTTGTGCGCAAGTATATAGTATTACCGCACAATGTTTGCGTCGTTTGCGCAAATCTTGTATGGCAACATTGTACCGCCAGGCTTTGCTTGGCAAGGCCGACCATAGGTCGGTGGTACATCAGTCACTTCTGGCTGCGGCTGGAGACCGCGCTATGTATTATACAACAGCAAACGAGCCAAAACTTTTGCTTGCCAAGTGCTTAGATGATTGTGAAGACATGTTCTTATGTGCCTTCTCAATCAAAGAAGCAGAAAAGCGCAAAATATCCCGCGCCCCGATTGATTGAGATGATTCGTTCTTGTTGTATAATGGAATTGGAGGACAAAATGGACTTCCTGCTCAATCCAAATGTGACTTATCTTTGTTTGTTAGGCGGCATCTTTTTGGGGCTGCTTGCTATGGTCTCTCCAGGAACAGGAATGTTAGAAGTAGGCGCTTTTTTTTGTTTAGCATTGGCCGGCTATGCGGTTTACAATCGTTCTATCAACTTGTGGGCCTTGCTCATCCTTCTGTTGAGCGTCTTCCCCTTTTTGCTTGCTATTCGGAAGCCAAAGCGCGAATTCTTATTGGCATTGTCTCTTCTGGGATTGGTCATTGGGTCTGTTTTCCTGTTTGCCACCCAAGGCTGGAAGCCAGAGGTCAACCCTCTCCTGGCGCTGGTTTCCTCTGGGTTATTTGTTGGTTTTGTTTGGCTGGCGGTGCGCAAGACTTTGCAGGCGGCAGATGCTCCCCCTGCGCACAACCTGGCGACCCTGGAAGGACAAATTGGCGAAGCGAAGACCCCCATCCATCATGAAGGCTCGGTGCAGGTAGGTGGAGAACTGTGGAGCGCGCGTAGCGACACCCTCATTCCGCAGGGGAGTATTGTCCGTGTGATTGGACGGAACGGATTTATTTTGGAGGTGAAAAGGGAAAAATGACAAATGACAGGGTGCTTAAATTGCAAGCCTGTAAATTGAAAAGAGCGCTTTTCGTTACAATATCTCTGTGTATATAAGGAGTGAAAAATGGAAGGTATTTTAACCAATTCTGCAATTTGCCTGGTAGGTGCGGTGATCTTGGTAGGTTTTGTTTTTTTAGCCAATGCCATCCGTATCGTGCCAGAGTATCAGCGGCTGGTGGTCTTTCGCTTAGGTCGTTGTATTGGACAAAAGGGGCCAGGCCTGATCTTGCTCATCCCAGTCATTGACCGCGCTGTTAAGGTGGATTTGCGCGAGCAGGTCCGCGAGATTCCACATCAAACGGCCATTACCAAGGATAATGCCGGCATTTCGGTAGACTTCATCTGGTATTACAAGGTGCTCGACCCGACCGAGTCGGTGCTGCAAGTGGGCAACTTCGAAGCGGCAGCCCAGGGCATGGCAACCACTACCTTGCGCGCTGTGATTGGCGCTATCATTTTGGATGATGTCCTCTCCGAGCGCGAGCATATCAACTCTATGCTGCGGACCCGCCTGGACGAAGTGACCGAACGTTGGGGCGTCAAAGTAACCAATGTTGAAATCCGCGAGATTATCCCGCCGCGCGAGATCCAAGAAGCGATGAACCGCCAGATGTCGGCCGAGCGCATCCGCCGCGCGGTGGTGACCGAATCCACCGGTACGCGCGAGGCAGCCATCAATGTGGCCGAAGGCGAGAAGCAGGCGGCCATCTTGCGCGCGGAAGGCTCCAAACAGTCTGCCATCTTGGAGGCCGAAGGACAACGCCAGGCGCAGGAATTGAAGGCGCAAGGCTTTGCCAAGGCATTGGAACACATCTTTGAGGCCGCAAAATTGGTTGACCAAAAGACCATGACGCTGCAATATTTCGAGACATTGAAGTCCATTGGCACGAGCCCGGCTACCAAGTACATCTTCCCGATGGAATTTACCAGCATGATCGAGAAATTCGTGCAAGGGGAAAAGAGATAGGGTTGGTTAAGTGAAGTAAAATAGAAGCCTCTTGCCGTCTGGCGAGGAGCTTCTATTTGTGCTTATGGACATTTTCCCCGCTTCCTTCCGCGACTTGAACGCGCTGCGGCGGCTCGAACATGCCTGTTTCGATCGGGATGCCTGGTCGCTATTCGATCTGGTCGCTGTGTTGACGTTCCCAGACGTGGTGCGTTTGAAGGCTGTTGCGGATGGACAGATGGTGGGTTTCATTGCTGGAGATCCTCGTCCTTCTCAAGGGTTTTCGTGGATAGCCACCATTGGGGTTTTGCCTGAATACCGTGGCAATGGAATAGGGCGCGCTTTGTTGCAAGAATGCGAGAAAAGACTGCATACTCCGCGTATACGCCTCAGCGTGCGCATAGGGAATACCGTTGCTATTCGGTTATATGAGCAAGAAGGCTATCGGCATACTGACATCTGGCGCGCCTATTACAACGATGGCGAGGATGCGCTGGTGATGGAGAAAAGTGTGGAGTTCAAAAATGGTTGATTCGCCTACGTCTCGAGGCAGGTTATTGGCCTTTGATGCTCTGCGTGTCTTGGCTGTGCTTTTACTTTTGTTTCATCACAGTAATTTGTATGACCATCCTGTTTTGGGAGTATCGTTACAGCCCTTAGAAACTTATATTGGCCTCTTTTTGAATGGGTCTTTCTTCTTCACGGCTGGCTATTTCATGCTTCTTTCTTTGCAACGTCGAAAGAATGCATTGCTGTCTTTTTATCAATCAAAGGTGGTTAGGATTTTGCCACCTTATTGGCTGGCATTGTTGTTGTTTGTCTACATTGTAGGGATTACCCTGAGGAAAAGAGACGTTCTCATTTATGCGCTGGGATTGCAAGCCATTTTCTCCCCGTCGGTCGCCAAGCCTGTACTCACTTTATGGTTTGTAGGTGTAATCGTTCTCTATTATATTGTCTTTGCTCTTATCTTGCGTTATGCTCGAACGACTTTTTTGCGTGTACTAAGCATGGCTGGGTTTTTTGGCTTGTCTTACCTGTTTCATTTCTTCACCGATTTATTCGATGACCGTTTTTTTCTCTATTTCTTTATCTTTGCTGCAGGCATCTTAGTTGCAGATTCCCGTCAATTGACCGGCTTTTTGCTTTCCAGGAAAGGAGTTGGACTGCGCTTGCTGGTTGCGCTTGCTGCTTGGTTTGTGTTCTATTGGGCTTTGAAAAACAATCTTGCATCTGTCTTTTATGCTGCGTGTGCCGATAGTTTCATCTTGACCTGGATTGTTTTTGTTGTGGCTCTCTTTTCCGGTGAAAAACAAAAACCGTTACATCCTATGTGGAGCGCAGTCGCTTATGCTTCTTTTTTCATTTACCTGTTCCACAGACCTGTCTGGCAAATCTTGGTTGACCTCTTCGACGTGCCATTTGGTAGTTTAGCCGACGCTTTGTGGAAATTCCTGCCTGGTTCCTTGCTTACAATTTTCCTGGCTTATTACCTTCAAAAAGGATATGATTGGCTTGTTGTAAAACTGAAATGGTAAATACACCCTTGCAGACGTGTGTATCGTTGTAAGGGTGAATCATGAAGAAACTTATTTATGAAAAACCAAATTACCAGACGCGATTTCTTAAAGTTAGCCGGTTTACTGCCTCTCAGCATGGCTGCGCCTCGCTTCATGGACTGGGAAGATGCGCTTAGGCAGTCGCCAGGCAAGCCCCAGAACGTGATTATTGTTGTTTTCGATGCTTTGTCTGCTCACAATATACCGTTATACGGATACCAGCGCGACACCATGCCCAACCTGTCCAGGCTGGCGGAACGGGCGGTGGTGTACCACAATCACTATGCGGGCGGGAATTTCACTGTGCCAGGCACTGCCTCGCTGCTCACCGGCGCGCAGCCTTGGTCGCATCGCGCCTTCCAGGCCAATGGAACGGTGCAGGAGTCCTTTACGGACAAGAGCATCTTTTCCGCTTATGGGAACTATTACCGCCTCTCCTATTCCCATAACCCCTGGGTGAACGCGATCATGCGGCAGTTCGAAAGCCAGGTGGATCAGTACATCCCCCGCAAAGAGTATTTCTTGTCCAATGACCCTGCCGGGCAGGGGACAGGCTCTTTCTTGACCAGCGACGCTTTCCTCCCCGCACTCTTTGGCAACGACGAGGATATCGCCTCTGTGAGTTGGATTCGTACTATCAAGCGCCAGCAAGACGGTTATTCATATTCCCTCTTCCTTTCCCACTTGCAAGAATATCTCAAAGCCAGGCAGTTGGCTGCTCTCGACAAGTACGCAGCCTTCTTCCCGCGCGGACTGCCCAGCGACAATTACTACGAGTTCCTGCTCGAAGACGCCATAGACGCGCTTGCCGGCCTGCTGCCTGCCGTACCACAGCCGTTCATAGGCTATTTCCA
>JBBITF010000008.1:60235-75616 GCA_037440925.1 Chloroflexota bacterium
TGTTCGAGCGCGGCATCGAAGGTCACCGCACGCCCGTGCTGTACCAGCCTTTGATTCATATCCCCTTGCTCATTTTTGAGCCGCAGCGTGCCTCCAGAATGGATGTCTACGCCAACACCAGCGCCATAGACGTGCTGCCGACCCTCCTGCAGGTCACCGGGCAGCGAGCGGCAGAATGGGTCGAGGGGCAGGTTCTCCCGCCCTTTGCCGCCTCTGAGCCGGACCCGGGGCGCAGTCTCTACGTCGTCCATGCCGAAAAGAACGAACAACTCGCCCCCCTCACGGTCGGCACGTACGCCCTCATCAAGGGGCGCTATAAATTGACGGCTTTCTTCGGCTACAAAGAATTGGCAGAAGGCAAAGAACGAGTAGAATTGTATGACCTGGAAAACGACCCGGAAGAGTTGCACGACCTGTATCCCGTCGAAATAGGCCTCACGGCAGACCTCCTGGCCGAATTGAAAGCCAAATTGGATGAAGTGAACCAGCCTTATCGAAAGTAGACCTATGTTTATGCCTCTCCCGCCGCCGATCTGGGTGGCAACCCCAAAAGAATTGCACGCCTGCCTCTTGTCCCTGGCTGATCAGGCCAGCGTCGCTGTAGACACCGAATCCAACAGCCTATACGCTTACCGCGAACAAGTTTGCCTGATTCAGTTTTCTACGTTGCAAGCCGATTACCTGATAGACCCCTTGACGCTGGACGACCTCTCGCCCCTGGGTGAAGTGTTGGCCAACCCTGCCATCGAAAAGGTTTTTCATGCCGCCGAGTACGATTTGATCTGTCTCAAGCGCGATTTTGGCTTTGAGGTGGTCAATCTCTTCGATACACGCTGGGCTTCGCGGCTGTTGGGGTATGCTGGCGATGGATTGGAGTATTTGCTTTCTGTAAAATTTGGCCTTCAGGTGGACAAGAAATATCAAAAAGCGAACTGGGCGCAGCGGCCGCTTTCCGCCGACCAAATCAACTACGCGCGTCTCGACACCCGTTACCTGCTCCCGTTAAAGGACATGCTCCAGGCTGAATTGGAGGCCCGCAACCTGGCGGGGCTGGCGCGTGAGGACTTCCAGCGCGCCTGTCGGGTAGAGATTCCCACCGGCCGGGCCGCCCTGTGGGAGCGAATGGGCAACAACCACACCTTTACTGCGCGCGAACTGACTCTCTTGAAAGAACTTTACGAGTGCCGCGAAAAGATTGCCCAGCAACTTGACCGCCCGCCTTTCAAAGTGTTGGGCGACCAGCAATTGTTCGACATGGCCCGCCTGCCGCCACAGCGCCCGGACGAATTGTTGAGTTTGGGCCTGAGTTACCGCCAGGTGACGCTCTGGGGCAAGGATATTTTGCAGGCTGTTCAAAGAGGGCAAGAAGCGCCCCTCGTGCGGCCTCAGCAGGCCCATCGTCCGAGCGAGGCGTATTTGTCTCGTTTGGAGGCGTTGAAGGGCTGGCGCAAGTCCGCTGCCCGCAGGATGGGCGTCGAGTCGGACGTCGTCTTGCCGCGCTGGTTGATGGAGACCTTGGCAGAGCGCGGCCCGCAGGATATGGAAAAACTGGCGGCGGCGATGGCCGACTCCCCCTGGCGTATGGCGCATTTTGGCCCGCAAATCTTGAAGGTCATGAAAGGATGAGAGCATGAAAATCCATTTCCACGGCGCAGCCCAAACCGTGACCGGTTCGCAGCATTTATTGGAAATCAACGGTTGCCGACTGCTGTTGGAGTGCGGCTTGTTCCAGGGACGACGCGCCGAGACCTATGCGCGAAATCGGTCTTTCCCGTTTCAGCCCGCCAAAGTGGATGCAGTGCTGCTTTCTCATGCGCACATTGATCACAGCGGCAATCTGCCCAACCTGGTGAAGCAGGGCTTTCGCGGCCCGATCTATGCTACCCGCGCCACAGTTGATCTGGCGGCATTGATGTTGGCCGATTCGGGCCATATCCAGGAGTCAGACGCGCTGTTTATCAATAAGCGCCACGCCCGCACAGGCGAGCCGCCGGTAGAGCCGCTGTACACGCAGGAAGACGCTGAGCGGGTGGCCGAATTCTTCCAGCCTGTAGAGTATGACCAGCCTTTTGAGCCAGCGCCAGGCGTAACGGTACGCATGGTGGAGGCCGGGCATATCCTGGGGTCAGCGGCGATGGCGCTCGACCTGGAGGAGAAGGGGCGCAAGGTGCGGCTGTGGTTTTCGGGCGATATCGGGCGGCGTAAATTACCTCTGCTGCGCGACCCCGTGTTGCCGCAGGACGCCGATTACTTGTTGATGGAATCAACCTATGGCGACAAGCCGCACCGCGACCCGCAAGCAGCCTATCTGGAATTCCGTGAGGTCGTGAAGCGCACGCTTGAGCGACAAGGAAAGGTCATCATTCCGGCCTTTGCGGTGGGGCGCACGCAGGAACTGGTGTATGACTTGCACCTGATGATGCATTCCAACGGCCTGCCCAAAGCGCCGGTCTATGTAGATAGCCCGCTGGCGGTCAACGCTTCGGATATTTTTCGCAAGCACCCTGAATGTTTCGATGAAGAGACGCGCGTTTTTACGCAAGATGGCAAACATCCGGCGCTGACCTTCGAGCAGTTAACCTACATTCGCTCGGTAGAAGAATCTAAGGCTCTCAACGAACGCAAGGAACCGATGATTATCATTTCGGCTTCGGGCATGGCAGAAACCGGGCGCATTTTGCACCACTTACGCAACAACATCGAGAATCCGCGCAACACGGTTTGCATCGTCTCCTGGCAAGCGCCAGATACGCTGGGACGCCGACTGGCCGACCGCGAGAAACGGGTGAAGATCTTCGGCGAGCCCTTCCATGTGCGCGCGGAGATCGCCACCATTGGCGGACTTTCAGCGCACGCCGGGCAGGATCTGTTGACTGAGTATGCCCTGCGGCTCAAAGGTCAGGTCAAAGGCATCTTCCTGGTGCATGGCGAGCAAAAGTCTGCGATGGCTTTGAAGGAGAAACTGACCGAGCATGGTTTTTCACGGGTGTATTACCCGGAATTCAAGTCAAGCATAGAAATTTAAGGTATAATCCCGCCCGCACACTGGAGAGGTGCCGGAGTGGTTGAACGGGGCGGTCTCGAAAACCGCTGTGGTCCTTGTGGCCACCGAGGGTTCGAATCCCTCCCTCTCCGCTAAAAGCGTACCCGCAAGGGTACGCTTTTTCGGAAAAAGACCCTAAAGATTTCCTTTGCTTTTACATTGGTCGGCTACGTCGCTGGGGCGCGCGAGCGCATCACGAGGCTGCCATCCGAACCTTGTTCCAATAGCGGTACAACCCATCTGCTGACATCCCCAACGGATTCGCCATCTCGAAGGTGAGGATGCTTTCCTCGCTCAATCCCATCGTGTGTGCCTGTTCGTTCATCCATTCTGTAAACATACGGCGCAAGTCTTCGATGGCATAACCGTTTGGCATCACTCTTTCTAGCCAGCGGGCGGCCTCGTTCAAGTTTTTGTCCACTTCGGCCAGGTGCCATTTTGCGTCATCGAAGATGCCAAAATGCGTGGGGGCGATGCGCTTGAAGCGTAATCTTTGCAGTCGAGCGATGGTCTCATGCCAGCGCTCCAGATGCAATTCTGGGGGCGGCATGGGGACGCGCAGGTAGGGGTAATTGGGCATGCGCACTCCGCCAACATCGCCTGAGAAACACACATCTTCGAAAAGATAAGCGATGTGATGCTCGGCATGACCCGGTGTGTGCAGACAGAGAAAGCGCAGATTGCCGATTTCGATTTCCTCCGCGTCTTGCACGACCCTCAGGCTGCTCGGCGGAAGCGGGAGGAATTCTCCCCACAGCGTGTCCATCGCCTCGCCGTAAATGCGCGCTGCGCTTGCCAGTAATTTCTCTGGGTTTTCCAGGTGCGGCGCCCCGGCTGGATGGACGACGACTTGCGCGCCTTGCCGTGCCAGATGACCAGACGCTCCGGCGTGATCCAGGTGAATGTGCGTCACCAGGACATGCGTCACGTCGCGCAGGGAATAGCCCAGGGCGGCCAGAGCAGTTTGAAGTCCGGGAAGAGTCGAGGCGGGCCCGCATTCGACCAGCGCGATGCCGTCGGCGTGCGGAATGCCATAGGCGGCAATTGCTTGCTTGCGTCCTTGAAAATTCAAGTCAAGTGGGATAACAGAGGTCTTTGCCATACGTTCTCCTGTGCGAAAAGATGTGCAGATGCGGCAGAAAGTTCTACTGAAAGATTGGCGCCGCAATAGATTCGGCAGACGGGTATGTTGCGTTCCAACAACGAGGTGTACAATGTTTCGCTTCCCCTGTATCCGCCAAATGACTCGGCCATCAGCAAAATGACAACCGGCTGCAATTTGCGCCTTTGAAGGTCATCTACTGCTGCCAGCAGGGTGGGGAAGACGGTCGGCGTAATCAGAATGGCGCTGCTGCCTTGAGGCAATTGCCCGGCCTGCGCTGCCAGCAGAGCGGCTATTGAGAGTTCGCTTTCGGCTTCGAGAAAGGCCAGCGTCTCGAGAAGTTTTCCCTCTTGACGCACGCTGCGCTCGGCCGGGATGACCGTCAGGGCGCGCCCGGCTGTCACCAGGCCCACAGCGCGCCGCTGAGCCAGGAAATAATGTGCTAAAGAGGCCGAAATGCTGATAGCGTATTCCAACGTGGAAGGCGGCAACTCGAAGTGTGGACGTTTCCCAAACATCCATGCGCCGCTGGGAAGAGGAGGCTCATAAGGCTTCTGCGCATGGATGCTAGATTGGGCATCTAGAAAAAGCCAGACTTCGGCTTGCGGGTCTTGCTCGAATTCTTTGACAATGAGCCGGCCGCGCCGCATGGTACTGGGCCAGTGAATGCGTTTCATGGGGTCGCCTGGCGCATACTCACGGACGCCCGCAGCGTGAGGCGTGACATCCAGCGCCTTGCGGCGAATGATCTGTCCGCCTGGCAGCAAGCCTGGTGGAGAGATGAACGAAGCGATTTTGTATATCATCGGCAAAACTACCAGCACGTCTTGGGCGGGGATGACCTTTTCGACACGGAACAGACCGAAAGGGTCGCCGGAGATCAAGCGAGTAGGCCCCAGCCTGAAGCCGCCGCGCTGAGTCAGCCAGGTGCGGGCGATATACGTGCGTTTTTGTCGGCCTCCTACCAGGGTCAACAAACGGGAACCGGCCGCCGCGGGCAAATTGGTTTCGTTGAACAGTTCGATCCATAATTTGCCTAGTTTGGCTTGATTGGACAGTTCGAAATGCTCCTCGAACACGTCGCCCACGCTGGCGCGCAGAGAACGAGCGCGCCTCGCCACGTTCAAGCCGCGCAGGGACAGTTTTGCCCACAGCCAGGAGCCGCCCCATAGGAACAAGCCTAAATACAATAGCCGGGCATAAATTTCGCCCGCGCCAACGATGACGCCTGCCGCGCCACACAGCACCAGAAGAAACGCCAGAAGGCGGCCGCTTTTCATTCTTTTGGATCCATAGAGGCGCGGTAATCGCCGCCGGGAGCAGGTACGTCTTCGATGATTTCTCGCACAATACGCTCGACGCTGACCTCGCGCAAACGCGCCGCCGTCCCAACGATGATACGATGCGCCAGCACAGGCACGGCCAGGGCCTGCACATCATCTGGCAAGACATAATCGCGCCCAAACAAGGCGGCGCGCGCCTGCGCCGTGCGAAACAATGCCAAACTGCCACGCGGGCTAACGCCCAAGTATACGTCGTTGCTTTGACGGGTGCGGCTGACTAGGTCAACGATATAGCGTCTCAAGATGGGCGACACGAAGACCCGCTTGACGCCCTCGGCTGCCTCCAACACCTCTTGAGAACTGGCAACTGCCTGCAAATCTTCAAGGGGATGCCGAAATTGCTGGTCTTCCAGGATGCGCATCTCTTCCTTATGACCTGGATAGCCCAGACGGACGCGCATCAAGAAACGATCCAGTTGCGCTTCGGGCAAGGGAAACGTTCCTTCATACTCGATGGGGTTTTGCGTTGCCAGCACCATGAACGGCTTGGGCAAGACATGAGTCACGCCGTCTACGGTCACCTGATGCTCTTCCATTGCCTCCAAAAGGGCGGCTTGCGTTTTAGGAGTAGCGCGGTTGATTTCATCGGCTAGAACGATTTGCCCCATGATAGGCCCGGCGCGGAACTCGAAAGCGCGCTTTTTTTGATTGAAGATGGACATGCCGGTCACATCGCTGGGAAGCATGTCTGGCGTAAATTGAATGCGATTGAAAGAACAATCTAACGAGCGGGCCAAACTGCGCGCCAGGATGGTTTTTCCCACCCCTGGAACATCTTCAATCAAGATGTGTCCCTGGCACAACAAACCAATGACAATCCATTCGATAGACTGGCGTTTCCCTACCACTACTTTTTCAAGATTCTCAATGACCCGCTTCCCAAACGCTTGGACATCAGCCATGCTATCATCCTTTCCAACGAATTTCTCTCGGCTTTCACCCTGGCTCTTTCCCCTCTCTCGCTGGGATCTCCCTTCGACGATGAAAGGAGGAGGGCGGGTGGTAGGTACGATTGTAAGGGGAATTGCCGGAATGGGCAAGTGAAACCGACCATGCTCGATATGCTTTGCGGGATTGCTCAACCTGGCAAAAGGGGCAATTGTCTTCCAAGCCCGCCCAGGTAAATTATAGCCAAACGCAGAGTTTGATAATATTGATTTTAACTTGACATAGTTTATTTTATTGCTATAATGATATTGAGATTTTCAATTTTTTGTGAAATATTTCTTAAGTTTGTTGGAGGTCTGTTGTGTATCCTGCGCTTAGCCATTGCCCGGTTTGCAAAACCGAATTGGTGGTCACTCGCTTGCATTGCCCCTCCTGCGATACCACGATAGAAGGGCGCTTTGCAGCCAGCCATTTTGCCAACTTGACGGCAGAACAGTTAGACTTCATTGTGACATTTGTCCGTAATGAAGGCAAACTGAACCGTATGGAAGATGAACTGGGGCTGTCGTATCCCACCATCCGCAATCGCTTGTACGAGGTCATCCGTGCGCTTGGCTTCGAGCCTGGCAAAGAAGAGACGCCGGCCATCAGCCCACAAGAGCGCAGCCGTATTTTGGAAGACCTGGACGCAGGCAAAATCAACGCCGAGACGGCCATGCGCTTATTGCGCGGCGAGGAGGAATGATATGTCTATCCGTATACCGGTTGGCGTTTCTCCGCGCATCAAGATTGGAACTGTGGAGGGCGATTTGCGTCTGGTCGGCTGGGAGGCCGAAGAAATCTTGCTCAAAGTGGACGCCGACGCTCTGTCTTTGCAGCAAGACGAGCAACTCATCGCCATCTCTGCTTCAACAGACCTCTCGTTGAACGTTCCTAAGAATGCCAGCGTGCAAGTCCAAACTGTGGATGGCGATATGTCGGTGCGTGGATTGACCGGCTCGCTGGAAGTGGAGGTGGTCAACGGGGATGCGTCTCTGCGCGATATGGGCAGCGTGACTCTGGGCGCGGTCGAATCGGACTTCAGCCTGCGAGGCGCCAAAGGAGATGTCTTTGTCCGCAGCGTGGGAGGCGACGCCTCTTTGCGCGAGGTAGGGGGCAGCCTGCGCCTTGATTCGGTCTCAGACGATTTATCGGTGCGCGCGGTGGGCGGGGGAGTGAAAGTGGACGTGGATGAGGATGTGATCGTCCACTTGAATCCTCGCCCTGGGCAAGAATACGCCATTACCGCTGGCGATGATATCTTGCTCGTTCTGCCGGCGGAGGCCAACGTTACCCTTGCCATTCAAGCCGATGACATCAACATAGACTGGCCTGGCATTTCGACCCAGGAGGGCGGTTCGCGCGTAGTGACGCTAGGAAATGGCGCTGCGCGCATAGCATTAGACGCCGGCGGCGATGTGGTGGTGACCAATCGGCCAGATGCAGCCGAATCGGCTGATGAGTATGGCAACTTTGCGGGCATGATGTTCGATTGGGATGCCTGGGGCCGCGAAGTCGGTGAGCATTGGGGTAACTTGGGGCGCAGCATGGGGGAACGCATTTCCCAGCGCGCTCAGGAAGCGGCTCGCCGTGTGGAACGTAAGGTAGAAGCCATGGCCAGGCAAAAGGAGAGGCAGGGACGCCACATGCACGCTGCCCGCTGGAAGTGGGATTTTCCGGCCGGCAAGCCCCCCAAACCTGCCGCGCCCGTTTCCGAGGAAGAGCGGATGATGATTTTGAAAATGTTGGCAGACAAGAAGATTACCGCCGAGGAAGCCGAAAGGCTGTTGGCTGCAATAGAGGGAGGCCGCTGATGTCTTCTGAAGAACGGAAGATAATTTTGAAGATGGTAGAAGAGAACAAAATCACAGCCCAGCAAGCCGCGCAATTGTTGAAAGCGCTGGACGAGCCATTCACTGCCGCTGAAATGAACGCTCTGGACACGGAGATGCCATTCGAAGAGAAGTCAGATTCAGGGTCGGTGTGGGACCAGGTTGAGTTTGAACAGGTCAGAGCGCGGGCGCGGCGTTTTGCGTCCATCCCGTTGTGGCTGGGCATCTTGATCACGCTGTTGTCTGCTTATGGGTTGTTTGCTCTGGTGCAGAGGTCGAGTTACGGTTTTTGGTTTGTCTGCGCCTGGCTGTCTCTGCTCTTTGGAACGTTTTTGGCGGCGCTTTCGTCGGCTGGCCTAAACACGCGCTGGCTGTACGTCAATGTTGACCAGCGCACAGGCCAGTGGCCGGCGCATATCACTTTGGGCTTTCCATTGCCGTTGGGTCTGGCATCTTGGTTGTTGCGAAATTTTGGACACTATCTACGCGGTATGGAACGCAGGCGTGTGGAAGAGATGTTATCCCTGTTGGCTGCTGCCAATGTCCGCGAGCCGCTCATTGTGAATGTTGACGAAGGAGAAAGTGGAGAGCGCGTGCAAGTTTATATTGGGTAATGGAGGTTCGATATGGCAAGCGTCGAAGAGCGCATGAAAATCTTGAAGATGATCGAGGAAGGTAAAATCAGCGCCGAAGAGGGCGCTAAACTGTTAAGCGCGTTGAGCGAGGGACGCACGGCGGGAGGGCCGGCCGCGCCGCGCGGAGTCAATGCCGGGCGCATGTTGCGCATTCGCGTGACGGATGTTGCCAGCGGACGCTCAAAGGCCTCGGTGCAGATTCCTTTAGCGCTAGTGGATGCCGGCATGAAGATTGGCGCTCATTTTGCGCCCGAAGTAGAAGGGGTGGATATGTCCAATGTCATAGACGCGCTGCGTTCTGGCGTGACCGGCAAAATCATTGACGTGATAGACGAGGAAGACGGCGAACACGTGGAGATTTTTGTGGAGTAAGAACAGGGTTGGATTACGTCGCGGCCAACCTTGTACGGTCTAATCCTAACAGGAGAAGTAACCACAATCCCAGCCGTGCTTGAATGCTGGCCTGGATGGCGTGCCGCCCCACTTCGGCGGCATCTCCGTGCCAGATCAGGTAGAGGTGTGGAAAGAACAACACAAAAAAACTAAGCGCAAGCCAGGCGGGCGCGCCAGCGCGCCACACTTTGCTGTACAGGGCAGCCCAAAGCGCTGCTACCATGAGTGCGCCTGCCAGCCAGAGCGAATCTGGGAACAGCAAGCCGCCAAACAACCACGCCAGAGGCGGATCATACTGAGACGGCGCATAGCCGCGCAGATCGCCTGGCGCAAGCAAATCGCCGATGTTTTGCCAGGGAGAGAGCAGCGTATAGGCGGGGTGATCCAGCAAAAAATGAATATAGACATCCTTGCCGCGCTTATACAACCAGCGCTCCATTTCATTCAAAGCGCCCGCATTGAAAATTGCAAAGCCGTTGCTGTCTGCATAGCCGCCGCTCAATGCCAGCAGGTCGGGCGTTACCGGCATACCGCGCGCCTCGAAGTACGCTACGAACGTTTCGTCTGGCAGGATACGGTGCAAGATGGTGTTGGTCAACGGATAGAGCCAGCGCGGCAGGGTTGGCGTTTCAGAGATGTGCAGGTTGAACAAACAAAACCAAATGAGCAGGGCGCTGACTGCCCAATAGACTCGCTGGCGCGCAAACAGCAGACCAACCAGAATCAAAATTGCCGCTAATAACAATCCAAGATATACGTTCGTCTCGCGCGCGCCAATCCACCAGACAAGCAGGAAGAGCAGGACAAGCAGCATCTTCCAGCGCCACTTCCGCAGCAGCGCAAACCAGGTTGCCAGGATTGCTGCCATCAGCGAAATCGAAAGCGATTCGCTTTGGGTGATGTGATTCCACATTTGCACGGAAGGCGCCAGGCTGAAACCTAACAACAGGCCAAAGGTAGCCACTCTTAGCCAGCCCGAATGGAGATAACAACCCATGCTCCATGCCAATGCCAGCCAGGCCAGCGCCGAGAGCGCCGTTTGCGCTGCGTCAATTGCAAGTGGAGAACTGCCCGTTAGTTTGTAGAGCGCGGCTGCGCCCCAGGGTTTGGTGTGCATCCATAGGCCGCTGTCGTTCCAGCCATAGTGAATGGCGGGGAAAATGTAGTCAATGCTATCGGGAAGCCATTGCGCCTGTTGCACTTGCAGGTGGCTGCTGAGTTGCAGTGCCAGGTAGCCTAGTGCCAGGCCGCCCATGACCAGATGCTGCTGATTGGTCAAGGCAGTGGGCAGCGTAGAGACAGGCAAGGGGAAAAATTGACTCAACCAGTCCAAAATGGGCTGGCGAAGAACTGCCAACAGAAGCAGAGCCGCCAAACCGCTGGCAAAAGCCAGCCAGAGAAGCGATGGCTGGAGACGCCCAAAGTAAGCGAAACGCCGAATGAACGGAAACCAGCCCAAGCCGGCCGGAAGCGAAACAGAGAAAACCCCAACGGCGAGGAAAAATAGTTCGAACAAATGTTGCCGCTTGGCAAGCCAGGCTTCGAGTCTATCTGTTGGCTTCGTCCACAGCCAAAACAGGCCCAGCAACAGGCATGCCAGCGCCGACCCCTGCATAAGCAGCATCCCCCAACGTCCCGCTGAAAAGCCCAAGAAACCGCCGCTCTCGGAGGGTTCTGCCAGCAGAGAAGCAACGGCCAAAACCCCGCCCAGCGTCGTCGCTGCCAGGTAGACAAAGACGATTTTCAGCCTACAACTGAACTTTTGCATGTCGAATCTCGGCTCCTGGCCGCAACATCCCTGGGAGGAACGACGGGGCAAGTTGCCAGCCGCAGCACAAGTGTCGCTCTACAGGCTGCAAAATGTGAGACGTTATTCTTTGGGAACGCCCACCTGGAGCATCCCCTCTACTACGCGCACCGGATAGGCGGGGATATCCACAACGGCAGGCATTTGCATGACCTGGCCTGAACGTATATCGAATTCTGCGCCGTGACGTGGGCAGACGATGTTGAAGCCTTCCAGGTCGCCGTCGCCGAGCGGACCGTCATCGTGCGTGCAGACATCGCCAATGGCGAAATATTGTCCTGCAATGTTGAAGACGACAATGGGACGGTCGCCCACGTCTACGAAGAGGCGCTCTCCATTGGGCAATTCCGAAACAGGAGCGATTTCGACGTATTCGATTTTAGATTCGTCAAGGGGTGTATAGTTGAACATGGAGGTAAATACATGTGTACGTGTCTATTTGCCACTTGCACACTTGCCTGCTCTCACTCTACCAACTCATCGCTTGCTTCGCCGAGGCCATACACGCCTGCTTTCAACACTTTGAGCGACAGCAAGGCGCATTTCAGCCGCACGGGGCCAAGGTCAATGCCAAGCATATCCAGAACATCTTGCTTGTTGAGGCGTTTTACCTCTTCGAGAGGTTTGCCGATGATAGACTCAATCAATAAATCTGCTGAGGCTTGCGAGATAGCGCAGCCCTTTCCATCGAAGGCCGCTTCTTTGATGAGGCCATCTGCCCCTACACGAATGGTAACCTCGATATGATCTCCGCATAGTGGGTTATCATCTTCGAAATAAATATCATGCGGGTCGAGATGACCGCGATATAGCGGGGTTTTGTATCGTTCGATGATTTGTTCGCGATAGAGGTCGTCCATGAGACTGTTTACCCAAACACCTTTTTGACGTGATAGATGCCTTCGATCAGCAAATCTACTTCTTCTTTCAAATTGTACAAATAGAAACTGGCGCGGGTAGTGGCTGTGATGCCAAACTTCTCGTGTAAAGGTTGAGCGCAGTGATGACCGGCGCGGACGGCAATTCCCTTGCCATCTAGGATTTGCGCCACGTCGTGGGGATGCACCCCTTCGAGTGTGAACGCGGTCACGCCACCCTTGTGCTGCGCGCTGGGCCCAAACACGGTCACGCCTGGAATTTCTTCCAACCGCTCGAGAGCATATTCCGTTATCTCGCGTTCGTGCGCCGCGATAGCGTCCATCCCAATCGAAGTCAGGTAATCTACGGCTGCGCCCAAACCAACCGCTTCTGCGATGGCCGGCGTGCCAGCCTCGTACTTGTGCGGTAGAGAATTGGGTATGAAAGAGCGCAGGTGGACGGTCTTGATCATATCGCCCCCGCCGAGAAAGGGCGGCATGGCTTCCAGCAAGGCTGCTTTTCCGTATAGGATGCCAATGCCGGTGGGGCCGCACATTTTGTGTCCAGAAAAAGCCAGGAAATCCACATCCAGAGCGCGCACATCCACAGCGAAATGCGGCACCGACTGCGCCCCGTCCAACAAGGTCAAGGCGCCGGCTGCGTGAGCCAGTGAGATGATCTCTGTGGCTGGGTTGACGGTGCCGAGGACGTTGGACATGTGGGTAAACGAGACCAACTTCGGGCTTTGGTTCAGAAGCGCGCGGTAAGCGTCCAAATCGAGCAAGCCGTCATCGGTTACAGGGATAAATTCGAGACGAATCCCCCGTTCTTGTTCTAACATGTGCCAGGGCACCAGGTTGGAGTGATGCTCCATTTCGGTCAAAATCACCAGGTCGCCTTTTTTCAGGTTGGCGCGTCCCCAGGTGTAGGCTACCAGATTGATGGACTCGGTCGTATTGCGGGTATAGATGATTTCCTTTGCCGAATCTGCATGGATGAAACGCGCAATCTTCTCACGCGCGTCCTCGTATAAAGCCGTGGCTTCTTCTGCCAGCGTATGCACGCCGCGGTGAATATTGGCATTCGAGCGCCGATAAAACTCGTTCATCGCCTCGATGACGGCGAGAGGCTTTTGTGAGGTAGCCGTGGAATCAAGGTAAATCACGCGTGCGCCGCTGGCGGTCTTGCGCTCAAGAATGGGGAATTGCTTGCGAATCTCAGTTGCGTTTAGCATAGGAATAAGCACGTATCACGCGCTACCTGTACACCTGATACTTGTCTACCTGTGTACTTGATACCTGTGTACTAATAATCGGGAATCACCTTTTCCTTTTTCGACGTCTTCCTGGCGGGCCGAATATGCTCGGAGGTGAGCGGATACCACAGGATACGGTCTGGCACCATCCAACCATCTGTCAGGAAGACGTTGGAACGGAATTGTACTGCTACCATTTTATGATCTACCTGTACGACGATACCTTTCAGCCAGCCGCGGGTGCGTTCCTTGGCAATTTCGTGGTCGCAAAAAACTTCTACGCTGTCGCCCACCTCGAAGGAATGTTCGGCGCCTGGCGCACGCATATAAGAAAATTGTGTGCGGTTCAATCGCTCGACTTTTCGCGTTTCTGCGCTGTTTGTGGTCCGTTTTGTCTTTAAGATGGTCATTCCAAGCCTCAAGGATTGAAAATTTAGTCATTTTCTCAAAGAACTGGAAACCTTTAATGTACTTTTTGTAACTGCCTGACCGTTGATAAAGAATGGTTACTTTGTGGAGAAACCATCCACGAATAGGCCACGAACGCTTGCCGGGAACGCTATTCGTGGATTCGTGAAGCATTCGTGGGCGGTTTGCTATCAGAAAAGACGCGCGTGGATGGTTATTCCAAAAAAGAAATTATTATCACATTTTTGATCATTCGCCAAGCATTTTGTGCAAAGTGGCGTTTTGGAATCGTTCTCGCACACCTTCGAAAGGAATGCGCTGCATAATGGGGTCGAAGAAACCTTGCACCAATAAAATTTGCGCATCTTTGATCGGAATGCCGCGTGATTGCAGGTAAAAGAGCGGTTCTTCTTCCAGTTTACCAACTGTGGCGCCATGCGTGCAGCGCACATCGTCGGCGCAGATTTCGAGGCCGGGGATGCTGTCGGCGCGGGCGCGTTCATCCAGCACGAGATTGCGGTTGGCCTGGTAGCCGTCGGTTTTTTGAGCGCCAGGAGCAACATAAATCATGCCCTGCCAGACCGAGCGGCTCTTGCCCTTCAACGCGCCCTTGAAGAGCAGGTCGCTGGTGGTGTTGGGCGCCAGGTGATTTTGCTGCGTGTCGTGGTCGAGATGCTGATTGCCGTCTGTAAAGTAAAAGCCGGACATGCGTCCCTGTGCGCCTTCGCCTGCCAGGTCGAGTTCGGAGAAATTCTTGGTCAGGCGCGAGCCGATGGCGCCGAAAATCCAATCCAGTTGGGCATCGCGTTCAACACGGACGCGCTCGTGGCTAAAGTTCCAGACGTGGCGGCCCCAGGATTGCAGTTCAACAAATTTTAGAGTTGCGCCCTGCAACACCTGAATTTCGACAATTCCGGCGTGCATTGCATTGAGACCGGTTTCATCGGGGCTGGCGGATTCATGGACGTAAGTAACCGAAGCGCCTTCATCTACCAGCACAAGCAGGTGCGAAACATGCGCAAAAGCGCCCGGCCCCCATAAAATGCTGTGCAGCGGGGCCTCGACCTGGAGTCCTTTCGGGACGTACAGCACGACACCGTTTTGGGCAAACGCACCCGCCAGGGCAGCAAACTTACCTTCTTCAGGGTTGACCACGCGCCCAATCATGCGGGCAACCAGGTCAGGGTGTTCGCGCTCCGCGGTGAGCAGGTCGGTAAAAATGACGCCTTGCGCAGCCAGTGTTTGGTCCAGTTCAACTGTCGCCCCGCCAGGAAGCAAGACAATCTGACCGCCGGGTTGACCATCGGCCAGGGGCATCATCAGATCTTCGCGCACCGGCGGCAAGTCTTCGTATGCGCCCGGTTTGGGGAAGGTAAATTGATCTGCCGAGAGTTGGCGAATATCGGTGCGCCGCCAGGCTTCCAGCGAGGGATCGGGCAGGGCTGCTTTCTGGAAGCAGTTCCAGGCCCGCAGGCGATATTCTTGCAAGGCGCCCTCGGCGCGGACATCTGACTCGGTGAAGGAAAAGGCTTTTGCAGCCGAGTCGAAACGGCGAGAGCGTGAGGCGACAACGACTTTCGGTTTTTCTTCCATAAGTATTTTCTCACGGGGTAAACTGCGCACGTCTAAAAACCTGCACTACCCGATGCTCCCTTCCATCTGCAATTGAATCAGGCGGTTCATCTCGACCGCGTATTCCATCGGTAGTTCCTTGACGAGCGGCTCGATGAAGCCGGAGACAACCATGGTGGTGGCTTCTTCTTCGCTCAGGCCGCGCG
>JBBITF010000009.1:0-63870 GCA_037440925.1 Chloroflexota bacterium
TGCCAGGAAGTGTTCCAGCCGACTTGCATGGACTGAGGCGGGGGATTGATCCCCCGACGGAGATGGAAAGATACTCCCAAAGGGAGAAGGAAACGGATAGATGAAACGAATTTTCTGGCCGAAAACGACAAAATCATCTGGGTCTTCTCCCCTCTCCCGCTAGTAGAGGGGCTGGGGGCGATGCCCTGAGCATGTCGAAGGGTGAGGCGGGTAGGCAGTTAAGGACTGACCTTAATTTAGATGCGATTACCTGTCGTTGTAGGGCGCTGCTTCACATTTGCGCAGGAATGTCAGAGCGCAGTCGAGCACTTGCTGGGGAGAAAGAGGGTCTGTATTGATGAACAGATCGGCGTTTTCGCGTGCGTGCGACAAGCGGCGCTGTTGTTCGAGATAGTCGGCTTCAGTCCAGTTCAGGCTGCGGCGCCGGCTGGCGACTTGATAAGAGACTTGCAGGAAAATCAGCACATCCGGGTTGGTCAGGCGCTTCCACATATCTTTGACGTAGGAATGCTCCTGGGCAATGTGACGGGTGCGATAACCAAGCCGGTCGAGGGCGCTGGTGAGCGTGGACTTGCCAGAGCCGCACGGCCCGACCACGCCAATCAAGAGCCCTTGTTTTCCGTCTGCTGAAATTGCCGAAGCGCTACTCGTTGTCATGGACGAGATGACTCAAATCTTGAGGACCGCCCAAGACAACCAGCGTGTCATTCGCGTGGACGGTCAGATGATTGGCCGGGTGCAGTTCCGATTGATGATCATGACGAAGGAGGACGATATTAAGGTGGTAATAATCCTCTACAAACCCAACCGTTTTCTCTGCCAGGGGGGAGTTTGGCTTGATGGTTACGCGAGACAGCCCAACCAATTGCCCTTCTATCGAGATGGGGTTGGTCACGTCGGCTCCGGCTGCTGCGGCGGCAAAGACGGGCGCAGCCATTTCGGTGGCGCTCACGGCAATAAAACCAAATTGTTCTTGAAGGGCGTGGGCAAATTCCTCGTCGAAAATGCGCACGACCACCTGGATATTGGGGTTCAGGCTGCGCGCTTTCAGGGCAATTTGCAGATTCAAAGAATCATTTTGGGTCGCCAGGATGATGGTGCGAGCATGTTTGATGTTGGCGGCCTCCAGAGCGGCGCTACGGCTTGCGTCGTCTTGTATGACCGGTACACCCATTTTCTGCACCGCTTTGAAGGTATCAATTGCCGGATTCAACTCGATGACAACCACTTTTTCGCCCATTTCGTGTAATTTATGAGCGACACGATAACCCAGGTGCCCCAAACCCACCAGCAGAATGTGTTTGTTGAAAGTAGAAGCGACTGCCATTTCCCATTCCTTGTTTCGGGCGCGCCGATTGAAAAGCAGGCTGCCAAAATCGGCCAGCCCCTGCGCCAGGGTGCCTACTCCAACGATCGGCATGACAAAGTAGAATATTTGCAGAATTCCATGACGAGGAAAATCCCCCATCGGCTGGAGAAAGACGGCCGTCAGTACGGTATAGATGGATTGGGTGAGGCTTTGCGTCGGTTCACCCACCGTTTGAGCCAGCCAGTGATAAAGCAGACCGCCTCCCAGAACGGCTGCCGAAAAAAGCAGCAGCGGGATACGGAATTCATTGACCAGGATGAGCGTATCTCGCCAGGAAATGCGCCATATTTGCAGCCTGGATTTTAGCATACAGGCTCCTTAACGTATTGGCAGCCTAACGCTCATCCGCCGCGCTTCATCGCCCATGCGCGGGCTGACCTTGATTACAACCACACTGACATCGTCGGCAGGACGTCCCTCGTCCAGGTGGAGCGCATGGTCTAGCAAGGCGTCGGCCATTTCCTGCGGCGAGGGGTCTTGTTCTTCCAGCATAGCCTGGATGGCTCCAAACACATCCATCGGCTGGCCTTGTCTTTCGCCAGCATGGGTCAGCCCATCGGTGAACATGATCACCATCAAGCCGGCTTCCAGCGCCATTTCCAGAATAACCGGGCGGATGCCTCGCCCGACTCCCAGCGGCGAGCTTTCAGCCTCCAAACAGTCTACACGTTCACCACGGCATACGAAGAGTGGCGCTGGATTATTGCGCGACAGAACAAGCGTATGTGTCTCCAAGTCAATTGAAGCAATATTGAGCGTGCAGGAAACCTTGCCGCCTTTATCCGTATACAGCGCGTCCGAAGCGGCGCGGGCCGCAGCGCCATCTCGCACGCCTTCGGCCAGCAGCCCGATTACTTTGCGTACCACCATCAGCGAAACCGCCTTGGCCCCTCGTCCAGAAGTCTGCCCATCGGCCAATACCACCGAGAGGCCGCCATTGGGGCGCTCTACCACCTCCAACGTATCGCCGCTCTCAGACGAAGCATACTTGTTGACTTTGGCAACTGCAATTTGAACTTCCATATCTAAATTTTACTTCATTTTCCTTGACGCTTCTGTCTATTGCTACTATAATCTGCCCGCTTGTCTGGAAATTCGCCGGGCGCTGGCCCGGCACGTTTATCTAAAGGAGAAAGTCCCATGCCGCCACATCCAAAGCGCAAACATTCCAAGGGCCGCCGTGACCGCCGCCGCGCCCATGACGCCCTGCAGGCCAGCAACCTGGTCGCTTGCAGCAACTGTGGTTCCATGCGCTTGCCGCATACCATCTGCCCCAAGTGCGGTCATTATGAGGGCCGCCAAGTCATCGAAATCAAGAAAAAAGAAAAGAAAGACTCTAAATCATAACCGCTGTGCCGTGACTCACGCGGCTCCTGCGTGTTCTATGTAGCAGGCCGGATGTACAAGCCGGTCTGCTTTTTTCTTTGGAGGCGTATGAATCTCGATTCCAAAACAACCGTTTTCCTTTTCCCAGGTCAAGGTTCGCAAGCGGTAGGCATGGGGCAAAGCCTGGCGGCGCGCTTCCCTGTGGCGCAGGCTACTTTTCAGGAAGCAGAGGATATCTTGGGCTTTTCTCTCTCTCGTGTGATGTGGGAGGGACCGGAGAAGGACTTGAACGACACGCTCAACGCGCAACCGGCGCTCTTCGTCCATTCGATGGCGGCTTACCGCGTCTTTACGCATCTTTACCCGGACTTTGAGCCGGCTGCCGTTGCCGGGCATTCTCTTGGCGAGTTATCGGCGCTGGCGGCAGCAGGGGCGTTCTCCTTTGCCGATGGCCTCAGGCTGGTGCGCATACGCGGCGAATTGATGAAACGCGCAGGGGAACATGCGCCGGGCCGAATGGCTGCCATTTTGGGGTTGGACATCCCTGCCCTGGAAAAGGTCTGTTCCGAGGCCAGCCGCCCCGACGAAATCGTCCAGGTGGCAAATGACAATTGCCCGGGGCAGGTGGTCATCTCGGGCGCGACGGCGGCCGTAGAGCGGGCCATCCAGGGCGCTAAGGCAGCCGGGGCAAAGCGCGCCATTCCCCTGGCAGTGAGCATTGCAGCGCACTCTCCCTTGATGGCCGGTATCCAGCCTGAATGGGATGCAGCGGTAGAGGCTTGCCCGCTACGTGAGATGGCTGTGCCGGTCGTTGGCAACGTCTATGCCAGGCCGATGAAGACTGCCGTCGAAGCGCGCGCCGATCTCAAGGCGCAGATGCAATCTCGCGTGCGGTGGAATGAATCGGTGGAAACAATGCTGAAGGCGGGCATGCGGGCCTTCGTCGAGGTAGGAAGCGGGAACGTCCTGCAAGGGCTGGTGCGGCGCATTGGGTCGTCTGCTCAAGAGGAGACGCTGTCCATCTATCCTTTGGGGGAAGCGGGCGATTTCGGTGTTTTTGCAAAAAGCAGCGTAAATCGTTTATAATAAATGTGCATTTTGATAACAAGAAAGGAATTAAACATGAGCCTATTTGGAAAAATTCTCGAAAAATTGGGCATGAAAAAACCTGAAGAGGCTGCCCCTGTTGCCGCACAAACCTCCAAGCCTGTGGCCCCGGCTGCAAAGCCTGCGGCCAAAAAACCGGTCGCTGCTGCTCCCTCGGCCATGAGGCCCGACCCCGGCGCCTCGTTTGCGACCCCTTCTTCTACTCCAGCGGCTGCTGCCCCGACGCCGATGGCCATGGTAGACGTGATGAGCAAACTCGAGAAGATGGCCGCCGGCACCGGCCTGGACTGGAAGGTCTCGATCGTGGACCTGCTGAAGGTCTTGGGCATTGACAGCAGCCTGCAGGCGCGCAAGGAATTGGCGCAGGAATTGGGCTGCCCGGCCGAGACCATGAAGGACAACGTGGCGATGAACGTCTGGCTGCACAAGGCCGTGTTGTCACAGATCGCCAAGAACGGCGGCAATATCCCGAAGGAACTGTTGGACTAACGAATCCGAAAAAGCGCCCTCCTGCAGGAGGACGCTTTTTTTCATTCAGTTTTGTGTGGTTGGTAGAATCACCGGGAAATGAAAAAGGTCGCCAGCAAGGTCATTGCGAGCATCATGCCGCTGGCAAGCCATTGAGCCCATGTCCCCCAACCAGTGCGCATTTTCAGGGTCGCCTCGGCTGGGTTGGCTGGATCGTACCAGACCATCACTACGCTGTTAATGGGATAGCGTCTTATCTCTTGCTCTGCGTCGCTGGCTTCCGAAGAGAGGATGCGGGCGCCCAGGCGCAGGCGTCTGGCCCGATAGCGCGCGCCGTTGACGGTGTATTCGTAAAGCAGGATGGGGGCGTAGCGCGTTGCCAGGCGATATTGCCCGGTAGACGTTCTCACCCGCACCGGCGTGTTGACTTTTTGTACGCTGGAAGCAATGACCATGCCAGGGACGCAAGACCAGTTGCGCGTTGCGCTCACCTGTCGGTGTTCCCGCCAGGCGCGCGCCGCCAGGGCCAGCGTGACGAAGCCCATCGGCAGGGAAATGACCGGGAGCAGGAGCAGCCTGAAGTCTAGGGAAGAAGCGCTCACAGTTTCTCCAGCGAAAAAATATCCGTCAGGCCATCCCAGTAATAGACGGCGTACGAGGCGCCGTCTACCAGTTCGGGGAAGGCTTCGTCCGGCACGGTAAAGATTTTGTCTGCCAGGTGCAATTCGGTCGCAACAAAGGTGCTGGTGACGTTGTTGATGCGTTGTGTGCGCTGGACGCGGGCTACGCTGGCTGTCCCTTTGGCGGCGGCGACCTTGATGGAGCGCATCGGCTTGAGGCCCAAGAAGATCAACGGCGCACCGAACAGGGCAAGAACCCCTGCGGCTATGAGAAACTGAATACCGGCGGCTTCACCTTTGTAGAAAGAAAGGCCGCCTAACCCGGCCAAGATTCCGCCTCCCACACAGGCCAGCAAAATTCCCAACAACAGGAGAAAAAGTTTCAGGGCGCGGCGCTTGCGCGTCAGGCGGGCGCTTTGGCGGGGCGATAGCGCGCCTTTGCGGTTGTATTCCAGGTCTTCTTCGGTGAAGTCGAGGCTTTGCATGAGGCGAGTTGTCATTTTTTCCCCTTTCAAGAATTCAGTTGCTGGAATTCTCTGCCGATCTCTTCACGCTCGAAGGTCAACTTCAATTGCTTTTTGTCCTTGGAGAGCGCGGCGGACAAACCGACATAATTTTCTGTGTCGCTGAAAATTTCGACAGCCGTCAACGGGCGTTTCATCAGTAACTGGCCATAGACGGGCGCGAAGAGCAGTTTGAAGGCCAGTTCGACGAGACTCCCGCCCAGGATGCCCGCTATCAAGCCGACGAAAGCGCCAATGACCAGGCCAAAAAAGCGGGTCTGCACGGTCTGCAGCGGCGGTTCGGGCGTCAGCAGCCAGGCCAGGACAAAGGCCGCCAACCCGATGAGCAGGCCGCCGACCAGGAAGGGCGCCAGGGTCACTTTTGCCACGCTGCGTTCCAGGTTTGCGCCTTGCGCGCACATGGGAAGGGGCAGTTCCAGAATGACCGTTTTCGAGCGTTTCTCGACGCCCATTGGCATCTTGACCGGCAAGGTCTCCTCAGTGGGGCGGCCGCAATGCACGCAGCGCGCCGGGAATTTGAGCGTGGGCGGGTTTTTGGGGTCTTGTATGGGGAGGTTGACAACAAACATTTCGTCGCCTGCCTGGGTTTGTGGTGAATGAGAAGCGGAGTTTTATATGCTAAATTTTATCATAATTATCGTAATTTTAGCAATCATCAAAGCGCCCGGCGTGTTTGCTTGTGCGAAGAAGCAACCAGGATGCCAGGTGTGAAAACAGGCTGGCGCAAGCCAGCCTGCTTTTTCCTCTGGCAGGGTCGTTTTTACCAGGCCGCTGTAAGCGCGCCCCCCTCCTCCTGCCAGAATGGCAGCCAGGCCAGGGTGACGAGTTGCACCTGGATGTCGGTCTTCTTGGGTTTCAGGCTGAGCGTTTCCAGCGGCTCGGTCAGCGGGTCAATTTTCTCTTGCAGGGCGGTCATCTCGGCCTCGAACTCGGCTTGCAGGGCGGCCAGTTGCGTGTTGACGGCTTCGACCGTTTCGCCGGCGCGTTTCACGTCTTGGCTTTCTTCTGCCGAACGGCTGACGCCGCGCATGGCCGAGCGGGCTTTGCTGATGTTGCTCTGGCTGAACACTTTGCGCCCGGCAAACGCCCCCAGCAGGGTGGCGCCTATCGAAAGGGCGGTGTCGAGTTTGGCTTTCTTGGCCTGTTCCTCTTGTTTTTCGCGGGTCGCTTCGGCTTTGCGCAGGCGCTCTTGCAGTGCGGCGATCTTGGGGGCGTATTTCTTGCGCAGGGCTTCGGCCAGTTCGTCGCGATGTTCGCGCGCCAGTTGCGACAGGCGGATGCGGAAATCGCGCTCGTCTTCGCCGGGGTTGGAGACGACTTTCAGGCTGGGGCTTTGCAGCAGGTCGAGGCGCTGCGAGCCGTACAGCCAGGCTGCAAAATCCTTTTCCCAATCGGCATAGTTTTTGGCCTGGCCGGCGGCGGAGGGCAACGGGCTGAATTGCGCGCCGCTGCGAGGGGATTTTTCCAGGTCGGTGGCCGGCACGTCCAGCGCTTCGGCCTTCTCCCACAGCACGGGGATGGCGTCGTCGGTGACGGGCGTGACGTAGACCAGGCTGGCGGAGGTGTCCACTTTGGATTTGCTGTCGCTGTAGTGGATTTTGGCCGCGCCCAGGAGTTTGGGCTGGTAGATGAGACTCCCGCCTGCGGGCGCTCCGCCTCTGGCGGGGACGAAGAACTGCTTCAGGCCAGGGGGCAGGGACGGCGGCTGGGAAGTGGTCCCGCCTCCCATAGCGGAAGCAGGCTGGGGTCCGGGTTTCGAGGCGGCGGGGACGCTGTCCTTGTAGGGCTGCATGAGAGTCTTGATCTGGTCACGGGTCAACGGGCCGCGCAGGTACGAGAGCGCCCAACGCGTCTGGAACAGTTCGGGCGCGTCTTCGTGGGTGTTGTTGACCAAAAAGACGCGGTTGCCGAGGTCGGAGATGATCTTTTCGATTTGGGAGCGCTTGAAGCCGCCTCCGGCTGCGCTTTCGAGGCCGTCCAGCAGGCGCTCTTTGTCGCGCTCGGTTTGCAGGCGTCCGATGAACCAGGTGCCCATGTTGGAGAGGGCTTTGTAGTCCAGGTCGACCGGGTTCTGGGTGGCGAAGACCATGCCCACGCCGAAGGCGCGCGCCTGTTTGAGCAGGGTGAGCATGGGCATCTTGGAGGGTGGGTTGGCCGTAGGCGGCAGGTAGCCAAAGATCTCGTCCATGTAGACGATGGCGCGCAGGCTGGTGGTGCCGGGCTGCGAGCGCATCCAGGCCAGCACCTGGTTCATGAGCAGCGAGACGAAGAACATGCGCTCGGGGTCGCTCAGGTGAGCGATGGAGAAGATGGCCACGCGCGGCTTTCCAGCGGGTGTGTAGAGGATTTGGCCGATGTCGAGCGGCGTCCCTTCGAGCCAGGCGTTGAAGCCGGGCGAAGCCAACAGGTTGTTGAGCGCCATCACCAGGCCGAAACGGTCTTTGGACGGGTAGAAGGTTTCCAGGTCTAGCACGCCGATCTTCTGCACGGGCGGGGTTTGCACCTGCTGGATGAGGCCCGCCAGGTCGAGGTCCTTCCCGGCACGCCAGGCGCTATCCAGGATGGTGGACAGCAGGATGTGTTCGCGGCTCTGGATGGGGTCGGCTTGGATGCCCACCAATCCGAGCAGGCTGGAGACGGTGACGCTGATGCGCTCGCGCAACAAGTCGTTCTCTGCAAGGATTTCTTTGCCGGGCGCAGCAAATGACTTCAGGATGGAGACCGGCAGTCCGGCTGTGCTGCCGGGGGTGTAGATGAGCATCTCGGCCGCCTCGCGCAGGCGCCGGATGCGCGCGCCGCTCTGCCCCCACTCGCCCAGGCCTTTGTTCCACAGCGCGGCCTGTTTTTCGGCGTAGGCTTCGGGGGTGAGGTTCTTGTTGCGCGCCTCGTCGGGGTTGATCCAGGGCAGGAAGTCGGCGGCTTTCAGGTCGGGGAAGGTGAGCAGCAGGTTGCCCAGGTCGCCTTTGGGGTCAATCAGGATGGACGGCACGCCGTCAATGGCGGCCTCTTCGATCAGCCCGATGCACAGGCCGGTTTTGCCGCTGCCGGTCATGCCGACCACGGCGGCGTGGGTGGTCAAGTCTTTCGAGTCATAGAGCAGGGCTTCGTCTTTGACGGCCTTCTTTTTCATGTCATAGACTTTGCCCAGGTAGAATGCGCCTAATTTTTCGTAGTCTTCCATCTTGTTTCCTTGCCTTTCATGCCAGGATAGCCAGAGTGTATGCGAGCGTCCTCGCCTATTTTACAATAGAATACAAACAGGTGACAGTCGCTTTGCAAGTGACTGTCACCTGTCCCTGCTGTCAACGATTTTAGTATTCGACTGCGCGGGGTAGTTTCTTGGCTTGCGCAACCCAGTCTTCTACCTGCGACAAGGCGGGCATTTTGTTGACCAGGTTCTTCTTGGCGTTGACCTCGGCCATCTTGGCGTGCAGGGCGTCCGCTTTGCGCTGCGCCAGTTCGACCACCGTGTCCACACCGGCTTCTTCGAGCAGGTCAGCGTACTCTTCGCCGATGCCCCTGATGCGGAACAGGTCTACGTGATTGACCCATTCGAGGATCTGCTTTTCGCTCAGGCCGGATTGCTTGGCCAGGTCCTTGCGGCCGGCGGGGGTCTTGCCCATTTCGAGCAGGCTTTCGGTAGAACCTACGCCCGCTTTCTTGAGTTTTTCGGCATTGGCGGGGCCGATGCCCTCGACATCTGTTAGTTTAGTCATGACTGAAAACTCCTTCCTTACAAAATTGTTAGGAATGTATATTACTACATTAACGAGAATTGCGCTATTTTTTGGGCAAAATGGCGGCCAGGGCATTGGTCATGGACTTGAGTTCGTTGGCGTGCCCTTTGAGTTTGGCCGCGTCGCCGGTCTTCAGCCCGGCGTTGACGTCGGCGATGGTCTTGGATGTCTTGGCGCTGCTGTCAATGATCTTCTGGGTGATGGCCTCCAGGTTGACCAAGAGGTCGGTGACGTTCTTGGGGATGATGGGCATGCTCTTGGCGATGGGCAGCAGAACATCCAGGATGGAATTAGCAATGCCAGCGTACTTGACGGTCAGGGTGTGCAATCCGCTCATGGCGTCGGTCAAGTTGATGGCCACTTCCTGGATGGCGTCTATCATGTCCTTGTGTTCGTTGATCATGCGTTCGATATCGTTTAGGGAGGCGGTCAGTTTGTCGGAAAATTTGACGTAGCTGACCGGCTTGATGGCTTGGGATGCGGGAGTGGGCATAGGGTTCTCCTTTTTTGATGGGTAGTTATCCGCATTATAATATGAATAGTTCGGTTTGCTCATGAATGTAACTGTAAGGCGATTGTCATTTGCGTAGTTGCCGGGTAGTGTATAATCAGCGCTATGATAGTATTGCCTGACAACTTGTTTGTCAGCGCCGCTACCAGCGGTTCTTAAGATGTACCTGGATAGGTTATCCTGACCAGGTATATTTTATTTTCACACCCAATCTATCTCCATCGCTTTCCTGGGATAACCCTGGCTACAGCGCGTTCCATGGATGGCTTGGGATAAGGAGACGTATGAAACTAAGCAAACTTGCCAGCGAAATTGCCGAATCGCCTACGCTGGCCCTGAACGAAGAAGCCCGGCTGCTGCGCGAGCGAGGCGAGGCGGTCATCCATCTGGGGATCGGTGAGCCAAAGAACAAGACCCCTATCAATGCGATCCTGGCCTCGGCGGCTAAGTTGAGCAGCGGAGAGGTAAAGTATACGCCTGCTGACGGTACACTGGCGTTGAAAAAAGCCATCATCCGCTACACAGAGGAGAACTACAACCGCCTGGTCGCGCCAGAGAATGTCATCGTGTCCAACGGCGCCAAGCAGTCGCTGTTCAATATTTTGTATTCCTTGCTCAACCCGCAGGACGAGGTCGTCATCCTGGCGCCCTATTGGGTCTCGTATCCGGAAATTGTCAAGATGTGCAATGCTCGTCCGGTGGTCGTCACGCCTGAGGACGGCACTTTTACCCCTCGTTTTGAGGATATCGAGCGCGCTGTCACTTCATACACGCGGGCGATCATCGTCAACAGTCCGAACAATCCGTCCGGCGTGATTTATCCGCCAGAATTAATCGAAAAGATCGTGGACTTCTGCGAGCGCAAAGGCATTGCCATGATTTGCGACGACATCTATCACAAGTTGACTTTTGACCGCAAGCAGGCTGTCCCGGCGTATCGCTTTACGAAGAAAGACGTGGAAGACTCGAATTTGATTATTGTCAATGGCGTGGCAAAGATCTACGGCATGACCGGCTTCCGTGTAGGTTGGGTGATTGCGCCGCGCCCACTGGTGCGGGTGATGACCAACGTCACTGCCCAGACCACATCGGGCGTCTCGCCCGTTTCGCAGGCGGCGGCCGAGGGCGCGCTGAACGGGATGCAGTCTGTGGTTGAGGCGCTGCGCTTGCAGATCGAAAACAACCGCAACGTGCTGCTGCAAGAGATGAAATCCTTCAATGGCGTTCGTCTCATCCCGCCTGATGGCACTTTCTACGCTTTGCCCGACCTGCGCGCGTTTTCCAGCGACTCGGTCGAACTGTCCAGATTCCTGCTCAAGAAGGCGCTGGTAGTGACCGTGCCGGGCAAGGAATTTGGCATGGAAGGTCACATCCGCCTGTCTTTCAGCGGCACGGTCAAAGAGGTAACCGAGGGCATTGCGCGCATCAAGTGGGCGCTCGACCCGACCAGCCCGAACGAAATCTACATTGGCGACCGCAAGTTGGTGCGAGATTGGCTTTGAGGGAGTAGAGAATAGTGAGTAGAGAGTAGAGAATAGAGTAGAGAATAGAGATAGAGAGTAGAGAGTAGTGGATATGAATAACTTGCTCAACATCAAAACCCCGGCCGAGGGCATTGCCCAGGCCCGCAAGGCGGATTACAACCTGTCCAATCACGGGCTTGGCAACCTGCGCCTGGCTTATTGGAACCTGCCGAGTGAGGCTTTACACGAGGAAGCCGTTTTCCGCAATGAGGGCGCAACCGTGCGAGGCGGGCCCTTTGTGGCATTTACCGGAAAACACACCGCCCGCGCTGCCAACGATAAATTCGTGGTGCGAGAAGGCAGCAGCGAAACGCACATTTGGTGGGGACAGTACAACCGGCCAATGGCCCCCGAAAAATTCGACGAACTGTATGCCCGTCTGCTGGGTTATTTGCAGGGACGCGACCTTTTTGTGCAGGATGTGTACGCCGGCGCCAATGTGAACTACCGCCTGGCCGTGCGGGTAGTGACCGAACTGGCCTGGCACAGTATGTTTGCGCGCAACATGTTCGTCCTGCCTCAATCGCTGGAGGAATACAAGCGCTTCGTCCCGGACTTTACGCTGCTGGCCGTTCCCGGCTTTAAATCTGCCCCCAGTGTGGACAACACCAACACCGAGACCTTCATCGCGCTCAGTTTCGAGAAGAAACTGGCCATCATCGGCAATTCGGCCTACGCGGGCGAGATCAAGAAATCGGTCTTTACCATCCTGAACTACCTGCTGCCGCTGGAAGGCGTTCTCTCTATGCACTGCTCGGCCAACGTCAGCCCCAACGACGCGGACGACGTGGCGCTCTTCTTCGGCCTGTCCGGTACGGGCAAGACCACCCTCTCGGCCGATCCCACCCGCCGCTTGATCGGCGACGACGAGCATGGCTGGAGCGATGAGGGCGTCTTCAACTTCGAGGGCGGTTGCTACGCCAAGGTCATCGGCCTGTCGGAGGCTGCAGAGCCGGAGATTTACGCTACCACGCGCATGTACGGCACCATCCTCGAAAACGTGCCGTATGACCCGGTCACGCGCCTGATTGACCTGGAAGACGATTCCATCACCGAGAATACGCGCGCCTCCTATCCGCTGGAATTCATCTCCAATGCCGTCCCGGAGAAGAAGGCCGGGCACCCCAAGAACATCATCATGCTGACCTGCGACGCAAGCGGGGTGATGCCGCCCATCGCGCGCCTCTCGCCGGAGCAGGCCTTGTACCAGTTCATTTCGGGCTACACCGCCAAGATTGCGGGGACAGAAGTCGGTCTGCGGGATGAGCCGGAGATTACCTTCTCGGCTTGTTTCGGCGGCCCGTTCATGGTCCACCATCCCTACAAATACGCCGAATTGCTCAAGAATAAGATCGAGCGCTACGGCGTCGCCTGCTGGCTGGTCAACACCGGCTGGGTGGGCGGGCCGTATGGGGTGGGCAAACGCATCAGCATCCGTTACACGCGCAACCTGCTAAACGCCGCCCTGACCGGCAAACTGGCCGGCGTGGACTATTACACCGATCCGGTCTTCGGCTTCTCCGTGCCGAAATCCTGCCCGGATGTTCCGCCCGAAGTGCTGCAACCCTGGTCGTCCTGGCCCAGCCGCGCGGAATACGACAAACGCTACAAGGACCTGGCGCAGCGCTTCATCGAAAACTTCAAGAAATTCGAGGATGGCACACCGCGGGAGGTGGTGGAGGCTGGGCCGCGCGTTTGAAGCGATAGACCTTATTGCCCTGCAACTATAAACCTTAAAGGTAACTACCTCGGCAATGTCACATTTTCGCGTGGTATTGGCCTCGCCCTAACTCGGACAAGCCGAAACCAAAAAGGATTCAACCACGAAGGTCACAAAGGAACTCAAAGGAAAACCTTAATTCCCCTTCGTGTCCTTTGGGGTGAAAAATTCTTGTACAAAAAGCAAGGATTTCACGTGTAAGGTACTAAGCCTGCCCTTGGAGATTGACAGCCCTTTCCTCTTCGAGTATGCTTGTGTCTATCCGGGCAGGCCCGGCGCGGCGGAACGTTCCGAACCCCGCCAGGGCCGAGAGGCAGCAACGGTAAGGGATTGTCTCCGGGCGCCGCCGGTCGCCTGCCTGGATCTTGCTGAAATGAAACGTCCCGAAGGCTTCTTTGCCTCCGGGACGTTCTCTTTTCGAGAAGTCTCTTATTCCTTCTCCACCTTTACCAATACTGCTCGCGTTTCCAAGCGATGGCGGTAGGTGTTGTTGCTTTCGTCGTACCCTACACACGTCAGCAGTGTGACCCAGGCCTTTTCCTCATGCTGGAATGGCGAGATGGCATTCGGGCGGATGACGCGGTTCGTGCGCACCTCGTAGATATATCGCTGCCCGTAGGCATGGACGATCACCTGGTCGCCCCAACGCAGGTTGGATAGTTCTGCAAACGGTCCTTTTTGACCATTTGGCAGGGTGACGTGGCCGGTGAGGACGCTGTTGCCCTCCCAGGTGGGGAAAGCGGTGCCTTGCAGCCAGCCGGCTTGCTCCCACAGCCATTTCACATCCCAGCCGTTGTCTGTGCGCGGCACGCCGACAATCGAGGCCTTTATACCCAGTTTGGGGATTTCCAGCCACAGATCGCCGTATTGGGCGTATTTGTAATCCAGCGGCTGCTCGGGCAGGGCGGTCACGCGACCGGGGGCAAAGCCGGTTTCGGGCAATTCCGCTTGCGCTCCTGACGGAGAGTTGATCGTGACCGACGCGCTGGCGCCATAACTATTGACGCCCGCCGGCGCGGCCGGGTCATACCAGCGTTCGGTTGCATTCGGGTTGTAGGGCGAGCGTTGCTCTGGCACCGGCGGCGGGCCGGGCAGCACAGGATCGATCTCGTGGCTGGTCCATTCCACACGGCTGAGGTTGACCACTGGCGCGGGGCCCACGAAAATGGCATTGAAGGTGATCGAGGCCGTTTCACCCAGCCGGAAGACATCCCACACGAACTGAAGCGTGTTGGTCAGCGGGTCGTAACTCGATGAAGTGAGCGCAGCCGTACCGCCGACGGCCAGGCTGGCCGGGTCGAAGGTCAATCCGGCAGGAATATAGTCGTAGACCACCACGTCGAAGGCGTCGGCCGTGCTGATGGCCGCGTGGGAGATGTTGATTGTGAACGTGATGACTTCGCCAATGGCGGCGGTGGTTGGCACAGCGTCTTTGCTGATATTCATGATGGGTTCGACGATCTCGACCACCGGCGCGCTGGCGACGCGCGAACCGCCTGCCCAACTCCAGGTGACGTTGTTGGTCAAACTGTCTCCAGCCTGGTTGGCAAGGATGTCCAGCACGATGAGAGAGTATCGCACCCTTACCGTTTGGGAACTGCCGCTGGTATTGCTCACGTCGCCAAAATCGAAGGTGATGCGCCCCCCGTTGTTCTCGATGAGCGGGTTGCTGGTGGCCGGGTCAGTGCCGTCCAGCGTATCACACGCGCCGCTGACGAATTTCGTGCTGGTGACGCCGGCCGGCAAGGTGATGCTTACACAATCTACGAAGGCCAGCCCGGCTTGGGGGGTATCCAGCAGTTGGACGCCGGTCAGGCCGCCGGCCGGGATGACCATTGCCACTTCATACGTAATGATTTCGCCGATGGTCACCTGGGGTGGCACGGTGTTCGTGGCGTCATCTGGCGGGACGACCTGCTTCGAGAGCGAGGTAATATAGCCGAAGTCCACCGTCGGGTTGTAGGTGGTGCCAGTGGTGAAGTTTACAGTGTTGTTGAGCAGCGCCCCAGGGCTGCCGGGCGTCAGGGTGACGATGTTGCTGGAGACAGTGCCTCCGGCTGTTCCCTGGCCGTTGTCGTTGTTGTCAGCATTGGTGTTCGGGTTAGAGGTGTCGGCGGCGTTGAAGGTGTCTATGGTGCTGGCATAACCGGTTGGTAACACCTGGACGATGTAGTTCCCTTGCGGCAGGCCGCTGAACAGGTAGGTGCCGCCCGCGCCGGTGGTCACGCCGCCGGCCGCGTCATCCGCGCTGCCCAGGATGCCGTCTGGCCCGACCGGGATCTCGGTCACGCCGTCGCTGGCAAATAGCAGCACCCTGGCGCCAGAAATGGGCAGGTCGCCGGCGTCGTAAGTGCCGTTCTCGTTGATGTCCTCGTAAATCAGGTTGCCCAATTGCAGGCGGTAGAAGCCGAAGTCCACCGTGCGGTTGCTCTGGTTATCTGGCGATTCGCCGGGCGGGTTGGATGCGGGGGCGTCTGTGTCGTTGATGGGTTCATTGGCGGTGGGGCCCAACGTCACCGCTGAACTGACGACCGCTCCGTTGAAGGGTCCGCTGGTCTGGCGCGTGCCGTTGTCGTCGCTGTCCAGGTCATTGTCTGCATCCGGCGCGGCGGTTTCGCTCACGTTCCCACTGCCGTTGATGGTGGTGCCGCTGCTCTGGTATCCGGCCAGCGGACCGCCGGCGTCAAATTGACTGGCTGGAATGACGACCACGTAGTCGCCGGCCGGCAAGCGGTCGAAGCGGTAGTAGCCGCCGTTGGCGGTGGTTTGCGTGTCGAGCGGAGCGCCGGTGGGGTTGCCGCTGGCGTCGGCCGCATAGAGTTGCACGGTGACGCCGTCTGCGCCCACTTCCGCGCCGTTGATGGCGCTGCTGTTGTCGGTATCGAACCATACCCGGTTGCCCAGGCTGAACAGGTCGGTGTTTACAGTTAAAGTATCCGTTGTGGAGTCGTTATTGGTTACGCCGCCGTCGGCTGTCAGGGCTCCGGCGGGGATGGTGTTGACATACACACCCGGCGTCGTGGAGGCGACATCTACGGTAATCACACAAGTGGCGTTGCCGGCCAGCCCACCGCCTGTCAGACTGATGACCTGGCTGCCAGGGTTGGCGGTCAGTGTCCCGCCGCAGGTGTTGGATGTGTTAGGCGGGTTGGCTACTTGCAAGCCGGCAGGCAGCGTGCCCGGCAGGTTATCGTTCAAGCCCATGTTGACGACCGGGATACTGCTTGTGTTGCGGATGGTGATGGTGAGAGTGGACCTTTCGTTGATTACTACCGGGTCTGGATTGAAGGATTTCTGGACGCTGACGCCCGGCAGGTTGGTCAGGGAGGCTTGCACTGCGAGCGGGTTGCTGACTCCATTGGCGGTGGTGACGGCTCCGGCCGGAATCTGATTGATGCGGTTGCCGTTCACGTTCATCACTACCTTGAGCCTCAATTCGCAACTGGTGCCTGGCAGCAGCACGCCGCCGCTGAAGGAGAACGACGAGTCGCCGGGATTGCCCGTCAGGGTACCGCCGCAGGTACCGGTATCGAAGTCCACCGGGTTGGCCAGTTTGATGCCGCTTTCGGCCGGCAGGTACAGTAAGTCCATGTTGTCGGTGAAGGAGATGCCGGTCAGGGTGACGGTGGGATTCGGGTTGATCAGGCCAACCGTCATCGTAGAAGTTGCGCCGCCGTATACTAGGTCTGGCTGGAAGCCCTTGGTGATGTCGAAGGCAAGGTTCTGGATGTTGAGGGTGGCGTTCGCCTGCGCCATCGGCCTGATCGTGCCGCCGGTGCTGGGGAGAGTGGCCGACACATTGTTGACCGGGATTCGGTTTTGATGACTACTGGGCGATGTTGGCGTGCTATCCCGGCCTTCGATGTCCAGGGTGATGGTGCAAAAACCGGGGTTGCCGGGTGAGCCGGCCGGCAGGGTTGCGCCGGTGAGTTGGATCAGTTGCGTACCAGCCACAGCGGTCAGTGAACCGCCGCACGAGGAGACAGGCGTCGGGGCGGGCGGGTACGGCGCAATGACCAGGCCATTCGTGGTCGTTCCGGGCAGGGTGTCGGTCAGCGTAAGGTTGGTCAGCGCCTCGGAAGTGGAGTTATAGACCGTGATGGTCATGGTTGATCTGTCGCCAGCCTGCACGGTGGTAGGGTAGAAGGCCTTACTGGTGGTGATGCTGCTCACGCGCAGGTTGGCATTGACATCGGTCGCGTTTGTGCGCCCCTGGTTGGTTGTGATTGCGCCGGCGGGGATGGTATTGGTGTAATCCCCCGGCGTCGTCGAAGTAACCCATACGTCTATGTTGCAAGAGGCCCCGGCGGCCAGCAGTGGGTCGGTAGCCAGGTTCGAAAACGAAATCACATTCGTCCCGGCTATGGCAACCAACGTCCCGGCCGGGCAGGTCTCCGCAGGAGCGGGGGCGGCTGCAATGACCAGGCCCGCAGGCAGGGTATCGGTGATCTGGATGCCGTTGATGCCCGTATCCGCCGGGGCGGTGATAGTGATGGGCAGGCGGCTGGTGGCGCCAATCTGTATCGGGTTGGTCTGGAAGGCTTTGCTCAGGCCTACCGGCCCGCCGGCCGCAGCCACTACCAGGTCGGGATTGGTGCTGAAGGCGGCATGGCCTACGCCCTGGTCGTTCGTGATCGAGTTGGCTGCTACTGTATTGTCGTACGTGCCGGCCACAGAACTAGTCACATCGAATACGATGGTGCAGTTCCCGTTGGCTGGGATCGTGCCGCCGGTCAGCGTGATGCTGCCGGGCGGCCCGGCCACGAAGGTAATCGCCCCGCCGCATTGCGGGCTGGCGGGCGTGCCGGAGATGGACACATTGGCTGCCATGGTATCGGTGAAATTGACGTTGGTCAGGGCGGTGCTGCTGCGGTTGGTCAGGGTGATCGTGACCGTGCTGATCTCGCCTACCAGGATGCTGGTGTCGGAGTAGGCCTTCGTGCCGACCAGGGCGCGGTTGACCTTCAGGTTGGCGGTGGCGGGGAAATAATTGGTGACCGGCCCGGTCATGGCGCCGGCTGGGATGGTGTTGGTTCGTGTGCCTCCTGCAAACGTCAAGTCAGCCTGCACCGGGATGGAAATCTGGCAGGTGCCGACCGGCGTGGGAGGCGTGGCGCTGGCCGGGATGATGGCGTTGGAGAGTTGAATCAATGTGCCGCCGATTGGCGCGCTGATGATTCCCGTAGTGATTCCATCGCCGCAGGTGTTGAGCGTAGGCGCGCCGGCAATCGTAAAGCCTACGCCCATCGTGTTCAGGTTGTCGGTGAGGCCGACGCCCGTATAGTCGGAACCGGTCGGGTTTTGCAGCGTGATGGTCAGGATGCTGGTGTCGCCGGCGTCAATGGTGCCGGGCGCAAAGGCTTTCTGGATGCCCACCGGCTGGATGGTCAACTCGGCCCGGGCGGGCGTGCCGTTGGTGACGCCCTGGTCGGTTTGCAGCGAGCCAAGTCCACCGGGGCCGGCCGGAATTTCGTTGGGGTTGCCATTGGCGATGGTGTAGGGCCCGGCAGCGCCGGTGACGTTTACGGTCACCACACAGTCCTGACTGGGCGTGACCGTGCCGTTGTTCAAGCGCAGCGATGTATCGCCGGCGCCCAGCGCGCCTCCGCTGCCGTCGGTCACCGTGGCGCCCGCGCCGCAGTTGGTCAAGGTCAAGACGGGTGGGTTGGCGATCTCGAGCCCGGCCGGCAGGTTATCCGTGTAGGTGACGCCGGTCAGGTTCGTGTCGGCGTCATTGTTGTTGATACGAATGGACAGTTGGCTGGCCTGGCCGACGAAAATGGTGGGCGGGGTGAACGTCTTGCTCAAGGAGGGCGGCGAGACGGCAACAACCGTGAGCGTGGAAGTGGCGGGGGAGGTGTTCGTGATCACCACCGGCGTGCCGCCGTCGTTGCCATCCGCCGTGAATGCGCCGGCTGGCATGTAGTTGATCTGCGCGCCGGGGGTGACAGATGAGATTCTCACCTCGATGTAGCACGAGCCGGGGTTAGCGCCCGCCTGGGCCGGGACATCCGCGCCGCTCAACGATAGGGTGGTCGAGCCTGGCACCGCCGTGACCGTTGCGCCGCCGCCGCAGTTGGGGTCAATGACGACATTCGCAGGGTCGTCAATGAACAAGCCGACCTGGATGGCGTTGAGATCGTCCGACCACTGGGCGTTCGTCAGTGGGAAGGTGTTGGGGTTGTAGATCGTGACCCGCAGCACAGAGTAGCCGCCGGCGTCTATTTGCAGCGGCGTAAAGGTCTTGTTCACCTCAGCCGGCAGCGAGGCCGCGTGTGCGGGGGTGACGGGCCCGGTCACCAGGGAACTGATCAATACCGAGATCAACAATAAGAACTTGAAGGACTTTTTCATGGCTCACTCCATGATTAAAATAAAAACAGCAAAACCATGCGGTCGGTTTCGCTGCTTGCTCCCTAAAGCCTGTATCCTGGAAAGGATAAGCGGCCAAAACCAGGCTCTAGATCGTCGCACCCGCATCCCCAATAAGTACTATTTGTGTCTAATTTTAGCATTCTTTGTTGATAAGTCAACTGTTGGAAACCTGCAATTTTGAAAGGTCAAAGGTCATGTAGCGTGACAGTCACGGTCGAAGCGATGTCACAGTGCATTCTTCGCTGTAATGCAAATGAGACAAAAAAATAACAGAACTCTTACACATCTCCAACCAGCCAATGATACAATACTACTTGCTCTCTACTCCGTACTCTCTGCTCTCTACTCTCTACTCCCTACTCTCTTTACCCCCATGCTACCCGACTTCCGCGTCCGTCAACGCGACTACCTGCTCGAAATCTCTCGCGCCCTCACCCAGGAACTCGACCTGGAAAAATTGCTGGCGCGCATCCTGCGTATCTCCATCGAGATGCTGGCGGGACAGGCCGGGTTGATCGCCCTCAAAGAGCCAGACGGTTGGCGCGTCGCCGCCGCGCATGGCATTGCTCCCGCTTTCCTGAGTTATCTTGCCCCTCTGCTGGCCGAAGAAAAAGTGCGCGAACTGGACGTGCGCGAACTCAACCGTATGTTGAAGGAACTGACCTACACTGCCAGCCAGGGATTGCTCAACGGCGTCGGCTTGCCGCTCTCTGCGCACGGACAATTGATCGGCGTCATCTTCATCTTCCGCAACTACCCTGACCTGTTTTCTCCCAACGATCGCTTGCTGCTGGCTTCCTTTGCCGACCAGGCCGCCATTGCCGTGTACAACGCCCAACTCTACGGACAGGTCTCTTACGAAAAACAGCGTCTCGACGCGCTGCTTGATTCCGTTGCTGACGGCATCCTCATCCTCCACGCCGACCATACCATCGAGCGCGTCAATACAGCCTTTGAAAAACTGTTCGACCGGCCGCGCGCCGAATTGGTGGGCAAAGCACATGCCGAGATCATCCGCTGGGCGCGCGAGCCACAAGGCACCTCTCTGGAAGAGGCCGAGCGCGGCGGCTGGCCGCTCACTCCCCATGCTACTTTATATGTAGAAGGCGACCTGTATCGTGAAGGCTTGCCGCCCCTGCCGGTGGGCGTTACCTATGCGCCGCTCCTTTCGCCCAACGGCAAACTGCGCAATGTCATTGCCAGCGTGCGCGACATCACCCATTTTCGCACTGCCGAGGAAATCAAGTCCACCTTCATCTCGATTGTCAGTCACGAATTACGCACCCCCGTTGCCCTCATCAAAGGCTATGCCTCTACCCTGCGTCGTGACGATGCCCGTTGGGAACGCGCCATCGTCAATGAGAGTTTGTCGGTCATCGAAGAAGAAGCCGACCGTCTGTCTAAGATGATTGATGATCTGCTCGACGCTTCCCGCTTGCAGGCTGGCGGCTTGAGCCTCCATCGCGCCGATGTCTCACTGCCGGCTCTGGCTGAACGGCTGGCAGAACGCTTTCGCACGCAGACCTCCAAGCATATCATCGTTACCGATTTCCCTGCCGATTACCCCGTGTTGCTGGCCGATGAAAATCGTATTGCGCAGGTGTTGTCTAATCTCATCTCCAACGCGATCAAATATTCGCCTGAAGGCGGTGAGATTCGCATCAGCGGCCAGGTGCGCCCTGAGCAAGTCATCGTGTGCGTGAGCGACCAGGGACCCGGCATAGACGCCCGCGACCTGCCGCACATCTTCGATCGCTTTTATCGCTCGAACAAAGCCGTCAAGAATACGAAGGGCGCCGGGCTGGGACTGTACCTGGCGCGCGCCATTGTGGAAGCGCATGGAGGCCGCATCTGGGCCGACCCGCAACCTGCTTCTGGCGCGAGAATCTGTTTCTCCCTTCCACGTTAGCGGACTCCCCCGAAAGCGGTTACAATAGGCCTTGAACGAATCCTCGCAAATCTAAAATCGCAAATCGGAAATCGCCATGCCTCAAACCCAAATTTCTTGTCCTCAATGCCGTCAGCCTGTTACGGCCAATATCGAGCAACTTTTCGATGTAACACACGACCCTGGTGCCAAGCAGCGTCTTCTTGCCGGTGTTTCCAATGTCGCCCACTGTCCCACGTGCGGTTACCATGGGCGGCTGGCCACGCCGGTTGTCTATCATGACAACGATAAAGAATTGTTGCTGACATACTTTCCGCCCGAGCTGGGCGTGCCGCTTAATGAGCAGGAAAAAATCATTGGCCCGCTCATCAAGCAGGTGATGGACCGTCTGCCGCCTGAAAAACGTAAAGGTTATTTGCTCAAACCGATGGCCAATTTGACGTATGAATCGATGATCGAAGTCATCTTGAGCAAAGACGGCATCACACCTGAGATGCTCAAGGCTCAGCAAGAGCGCGTCATGCTGATCGAGCGCCTGGTTCAGACTACCAGCCCCGATGTGCGCCGTGAAATCATCAAGCAAAACGAAAAACTCTTGGATGAGCAATTCTTTGGCTTGTTTGGCCGCTTGCTGCAAGGCGCCGCCGCCAGCGGGCAAGAGACGATTGCCCGGCAGATGGCCGAATTGCAGAAGCAATTGCTCGAGGAGACGGAATTCGGCCGAGGCCTGAAAGAAACCTTTGGAGAACTGGAAGCGGCCTCCAAGTCCCTGCAAGAGGCGGGGCAGGGCCTAACGCGCGAGAAATTGCTTGAACTGGTCCTCTCGTCCCCCAACGACGCCCGCATCCGCGCTTATGTCAGCCTGGCACGGGCCGGCATGGACTATGTCTTCTTCCAAATTTTGACCGAGAAGATCGACCGGGCGCAAGGCGAGGAGAAAAAGAAACTGGAAGCCGTGCGCGAGAAATTGCTCGATTATGTCAACGAAGTGGACCGCCAGGTCGAGGCGCGCTACAAGCAAGCGCAGGCTTTGGTCGAGAAATTGCTGGAACAGGAAGACGTGGCCCAGGCTACCCGCGATAACTTGGAAAACTTTACCCAAGAGGCGGTTGATCTGGTGAGTCAGATGCTGCGGCAGGCTTCGGAGAAGAACGATTATGCCCGCATGGGCAAATTGCAGAAGGTGATGGAGGTGCTGCAAGAGGCCAGCGCCCCGCCGCCCGAGGTGGCGTTCATCGAAACTTTGCTCCAAGCGCCCGACGCGGCTGCCCTGGAAAAGTTGCTGAACGAAAACGAGGCCATGGTCAACGACGACTTACTGAGCGCATTGACCGGGCTGATCGCGCAGGTCGAACAGGCCGGGCCGGGCAACGCCGAAGCCCAGGCGCTGGGTGAAAAATTGCAGCAAGTATATAAGGCGGCGCTGCGGTTTTCGATGAAGAAGAAAATGGGTTCTTGAATTTTGGAGGAATCATGCCCACACCGGTCATTGTTGATGCTATTCGCACTCCCATTGGCGCTTTGGGAGGCGCCCTGGCGCGTGTCCGCCCGGATGACCTGGCCGCTCTTGTAATCAAAAGCCTGGTCGAACGCAACAAATTGGATCCCGCCCTGGTCGAGGAGGTCTACCTCGGCTGCGCCAATCAGGCCGGGGAAGATAACCGCAACGTGGCGCGCATGGCGGCCCTGCTGGCCGGCCTGCCGGTCGAAGTGACCGGCGTGACGTTCAACCGCCTGTGCGCTTCGGGGCTGAACGCCGTCAACCAAGCGGCGCGCGCCATCAAGGCCGGAGAAGGGGACGTGTTCATTGCCGGGGGCGTGGAGTCCATGTCGCGGGCGCCGTATTCGCTCCCCAAAGCCGAAACAGGCTATCCGTTTGGCAATTTGACCGCCTGGGATACCGCGCTCGGTTGGCGTTACCCCAATCCCAAGATGAAAGAGATGTACGGCACCGAGCAGATGGGCGAGACGGCTGAAAATATCGCCGAGATGAAGCCGCACCTTACGCGCGAAATGCAGGATGCCTTTGCCCTGCGCTCGCACCAGCGCGCCATCGCCGCCATCGATTCGGGCAAGTTTGCCGAAGAAATCATACCGGTGGTGATTCCGCAGCGCAAAGGCGAGCCGCTGATGGTGGATACGGACGAGCGTCCGCGCCGTGATACGACCCTGGACTCGCTGGCGAAACTGCGCCCGGCCTTCCGCGAGGGCGGCACGGTGACGGCCGGCAACTCATCCGGCTTGAACGACGGGGCGGCTGCGCTGCTCTTGATGAGCGAGGACAAGGCTCGTGAACTTGGCTACCGGCCGATGGCGCGCATCCTGGCTTCGGCCGCGGCGGGCGTGCCGCCGCGCATCATGGGACTTGGCCCGGTGGGCGCCACCCGTAAGGCCCTGCAGCGGGCTGGCCTGAAACTGGAGGACATCCGCCTGGTAGAGCTCAATGAAGCCTTTGCCGTGCAGTCGCTGGCAGTCATTGAAGACCTGGGCCTGGACCCGGAACTGGTCAACGTCAATGGCGGGGCGATTGCGTTGGGACATCCCCTGGGCTGCTCCGGGGCGCGCATCTTGACAACGCTGCTGCATGAAATGAAGCGCCGCTCTGCGAGCGAGAAACAACCGTATTATGGTCTGGCGACTCTGTGTGTGGGCGTCGGTCAGGGCGAAGCGACGGTGGTGGAGTGGATCGGATAGAAAGGGGAACGGAGGTGTCGTATGGTCGAGCAAGTCTATAAGCGCCTGGCGGAGCGGCTGGATGCCCTGCCCAACGGTTTCCCGCCGACGCCAGATGGAGCCGAACTGCGCCTGTTGGCAAAGTTGTTCACGCCCGAAGAGGCCGAACTGGCCTCGCAATTGCGTCTGACCAGAGAGGTCCCGGAGCAGGTGGCGGCGCGGACAGGCCGCGACCCGGCCGAGACGCGGCAACGGCTGAAAGGCATGGCGCGGCGCGGATTGATTGCCGCCGGGCGCACCGAGGCCGGGTTGGGCTACGGTTTGCTGCCCTTCGTGGTCGGGATCTACGAAAATCAGGTCGGGAACATGGACGCGGAACTGGCGGCGCTATTCGAGGCCTATTACAAACAGGCTTTCGTCGAAGTGTTGCGCCTCAAGCCGCAGGTGCACCGCGTCATCCCGGTCAATGAGAGCGTCAAGGCTGATTTGCAAGTGCATCCATTTGAAAGCGCGGCCGGCCTGGTGAATAACGCTCAGGCCTGGGGGGTATTGAACTGTATTTGCCGGGTGCAAAAGGCGCTCATCGGCGAGCCGTGCAAGCATCCCGTGGACGTGTGCATGACCCTGAGCGAGGTGCCCAACGCCTTCGACAACCATCCCACCATCCGCGCTGTGAGCCGGGAGGAGGCGCTGGCTACCCTCCGGCGCGCGGCCGAGGCCGGGCTGGTGCATTCGGTCAGCAACAACCAGAAGGGACTGCACTATATCTGCAACTGCTGTACCTGCTCGTGCGGCATCTTGCGCGGCATGGCCGAACTGGGCATTGCCGGGGTGGTGGCGCACTCGTCTTTCATCAACCAGGTGGATGCCTTGCTGTGCAACGGTTGTGAGACCTGCCTGTCGTACTGTCAGTTTGGCGCGTTGACGATGAGCGAGGACCTGGTTGTACAGGTAGACCCGCTGCGTTGCGCGGGCTGCGGCGTGTGCGTGCCGGCCTGCCCGAACGGCGCGCTGGGCATGGTCTACCGCCCCGAAGCAGACCGGCCAGCCATCCCGGAGACGATCAAGGAATGGGGCGGCCGGCGTGCCGCCGAGCGCGGCATCCGCCTGGCTGACGTGCTTTGACCGGATGGGCGGCAAGGAGTTCCCATGCGTTCGAAGATGTTTTTGGCGCTGTTGATTTTGGCGCTCGCCAGCGCTTGTTCTGCCTCTTCCCAAACGACGCCTGCGGAGATTTTTCCCTCTATAGCCCCCTCGCCGGAGTCGGCCCCCAATAGGCTGGCTACTGTTGCGCCGCTTGCCCCGGCCGAGATCAGCGGGCGGTTGGTAGAGAATCCCGACATTGTTGCCTTACACATGCTGGACGAACTGAATGGTTGGAGTCTGGCTGTCAGCGCTGTCCTGCGCACCAACGATGGCGGTGCGACCTGGCGGGATGTCTCGCCGCAGGGTAAAACGGGATTCGGCTACGGCGTGAGTACGGCCTTCTTGAGCGCCGCGCAGGCCTGGGTGTTGCTGCCTGATGCGGTTGATCCGCTGGGGAGCGGCATTCTGTATCGCAGCGAGGATGGCGGTGGGACGTGGACGCCCATCCAAGTCCCTTTTGGCAGCGCCGATCTATCCTTCCCCGATGAGCAAAACGGCTGGGCTATGGTTGGCCTGGGGGTGGGCGCAGGCAATATGGGGGTAGCGATTTACCGCACTACCGACGGCGGCGCGACTTGGGAACAGGTCTACACCAACGACCCCACCCTGCCAAACGCCGCCGAAGGCTTGCCGCTGGCCGGACTTAAGAACGACCTGACGCCGTTGGACGCGCGCACCGCCTGGATTAGCGGCGTGATCTACGCGCCCGAAACTTTCTATTTTTTCAAAACCAGCGACGGCGGACATTCCTGGGTCGAACAGCCCTTGCCGCTTCCGCCAGGGACGCAAAGCGCGGAGATTTCGATTGATGCCGGGCCGATCTTCCTCTCGGCGCAAGACGGCGTGCTGCCGGTGCGCTTCAGCGGCGAGACCTCCAAAACGGCCTTTTACGTCACGCGCGATGGCGGCCAATCCTGGCAGTTCCAGGCCTCCATGCCGGGCGCGGGCGCGGTAGATTTCGTCTCGCCGTCTGAAGGCGTCTTCTGGACTGGCGAGCAGTTCTTCGTCACCTCCGACGGCGGCGCGTCTTGGACCTCGGTCAGGTCGGACGTCCTCTTTGGCGAGGCCTTTGCCGGCATGGACTTTGTAGACGCGCGCAGCGGTTGGGTATGGACCTATGACTTGAGCGGTCACTACGGTTTGTACAAAACCAGCGATGGCGGGCAGACGTGGCAGCCTTCGATGAAATGAGAGCGGCCAAACGTGGGCTACTGCTGACGATTTTTCTGCTTTTGCAGGCCTGTTCTGCGGCGGGGACGCCTGATGCGCTTCCTTCCCCACCGCTGTCGGCTTCCTCACCTTTAGAGGGGATTGTTTCCCCCACTCCCCTTCCCCCTTTTCTGGAACAAGTGCGCAAGGCTGAATATCCGCTGGGCGCGGTAGATGCGCCGCGCACGGTGCGCCTGGTCAATGGGCGCTATGCCGAGGGCAGTTCTGGCGCCAATACCCTGATCGTGACCATGACTGACTTCCTGGCTCTGGGCGACCTGGACGCAGACGGCGAAGACGAGGCCGCTGTGTTGGTGGCGGAGCAGTATGGCGGCGCGCATACGTATTATTTTTTGGCCGTCTACCGGCAGGAGGCCGGCCGGGCTGCATATATCGCCTCTATCTTTTTGGATGATCGTCCTCTCATTCATGCCTTGTCTATCCAGCAAGACGAAATCTACCTGGAGGCGTCTGTTCATACGGCAGATGACCCCACCTGTTGCCCGTCTGAGCGGGGGATACATCGTTACGGGCTGAATGCTCCTAACCTGGTTTTGACTTATTATGCCACTCAAACGCCTGGCGGTCAGCCGCGTTCTGTGACCATCGAGGCGCCGCTCGATGGGGCGCAAGTCTCTGGCAGGCTGCGGCTCAAGGGCAATGTCAGCGTCGCGCCTTTCGAGAACACCCTCATCTACCGCCTGTTCGACATGGGCGGCGTAGAGCTCTCGGCCGGCCCGTTAGAAGTGACAGCAGCCGAGCCTGGCGCGCCGGGCGTATTCGAAACGGCCATTGACTTGGGCCATATCCTTGCCAATACCACCATCCGTATCGTGGTTCAAGACCTCAGCCCGGCCGATGGTTCATTGCTGGCGCTGGACTCGGTCACGGTAGCGGTGAAATGATGGCCGCCGCGCGGCTATCTGCCTGACGCTGCTCACATTTGGGTTGATTGGGTATTAGGGTGGTATCCCCCGTTGGAAACACCTCTGTTCTGCCTCTTGACCTACACCCTGAAATTTGATATGCTTAAACTACCGACCGTTCGGTAGGGAGACCCCATGACCAGAGATGACATCCTCGATGCCGCAGCGCAGGTATTTCGCCAAAAAGGCTTCCACGGCGCCTCTATGGCCGATATTGCCGATGCGGTTCAACTGCAAAAGGCCAGCCTGTATCATCATGTGTCCAGCAAACAAGAAATCTTGCTGGCCCTGCTCGACCGTGCGCTCAACATGCTCATTGAGCAGATTGGCGCTGTAGCGAACCAATCTCTGCCGGCCGACGAAAAACTGCGCCAGATGATTTGCGCCTACCTGGTCAGCCTGGCCGAACACTCTGATTTGTCCTCTGTATTGCTTTTCGAGCATCGTTCCCTTGAGCCTAAACAGCGTCAACGTCACGTCCCGCAGCGCGACCGCTTCGAAGCCTTGTGGCGGCAGGCGGTAGAACAGGGCGTGCGTGAGGGCTTGTTTGCTTGCCCTTCCCCTGCCATGGCTGTCCGCGCTTTGATGGGCGCGTTGAACTGGACGCTGACCTGGTATCGTCCTGACGGCGCCGACTCCATCGAGCAAATTGCCGGTCAATACGCCGATTTGTTCTTGGACGGGCTGCGAAAGTGAATACCCCGTCGTATGCCCTCTTCCAAACTCGTTCTGGCGTGCGCATTCATCGCCTGCCGCTTGCCGTATTTCCGAACATGTGGGGCAATGCCTATTTGGTTGAGGCGGGCGAGATGCTGGCGCTGCTCGATAGCGGTTCGGGCAGTCCTTCTTCCAATGAAAGCCTGCAAGCCGGCTTTGAGACGGCCGGACACCGCTTTACAGACCTGACTCACATCTTGCTCACGCACGGCCACATAGATCACTATGGCGGCTTGCCTTTTTTGCGGGAGCGCACTTCTGCTCTCATCGGCGTTCACGAACTGGATTTGCCCATCATTGCCCGTCATGAAGAACGGCTGGCTCTGGTAGGGCGCCAATTGGAAGCCTTTCTCTGTCGGGCGGGCGTGGCCGATCAGCAGCGCGCCGAACTGCTCCAAATGCATCGCTTTACCAGAGCCCTCTATCGTTCCACGCCGGTGGACTTCACGTATGAAGCCGAAGGTATGCGGGTCGGTCCTTTCGAGATGATTCACTTGCCCGGACATTGCCCCGGCCATGTGGCCCTCAAATTGGACGACGTGGTCTTTTGCGGCGACCTGGTTTTGGAGGACGTTACCCCGCATCAATCTCCCGAGGACCTGCTTCCGTTCATGGGAGTCTGGCACTATCTGACGTCTTTGTCTGCTCTCGAGGCATGGACGCGGGAGACCAGCCTGGTGCTGAACGGTCATAACGAGCCGATCGCTGACTTGGCGATGCAGGCCGAGGCGATCCGTCAGCGTCTCCAACGCCGCCTTGAGCAAACCCTCCAGGCCCTCGAAACGCCGCGCACCATAGCCGAAGCCGCTGAAATCGTGTATGGCAAGGTGGAGGGCTATAAGGCTTTACTGGTCATCGAGAAAGCAGGCGCGTATGTCGAGTATCTTTACCAACGCGGTTTGCTGGCAATAGAACCCTCCGCCGCCAGCCCCGGCAAATGGGAAGAGGGTCAACCGGCGACGGTTCTCCGCTACTTTCGTTTATCGGATTTTGCTGACCGGCCGGTGTTGCCGATCAGAAGTTCGTATGTATCTTCTCGAAAAGAAGAGAGCGAAAAAGTGGACGCGCGCAACACGCTCAAAGCGCTTCGCACCCCTATCGCTTGAGAGGATACTTTGTGTCCATCATCTTACCAAAGGAGAGAGTGTATGTATTCATTTGAACCCAATGAAGAACAACAAATGCTGATTGACGCCGTCAGCCGTTTTGCAGTCAATGACTTGCGGCCGGTGGCGCACGACGCCGAGGAGGAGGGTAAACTTCCGCCAAAAATCATCAGCAAGGGCTGGGAGATGGGCGTGCTGCAAGCCTCTATCCCTGAAGCCTATGGCGGTTTTGGAGAGCATTCTGCCGTAACCGGCGTGCTGGCAGCCGAGGAGATGGCCTATGGCGATTTGGCGGGGACGCTGGCCGTGATGACGCCCTCTCTGTTTGTGTTGCCCATTTTGCTGGCCGGCACAGAAGAGCAGAAGAAGCAATACATCCCGCCGGTCATCGAAGCCGATTGGCAGCCCTACACTGCCGCCCTGATTGAATATGCCTTCGACTTCAATGCCTTCGAGTTGAGGACCACAGCCGTAGCCGATGGCGGGGACTATGTGTTGAACGGCGAAAAGACCTTCGTGCCGTATGCCAAAGATGCGCCGGCCATGATCGTGTACGCCAACCTGGACGGCCAAACGCAGGGATTCATCGTCCCCAAAACGGCAGCCGGCCTCTCGGTCGGTGAAGAAGCGGAGAAGTGGATGAGCCTGAAGGCGCTGCCCACGTACCGCGTTAAGTTAGAGAATGTCCGCATCCCCAAAGCCAATCGGCTGGGAGGCGAGGCCGGGCATGATGTCAAACCCATTTTGGCGGCCAGTTGGGTGGCTCTGGCGGCGCTGGCGGTGGGCGTAGCGCGCGCAGCCTTTGAGTATAGCCGTGATTATGCCAAAGAACGCGAGGTCTTTGGCGTGAAGGTGGCGCAGAAGCAGGCGATTGCTTTCTTCCTGGCCGAGATGGCGACCGAAATCGAGGCCATCCGCATGCTCACCTGGGAGGCGGCCTGGAAACTGGATACCGGCGCAGAAGACGGCTACAAGGCGGCCTACCTGGCGTACATGGGCGCGGTGGATATGGCGATGATGGTGACAGACCGCGCCGTGCAGATCTTAGGCGGCTATGGCTATATTCGCGAGTACCCGGTCGAAATGTGGATGCGCAATGGAAGAGGCTTTGCCACCTTTACCGGGCTGGCGATTGTATAGGCGGAGGCGAGAGATGACAATTGAATTTGAAACCCCTAAGCCGATTGCGCAGCAGCAATATGTATTGAAGACCGTGGCCGAAAATATGATGCGCTCGGTTTCGCGTGAAATGGACGAGAACGAACATGCTATCCCTTATGGATACATCGAGTTCATGCACGCTGCTATGAAGGCCACGGGCGCCGGCTCGTTAGCGCCCAAGGAGGAAAAGAAAGAAGAGGATGCCAACAAACCGAAACGTCCGCCGATTGGTTATCAGTTGCTGGCGCACATGATGGAGATGCTTTCGTGGGGCGATGTAGGGATGTACCTGGTGACGCCGGGCGGGGGGTTGGGCGCTGCGGCTGTACAGGCGGCTGCCACGCCGGAGCAAAAACAAAAATTCCTGGCGCGTTTTGCCGGCGAGAAACCCACCTTTGCTGCTATGTGCATGACCGAGCCGGGCGCAGGTTCTGACACCTCGGCGATCAAGACCACGGCTGTCTTAGATGAAAAGACCAACGAGTGGGTCATCAACGGGGAGAAGATTTTTGTTACCGCTGGGCATAAGTCCATGGTGCCAGACGAGCATTTTGGCAAGGGCTTTATTGTGGTGTGGGCCTCGATTGACCCCTCGGCCGGCCGCGCCGGGATGCGCGCCTTTGTCATCGAACAAGGCACGCCGGGCGTCACGGTGACCAAATTGGAACACAAGATGGGCATCCGCGCCAGCGACACGGCGGCCATCTCACTGGTTGATGTGCGCGTGCCTTTCGACCACGTGTTGGGCAGCCCTACCGTCGAAAAGCAGACCGAGAAGGGCTTCAAGAAGGCGATGGCGACTTTCGATGCCACACGTCCGCTGGTGGCGGCTACCGGCATTGGCGTGGCGCGCGCGGCGCTGGAATTCGTCAAGGAAAAACTGGCTGAAAATGGCGTGGAAATCCGCTATGGTTTGCCGCGCAACAGACTGACCAGCATCGAGCGCGACGTGATTGACATGGAAGTGATGCTGCGCGCCGGTTGGCTGATGGTCATCAAAGCGGTTTGGATGGCAGATAATTCCAGACCGAACGCGCTGGAATCCTCGATGAGCAAAGTCAAGGCCGGTGACGTGACGACCAAAATCACCCAAAAGGCTGTCGAGTTGCTGGGGCCGCTCGGTTACAGCCGCGAGTTCTTGCTCGAAAAGTGGTTCCGCGATGCCAAGATCACCGATATTTATGAAGGAACAGGTCAAATTAATAGACTGATTGTAGCAAGGCAAATCCTTGGTTACAGTGGAGCGGAACTCAGGTAGGTAGATAGTGTCTACGTTCCTACTTGTCTACGTACCTACCTGCCTACTTCACAAGGAGAGAAAACCATGAAATATCACATCCATAAAGCCGTTGTAGTCGGTGCAGGCACCATGGGGGCGGCGCTGGCGGCTCATCTTGCCAATGCAGGAATTCCTGTTACCTTGCTAGATATTGTCCCCAAAGATGCGCCGGCCGACGATAAGACGGCACGCAATAAGATTGTCAACGCCGGCCTGGAGGCGGCCAAGAAATCTCGGCCGGCCTCGTTCGGTTCTTCGGATCAACATTCGCTGGTCAAGACCGGCAACCTGGAGGATGATTTTGGGGTGATGGCCGAAGCCGATTTGGTCATCGAAGCCATTGTCGAGAATCTGAAAATCAAGCAAGGCCTGATGGAGCGCATTGATGCGGTTCGCAAGCCGGGCTCCATCATTGCGACCAATACCTCTGGCATTCCTATCAAAGATATTGCCGCCGGCCGTTCGGAGAGTTTCAAACAGCATTTCTTGGGGATGCACTTCTTCAACCCGCCGCGTTACTTGAAACTTCTGGAAGTCATCCCCACCGAGGATACTTTGCCCGAAGTGGTGGCATTCATCAAGCATTTTGGCGAATATCGGCTGGGGAAGGGCATTGTACTGTGCAAAGATACGCCCAACTTCATCGGCAACCGCGTGGCTTTTGGGACGGGCGCTTTTGCGCTTGATTACATCTTGAAAAACGGTTATACCGTTGATGAAGTGGATGCCATCACCGGCCCGTTGATGGGGCGGCCTAAGACGGCCACTTTCCGCTTGATTGACCTGGTGGGCATTGACGTGTGGGAGCATGTCGGCAAGAATCTTGCGCCGGCCATCCCTTACGATACGTATGCCATGCCTTACCTGACTTCCGAGAAACCCAACCAATTGATTGCTACCATGGTCGAACGCGGCTGGCTGGGCAACAAGACGAAAATTGGCTTCTATAAGGAAGTCCGCACCGAAGACGGTAAAAAAGAATTCTATTCCCTCGACCTGGAGACGCTCGAACATAAACCCTCCCAAAAAGTGCGCTTCGACTCGATTGGAAAGGCCAAAGGCATCGAGAATCTGGGAGAGCGTTTGAAGGTGCTGCTGGGCGAGAGTGACAAAGCCGCTGAGCTCGTCAAGGCGCTGACGTACCAGGGCTTCCAATATGCTTCTGCGTTACTACCCGAAGTTGCCGATACGGGCAAGCCTATTGACGACGCAATCACTTTGGGCTTTGGGCATGAAGCCGGCCCATTCGAGACCTGGGATATGCTCGGCGTCCAGCCGGTGGCTGAAGCGATGAAGGCTGCGGGCTATCCTCCGGCTGCTTGGGTAGAAGAGATGCTCAAGTCTGGCATCGAGACTTTCTATCAATATAAGGGCAATAGCAAGGTGGGCGTGTACGATGTCGTCCAGAAGAAATATGTTCCCATTGAACGGCCGGCGGGCATGATCCTCTTGAGCGACCTCAAAGCCGCCAAGAAAGTCATCAGCGAAAATGCTGGCGCATCGCTGTATGAGATGGGCGATGGCGTGGCTTGCGTGGAGTTTCATACCAAGATGAACGCGCTCGATGATGATATTTTCAATATTACCATCGAAGCCCTCGATCGGCTTGATACAGAGTTTGACGGTCTGGTCATTGGCAACGAGGCCGATAATTTCAGCGCTGGCGCTAACTTATTCATGGTGGTCATGGCGGCCCAACAGGGCATGTGGGACACGCTCAACGAGGCAGTTGCCAAATTGCAAAACCTGAATATGCGGATGCGCTACTCGCCCAAGCCGGTGGTCACTGCCCCGGCTGGCATGGCGCTGGGTGGCGGGTGTGAAGTTACCATGCACGGCTCGCGCATCGTGGCTGCCCATGAAACTTACATTGGTCTGGTGGAACTGGGCGCGGGCGTCATCCCGGCAGGCGGAGGCACAAAAGAATATATGCGCCGCATCATCAATCCGGCCATGCGCGTTGAAGGCGCAGAAGTGTTGCCTTTCTTGCAAAAAGCCTTCCTGCAAATCGGTCAAGCCAAAGTAGCCACCAGCGCTGCTGAGGCGCGGCAAATGGCTATTCTGGGCCCGGCCGACCGCATCGTCATGAATCGCGCGCACTTGCTCACCGAGGCCAAACGTGAGGTCCTGCACATGGTGGCTGCCGGTTACACGCCGCCCGCGCCGGAAATGATCTATGTAGCCGGTCGTGACATGCAAGGGGCGCTGCGCATCGGCGCGTGGTCATTCAACGCCGGCGGCTACATCACCGATTACGACTTGCACATCGCCCAAAAACTGGCCTACGTCATGACCGGCGGTAGCCTCACCAGGGCGCAATGGGTGAGCGAGCAATATGTCCTCGACCTGGAGCGTGAAGCCTTCCTTTCGCTGTGCGGTGAAGAGAAGACCCAGGCGCGCATGTGGTCGCTGCTGAACACCGGGAAGCCGTTGAGGAATTGAGTTGTGTGCGTGTTTACATGGGTACTGTGTGTGCAGAGATAAGTACACAGGTATAAAGTACACACGTACACAAGTAACAGGTACACAGATGATAAGGAGATGAAATATGGCAACTAGAGATGCTGTTATTGTCAGCGCGGCTCGGACGCCGGTTGGCAAGGCCAAGCGCGGCTCACTGGTCACGGTCAGGCCTGACGATTTGGCTGCTACCGTTATTGTAGAGTTACTCAAGCGGACGCCGGCTCTCGACCCCGCTGAAATCGAGGATGTGGTCTTTGGCTGCGCCTTCCCCGAAGGTGAGCAAGGTATGAACATGGCGCGTATGATTGCTTTGCGGGCCGGCTTGCCGATTTCCGTCCCCGGCGAGACGATCAATCGTTATTGCTCTTCGGGCGTGCAGTCTATCGCTCATGTTGCTTATGCCATCATGGCTGGCGACATCGAGGTAGCCATTGCGGGCGGCACAGAATCCATGACCATGGTGCCAATGGCAGGTTACAAGTTTTCTCCCAATCCATACTTTGCCCAAGACCTGCCGCATTACTACACCAGCATGGGCATCACAGCCGAGAACGTGGCTGCCAAGTATGGCATCAGCCGCGAAGACCAGGATGCCTTTGCCCTGCAATCCAACTTGAAGGCTGCCAAAGCGGTGGATTCCGGTCTGTTCGACCCCGAACTTGTCCCTGTGGATGTGGAAATCGTCGAACTAGACGAGAACCACAAGCCGGTGACGCGCTCTTTCACGTTCAAACGCGACGAAGGGCCGCGCGGCGATTCCACGTTGGAAGGCCTGGCCAAGCTCAAACCGGCCTTCAAAGAGGGCGGCACGGTCACGGCCGGCAATTCCTCGCAGATGTCAGACGGCGCGGCCGCAGTGGTGGTCATGTCTGCTGAAAAGGCCGCCAAACTGGGCCTCAAGCCGCTGGCGCGCTTTGTCTCATTTGCTGTGGGCGGCGTCGAGCCGGAATTGATGGGAATTGGCCCCGTTGCGGCTATTCCCAAGGCGCTCAAAAAGGCCGGCCTGAAACAGGAGGATATTGACATCTTTGAGTTGAATGAAGCCTTTGCCGCTCAGTCTCTGGCAGTGCTGCGAACACTGCAACTCGACCAGCAGAAGGTCAACGTCAACGGCGGGGCCATTGCTTTGGGCCACCCGCTGGGCTGCACCGGCGCAAAACTGACCACTCAGTTGCTCTACGAGATGGGACGCCGTAAATCAAAGTATGGCATGGTGACCATGTGCATCGGCGGCGGAATGGGCGCGGCGGCCGTGTTTGAGAATTTACAATAACAAAAGACTCTAAAAGTCTCAAAGGCCTTTAGGATCTAATTTGATCGAAGGAGAAAATAAAATGCCACTTACAATTGCAGACCTGATGTCCAAGATGCCCGGCGCGTTCCTGCCGGAAAAGGCCCCCGGGCTAGATGCTGTCATCCAGTTCAAGTTCACCGGCGCAGAAGCAGGAGATTGGTACGCCACCATCAAAGATGGTAAAGTAACTGTCGAAAAAGGGGAACATCCTTCTCCCAAGATGACCCTGACTGCCGACTCCAGCGACTATGTCAAGATCTTCACGGGCGAGTTGGATGGGATGCAGGCCTTCATGCAGGGCAAGATTAAGTTAGCCGGCGATTTGAATTTGGCGATGAAGTTGACGCAGATGTTCAAAATCCGGTAGATTTGTCTCTATTGAACAAGACGCCCTGGAAACAGGGCGTCTTGCTCTTCTTGCGATAGGGGAGATGTTGCAGGCGTGCAAAGCGCCTCGCTTTTCCAGGCTATTCTCCTTTTGCCAGTTTTTCGATTTCTTTCCGGTCTTCGATGACCCGCACCAGTTTCCCGTCGCGCATTTGGAGCACTCGGTCTACGTACTTGCACATGCGTAGATCGTGCGTCACCATGATGCCGGCGCGTTCATATTCATGGATGAGGCGCGCAAAGGTCTCAACTACTTGGAAGGCGCGCTCGGTATCCAGCGAAGCGGTCGGCTCGTCGGCCAAGACTACGGCCGGGTTATGAATCAGGGCGCGGGCAATAGCCACACGCTGCTGCTGTCCGCCAGACATCTGACCGGGCAGGTTGCGCAGGCGGTCGCCGAGTCCGAGGCGGGCTAGAAGTTCCGCCGCCCGTAGCCGACCGGCTTTGTCTGCCATCCCGTTCAGCCGCAGCATCAATTCCACATTCTCTTGCGCTGTCAGGAACGGAATCAGGTTATTGGCCTGAAAAGTGAAGCCGATTTTCTGGCGGCGCAATGTAACCCGTTTTTTCTCATTCAGGCGAGACAAATCTTGACCGTCTATCAACACCTGACCGCTGGTAGGCATGAGTAAGGCCGCCAGAATGGACAACAAGGTAGTCTTGCCAGAGCCGCTTGGCCCTACCAGGGCAATAAACTCGCCAGAGCGTACATTGAATGAAACATCGTCAACGGCGTTGATGCTGACCCCGCCTTCAACGTTGAAAGTTTTGACGACGTGATTGACTTCCAATACCACAGCGCTCATGGTTTCTCCTAACCGATTTTCAGATAGCATTATGACAACTTCAAAGCCTTGAGCGGCTCGATGCGCACAGCGTAGATGACTGAAACCAGCCCGCCTAACGGGCCAATCGCCAACAGGGCAATCACCGCCAGCAGCGAGCGCGTGCCGTTGAAAGCCAGAGGAATGGTGGGCGGGAAGCCCAGCGAGAAAAGGTAGGTCAGGCCGCCGCCGATGGCCACGCCTAGCGCTGTCACGATCATGATTTGAACGATGGCTGACAGCCCTACTGTGGCGTTAGACGAACCGATGGCTTTCAACACGCCAATTTGCGGCACCTTTTGCAACACTTGGATTTGAAAGAATCCGCCAATAACCAGAATGCCAATCAACAGCGTGAAGCCGCCCTGCGTTTGTACCGTGCCTTGTTGGGCCGAATAGCCAGGAATGTTTTCGATGACGGTGGAGATGTCGGCCACCTCGATGTTGCTCACTTCTGCCAACAGTCGTTCGCGCACGGCTTCGATTTTCGATGGATCGCTCAATTTGACCGCAATGACGTTAGGATAGGGCGTCGAGTCGTTCAAGTCTGCTTCGGGCTGGGGGCGGATTTTTTCCCAAGTGGCCGGCGCCACGAAGATGGTCGGTTGGAAGAAGTAGGACTGCCGCCCCGTCAGCCCGACCACCTTTAACGTAAAGAACTGATCTTCTGTGCCTTGCGTGGAGCGGATTTTGATTTCATCTCCGATTTGGAGGCCGGTACGCAGCGCCACGCCTTGGTCAATGACGGTCTCGTACGCTTCGCCTCCACGAAAGGACCTGCCTCCGATTAAGGGGGGCATACCCGGTCTGCCAGGCTCTACCGCCAACAGCGAAATCTTGAGCGGCTCCTCCAGCGAGACAATTTGACTGGTGGATGTGAAGATTTGCCCGGCCTCCTCTACGCCCTCCACGCGCCGTACTGCGCGGATGGTGTTCACCTCCAAGCGGCTGGATGAAATGATAAAGTCCGATTTTTCCAGGAACACGACCAGGTGAGCGTCCAGATTAGCCACATATTGACGATTGCCATCGGCCAGACCCTCGCCAAGCGCCGCGATGAACAGCACCAGCAGAGTGATGAGAGCAATGACCAGCGCAACCAGCAAGAAGCGTCCCTTGTTGCGGTAGACTTCTTTGAAAGCCAAATAGAAAGCAAGAAAAAAGTTTCTCATACGATTCCTATCCGTCCATCCTCCCCATTGTGTAAAAGGATTGCTTTGGGCGAAGATGAGCGTAATTTGATTGTCCCTACGGAGCCACCGGCCCCTCGAAAGGTTGCTTCCAGTCCATTCCCATCACACCATGCAGCAGCAGGTCAATGGGCGGGTGATCGGCAATATCATCGTAGTAAAACGGCAGGCGGATGCGGCCATCTGGGCCGATGATAAAGATTCCAGACATTTGCATGGCGTCTTGGCCGGCAGGCGGCATTTCGGGTTTCCAGCCGCGTTCTTCTTGCAAGCGTTTATTGGACTGCCAAACGCGCCATGACAAGAAGGTTTGCCAAATGGAAGCACGCTCCAGCCCATAGGCGCGGTAGGCTTGACGTTCTGGGTCTGCCAGGCAGAGCAAGCCGGGGGCATACTGTTGGCAAAAAGAATGGGCCGCTTCGGGCGTTCCCTGGGTAACGAATGCCAGGCCGATGGCTTTTTGCTGGAACAAGGGCGCATTGTTGGCAAGCGCGGTGACCATCTCCTTGCATTGCGGGCAACCGAAGTGGCGCGTGAAAGCCAACACCAATACCTGTCCCTTCCACAAGGACGATAACCGTATGCTTTTGTTGTCCGTTTTTAATAATTCTAGGTCTGGCGCGGGGTCGTTGAATTTAAGATGGGCGAGTTTTGACATGGAGGCAATTTATCTTTCTTTTGAGTTTTCTCACTTGTTTAGGGGCAAGCGCTGGCAAACAGATTGTCTGAACTATAAATCTATCTTATCACATTGCACATATATTGTCAATATTTAATCAAGAATTTGAAGGCTTTTTGGGCTTTTATGCCTGGATTCTACCTTCTGGTTGGGCAAAAAGTTTGCATTTTTGTTAATCCATCTCGAGACAAAGTGGACGGCTTGCTTGACACAATTTGTTGCATGTGCTAAATTTGAAAAGCAATTTCTTTACCGCCAGCGATCTGGATATGCTGGAATGCAACTAACCTTTTTTCAGGAGGGTTGTCTTGTCCAAGTCTCGTACGCAACAAATGGTAGACCGTTTGCGCGAGTTACAAGCCTCCTCGCCCGATATCGAGGCGTCGGCCGTAGTCAGCGTGGACGGGTTGAGCATCGCTTCGGCTTTGCCGCAAGGTGTGGAAGAAGACCGCGTGTCCGCCATGTCAGCCGCAATGTTGTCCTTGGGTGAGCGTATTGCTACCGAATTAGGGCGCGGCTCTTTGGAGCAGGTCTATATCAAAGGTGAAAAGGGATACGTTGTTTTGATGTCGGTGGGTCAAGAGGCAGTGTTGACCGCCCTGGCACGGGAACAGGCCAAGTTAGGCCTGATTTTCCTGGATATGCGTCGCGCCGCCGAAAATCTGGCAAAATTAATCTAGTGGAGTACGTATGAGCCCCATCCAAAAGAGCGGACTATACTATAATAACAAGTTTGGCTTGATCACCATCAAGTCTTTGGAAGAGGTGATGGGTAAGAATGGATTGAACGCCATTCTTAATCTTGCCGGCCTGAACCATTACATTGACAATTATCCCCCTGACAATCTCGAAAAAGGCTTCGACTTTGCCGAACTTTCAGCCATTGGTGTGGCTTTGGAGGAGATGTATGGTCCGCGCGGCGGGCGCGGGCTGGCCTTGCGCGCGGGCCGCGCCACTTTCTCCGATGCGCTCAAGAATTTTGGCGCTCTGGCCGGGGTGGCCGATTTGGCTTTTGTCGTCTTGCCCCTTCAGTCGAAACTTCGCATTGGTCTGCCAGCCTTTGCCAAAATCTTTACGCAACTTACAGACCAATATACCACCGTCGAAGAAAAAGACAACGAGTTCATTTGGACGATCCACAAATGCCCGGTTTGTTGGGGGCGCACAGGTGCTGATCGTCCGGTCTGTTTTATTGCGGTCGGCCTGTTGCAGGAATCGTTGAAATGGGTGTCGGGAGGCAATGAATTTCGCGTCAACGAGTCCAGGTGTGTGGCGATGGGCGACGAGGTGTGCGAATTCGTCATCCAGAAAGACCCAATTGGCTGATTGATCGAAGGGGAGCCCGGCATGGCAGAAGTCAAACATAAAATCCTGGTCGTAGAAGACGATCTCGATGTAGCCGAAATGTTGAACGCTTACTTTCGCGTCCAGGGCTACGAGGTGTTCACCGTGAATTGGGGAGAAGATGGCGTGCGTGCTTGCCAAACGGTCAACCCCGACCTGGTGGTGCTGGACATCCGCCTGCCTGATATTGATGGCTATGAAGTCGCCAGACGCTTGCGTACCGACCGCCGCACACAAGATATTCCCATCATCTTTTTGACTGAAAAACGGGAGCGCGCCGACCGGCTGCATGGGCTGGAATTGGGCGCCGATGACTATATCACCAAGCCGTTCGACGTTCAAGAGTTGCGTTTGCGTGTGCGCAATGCCCTGCGGCGCGTCAGCCAGGGTTCGCTCACCAATCCTGTCAGCGGTTTGCCGGATGGCGCCTTGGTGGATGAGCGCTTGAGCGAGGCGTTGGGGAAAAGCGGACTTTCTCTCTTGTTGGTTTCGCTCATTAACCTGGACATCTTCCGTGATGCCTATGGCTTTGTGGCCTCCGATGATGTTATGCGCGCTGTCAGCCTGATGATCCATAACGCCATGCGCGAAGTGGACGGTTCTGAGGACTTTGTCGGTCATTTGACGCCTACGGATTTTGTGTTGATCGTTTCTTCTGCTAACTTGTCCATTTTGGGGGAACGTGTGCGCAGCCGCCTGGAACAATCTCTGGATTATTTTTACCCTATCAAAGATCGCGATCAGGTTTCTCGTCGTAACGACCGCTTGTTCATCAAAGTCGTCGAAGTGCCTTCTTTGAGCGGCCGTTTCCCCAATGTCGAGGCTTTGAAGAAGGAACTGTTACGCCTGATTCGCTAGGAGACCGATTGAAAATTACGGTTGTGGTCCCAACTTACAATGAAGCGGAGAACTTGCCCAAACTGGTCTCCGCTTTATTTTCGCTTCCGCTCGATTTGCGCGTATTGGTGGTAGACGATAACAGCCCCGACGGCACCGGGCGGATTGCCGACGACCTGGCCCAAAAAGACGAGCGCTTGCAAGTTCTTCACCGTCCTGGCAAGATGGGCCTGCGGGCAGCCTATTTGAATGCTTTTCAGCGTGTCTTTCAAGGGGATAGCGACGCCATAGCGCAAATGGACGCCGATTTTTCGCACGACCCGGCGGCGCTGCTCGAAATGACAAAACGCCTCGAATCTTGTGACGTGGTCATCGGCTCCCGTTATGTCGAGGGCGGCGCAGTGGACGAGCGCTGGCCGCGCTGGCGCAAGGGACTTTCGGCGTTTGGCAATCTATATGCCCGCACCATCTTGGGGCTTCCATTGCGCGATGTTACCACCGGCTATCGTTTGTGGCGGCGAGAGACGCTTTTGGGGATGCCCTTAGAGCGCATTCAATCGAACGGTTATGTTTTCCTGGTAGAGATGGCTTATCTGGCTTATTGTTTGGAGTATCGCGTCAGCGAAAGCCCGATTTATTTTGCCGACCGGCGATGGGGGAATTCGAAAATGTCTTTCCGCATCCAGGCTGAGGCGGCTTTACGTATTTGGCAGGTGTGGTGGCATTACCGCGACGTGCGCCGCGCAGGTCGTCAGGCGCGCGTGATTCAATCACCTTGCGTTTGAGACCATTGTTCGCTGAGTTTTTGCCATTCTTCCAGGCTTAGAGTTTCTGCCCGGCGCTGTGCATTGATGCTTACAGCGCGCAACAGCGCTTCGATTTTGGCAGGAGGCTGGCGCAAGCCGGCAGAGAGAGCGTTGCGCAGAGTCTTGCGCTTTTGTCCGAAACCCGCCTTGATGAGTTGGAAGAAGGCAGGCAGGAGAGCAGGTTGAATCAAGGGGGTAGGGTAGATTTCGATTTTCAGCACGGCCGAGTCAACTTTGGGAGCAGGGTAGAATGCGCTGGCGGGGATGTGCGCTGCAATAGACGGCCGGCCGTAGACTTGTACGCTAAGCGCTAACAGGCTCATCTCTCCGGGTAAGGCGCAGATGCGTGTAGCCACTTCATGCTGGATGGTCAATACGATGCGGCGCGGCTTGGGGTCGCTTTCGAGCAGATGGCGGATGACCGCCGAGGTGATGTAATAAGGGATGTTGGCGATGACCAGGTAGCCAGGCTGCCCGATGGATGCTCCAGGGTCGAAGTCGAGGATGTTGCCCTGCATCAGCCGGACATTTCGATAGGGGGCCAGAACGGCCTCGAGCGGTGCGAACAGGCGCGCATCCAGTTCGATTGCCAGCACGCTGCGGGCGGCGGCTGCCAGGTAGCGGGTGAGGCTGCCCAAACCGGGGCCGATTTCCAGCACGCTGTCGGTAGGCAGGATTTCGGCTGCGGCGACGATTTTTTCCAGGGCGTAAGGGTCTTGCAGAAAATTTTGCCCCAGGCGTTTGTCGGCGCGCAGGCCGTATTGTTGCAGCAAGGCGGCGGCGTTGAGGGGCGGAGTCGGAGGGGGAAACCGGGCGCTGTTCATTCGCAGGTGGCAGAGTCGGTTGCGGCCGTGTCGTTGGTTTCGATAGCGGGAGCAGGCCAGGTTCCGAGGGTGAAGCGGGTCACGTAGTCGCGCAGTACGGCAAAGTCCACGTCCCAGACGAACACGCGCGCTTTGAAGACCGGGTCGTAGACGCGCGTTCCTGTGAAAAGTTCGCGCGGGAAACTGACGAAGGTGATGTCTTGGGCTTTGAGTTTCGTCCCCAGGCAGGCCAGTTGGGTGATCTGTTCTGGGGTCAAGTCGGTTTGGACGGCGCCCTGGAAGGATTGAATAAGGGCCGGGATGCGCATGACGACCGTGGGTTGGGTGAGTTTTTTTTGTAAGGCGCATAACACCAGGTTTTGGTTTTCAGCGCGCTCAAAGACGCCTTCGTTGCGGATGCGCGCCAGGGTGAGCGCCTGTTCTCCGTTCAGGGTTTGATAGCCGGGTGGGAAAACCAGACGGGCGCTGCGGTCTTCGGCGGTGCGGCCGTCCATGCCGTTTGGCAGGTAGACCTCGATGCCGCCGACCGCATCCACGATTTTCTCGAAGGTGCGCATGTTGACGCCCACATAGCGGTCAGGCGTCAGGCCAAAATTGAGCGCCAGCGTGCGCGCCAGCAGGCCGGGACCGGCGCCGGGGCCTTCGTAGTAGCCATAGCCGGGGTTGCCATAGAGGTAAGCCTGGTTGAGTTTTTCGTGATCCTGGCCGTGTAAGTTGTCGGCGATGTGGGGGATTTCTACCCACAGGTCACGGGGAAATTCCAGGATGGTGACTTTGACGTTGACGAAGTCCACGCGCACGATGCGGATGACATCCGCCAGGCCGTACAGGTAGGTGTTGCCACGCGCGTCAGAACCGACCGCCAGGATGGTCATCACTTGGGGTCCGTTGCATTGGGGCTGCCCTTGTATTCCAGCGGATACGATGGGCAGCGGGGTATTGGTGGGCAGCAGGGCTTCCAGGGGGATGGCGGGAGTGGGCGAAAGAGTGCTTGCAGCGGGCGACAAGGCAGGCGATAGGGTGTCGTCGGGAGGAAGCGTGAAGGGGGAAACAGCGGTGGACGTGGGGGTGAGGATGGTTGGGGTGAACGTCCAGGTGGCGGGCAGATGCCAGGTGGAGGTGGGCAAGGCTATAGGAGAGCCGAGGGGCGTTGTCCACATATCCTGATAGATTTGGTAGCCCAGCCAGCCAATCAGACTGAGCAGGCCGCAGGCAGTGAGTGAGAGCAGGGCAAGGATGCTTTTTTGGGTCTTGGTCATGTTATTGCAGCACGGGCGGGATGGAGGCGGGCGCGGGCGCCAGGAAGTATACCGTCACCCAGCCGGTCATATCCACCAGGTTATTGTCGTCGAAGCCCAGGTCAATCCAGCGGTAGCGAGAGATACCCAGATTTTGCTCTATGAGATAGCCGCCGCCCACGTCGCCGATGACGGCATAGCCATAGCCCGGCACGTAGATGCGCTGGCCTTGCAAGTAATTGTACAGCGACGGGTCAACTGCCACCACGCCCTTGCCGGCCCGCAGCCCGCTGGCTGTGCCGTAGGAACAGCCGCCTGTGCCAGAGTTGCAAGGCGAGTAGACGGTGGCGTACATTTGCATCACGTACCAATAATTTAGCGTTACGCCGCCCACAGATTCCGTGCTTACTATAACTTTTGTGCCGCTCTGGACGATGCGCGGTTGAGGCGGGCGCACCACACTTTCGGCTTCGGTCAAGCGTGCCACCTCCTGCTCGTCTTCATAGCGGATGCGCACGCGCGTCATTGCCAGCCCCTCTTGCCCGGCTTGCAGGATTTTTTGCTCGCCGAGGGCCACATCAGGGGAGACAATGGTTTGCGTTTCAAAGGGGATGGACTTTTGGACGATTTCGAGCGCCTCGCGGACATGCACGACGCGCACCAGGCCGTCTTGGGGCAGCGGTTCGGACTCAGCCGGGAGGCTGCGATCCAGCCCAATGAGCGGAAGCCCGGCTCCGGCCAGCGCCGCGCCTACGGTTCCCGCCGAGGAACGGATGCGCACGTCTCCGCTGCTGGTGACGACGGTCAGTTCTTGCGCCGGTCGCCAGGTGATGGTCATGCCGGCGTAGACGGGCGTCTCTGCGGGCGGGTCGAGGAAGTCGGCGGCAAAGAGCTGGTAGCCGGCTTCGTGTAACGCCATCGCTACCGTCGGCGCAGAGGTGACGATAGGCCGCTTTCCCTCGGCAGTGACCAACGTGACTTCTACCGCGCGGCAAATTTGCAAACTGCGGGCGCTTGGCGGCAGGGGTTGGTCGGGGGACGCCGGCAGGCCGTTTACCAGCAGGCGGTCGGCGGGTGCGATGGTGATCCCAGTCTCTGCCAAAATTTCGATGGGAGTGTTGGCAGTTGTGGAGAGGGAATGCGTCTGATCGCCGTCTATGATGGTGAGGACGGCACGCTGGGGCTGGCAGGAAACCAGGAGCAGGGGGAGGAAGAGCAGGAGAAAGGCGGTATGCAGATTGCGGAATAGGGAATACGTAAAACGTAAGGCGTAATGTATGATGGCTGAGACGAAATGTTTGAGGAGGAACAACCCACGAGTCCGTCGCATGGGGAGATTGTAATCCAAATCTTTATGGCTGGGTATTTGTTAACTGCCTACCCAGCGGCGCAAATTTGCCTTTTGAAGTAGAGTAACCATCCACGAACAGGGCCACGAATGCTCGAATGGAGCACTATTCGTGAATTCTTGAGGCATTCGTGGACGGTGGAGGGTGGACGGTTTGCCACCAGAAAAGATTCGCGTAGGCAGTTACGATTTTTTCAAATTGCGTTTTCAAAGTGGGTGATTGTTGGCGCGGAGCGGCTTTTTCGCTCCACAGCAATAACATCAATTTGCCAGTGTTCGATCCCGTGCTCGGCGGCATAATATTCTGCGGCAGCGCGCATGTGTTCTTGCTTGCGGGGTGTGACGGCGATCTCCGGTGGGCCAAAGGCGGCGGTGGTACGCGCCTTGACTTCGATAAAATGCAAGAAGCCGTTTTTTTCGGCCAGGATATCAATTTCGCCATAAGGCGTGCGCTGGTTGCGTGCGAGAATAACGTAGCCGTGCTTTTCCAGGTATGCGGCGGCGGCGCTCTCTCCCCAGGCGCCGACTTGTTGACGGTAGCCGCTCATGTGCGGAATCGCTCCAAAAGACCGCGCAGACGCACGCTCCAGGTATGCTGGCGTGGGTGCGAGGCATATACCAGGCGTTGGTAATGGTCGAGCATCTTTTTGGTGGTATGCTCGATTGCATAGCGTGTGGAAGCCTGGCGGGCGGCTTCACCCATTTTGCGGCGCAGATCATGATCCATGCACAGACGGGTCAATTTGGCAGTGAAGGCGGGCAAGTCTTTGGTGGATAGGAAGCCGGTTGCGCCGTCTTCGACTGTATCGTCTACACCGGGAGATTGGATGCCCATGACCGGCAAACCGGCCCCCATGGCTTCGATGAGTGAAAGAGGGTGTACTTCGGTGACAGAGGCGGTCACGAAGGCGTCGCACATGGCTAGATAGCCGGGCAGTTCGTTGTACGGAATTTGACCGGCAAATTTGACGCGCGCAGCAATGCCGATATCGCGGGCATATTCTTGAATTTCTTGTTCGATGCTGCCGCTGCCGAGGATGAGCAAGTATATGTTGTCGAGCGCTTGGGCAACGCCGCTGAAGGCTTGCAGGAGGAATTCGAGGTTCTTTTCCGGCGCCAGGCGGCCAGAGTAGACCAGTAAAAGGTCACTGTCTCGAAAGCCGTATTCCTGGCGCGAGCGTGGGTTGGCCTGGAAGAAACGCTGCAATTCCACACCATTTGGAACAATTTCGATGGGGCTGGTAACGCCGAATTGGCGCAGGATTTTTTCCATGCCAAGCGAGGGCGAAATAACCAGGTCAACCGCATCGCAAAATGGGGGCATGTAGGCTTGCAGCAGTCCCTCGCTGATCTCCTCGGGCAGCAGAGGGATATAGGCTTGGGCATACAGATCGTAGCGGGTATGATTGGTGAAGACGATGGGGATGCGCAGCGGGCGGCAGTAGTGCAGCGCTAGCCGCCCGCTCAGGAAAGGGTGGTGGACATGGACGATGTCCATGCTTTGGAGCAATTTCTTGGCTTCTCGTGAATATCTCAGGGACAGGTAAAAGCCCGTGTCGGCCAGGGGCAAGCCGGGGCTGCGGATGATGCGCGGTTCGTCGTCCTGGTAATCCAGTCCGCCAAAGGTGAAGACGTACACGTCATGCCCTGCTTTTTCCAGGAAGCGTTTGTTGAGTTCGATGTAATTTGTGATGCCGCTGATGTGTGGCTTGTAGGTATCTGCCATCATGCCAATACGCATAGGCCACTTCCTTTTGCCATGACTACTACGTCATGTGCAGCGCACTCAAAGCACCTTGTACCCCAGTCTATTGAGGCGATACTGTATTTTTATTTGCCCTGGCGCATCATCAGGGTATCCAGGTCCTCCTCTAGGGATTGCAAATCTTCTTCATGCTCGACTTCATCCTGAAGAATGGTCAGGATGATATTGTATGTAACCGGGTCAGGCTCTTTGACAATTTGCAAAAGGCGTTGATAGACCTCGATGGCGCACTGTTCACCCTTGATGTTTTGTGTCAGAATTTCTTTTACGAATGGATCGGTTGGGGCCTCATAACCACAGTGGGTGTGATGCAGCCATTTATCCGGGCTGAGGAGAGGGGTTCCACCTAACTGGATGATGCGCATTGCCAGCATGTCGGCGTGTCCCAGTTCTTCAGTGGCGTGCAGAAGCAGTTCAGAGGCGACCGCGTCTTTCATAGGGCCCTTGACAATTTTGGCCCCCAGCCAATATTGATAGTAAGCCAACCATTCATCGGCAAAGGCTTTGTTCAGCATGTCCAATAGTTCATTTACGTTCATACCAACAATTTGACGACCTTTGGTACCCATAGCAGACTCCTTTTGTTGGCGTAGTTGGTTTGGCGCGAATCATATCGAAATTCGCTAGAGTTTGTTAAAATTATAACATAGTCTCTTGCTCTGTCTCTTTCCCTCTTGTCTTTGTTGGCATAAAAAGTTACAAGCGCTCAGCAGTCATCGAGACCAAGCGCACGCCCATTTGACGCAGTTGGTGGAAGTTGGCGCCTTCTTTCAGGGCGCGGATGACCGGTTCGGGCTGTTCGACCACCGCGCCGGAGAGAATCACCGCGCCCATCTCGAACAGGATGGGGGTCAGCGGCGTGGTGGGACCGACGATGACCATTGGCACGGCGGGGCGGCGCAGGGCAACCAGGTCGTCGAAGGTGCGGTTGAGCAGGGTCATGGCGGTTATTGCCAGCACGTCGGCTTGGGGGATGATTTCAGGAGCGCGCTCGGCGGGGATGTCCAACTCATCTTGCGGATTCTGCTCCAGCACGAGCAGAGTGCCTACTTTGGGGCGCAGTTCGGGGACGTAGGGGAAATGCCCCACCATGACGACGGTCTTGCCCGCGCCCAGGCGGGCGAGGACTTCCTTTGAGTGCAGGTCGATCCACAGGTCGGGGCGGGGCGGAATCAGGGCATTGACCGCCGCCAGTCCCAGCGAGACTTCGGGCGGGTGCGGCGAATGGACGTATTCCGCCAGTTCGAGGGCGGAGAGTTCGGTCAGGCGCCCGGCGCGGGCGACGGCGGGGTCGGTGGTGTAGTGATGCGATTCGTCTCCCACGGTGGCAGCCAGCCCGCAGCGGGTTTTGCCATCCACTTCGGCGAGGACGGCTGTCCAGTACAGTCCTATGTGGATGTCGAGAATCCTGCCATCGGGCAGGGTGGGCAGGAGGCGGGAGAAGAAGGTGTTTCGTCTCATCGTCGGATGGTTTGAAGGCGATTGATGAGTGGCCTTTGAGAAGGGCGGATGAGTGCAACGTTTTATTTGAAGAGGTTGAACCAGAAATTGGAAACGACAAAGGTCATGACCAGGCCGAGGGTGTGGCGCAGGTTCAGCCCGCTGAAACGGAGAGCGCCCCAATAACTGCCCGCCAGTGCGCCGAGTAGCCCCAGGGGGATGAGCGACAGGCTGAAATGATCCAACAGAAACGTGCCGCCGATGAATCGCCCAATCAGCCCGCTTAGGGAATTCAGGAGAATGAAAGCCGCCGAAACAGCCGCAGCCTGTTTGGATGTTCCCCAGCGGGCGAAGAGAATAACCGGCGATAGGAAAATCCCGCCGCCAACGCCGACCATGCCAGAGAGCAGGCCAATCCCCAGGCCAATGACGAGCGCCCAGCCCAACGGAAGCGGGCGCAGGAGATGGTCATCATCGCTTGCGCGGCTGAAAAATAACAGGCGGATGGCGGCAAATGTCAAGACGGCATAAAGCAGGATGGAATATACCCGGTCGCTGATTTTGAAATAGCCCCCGATAAAAGCGGCGGGGATGGAAGTTAGCAGGAAGGGCAGGAGCAAGGCCGGGCGCAAATGTCCGGCGCGGTAGAAGGAGGAGAAAGAAATGCTGGCGACGAGGACATTGAGCAGCAAGGCGGTGTTGGCCATGACCTGAGGCGGGATGCCAAACAGGCTCATGGCGGCCAGGTAGCCGGTTGCGCCGCCAAAGCCAACGCTGGCATAGATGAAAGCAATCAGCAGGATGAGGAGGTAGAGGAACATGGGTGGTATCCAGTTATCAGTGAGCAGTGGTCAGTGTATGGCGTCGGTGGGGGTGATGGCAAGGTCGAGCGCAAGTTGGTAATAAACTGGTCCGGCGCAGGCGCGGCACAGGGTCAGCCCGTCGCGGTGAATTTCGCGCTCGTTCATGATCTCCTCGCCGCACACGTTGCAGTTGACGCGTACGCCCGGCCGCGAGATGACGGCTTCGACGGGCGTGGTCAAGGTCACCTCTGTAATGGTGAACATCTCTTCATCGGGCATGATTTGATAGGCCTGCATTTGAGCAAAGTAGTGACGCGGCTCGTCTGGCGCGTACGCGTATGCCTTCTGGCGGATGTCCAGCGCAGGCGCAACGCGGAGGGCGCGGCCGGTTTGCGTATCCACAAAAGTAGCGGCGGTTTTGCCGTAGTCTTCCACGCGCAGGGTGCGGTGACCGACAGTACAGTCGGTGGCGGCAGTGACTCCATCGGCGAAGCAGCCATCGCTTTCTATGATGACCAGCAAACGCTTTTTGGGAGGCGGCGCATTGAAGCCGAGGGCTTTCATGCCGCACAGTCCCAGCCGCACGCCAAGGATTTGACGCGGGCAGAGGTGGGAGTGGTGGCGGGAGGAGAGGTCGAGGAGGGATTGGAGGTTCATAGGGCTCCAGTTATCAGTGATCAGTGGACAGTCAGCGGGCGGCTTTAGCCCCGTTCAATCTCGGCGAACAAAAAACGCCGTTTCCATAGAAAGGAGACGGCGCAAAAGAGCAGGGGTGAATCGGTCTCCTTTCCAAATGCCTCCCCTCTCCCTCCAGGAGAGGGATAAGGTGAGGGCGGGGGGCAAAAGCGTTTCCACTTTTACCTGGTATCGCAAAATAAATTTGCGGTACTGTCCTGCCGCCATGTACCGCAAAGGGAATTTTGCGATACTACAGGCAGTCAGGCTTCGGAGTTGTGATAAGTGTAGCAGAGATGTTCTTTAAAGCAAAGGGTCAAATGTCATTTTGTTTGTCACAAGTGTTGTCGGGGTTTTCCCGACAGGGACGGGGGATGTGAGGAAAAGTAGCGACGACACATCCCAACTCGGCAGCAACTTCATCGTGGATGGGAGGGTCTCCTGTGCCTCGTCCATTCCAGCCACGGCCCGACGGATAGGCCGCCGGTGAGGGCTTTGCTGGATACATTGCGTCAACTGGCCTGAAAATCGTCCACAGATTTTTCCCCACAGCCCCTGCGTAACATTTCTACACCAGCAGCGGCCTCTGGCGCAATGACCGCTGTAATGCGCATGTGCGGCAGCAGCCGGGTATTGGCTTTCGGAATCCATTCACGCTTGCCATCGGCGCAGCGTACTAAAATGCAGCCAGCGGGCAGCCCCAATGAGCGCACCTCTTGCCCGGCAAACGCCGATTCGGGCTGGACGATGAAGTCCATCACCACAGGTTGGGTCAATGCGTCGTGATTTCCATGCTGCCGCAAATCGCGTTCGAGCAGGGCTTCATAAATTGGCAAATCCTTGAGCGCCTCTGCCATCGCGTAAGCGCAAAAACAGCTGATCAGCAATGGCAACATTTGAGCATAATTGCCGGTCATCTCCGAAATCAGCATAATGCCGGTGAGCGGGGCGCGCACAATGGCAGTGAAATAGGCTGCCATGCCCACCACCGCAAAAGCTGCCGGGTAAGGGACAATTCCTGGCGCAAGCGCATGAAAAACCTGCCCAATCGCCAGGCCCATTAACGCGCCCAACACCAGCAGTGGCGCAAAAATCCCCCCTGGCGCGCCGCTGCTGTAACTGGCAGTCGTGAGAACAAAGCGCGCCACGAATAACAGCGGGATGGCCGTCAGCAACAACTCGCTCCGCAAAGCCGATTCGGCCAGGGCGTGACCGTTGCCAATCGTCAACGGCGAAAACCAGCCAACCAACCCCACCAGACCGCCAATCAACGCGACCAGCGGCAGGACAAAGCGCCCCGGCACCCGCGCGAACAAATTGAGCGACTCCAAAATGCTTCGATTGAACAAAACGCCCAACAGCCCGGCCGCCACGCCCAACACGGCAAAAATCGGCAAAGAAGCCAGCGGCGGCGTGGGATAACTCGGCACAGAAAACACCGGCAACTGCCCCGAAGCCATGCGCGCCAGAATATCGGCCACCACTGCGGCTACAAAGGCGGCCCCAAACACAATCGGCTGAAAATCGCGGCGCACTTCCTCCAGCACAAAAATCAGACCAGAGAGCGGCGCGTTAAAGGCTGCCGCCAGCCCCGCGCCGGCTCCGGCAGAAATCAAAATCAGCCGTTCGCGTTCCGAAACCTTCATCCAGCGGGCCAGCGCGTCGCCCACCGCGCCGCCCATTTGCACGGTTGGACCTTCGCGCCCCAGCGCCAATCCGCCGCCCACAGCAAAAATTCCGCCAAAAAATTTGACTGGCAGCACCCGCCGCCAATCCAGTTTGCGAAAGCGGTGCAACACCGCCTCCAGGTGCGGAATGCCGCTTCCGCTCGCTTCCGGCGCAAACCGGCGGGTGAGCGCGACGGAAATCACCGCGCCGGTCAGCGTAAAAAGGACGGGAAACAGCCAGCCCCAGGCCGGTGTGGACTGCGCCCACGCCAGCATCTGGTTTCGCAGGGCGTCTGCCCCAAGCAGCCCGGCGCGAAACAGAAGCGCCACCACCCCGGCGCAAGCCCCCACCAGCGCCGCGCGCGGGAAAACCCAACGGCGCTGCTGGCGTACGTTGAGATATTCCTGAATTTCCGATTGCATTAGAGTATCAATTTGCTTTGTTACATGCATAGCCGCATCGAATTTCTCTGAAGGGCAGATAGAGTCTTGCCCTGCGTAGTGCAAAACAAGAAAATATGAACCACTCCTGCCATTCAGGAAAGAGCAGGAGCGGCTCTATCAAATGATTTGCCTATCGCACGAAGGCCTTTCGCCCCGCATAGATCGCTGCATCGCCCAATTCTTCCTCGATGCGCATTAATTGATTGTATTTCTCCACACGTTCACCGCGGCAGGGCGCGCCAGTCTTGAGATGACCGGTGGACATGGCGACTGTCAGGTCCGCGATGAAACTATCCACTGTTTCACCGGAACGATGCGACACCATTGCGCCCCAACCGGCCTTATACGCCATCTGGATGGCAGCCATGGTCTCGGTCAGTGAGCCAATCTGGTTGAGTTTGATCAACACAGCGTTTGCTACGTTCTGTTCGATACCACGCGCGATACGTTCGACGTTGGTCACGAACAAATCGTCTCCGACCAATTCGATTTTGCTGCCCAGGGCCAGGTTGAGCAATTTCCAGCCATCCCAGTCATCTTCGGCCAAACCGTCTTCCAGCACTACAATTGGGTATTTTTTGCTCCATGCCTTCCAGATGTCCACCAATTCGGCAGAGGTGACTTTACGGCCCTCGGTGCGCAAATGATACAAGCCGTCCTCGAAAATGCCGCTGGTGGCCGGGTCGAGCGCCAGAGCCACGTCTTCGCCGGGTTTGTAGCCGGCTTTTTCGATGGCTTTCAAAATCAGTTCCACTGCGTCTGAATTTTTCTTGAGCGCAGGGGCAAAACCGCCCTCGTCGCCTACGCCGGTGGAGTAGCCGCCGTCCTTCAACACGCCCTTCAGCGCATGGTAGATCTCGCTGCCCCAGCGCAGAGCCTCGCGGAAGGTGGGCGCTCCCAGCGGGGCAATCATGAATTCCTGGAAGTCCGTGCCTTGCCAATTGGCATGGACACCGCCGTTCAAGATGTTGAACATCGGCACCGGCAGGGTTTTTGCGCCAACTCCACCCAGGTAACGGTAAAGCGGCAAACCGGCCGATTCGGCGGCAGCGCGCGCCACAGCCAAACTGACGCCCAAGATGGCGTTTGCGCCAAACTTGCTCTTGTTGGGCGTGCCGTCTAGCGCCAGCATTTCAGCATCCACAGCTGCCTGATCGAAGGCGTCCATGTAGAACAAGGCTTCGGCAATTTCGTTGTTCACGAATTCAACTGCTTTCAGCACGCCTTTGCCGCCATAACGGGTCTTATCGCCATCGCGCAATTCGAGCGCTTCGTGAACGCCAGTGGAGGCGCCTGAAGGCACCGCCGCGCGCCCAAATGCGCCGTCATCCAATAGAACTTCCACCTCCACGGTAGGATTGCCGCGCGAATCCAAAATTTCGCGGGCGTGTATAGATTCGATGTTGCTCATGGTTTTCTCCTCATTGTAGCCGCGCCATTTTCTCGATTGTATGTCGAGCAGGTTGGCTCAAGCAATCTTTATATGTAAGGGTTGTGTTGCAAAGCAGCCCCGTTCGCCTCATTAATGGAGGTAATTCTAAGACCAGACAGAACTGGCGTCAAGTTTGCACATTTTGGGTATAGGGCTTTTCAACGTTTTTTTCAACGTTTTAATGTATGTCCGCAAATCGTACCGCCAGGCTCTGCCTGGCAAGGCCGACCACAGGTCGGCGATACGTTTTTGGAGCCTACAGAGAGTGGAAACGGCGTTGGAGCGGCAATAGATTAATTCTTTGAAAAGCCCTATGAAGAGGCGCAAAAAACTTGTCTGATATGAAAAGGCGTGCTATAATCCGCCTTCGCGTTACCAGGAAGACCTATATTCATTTGAGTAAGGAAGAACGACATGACAGACCAGATTTTGAAGGCTGTGGAAGCCTCAGCGAATGCCAACATTCCACAACTTCACCCCGGCGATATGGTGAGTGTACACGTCAAAATCAAAGAGGGTGATCGCGAGCGTATTCAGGAGTTCAAAGGCACCGTCATCCGTTTGCGGAAGGGCGGCAATGAATCGAATTTCACTGTTCGCCGCATTGCGAGCAATGGCATTGGCGTAGAGCGCACTTTTTTGCTGCGTTCCCCCAGGCTGGATAAGATCGTGGTGGAGCGCCATTCACAAGTACGACGCGCGCAGTTGTATTTTATGCGCGAGCGCACAGGCAAATCGGCGCGCCTCAAGCAAAAGTTCGATTGAGTTTTGGCGTCCAATATCCAGACCCCAAAGGCTGCATAGGCCTTTGGGGTTTATTTTCTAAACGCGGCGGATATGTCCCCCTTGATTGGCATTACGACCAGCCAGAGCAAAAACCAAGACGACTTGCCTTCTGTCACGCTTTTACAAGCGTATATCAGCGCCGTGATCCAAGCCGGCGGCGCGGCGGTGCTGATTCCTTCCATGTTGGCAGAACAGGGTTGGAAATCTGTCTATGAACGGGTGGATGGTCTGCTCTTTTCTGGCGGGGCTGACCTGGCGCTGGATTTGTTCGACGGGCTACCCCATCCGCGCGTCTATGGCGTGGACCCGTTGCGGGATTCCGTTGAATTGAGTTTGTTTCGCGCTGCCATTCGAGACGGCAAACCGCTGCTTGGTATTTGCCGCGGCATCCAACTCGTCAATGTTGCCTTGGGCGGGACGTTATACACGCACCTTTACGACCAGTTCCCCAACGCGCTTGATCATGACTACCCCGGCAACTTGCGCACAGCGTTGGTTCATGAGGTGCGGTTGGAGGCAGGGACGCGCCTGGCGCGCATTGCCGGCGAACCGCTTTTGCGCGTCAACAGCCTGCATCATCAGGGTTTGAAGGATATTGCCCCTGGTTTGCGAGTTGCTGCCTATGCCCCCGATGGCCTGGTTGAAGCGGTTGAGCTCCCCGATCATCCTTTTGCGCTGGCCGTGCAATGGCATCCTGAGTGGTTGACCGATCAGCAGCCGACCCGCAACCTGTTTCAAGCCTTTGTGCAGGCGGCGCGTGAGGCAGGATGACGATTGACCGCAGATTTCGAGAGAAGTATGTCGAGGGCTGAGCAAACCCGACCCGTTGGCGTATTCGATTCTGGCGTAGGCGGCTTGTCGGTGCTGCGCGCTATGCGCGCACTGATGCCCGAAGAAGAGATGCTTTACTTTGCCGACCAGGGACATGTGCCGTATGGGCCGCGTCCGTTGGAGCAAGTGCGCGAATTTTCGGAGGCAATTAGCCGTTTTTTGCTCCAGCGCAGCGCCAAATTGATTGTGGTGGCCTGCAATACGGCCTCGGCGGCGGCCTTACATTTCCTCAGAGAAAAATTTCCACATACGCCTTTCGTGGGGATGGAACCGGCTGTCAAGCCGGCAGCCGAGCAGACCCGCAGCGGCGTGGTGGGTGTGCTGGCAACGCCTGCTACCTTCCAGGGCGCGTTATATGCTTCGGTGGTGGAGCGTTTTGCCAACGGCGTGACGGTTTTGCAAGATACCTGTCCGGGCCTGGTGGGGCAAATCGAGCGCGGCGATTTAGATGGGCCGGCCACGCGCGCTATCCTTCTTTCTGCATTGCGTCCCATGCTGGAACAAGGCATTGATACCGTCGTCTTGGGCTGTACTCACTACCCTTTTGTGATTCCTCTTATCGAGCAGGTGGTGGGAGAAAACGTGCGGGTGATAGACCCGGCCCCGGCGGTGGCGAAGCAGGCTAAACGTCTGCTTGAAGCGATGGGCGAAAAACGCCCGGCCGGAGGGCGCGGCGCTTTGCAGTTCTTCACATCGGGAAATGTAAACGCTTTTCAGTCTCTCTTGCCTCGTTTGCTTGGAGAAGCGGGACAGGTGCGAGGCGTCACCTGGCACCCCACAGCAGGATTGCAGGAGAATGAGGGGGGAGGTTGATTCTTGGCTGAGATGCAGCCTTGGTGGGCGCATAGGTAAGTCTGATACAATACTGAGCATGTGGATTCGTTTGTCCCGCCTGTTAGCAGTTTTATGGAAGGGCAAGGGGCGCGCGCTGGCCTTTCTCTTGATGGCTTTGGCGTTGTTTGCGGCATGGATTTTTAGCGACTTGCCTTCCCTCGATTCCTTGTCCGAGCGCCTCCACCGGCCAAGCATCCGCATCACCGATCGTGAAGGGCGCATCCTCTATGAATTGTTGCCGCCGGAAGAGGGAAGACATGCGGTTGTTTCTTTCGATGTCATTCCGCAGTGCATGAAGGACGCCACCGTTGCCGTAGAAGATAAGAATTTCTACCAACACCCAGGCGTGGACTTAAGCGGAATCTTACGTGCGGTGTGGCTTGACTTGCGCGGCGGCAAAATCATCTCTGGCGGCAGCACCATTACCCAGCAGGTAGCGCGCAACTTGCTGCTCGATCGTGACGAGCGTTTCGAGCGCAGTCTGCGCCGCAAATTGCGCGAGGCTGTTCTGGCCTGGCTGCTCGAGCGGCGTTACTCCAAAGACGAAATTCTGGCGTTCTACCTCAATCAAATGTATTACGGCGGCCTGGCCTATGGCGTAGAGGCCGCCTCACAGACGTATTTTGGCAAGTCTGTTTCTGACCTTCTCCTGCCGGAATGCGCCTTGTTGGCCGGCCTTCCGCAAGCGCCTGGTTTGTATAACCCTTATACGCATCCCGAGCTAGCCAAGGAGCGCCAGAACGTGGTGCTGGGTTTGATGCAGCAGCAAGGGTACATCAGCGCCGAACAAGAACAAGACGCTATTGCCGCCCCGTTGAGTTTCAACCCGGCTCCCTACCCCATCCAGGCGCCGCACTTTGTTTGGCTCATCGCCGACCAACTCGATCAACTTTTTCTGGAGGGCCAACTTGACCCACATCAGAGCCTGGTCGCGCGCACTACGCTCGACCTGGACGCTCAACGAGTGGCCGAGGCGGTCATTGCGCGCCATCTTGCCAGATTGCGGGCGCAGGGTGGCGGTCTCAGCCGCCAGGTCAATAACGCGGCCCTGGTGGCGCTCGACCCGCGCAACGGGGAAGTGCTGGCGTTGGTCGGCAGTGCAGACTATTTCAACGCCTTGATTGATGGCGCTGTGAATATGGCCGCCTCGCCGCGTCAGACTGGCTCTGCCTTCAAACCTTTTCTCTACGCGCTGGCGCTCGACCCGGCGCGTCCTTCTCCCTGGACGGCTGCTACTGTTCTCTTGGACGTGTCCACCACCTTTACCACCCGCGACGGCGCTCCCTATACCCCGCTTAATTATGATTATCTGGAACATGGACCGGTGTCGGTGCGCGAGGCGCTGGCCTCCTCTCTAAATATTCCGGCGGTCTTGACGCTGCAAGAAGTGGGCATCGAGCCAACTATCGAACTGGCAACCCGCCTGGGCATGACTACGCTGTCGAATCCGCAGGACTATGATTTGTCGCTGGCGTTGGGCGGCGGGCAGGTCAGCCTGCTGGAACTTTCTGCGGCCTATGCTGCCTTTGCCAACCGCGGGGCATATAGCGGGTATCGAACCTTGCTCGAAGTCTGCGATGCAGAGGGGAAGCTGCTCTATACGCCGCCACAGCGCACCCCTCTCCAGGTATTCGATGCGCGTGTGGCCTGGTTGGTGAGCGACATCTTGAGCGACGACGACGCGCGCGCCACCGGCTTTGGACGAAACAGCACGCTGAAACTCGACCGTACTGCCGCCGTCAAGACCGGTACCACTACCAACTTTCACGACAACTGGACGATTGGTTACACTCCCAGTTTGCTGGTGGGTGTGTGGGTAGGCAACAGCGACTATCAGCCTATGCGCGATGTCAGCGGCTTGAGCGGCGCCGCCCCCATCTGGCACGATACTATGCGCAGCCTTTTGCAGGGACAGCCCGATCAGCCCTTCGAGCGGCCGCCCGATATGTTGCGATTGGCCGTTTGCGACCTTTCCGGTCTACTCCCAACACCGGCTTGTCAACACATCCGCCAGGAATGGTTCATCCCCGGCACACAGCCTACCCAGCCTGATAATATCTACGTCCAGATGGGTTTTGATGCATTGACGGGCCTGCCGCTGGTGGCGTTGGATTTGCCTCCGCAGGCTTATACGTGGGCGCGCGCCAACGGTTTGCCGCTGCTGGCCGATGATGGCGAGGTGTCATTGGCAAACCAAGCAGTTCCTCTGATTTTGACCTCTCCACGCCCCAATACTACTTATCGGTTGGCCTCTAGCATAGCCGCCTCCGCTCAGCAATTGCCGCTCGAGGCGCTGGCTGAGCCGTTCATTCATCAAGTTACTTTTTGGGTGGATGGCAATTGGCAGGCTGTTGTTTCTGAGCCACCTTACCGGGTTTGGTGGCCTTTGCAGGTGGGCGTTCACACGATTTGGGCGCAGGCAATGGTGGATGGCCGGGCGATCCAAAGTGAGCCGATCCAAATTACCGTTCTTGGGGAATGATGGGAATTCCCCTGATTTATCGAGAGGAGATTTATCCATGAGCGCTAAGCCGGCGGCGTATATGGGAGGGACGAATGGCGTAGCAGGAGGAGATGATGCGGACGCTAAGCCGCTGGCATACGCGGCAGGGGAACTTGTTCTGATGGCGACAGGATGGGTTCATGTTTATCGAAGCCGAAGCGTTCGAAGATGTCGGCATATATTTCGATGATTTGCTGGCGGGTAAATCCCATTTCTTCGTAGGAGTAGGCGTGATCGCTCCTGAAGGTCAGAGTCTCTTTGACGGCTTGGTCCACAATCTGATCGAGCGCCGGTTGGTCGGGGTAGCCAAACTGCTCGTAGAAGCCACGGATAGCCCCTTCAGGGTTTTGGATCAGTTCATCGTAAAGCAGGATCAAGTGACGGGGGGAGGGATGCGCGTCCAGATAACGCAAGGGGTGGCGATACCAGTGCTGGGTCAGGTCGAGGATTTCATCCAGATAGAAATATCCCTCGCCGGGGTCGGTAAATTGCCGGCGGGCATAGTTGATCCACGAGATGGTGGAGGGCAGCATGTCGAGAGGGTTACGGACGAGGTAGATGATGCGGGCGTCGGGGAAGAATTCGCTCAGCGTTTCGATTTTGGGGCTGAAAGCCGGGTTCTTGGCAACGAAGTATTTCTTGCCGGTAGCGTATAGGTGGCGCTGGAGCATGGACTTGTAGAAGGTCATGATGCGCCGTTTGTGGTCAGGAGAAAGCGCCGCGTCGAAGTGGATGTAATCGGGCAGTTCGTCCATGAACGGGAATAGGTAACTGACAAAGTAACCGTCCCAGTTTTGCAGGTGAATGTTTTCATCTTCTTCGGGTTTGAAGAAAGAGATAGGGTGAATGCGGATCTTACCCAGCGTGGCGCGGTCGAAGGCATACAACAGGCGGTGCAGATGGCCGCCCAGGCGGTTGTCCAGGCGCGAGACGAATTGGGTGATCTTTTTCTGTGTGACGGACGGCGCCAGGTAGATGTCCCAGATGGTCAGGCTGGTGAAGTTGTGGTCGCGTGACAAGAGACGGTGCAAGAAAGTGGAGCCGCTGCGGAAGTTGCCCAGGATAAAGAGCGGCTTCTCGATGGGTTGGTTCTTATAAGCAGGAAACAGGATGTCATCTAGCCAGAAGAAGAACCAATGCGCCAGCCCGCCAATCGGCCAGACGAGGTAGAACAGGATGAGGAAGATAAGGCGTTTGCGGGTCAGGCGGGCGGTTGTGCCGCGCCAGCCAAAGAATGAGCGGTAGAACATGCGCCAGAACAGGCGGAAGTTGTAGGACATGGGGAAAAGTGTTCCTTAAAAGCCAAAACTCTTACGAGGCGTTCATGCCCTCTAGCACCCGTTCCGCGCAATCCCAGCCGGCATAGAGCGCGCCGCCGGTGGACGGCCCGGCCAAGTAGTCGCCGCAGAAGTAGACGGGATTCTCCTGCATGTCGCGGCGGAAGGCGGCCAGCGCGGTCAGGTAGCCGGGGCGGAAGGTGGGTACTTTTTCCGGCCAGCGGTAGACCAGCGTCTCGCCCAGCCGGCCGCTCAGTTCGGGGTGAATCTTCAAGGTGCCCGCCCGCGCTTTGGCGATGATGGATTCGTCCGCTTCGTCTGGGTCGTAGCGCGCCACGGCCGTATCCACCAGCAGCAGGGTCTTGTCGCCCTGGCGCTGGTCAATGCCTACCGAGCAGATGTACATGTCCTCGAGGCGCGGGATCATCACGCCCGGCACGCCGGGGTCGAAGTGCCCGGTCACTTCCTGGAAGATGGAGGCTGTCACGGCGTAATGCACGTTGGGGAAGAAAGCCTGCCAGGCTGGGCGCGGCTGCGGAAGAAGTCCCAGGACGCGGTTGCCTTGCACGGCGACCACGGCGCGCTCGGCTTCGATGACCTGCTGCCGGCCGCCTTGCTGGAACGTCACGCGGACGGAACGACCATCTGGCTTCGTTTCGATGCGTTCGACGCGCGCTTCGAGCCGCACCTCGAGCCTGCTCCCGATTGCCTCGGGCAGCGACCCGATCCCGGCGCGCAGCCCCAGGCTCTTGGTGTTCAGGTAACTCGTCATCAAGGCCAGGAAAGCCTTGCGCGAGAGGTCGCCGCTGCCGTAACTGCAATAGGTCTCGAAGGTCGGGAAGGCCCAGTATTCGTACATCTCCGCGTTGATACGTTTGTAGAAGAATTCTTCCAGCGTGTCGTCGTCCGGGCCCGGTACCTGATCCATGCGGTATATGTTCTTCACCTTCGGCGCGACCGCCAGGAAGTGTGGGATGAGTTTCAGCATGGCCAGGCGCGCCTTGAGCGAGACGCCCGTCCAGCGCAGGTAAGAGCCGATGGAGACGAAGTTGACCTCGTGCAGTTTCCCGTCCCGCAGGATGACGGTCGGGACGCCGTCGGTGAACATCTGGTAGAGTTGGTCTTGCAGGCCGAGTTCGCCCGCCATCTCCAGCAGGTACTTATCGCCGCCGGTGACGAACTTGGCGCCGGGGTCTATGCTCCAGCCGTTCCAGTGGATGGTAATCATGCGCCCGCCGACGTGGTCGGCGGCCTCCAGGACGGTGACTTCATGCCCGGCCTTTTGCAGGCGGTAGGCGGCTGTCAGGCCGGCTATGCCGGCGCCGACGACAATGATTTTTGACATGCTTCCTCACATATATTCGTTTACCACCTGGCGTGGTGTTCTTCGGCAAAGCCGATCAGGTCCCTGACCTCGAGCGGCTGCCCGTCATCGGCGACAACTTGTCCGTTGTAGCGCCCGAAGATCTGGTGAACCTCGCTGAAGATGACGCCCAGGTTGGTGATGGCGGTGCGGTCCTTGAAGGGCGTGAAAATCAGGTCGAGGCGGCCCTGGGTATCGGTGAAATGCCAGGGTTTCATGTAGTCGCCGGAGACGTAATCGAATTTCACCTGGTCGAGTTTGTGGATGCGGTTGTCCAGGATGACGGCGTTTTCGCCGGCGGCGGACAAATCGCCGAAGCCGCAGCCCAGGTTCAGGCCGATGGTGCGGCCATCCGGCAGGAAGCCGGAGGCGCTGGCCCAGTTCCAGAAGGACTGGTATTCCCACACGCCGCGCCCCCAATCGAGCGAGCCCAGGCAGGTCTTGGGGTCGAGCCTCTCGGTCAGGTCGCCGTACTTAATGTAGCCGCTGGCGGGCAGGCAGTTGATCTTGCGGTTCCAGTAGAAGCGCTTCTTCCCGATGGGGATAACGATGTTCATCGATTCGTAGCCGGGCGGCGTAGCCAGGTCAATCTCGGCCTGGATGCCGCGCCCGTCGTGGAATCCAGGCCAGGAGACGGACAAATGCCGATGGTCAGCGAGCAGGCCGAAGCGGAGTCTGACGCGCTGGTCCTCGAAGCGGCTGTCGCCCTCGGTCGAGTTGCGCGGCAGGATGATCCCTTTCGAGAGCGGGATCACCAGTCCCTCCTCGTGCAGGTCGCCGCTCTCGAAGTCCAGGGTGTAGACGAAGATGTTGCCGGCGTAGCCCAGGTCGGCGATGGTGGCAGAGAAGAAGCGGCGCGGGGTGAAGACGGCGTAGTAGTCCCAGCGCTTGATGCGGAAGCGTTGCAGCGGGCGCAGGGCGTAGAAGCGGGCGGACTCGAGGTTGCAATCCAGCACGGGTTGGCGCGCCCAACCAACCTGAGCAAGCGAGCCGTCTGGCTGGAGCAGGGGGCCTGGAGTGGTTAGTTCGGTTTGCATGAGCATCTCCTTATGAAGTCATGGGACAACGTGAAACAGGTTCAGGTTATCGTTTACCCAGTTGAACAGCCGCTGCACGCCCTCTTGCACGCCGATCTTCGGCTTCCAGCCCAATTCCCGTTCCGCCTTGCGGATGTCGGCGTAGAACACTTTTTGGTCTCCAGGGCGCCAGTCGCCGCGTGCGACTTCGATCTTGCGTCCAAGCATTTTTTCGAGCATCGGTCCGAACTCTGCCCAGATTGACATGACGTTGCTCGCTCCGCCGCCGATGTTGTAGATCTGTCCGGCGGCTACGTTGATGCGTTCGATGGCGGTGTCATAGGCATCGAGCAGGTCGTTCACGTACAGCACGTCGCGCACCTGCTTGCCGTCGCCATAGATGGTGATGGGACGTGCTGTGAGAGCCGCAATGACGAACCATGCTACCCAGCCCTGATCTTCGATGCCGAACTGTCGAGGACCGTAGATGCAATTGGAGACTTGCACGCCGCCAGCGAGGAACAAATGCGAATCGTCTTCTACCTCAAGGTCATAAACAGGCTCCTCACTCAGTGGTTCTACTGTTTTCAAACTATCCCACAACAAATGGCCGTCGGCGCGTCGCAAGGCAACCGTTTCCTGGCAAAATTCAGAGGCGGTGGAGGTGGATAGCCAGCACAAGAGTTCGTTGAGGTGTTTAGAACGTTCAGGGCTGAAAGCATATCCAATTTCTGCCAGACGGGGGAACATGGATCGTCCGCCGAGCAATTGCACGGTCATTTGCACGGTTGTACCTCGCTTGTAGGTCTCTGGTTTCGCTTCGAAATAGGAGGTTTCGATGCCGAACTCAGCAAGCAATTGACGTAATTGTCTCATCCAGAGTCGTCCATCTTCGAGGTAGTCTATATCTTTCGATTGGGCATACGAGGGGGTAAGATAAGAATCAGCCTGTACTTTGCCTAATTCTGCGCCAAAGAAGCCGCGTAGAAATGCGCGCTTGACCAGGCGATGGCCGTTTTGGATCCAGGCAGGCAGGGAATATTTCACGCGAACTTTATCGCCGACAGGTACGCCAAGCATCTCGAACAGCGTAAAAACAGGCAGGGACTGTTGCTGAATGCGACAAGAGGCGCCCTGGATGACTTGCCCGCTTGGCATATTCGAAGTAGATGTAGAGCGAATGATGCCGCTCACCGGTAGATTCAACCATTGCATTCGTTGGGTAATTTCCTGCAATTCCGCTTCTGAGCCAAAGAATTGGACGCTATACGCAGGCGCTTCCCGACTCTTGCGATGGTGAATGCTCAAATGACCGTCTCCAAATAGCCAGCCAACAAGTTCGGCTATGGCGAGCAATTTATCGCCAGTGAGAGGCAGGAGATTTTTGGCAATCTCGTCCGCATCGTTCCAACAGCGTTTGTCGGCGGTGCGGTTTCGTACAAGTTCGACATAATCTGTTGGATTCAACACCTGATCGTGGACAAATGTCCAGCGCGGCATGAACAAAGCCTCGGGCAGCGTAGCCAGATAGTCGCCGTAAGCAAGATCGCGATTGGTGAACAGGCCGTGTGGGCGAACAACACGGTGATCTGTGGTAAGCGTGACCGATAAACCTTGCATCGTAGTCAGTCGGCGCACGGGCTTTGTTCCCGTCTGCCAGACATGCTTGACCCGTCGCCAGCCCCAGCCGCTATGTACGAGATCGCCCGTCTGGATGTCGGAAATGGGCTTTTTTCCAAAAGGTGTAATGACCTCCTGGGAGGCTGACAGGCACGATTGTCTCATGACAACAGTATTCAAGCCATAAATACGATGATAGTCGCGCGTGTACTGATCGCCCGCCCCTTTACTACATCCGTAGGGACTGTGGAAATCCAGCGGCTGGCTTTCTGGACAGCCATGCAGCAGGTTGGCATAGCGCCAACGGGTTGGTTCCTCGACCAGCGGCACATCCTCCATGCCGCCGTAGACCTTGTTGGTCGAGGCGTAGATGAAAATCGGATTCCGCCCCGAAGCGCGGGCTGCTTCCAGCGCGTTGAACGTACCTAGCGCATTGGCCTCGAAATCCTGCCTGGGATTTGTAACGGACGTGGTGACAGCCACCTGCCCGGCCAGGTGGACGATCACATCTGCGGTTTTGGCTGCTTCCGCTAAAAGGGCAGCGTCCACAACGTCGCCCACGATTAGCCTGAAACTGCTTTTTCCAAACGTCTCCTCCAGCCAGGCCAGGTTCTTAGACGCGCCCGCCCGGCTGAGATTGTCATAGATGGTGACATGTTCGCCGCGCGCCAACAGGCGATGGACATAGTTCGAGCCGATGAACCCGGCCCCGCCGGTGATCAAATAATTCCGCACCATGCAAAGGGAATTACGCTTCACGCATTACGCTTTACGCATTACGAATTACGCATTACG
>JBBITF010000009.1:63970-65027 GCA_037440925.1 Chloroflexota bacterium
TTACGCATTACGAATTACGCATTACGCAATACGCTTCACGCGCTTCCTCCTCCTTTCTCTTTCACCCGAAACTCCCGCAACTGCTGGTAAATTCCCGAAAGCGTCTGCCCTTCGTTTGCCATGCCAATTGCGCCCACAATGGTGGTGCTGAAATAATTGTACAATCTGCCGGCCAGCGCCGCCGCCAGCGCCGTAGACTGGTCGCCGGTCAGGATGGTCAGCGCGCCGCCGAAAGCGCCCTCGAAGGTGCCGATGGCGCCCGGCAGGGACGGCACGGCGTTGCCAAAAGCGGCAATCCCCAGCCCGAAAAAACCCCAAATGATTTGCGCTTGGGGAAAGAAGGCGCGCACGATGAGGAAATACGACACAATTGCAATGCCCCAATTGACTGTCATCCAAAATAGAAAACGGGCAAACAGCCAGGCGTCGGTCAGCGCCGCCAGGCCCTCCAGGAAGGCTTGAATGAAACCGCCCCCGATCCTTTGCAGCGCTGGCCAGCGTGCGCTCAGGTTTTGGAAGACGCCCAGCGCCCAGACGCGATTGCGCGCCAGCAGGTACAACACGAACAATCCGGCCAGCACCACCGCTCCTACCAGCACGCCAATTTGCCCCGCGCTCTCTGCGCCGGTCACGAAGGGCAGCGCAACCAGTAAGATGGCTGCCGAATAAGCCAGGTCTACCGCGCGCTCGATGACGATGGTCGGGATGATTTCCATGAACTGCAGGTCTGACTTGCGGCTGAGCAGGAAGGCTTTGCCGACCTCCCCTAAGCGGAAGGGCAGAAAATTGTTCAGCAAATATCCTTCGCCCAGCGTCAGAAACACATCCTTGTACGAGGCGCGTTCCCGCAACAAGACGCGCCAGACGATGGCGCGCACCGCCAGCCAGATGAATGATAAGGGCAGCGCCGCCAGCAGAATCAGATAATTTGCCGAGCGAATGGCTTGCGCCATCTGCTGGAAATCCACGAAATACAAAATGGCCGCGATTAGCAAGACGCTGACCAGCGCGCCGGGCAACCAACGTTTGATATCCTTCATGCTTGCTCGATTGTGGG
>JBBITF010000009.1:65127-71373 GCA_037440925.1 Chloroflexota bacterium
TGCGGGATCTCCACGTTGCCGACCATCTTCAGGCGTTTCTTGCCCCGTTTTTGCTTTTCCAGCAGTTTTTTCTTGCGGGTGATGTCGCCGCCGTAGCACTTGGCCAGCACATCCTTGCGCGCGGCCTTGACGTTGGCGCGCGAGATCACCCGTCCGCCGGCCGAGGCCTGGATGGCCACATCGAACAACTGGCGCGGGATGATGCCCTTGAGTTTGGTAATGAAGCGCTGGCCTTTGTGGTAGGCGTCCTTTTCATGCACAATCGAAGCCAGCGCGTCCACCGGCTCGCCGTTGACCAGGATTTCCAGTTTTTGCAGTTTATCGGGGCGATATTCGGCAAACTGGTAATCCAGCGAGGCGTAGCCCTTGGTGCGCGACTTCAACTCATCGAAGAAGTCCACGATCAACTCAGAGAGCGGGATGGTGTAATTCAACTGGACGCGGTGCGGGGCAGGATATTCCGGCCCTCGGAATTCGCCGCGCCGCCGCGTGACCATTTCCATGATGGGGCCGTAATACTCGGTGGGGGTGATGATTTCGATGTGCATCCACGGCTCGCGGATTTCGACAATTTTGCTGGGGTCGGGCAGTTCCGCCGGGGAGTCGATGCGCACGGTTGAGCCATCGTTGAGCAATATCTCGTATTCTACCGACGGCGCGGTGAACAGCACATCCAGTTCGTACTCGCGCTCGATGCGTTCTTGGATGATCTCCATGTGGAACAGCCCCAGGAATCCGGCGCGGAAGCCAAAGCCCAGCGCTTGCGAGGTCTCCGGCTGGAAGGTCAGCGAGGCGTCGTTCAGTTGCAGTTTATCGAGCGCGTCGCGCAGGTCGCTGTAGTCGTCGGCGTCCACGGGATAGATTCCGGCGAAGACCATCGGCTTGGGGTGACGGTAGCCGGGCAGCGGGTCGGAGGCCGAAGCGGATGGGTGCGTAATGGTGTCGCCCACGCGGCAGTCATGCACCGTCTTCAGGCCGGTGGCAATATACCCCACTTCGCCGGCGCTCAGGCTGGCTACGGCTTTCATGCCCGGCGAAAAGATGCCGATTTCCACCGGCTTCATGTCCACGCGGGTAGACATCATGCGCAGCGCCTCGCCAGACTTGATCTCGCCTTCCATCACGCGCACATAGGCGATCACGCCCTTGTAGGAATCGTAGTGCGAGTCGAACACCAGCGCGCGCAGGGCGGCTTGGCGCTTGTCGGGTGGCGGCGGGACTTTCTCGACGATGGCCTCCAGGACGGATTCGACGTTCAGCCCGGCCTTGGCCGAGACGCGCAGCACCGCTTCGGGCTCTACCCCCAGCAGGCTGCCGACATCTTCGGCCACTTCGTCGGGACGGGCGGAAGGCAGGTCAATCTTATTGATGACCGGGATGATGGTCAGGTCGGCTTCGATGGCCTGGTAGAGATTTGCCAATGTTTGCGCCTCAATGCCCTGGGTAGCGTCCACTACCAACACAGCCCCTTCGCAGGCATTGAGCGCGCGGCTGACCTCGTACCCGAAATCTACGTGGCCGGGGGTGTCTATCAGGTTCAACTCGTATTCATTGCCATCTTTGGCTTTGTAGGCCATACGCACAGCAGAGGCTTTGATGGTGACGCCTTTTTCGCGTTCCAGGTCCATCGAGTCCAGCACCTGCTCGGTCATCTCGCGGTCAGAGATGGTGCCGGTCAGTTGCAGCAGGCGGTCGGCCAACGTGGATTTGCCGTGGTCTACATGCGCAATGATGCAGAAGTTACGGATGTGGGAAGTCATAGCAAGCGGGGGGAAGTATACCCGATTTTCGCCTGCCCAACGCTATGCTTGCTGCTGCGATTCGAGCGCAGACGCTCACCGCCTTGGAGCGTTTACGCTAGTCGAAGAATGTTTCTGGATATTCGCCTACCAGCGGCTCATCGTCGCGGATGGCCAGCAGCATGGTTGCCTCGCCAGGGTAGTGAAGCACACTGCGCGATAGAGTAATGACGAAACCTTCGTATTCGGAAGTCAACACCCCAAGCAAGCGCCCCCAGGCATCGCGCATTTCCACCAAAGGCTCGCCCACCTGCACCAGATCGCCCGGCTCTTTCAAGTGATGCACGATGCAAGCCTGGGTGACGCGCGCCGCGCTGCGGCGGCGGGTGGGATAGCCCGGATCCACCACCAGGATGCCGGTAATGGGCTCCGCTTCGCCGGGCAACATGCCGGCCCAGCGCAGTACATTGCGTAAGCCGGCGACGCTGGCGTTCACGATTTCGGGCAAGGGCGCGTATGCGCTGCCCAATTCCGCTGTCAGGGCCGGAATACCGGTCAGCATGGCAATCGAGGCGCTGGTAGAACGATGCAGTTTCTCGTCAATGTACTTATTCACTGCGAAGTCGCCGATAAGCGTGTGACCGTAGGCCCGCGCCATGGCCTCCATTTTGGCGCTGGTGGCCTCGGCGCGCTGGCGGGCGGCCGCGTCCCCTTTGCGGTAAAGCACCCGATCGCGGAAGACGAACGACAGCGAGCGAATGGTCATACAATGCAGGTCGAAATAAAACGAGGCGCTGGCTTTGATTTCATTGAATAGCCGTTCATAGGCTTGTTCGAGCGCAGAAGGGGGCTCCTCATCGGGGTCTGCTTTGGGAGGCCGTCCATCGGGGAATAAGCGGTTGGGATCGCCGTCGTGATAATAAGCCTGGCGTTCCAGGGTGCGCAGCCCGGCTGGGTTGAGCGCCGGAATGGCAACCAGCGTGCCGTGCAATTCATCCACGAGCGCAGGCGTAATCAGTTTGTGGATGACTTGTATGCCGGCGTGTTCGATGCCATGAATGCCGGCGGTGAGCCAAAAGACCGGGCCGTCGGATTTCCCCTGGGCTAGAATCACGGGCAGCACATCCCGCCCGCCTACCGGATGCTGTACCAGGTCGTATTCGCCGTAGACAATTTCGCCGCGTTTGACGGTAGCAGTACCTAAAATGAGGGGCATGTTTCCTCGATCAGTGATTTTTCTGTTAGAGATGGCGCTGGCTGCGCGGGTCGAGCGCGTCGCGCAAACCGTCGCCGACGAAGTTGATGCCCAGGACGGTCAGCAGGATCAAGGTCCCAGGGAAGAACCATAGCCAGGGAGCGGTCTCCAGGTAGCGGTAGGCGCCATCCAGCATATTCCCCCACGTGGCCGTAGCGCCTTGTACGCCCAGCCCTAGGAAACTGACATAGGCTTCGGAAATGATGGCGCTGGCAACGCCTAATGTGGCGCTGACCACCAACGGAGCGACCGTGTTGGGGATGAGATGCAGGAAGATGATGCGCGCGTCGGAGGCGCCCAGGGCGCGTGAGGCAGAGACGTAATCTTGTTCGCGCAAAGAAAGGATATTGGCGCGGACGATGCGCGCCAGGTACATCCAGGAGGTAGCGCCAATGATGAGAATGATGACCATCACGCTGCCGGTCAACTCGCGCCCAAACAGATTCACAGCAGGTAGTTTGCCGCCAAAGAACTTCGCTCCGATGATGAGCAAGAACAAACTGGGGATGTTCAACATCGCCTCAGTGATGCGCATGAGGATACTATCTACCCATCCGCCATAGTAGGCTGCCAGCGCGCCGATCAGCGCTCCCAGGAACACTTCTACGATGGCAGCCGAGATGCCGATGAGCATCGAAATCTGCCCGCCGTAAATGGTGCGCGCCAGGATGTCACGACCGATCACATCCGTGCCAAAGGGATGGCCGGCAGAAGGAGGTTGCAGTTTCAAACTGGTATCATTGCAGTTGGCCCAGGCCTCGCCGCGCACCTCCTGATGAAGAGGGGCGCAATAGCCTTTCATCCAGTTACCGCCCAGGGCAACATACAGGAAAAGGACAATCAAAATCCCTAGCCCGGCCATGGCCATGCGATGTTTGCGGAAACGCCGAATGGCCAGAGTCGTTGGAGAGAGAGGCGGCAGGGCGCCGGAAGTGGCGGTATCGGCCGCTTTGGAGTTGAACAGGGCATTGGGGGAGGACGTATCGGCCATAGCGAATCCCTATTCCAAACGGATGCGCGGATCAACCAGCGAGTACACTACATCAGTGATGATCTGGAAGACAACCACTGCAATTGAAATCAACATCAAGATTCCCATCAACACGGGGAAGTCGGCGCGCTCGGTGTGGTCAATGAACAGGCGTCCCATGCCGGGCCAGGCAAAGATGCGTTCGGTCACGACAGCCCCGGCCAGCAAGAAGGGAATATCCAAGCCGATTAAGGTAATGAATGGCAACGCAGCATTGGGTAGAGCATGGCGCAGCACCACAAACATCGTCCGCACCCCTTTGGCGCGCGCGGTACGCACGTAGTCCTGGCTCAAGACTTCCAATACACTCGAACGAACGAATCGGCTGTAGCCAGCAATGCTAATGATAGCCAGGGTGGCCACCGGCAAGACCATGTGTTTGAGCAGTTCGGCGGGGGTCTTGCCTACGGCTGGGTCGAACATGCCTACCGTAGGCAGGTAAGGCAGCCCCCAGCGGCGAAAGTTTACGGCAAAAATGTACATCAGCATCAATGCCAGCCAAAAGACCGGCATAGAGTACCCGATGAAGGATAAAGTGGTGGCAATGTTATCGAAGGCCGTGTAGGGTCGTAGGGCTGAATACAGACCTAAAGCCAGTGAGCATAAGATGATGATGACCTCGGCGGTCAGCATCAGTATCAACGTGTTGGGCAGGCGCTCCTCAATCATTTTCAATACCGGTTGACGCGTGACGAGCGAGTTGCCCCAGTCGCCGCGCAGGACTCCCAGCCGCTTGCCGGGCGTTTCTGGAACGCCGTCGCCGTCCATGTCAATCTTTTGCCAATCATTGCCCACCAACCAGGTAATGTATTGCATGTAAACGGGCTGATCTAGACCCCACTGGCGACGTAGCCGTTCTCGATCTTCGGGACGCGGTGGTACGCGCCCGCCCAGCGTAGCAATCGGATCGCCAAAGGACTGCATCAATACGAACAAAATGATGCTGATAATGAACAATTGTGGGATAGCTTGGGCCAGTCGCCGCAAAATATAGTTGGTCATGGCTTAAATCAGAAAGCGTCTGCCGAGACGCTGACCTCCCGGCAGACGCGCAAATGGTACTCAGACTATTCGACAATTTCCCATTCGTAGGCATTCCAGAATGGGTAGACGCCAGAGAATTTGACATTCTTCAAGCGGCTGCTGACCGACCACAAGTCGGGGTCTGCCCACATGCCGATGTACACATAGTCGTCGTAGATGATTTGTTCGATTTGATTGTAGAGTTCCTTGCGTTTGACGGGATCTAAGGTGGTGGCTTGCTCGGCCATCAGACGGTCAATTTCGGGGTTGCAGTAGCCCTGATTGTTCGCGCCATCTGGATTCTCTGCGCTCACGATTTGGTCGCAGGTCCAGCCGGAAGAGGCGTCTGGGTCAGGGTAGGAATCCTGCACGCTAGAAAACTCGGCAATGTCGTACAACCCCAACGCCTGCGGGCCGCCATCTTTGTAGCCGTTCCAGAATACGTCGCTGGAGTAGTTCACCAGTTCAGCGCCGATGCCCACCAGTTTCCATTGCTGTTCTACCACGGCTTGCACGTTCTTGCGCAGTTCGCGCTGGTTGGTGATGTAACGAACGATCAGGTCCACTTTCTTTCCGTCAATGACTTTATCGCGGATGCCGTCATTGTCCGAATCAACCCATCCGGCTGCGTCTAACAGGGCTTTGGCCGCTTCCGGGTCATAGGGATATGGTTCCAGGGTATCGGTCTGGTAGGGCGGTGTGCCGTCCCAATAGGTGACGTTGACGGGGTTGATGGTTGGATCCAGTAGATCGTTGACGATGGTAAAGCGGTCGGTAGCCAGAGCAATCGCCTTGCGGACGTCCTTCTCCAACATGAATGGGCGGGCGGTGTCCGGGTTGACGTTCAGGAACCAGGCCTCGTTATAGCCCGAGGTGACCGCAACAACTTTGACTTTGCCGGTGGCTTCCAGTTTTTCGATTTGATCCGAGGAAAGGAAGACGCCGATGTCTGTATCGCCGGCTAAAATCGCGGCTTCCTGGGCGGCGTCATCCGGCACGATGCGGACGAAGATTTGTTCCAGTTTGGGCGGCTGAATCCAATTTGGGTTGGCTACGAACGTCAAATGGCTGCCGGTTTCCCATTCGCTGAACATGAACGGGCCAACGCCAACGGTGGGATTGCGATTCCATTCGGCGTTGTCAATGGTGCCTTCTGCTTCAAAGACGGGCTGTAGAACATGTTTGGGCAGTACCCAGTA
>JBBITF010000010.1:0-71041 GCA_037440925.1 Chloroflexota bacterium
AAGGATATTTCGGTGGGCTTTTGCCTTCCCCGTGAACGCAAATTCGTAAAAAAGCCCACGAGTTTACCCACTTCAATAAGGAACTCTCATGCCACTTCTTTTCCTCGTCCGACACGGCGAAAACGATTATGTCAAAAGCAGAAAACTGGCTGGCCGACTCCCCGGCGTCCATTTGAACGAACGCGGACGAGAACAAGCAGAAATGCTGGGGAAAATGTTTGCCAACGTGCCGCTTAAGGCCATCTATTCCAGTCCGCTAGAAAGAGCGCTGGAAACTGCCAGGCCGATTGCCGAGAGCCATCACCTGCACATTATCGAAGATCCAAATTTGCTGGAAAGTGATGTAGGCAAGTGGGAAGGCAGGGGATGGAAAGGGCTGATGAGAACCAAAGCCTGGGGACTTGTCCAGCAATCGCCTTCGCGGTTCCGCTTCCCTGGAGGCGAATCGTTTCATGAAATGCAAACGCGGATAGTCACGGCGCTGGAAGAGATTTGCGCTCTGTATAAAAAACCACACGAGGCTGTTGCGGTTGTTTTTCATGCCGACCCAATTAAATTAGCAGTAGCCCATTTTATAGGCCTGCCCCTAGATTACTTTCAACGGCTGTCTTGCGATACAGGCTCCGTAACCCTGCTTGCCGTTGGTAAAGACCGGGCGCGTTTGATGTGGATGAACCGAAAGCCGCCATGCGATATCAGTTTTTAGTCAGCCATCCATGACGATTGGGCAAGCCCTTCAAACAAGTCTCTTGCCCTTTTTGCTTTAGCAGAGACGGGCGGCCAGGCACGCATGTAATCTTCATGTTCGCCAAAGACTCGCGAGATGAAACCCATTAGCCCCCGTCGCATCTGAATGCCGCCTTGCGAGGCATGACAAGCGCCAGCCTTGCGTTTGATTTCACTGACATTGTGTATATTGATGCGAACATGAATGGGGAAATTCACCTCTGCCAGCGATTGCAAGTCAATATCCTTATTGCGACCCCATTTACGCGGATTGACACCAAAAAACGGCATCAGGCGTGTCATCATGCGCAAGAACCAGCGCGGAAAGACATGATAGTAGAGAGCCAACGGCTGAAACGGCAGACCAGCCTCGGGGTAGAAAGAAGCGTCTGCGGCTCGCTCGAAGGCCAGAGTCGTGGCTTGTTGAATGTGAATATGGTCGGGATGACGATAGCCGCCAATTGGATCGAACGTCAACACAACGTCTGGCTTAAGAGACCGGATGTACTTGACCACTTGTCCTGCTACTTCCTCTACAGCATGATTAATTTGGGCCTGTGGATGTTTGTTTTCCTCGGACCCAGCCATTCCTGAATCGCGATAGTCCAGGAAAAAAACACCGGCAAGTCCCAAAATCTGGGCAGCACAGCGCAATTCAGATTCTCGTAAGTCGGCAATATTGTCGAAGCCTTGCAAATGCTCCTCGTCTACCATGCCAGCCTCGCCGCGCGTCGCACAGACAAGGTAGACATGGCACCCTTGCCTGGCATAATACGCTAACGTACCGCCCATGCCAAACGACTCATCGTCGGGATGAGCCAAAACAGCCAGGATGACATTGCTCATTGAGGCCTCAAATCCATTACTTCTTTACCGGCCAGTTTATCCTGGATGCGCTCTACAACCGTCTCGAGGTGACCAGGCTGGTGAACATAGTCTAAATTATCCGTACGGATGGTCAATACAGGACATAAATCAAAGGACCTCAGCCATTCGTCATAGAACGAGTCAAGTAGAGACAGGTATTCAATCGTGATACCTGTTTCAATGTTTCTGGCACGCCGGCGAATGCGCTCCATCAATACCTCTACTGGGGCTTTGAGGTAGATAAGCAGGCCGGGACGCGGCAGGCCGTCTACCACCAGGTCAAACAGGCGACGATAAGCCAGGTAATCGCGCTCGGCAACATTGCCCATATGATGCAAAGCCCGAGCAAAGATATGAAAATCCTCATAGATGCTGCGGTCCAGGATAGCCGAGCGGCTGTCACGAGCGGCCTCCAGGTATTGTTCGGCACGATGTCCGAGGAAAAAGATTTGCAGATGAAAAGCCCAGGCACGCATGTCGGCATAGAAATCAGAGAGATAAGGATTGTCCGCCACAGATTCGTAGCCAGTGCGCCAACCCAAACGCGCGCCAATACGCTCAGTGAGGGAGGTTTTACCGGCTCCAATATTACCCGCAACGACAACCAAATGTTTGGTCATAGCAGTTTCCTTCCAGGTGATTTTTTGTCAGTCACATCTCAGCAAATGGGACGGGGCGTTTTGGGCTTGCACAGCACACCAGTCACCTGCCCACTTCCCTCGTAAAGATATTTTGCTAATTTTACAACGAATTGTAAGCGCAAAGCGTTGACATTCTATGGCTTTTCAATTAAACTATACGAAAAGGCTACACGCTTCCCAAGGATATGTGATCATGACTCCACAATCTCTTCCCCATATCACTTCCCAGTCTGGGCTAACACCAGCCATTCAAGCCTGGGAAATGTATTTGAACGATCAGGGCAGATCTCCCAATACTCTCAAAGCCTTTCTTTCAGATGTACGCTTATTGACCCAATTTTTATCTTCTGATAGGTCTCTGGAATCCATCACAACTGAAGATTTGAATCGTTATTTCGATTGGATGGAAAACGAACGCCCTGTCCCTTGCAGCCCTAAAACCCTGGCGCGGCGCATCACTTCCACCAAGTCTTTCTTCCGCTGGCTGCATCAATACGGCATACTCTTGATTGACCCGGCCGAAAAAGTGATGCAAAGGTCAGTGATGAGCCCGCTGCCTATTGTGCTGACCGAAGAGGAGACTCAAGCAGTGCTGCAAGCCGCTGACAGTCACCGCCACGATCGCAAACCCGATGCGCGGCCTTATACTTTGCTCTCTTTGTTGCTGGCTACCGGCGTGAAGAAAAGCGAGTGTATCGGGATTCACCTCAATCACATTGACCTGGATGCTCCCGAAGGGCCGTTTGTCTTCATCCGCTATGCCAGCCCGGCCAATCGTTATAAGGAACGCAAAGTAGCCCTGCCAGAAGAGTGGTTGACGCCCTACAAAGAATACTTATCGCAATACAAACCCACCGATCAATTGTTCCCCTGGTCGCCCCGCAGACTCGAATATCTTCTGGAAGACATCGGAGAAGAGGCTGGCTTGAGCGGCAAGCATCTTTCTTTCGATATGTGCCGCTGGACTAGCGCCTTGCTCGATTATCGCGCCGGAATGGAAACCGAAAAACTGCGTCAAAAATTGGGGATATCTAAAATCCAATGGCGCGAAATCAGCCTGAAACTCCGCCAACTCAGCCAGTAAGTGGGTTTCACTTTCGCTTCAATGTGACATACAAGACTTGGCGGGTCTCCTCTTTCAAGGCAAAAGGATGCGCCAGGCGGTAGCCAGGCACCCAAATCACAGCATCACCCGCACACAGCAGAGGCCAGCCATCACGCACTCGATGGGGTAATTTTTCATTGATGAAGAAATCCGAAAGTTTCATCGAATGCCCATCCATACCCAACGGCTTGAAACGATCGCCCGGCCGGCGCGTACGAATTTCCAAATTTTGCGGCAGATTGGAGGCATCTATCCACACTTGGAAAGGATCGTCGTTGGCCTGGGCCTGCTGCATTGCCAGTGAAGGTAAACGCCATTTTTCACAGGTCAAACGCCACCCACCATCAAGGTCAAGATGCCCCGGCACCGGCACTTCCAGAGAATGTACATTCTGCGGCATTTGTGGCCAGCGTTCGATAGGTAAGTCAACATCTTGTTGGGCAAGATAAATGCGGTTTTCCTCGCGGATTAAACGAGTCCCACCCGTCAAATCTATCCTGCCATTCTCCCCAGAAGCCAAAAAATCAATCGCCCGATCTAACACTGAAAAACGAACATCCGTCAGTCCTGACGTCACTCCTTCCAAAGCGCGGCGGAGCAAGTTTCGTTGCAAGGCAGGAGCATAAGAACAAAATAGTTCTGCATCAAAAGAAATCAACTCATCCTGTTCCTGCAAGGCGCATTTCTGCCATGCGCTTTCTTGGAGTTCCATCAACAAAAGATAGTCGCCCTGCAAGGAAATTGAACTGCGCCAGGCTGCCTCGCGAAAACGGGGATTGTAACTTTCCAATTCTGGGATGAGCAAATGACGGATACGGTTGCGTAAGAAATTCAACGAATCATTGCTGGGATCGTGATAAGGGCGCAGCCCATTGGCAGCGCAAAAGACCGCCGTCTCTTCACGCCACACGCCCAGCAACGGCCGCACTACTGGAATGTTGCGCTCGAAAGCAGGAAGAAACGAACGATAACTCATCCCTTTCAACCCAGTCAGCCCTGCGCCGCGTAGAAAGTGCATCAAGACCGTTTCCACCTGGTCATCGGCGGTATGGCCCACCGCTACCGCCTGGGCTTTCAGCGAGCGAGCCTGCGCAAACAAAAACTGATAACGCAAAATGCGCGCTGCTTCTTCAATTGTTGATTTATGGCTATCCGCATAACGGCGCACATCTCCCTTGCCCATCACAGAAGGAATATTCTTGCGGGCGACGGTCTGTTCAAGCAGGTTGGCCTCTACGTCAGAGTCAGGACGTAATTGATGATTGAAATGCGCTACAACGATTGGGTAACCGTTCTGACGCAAGACTTCCATCAAACACAAACTATCTGCTCCCCCAGAGACGCCCACCAACACAAGTTTGTCTGCAGATAGTTTGCATTTTTCCTGACAGATAATCTCGATATCGGTCAACATCCTTGACTTCCTGAAAACGATCTATTCGTACAGCTCGACCAACACCCCGCCAGCGCTTTCGGGATGGATAAAAGCATATTTCTTGCCGTCGGTTGTCGTCCGGGGCGTCTCGTTGATCAAACGCACGCCCAGCCTTTTCAGGCGCTCCAACATACCCGCCAAGTCATCCACTTGCAAGCAAATGTGGTGCATCCCCGGGCCGCGCTTGGCAAGATATTTGGCAATGCCTGACTCGGCGCTGGTAGGCATGACCAATTCGACCTCTGTACCTTGCAAAGGCAAAAACGCCACCTGCGATTGCTCGGCCGGCACATCGCGTAATGCATGCAGCGAAATGCCCAACGCATCGCGCCAAAAAGACAAAGCCTTTTCCATATCCTCCACCACAACGGCTACATGATGGATTCGTTCTATGCCTGACATACGCACTCTCCTTAAAATTATCGCTGATACTACGCAAACGCGCTTCGCTTTTCAATGAAATCAATATAAGCGCCCTCGAGCAACGCTTCTGATTCAACCCCCAACTTGCGCATCACATCCCAGGCAATCGCCTGTCCGTCATCTTCTTCTTGTCCTTCCTGCAAGACAACTTCCAATTCCAAAAAGTGACCCAACCCCTCCACCTCATCGAGATGGATGCGCGTCTGTCCAATTAGGTACAGAAAGCGAGTTTTTCGCACCACGCCGCGCACGCCCAAAGCCTGCGAAAGCGTCTCTTTCAGCGGCGCCGGATGTTCGGTGATGAAGATAGTGTAGTCAGAGCGTTTGGGGCCAGACACGTCGGGGCGAGAATAAAAAATCAATTGCGCGGGAGCAGGCCCAAGTTCACGGAGCTTGAGGCGTCCCCGCTCTGTGTAAAAGAAAGTATCCACCTGAGTAATAATCTCCACAGGTGAATCGCTCAATTGCTCAGCGCGTTGGCGCAGGGCAAGCGGGTCCAAAACGCGGGCTTTGATTTCGATATTGGCAGGCATGATAGATAGTTTACCATACCGTTCTATTCAAAAAACAGGACTTGCGCCTCGTATCGCACCGTCAGCACAGGGCATCCCACTGCTTCAGCCACCTCAGCAGTCACGTTGGGAGCATACAACTGGCGAATGCCATGCGCGCTGTACAGTGAACCCATGCACACCAGGCCATATTCTTCCTGGTCTAATTCGGTCAGAATTTCTTCCACAACGTTTCCTTGCCGCACTTTGAACGCTACCTCCAGGCCAGCCTGCTGCGCCAATTGGAGCGCCTGCCGCAAAGTGCGCCCCAGCAAAGTTTGCGTGTCTAACAAGTGATCCCAATTTTCACGCACAACACGCGCTTCGGGGTAATCCAAATCAATCGGCGGGACTACATGCAACAACGTCACGGGGATATTGATTCGGCTGGCAATCTGCAGACCCAGACTTTCTGCGCGCAAGCCATACACCAAGCCACCCAAACAAATCAACAGGCGCGCTGGAGGAAGACAGGCCGCCGGCACGTAAAGGAGCGGCCCGCTGATGTCTGCCATCAACTGACGAAAAGAACGTCCCAACAACAAACGACGCAAGGGAGGTCTTCCTAAGGGGCTGAGGACGGTCAAGTAATTCTTCTCACGGGCTTTTTGCGGAATAACATCTTCAGCGTGACCTTCCACAACTTCCAAACGATAAACTAGGTGTCTTTCATCAAACAAAACCACAGCACGGCTAAAAATATTCTCCAGCGGATGCGATGTATCGTCAATGTTCGGACGTTGCCGTTGTTCGATGATTCCCAACAGGGTCAAAGGCAAACCCATAACGTCTGCCAGCCAGGCAGCGTATTCGATGGCCGGCCAGGTGACTGCAAACCCATTTGTGGCTACCAGGATTTCAAAGTTCATTGCTCATCTAGCTCCTGCTCATCGGAATAAAACAACTCCTAAGATTCCTGCTCCAAACAAGACAAGTGGAGAAGGAAGGTCAAACCACAATGCCAACGCGCTCAAGGCAGCGATCAACAATGCACGGCGTTTGATCGTTCGTGTATTCTCGCTGTAGAAAATATTCCAGGCAACGACAACGATCAGCATAGCCACCGCGGGGCCGAGACCCATCATGAAGCCCTGCATCCAGGCTTCTCCTTGCAACCTTTCGAGCAAGGCCGCAACAGCCAGCATAATCAACGTAGGCGGCAAGACAGAACCCAGCAAGGCCGCAATCGTGCCGGGGAAACCGCCAGCGGCAAAACCTACAAACATTGCCAGTTTGAGCGCCTCGCTGCCCGGTAAAAAATTCGAGAAGCCAACCGCCTCAACAAATTGCGCCTCTGTCATGATTTTGCCTACGGCTTCCTTATAAAGCAATCCCACAGAAGCCGGGCCAGAAGTTGTCAGGATGTTGACCTTGATAAACATCCAGAACAATTGTCCCCAAACAATCAACCTGGAGCGCTTCATCGGAAAAGGAAAATTCCTACCAAGCCAGCCAACAGCAACACCAACGGGGCGGGCGCCTCGAACCATAGAGCCGCAAAACTGGCAGCCCCAATGAGCGCCATTTGCCAGTTGACAGTTCCGCCATTACTACCTGTAAAGACCTTCCAGGCCACGAATAACATCAAAACGGCCACTGCGGGCGTCAATCCTTCTACAAAGCGGCTGACCCAGGCTTCACGCCGTAAGCGGTGCAAAACTGCAACCACGCCCAACATTAACACGGTGGGCGGCAAAATGGAGCCAAGCAATGCCACCAGCGCGCCCACGCCGCCAGCCGCCGCGTATCCCACAAACATTGCCAATTGCAACGCGTCGGAGCCGGGCAATACGGATGAAAATCCTACTGCCTGTACAAATTGGGCCTCGGTCATGATCGTACCAACCGCCTCTTTGTATAGCAATCCCACTGAGGCCGGGCCAGAGGTGCTCAGCAAATTAACCTTGATGAATAACCAAAAAAGTTGCAGGAGAGTATCCACTATGCCTCGCAGTGCGGGTATCTTGGGTATCGTCTCAGTCAAGCAGGGTGCGCAATGTTTCGCCGCTTCTCCCTGGTTTCAGAAGATACTCATGCCGCATGGGAAAGGAAAGAGTCTCGCGCTTCGTAACCAAACCTTTGAGTGTAGTTACTGCAAGCGCTTAAGCAAATACAATGCGCCCCTCTCGAAACCGCGCTCAAGATAATATTGCCGCGTACCAACCGCCGAAATGACCGCTATACGCTCGAAACCCTTTTGCCGGGCCAGCCTCTCGGCTTTTTCCAGCAACTGCGTTCCCAAACCAGCATGCTGAGCCGCGCCATCTTGCTCTGCACCCACAGGTAAAGATTGGCCATAGATATGCAGTTCGCGCACCAGCGCCGCACCGCGCAAATCTTCCAAGCCGGTTTGGGGAGAATCTGTGCCCGGCAAAGACAGGCGCAAAAAACCCGCCAGATGATCATCAAGCGTCACAAACGAAAGAAAATGTTCCTCTGCGCCGTCAGCCTGGTAGACCAGGTCATCCAAACGCAGCGTCTGTGGCCGCACCGGCTTGCCGCGCACCTCCCGGCAACGCACACACTGACAAGCCCGACCACGCCGCCGCAACTCGCGCTGGACATCTTGGCGCAGCGAGGTACGCCGATTTCCTTGCACGACGCGCGTAGAAGGAATGTCACGGATGACGCGGTTGACACGGCAATAACGTGGGATAGTTGTCTTGAGGTCTGCTATCAGGTCAATCAATTCCTGAGTGGTATAGGGTTGATATTCGCCGCGCTGCCAAAAAGCGTACAATTCGGCATTTGCAAGTAACTGGGTGGGGTAAATTTTGATCTCATCTGGGCAAAGGCCATCCCACAGACGGCTGAAATCGGCGCGGTCAGAGTCGAGGGTTGCGCCAAGCAAATTGGGCATCCAATGAAGAACAATTTTGAACCCTGCCGCCCGCAATAAGGACACCGCCCGCCGCGTAGTGGCCACGTCATGGCCGCGCTGGTTGAGCGCCAGAATGCGGTCGTCCAAACTCTGCGCGCCCATTTGTACCTTGGTCACGCCCAGGTAGCGCAGCCAGCGCAATTCATCTGGGGCGATCTCGTCTGGCCGCGTTTCGATGACCAGGCCAACGTTACGGTGAGGCGCGGTTTCGTTCAACGTCTGGGCTTCCCTCAGATCCCCCTCTGTCCCCCCATTTGGTTGCACAAAATGGAGGGATGCAAGGGGGGCATTCAACGCCTCGAAACAACGCCTGACAAACCACTCCTGATAATCGCGCCGGTAAGCCGACCAGGTGCCGCCCAGGATGAGCAGTTCGATCTTATCAATAGGATGCCCCACCGCCTCCAGCGCCTCGAGGCGCGAGCGCACCTGTGCATAGGGGTCAAAATCAAATTCGAGCCCGCGCATGGCGCCTGGCTCGTCTGGCAAATATGACTTGGGCATACGCGCGTCGGTAGGGCAGAACACGCATTTCCCAGGGCAGGGATACGGCTTCGTCAACACTGTCACAGTCGTCACGCCCGAAAGGGTACGCACCGGCTTCAAACGGATGCGCTCCAACAGGCGCACATCTTCGCTCAGTTCGCCCTCCTGGACCATTTGTTGATAAGCCGCTACCAGCGCATATTTACCCAAATAACCGCCGCCCGGCACAGGATGACGGCGCAGACTGTCCATCACCGGCAGACCTCGCCGCACATCGTTCAGCGCTCTTCGCGCCAGTTCCAATTTCTCAGGCGTCAGAGAATGGGTTTCGAGCCAATTTTCCTTCTTCGACACGCTACCTCTCAAGTTGCAAATTATAACCCGATAGTATCATGGCCATAAACCAAAGGGTGGGGCGCGGAATCGGCTCCCCCATCTAAGGATACCCCGATACATCCAGCAAGTATCATATAATAGGCGTATGAAAGCCAAAATTGCCGAACGATTGCTGACCCTTAACCGTCAATTCTACACCGATTTTGGCGCCTCCTTCTCTGCCACGCGCAGCCGCCTCCAGCCAGGCGTGCGTAAGATTTTGGCCTCCTTGCGAGGAAATGAGACGATTCTCGACCTGGGATGCGGCAATGGCGGACTGGCGCGGGCGCTAGCGAGTTGTGGCCACCGCGGCGCGTATCTGGGCCTGGACTTCAGCCTGCCTCTGCTTGCGGAGGCCGGATCTACGCCGAGAGATTTTCCGGCTGCATTTCGTGAAGCCGACCTCACGCAGTTATCGCTCATCCGTGATCAGTTATCAGTGATTAATGCCTGGGAACTGATTACTGCCTTTGCTGTTTTACATCACATCCCTGGACAAAACCTGAGGCTGGGTATTTTGAAGACAACTCATGCATTGCTGGCGGAGGGCGGGCGTTTCATCCACTCGAACTGGCAATTCCTGAACAGCCCACGTCTAAGAGGGCGCATTCGGCCATGGAGCGAAATTGGCCTGACGCAACAAGACGTAGACCCAGGCGATTATCTACTGGATTGGCGCGCGGGCGGTCACGGCCTGCGTTACGTTCATCACTTCGACCAGGATGAATTGGCCGCGCTGGCCGCTTCGACCGGCTTCAAAATTACCAAGACCTTCTACTCCGACGGCAAAGAGGGCAACCTGGCCGTGTATCAAACGTGGGAAAAAGCATAGCGCGGCTGTGCCGTAAACTTCAGTTTGCGCTTTGCACAGGAACAAACTGAAGCAGTACTGCACAGAATCTTCGCGAGTAATACTATAGCGCGACATTCTGCAGAATAATGGACAAACGTAACTGCCCACCTCTAGCATCGGTTTGGTTTTTGGGTGAGAAAACCATCCACGAATAAACCACGAATGCTCGAATGACGGCGTGATTCGTGTATTCGTGCAGTATTCGTGGACGATTTGCGCTCAAATATAGGCAGGGTAGGCGTTTACGGACAAACAAGAAAAGCCAAGCGGCTGAAGAACGGTTGCGCCTCTTACAAAAAAATCGAGAGTTCGCTTTTAGAGCGAACCCTCATCAGCGGGGAGGGCGGGATTCGAACCCGCGGTCGAGTTTAACCCCGACACTCACTTAGCAGGCGAGCCCAATCAGCCTCTCTGGCACCTCCCCAGGTTGCCTTTACGCTCAGAGTGGAAAGGCGGAGGGAGAGGGATTCGAACCCACGATGGATTACTCCATACCTGTTTTCAAGACAGGCGCCTTAAACCACTCGGCCATCCCTCCGAGCAAGATGATTTTACCATAAGTTTTGCAAAGAACCCCACTCATCTGGCTTGCAAAAATGCTCTTGTCTGTTCGATTTTTTCTTTTTCTATGCTGCCGCTCTCTTCCCAACGATTCAACATGTCAGAAATGGTGAACACGGCATGCAGATTGAAACCCGCCTGCGCCAATGCCGCCTTTGCACCCGATTGACGGTCAATCAACACGACAACATCTTTTACCATCAGGCCCGCGTCAGTCAGTTTTTGGATGGCTTCGAACTTGCTTTCGCCGGTCGTGGCCAGGTCATCAATGACAACGACCATTTCGCCAGGACAATATTCGCCTTCGATTTCGGCCTTAGTGCCATAGGCTTTGATTTCCTTGCGCGGGTAAATCATCGGATAGCCGCCTTGCAACGAGATGGCAGTGGCAATAGGGATAGCGGCGTAAGGCAGAGCGGCTAAGCGGGAAAATTGCAGCCCAGAAAGCAGCGGCAAGTAGGCTTGAGCCACGTCTGCCAGCAACTTGGGGTAAGAAATAAGGCGGCGCAGGTCAATGTAAATGGGACTCTTGATCCCCGACTTGAGAGTAAATTCTCCGAATTTGATGCAGCCGGCCGATAGAAGACCGTCGGAGAGAGTAGAGAGTAGATGAGTAGAGAGACGAGCAGAGCGTAGTGGCTGCATGTCATTCTCCTTGACGGCGGAACTGTTCTCTAATCTCCAATATCTGATCCCTGAGTTCCGCCGCAGCCAGGGCGGGATTGGATGCCCGCGCAATGCCCCGCGAGACGTTGATCAGCATCCCGCGTCCATCTTGACGCAGGCCTGCTCCCAGCGCCCGGGCCAAGTCCCCGCCCTGGGCGCCGACGCCGGGCGCCAGGAACCACAGGCCCGGCGCGGCAGCGCGGACGCGGGCCAGCGCTTCGGGTTGGGTGGCGCCGACCACCAGGCCGATGTTGTTCCCGCTGTTCCAGGCTTGGGCGAGTTTGGCAACCTTGATGTGTAAGGGGATGAAGGAAGAAAAAGGAAAGAGGTCGCCTTTTTTTGTCTTTTCCCTTTCTTCCTCGTCAAGAACCAACACATCTTGCAGGTCGCCGCCGCCCGGGTTGCTGGTCTTGCACAGCAGGAAGACGCCCTTTTCCTTGTAGCCCAGAAACGGCTGGATGGAATCGAAGCCCAGGTAGGGGTTGAGGGTGATGGCGTGCGCGCCGAGATGCGCGAAGGCGGATTTGGCATAGGCTTCAGCAGTGGAGGCGATGTCGCCGCGCTTGGCATCCAGGATGACGGGGATGAGCGAGCCGAGGCGGCGCGATTCGTCCTCAACGGCTTCAATGACCTGCCTGAGCGCCGTCCACCCATCCGCGCCAAAGACCTCGAAGAAGGCGGCATTGGGCTTGAAGGCCGCGGCGTAGGGAGATGTCGCTTTAACGAGACGCAGGCAGAAGTCCAGGGCAGAGGCGGCGGTGGGTTCGGGGAGGTCGGAGAGGTGCGGGTCCAGTCCAATGCACAGCAGGGAGGAGCAATCGTCCACCCGTTTTTCGAGGAAAGAGAAGAAGGTTTCCATTGTATGTGTCGTGCGCCTACGCTTTGCCCAACACCATTGCAAGCAAAGCCATCCTCACGTACAGTCCATACTCCATCTGGCGGAAATAGGCGGCGCGGGGGTCGTCGTCGAAGTCGGGGCTGATCTCGCCAACGCGCGGCAGGGGGTGCATGACAATCATGTCTTGCTTGGCGGCCTTCATGATGTCGGGGTCAATCACATACGCGCCTTTGACTTTTTCGTATTCTGCCGGGTCCTCGAAGCGCTCTTTTTGGACGCGGGTGACGTACAATACGTCAGTTTCGGGTAAGACTGTTTCGAGCGAAGTAAACTCGGCCTGCGGGACGCCCTTGGCAGCCACTTCATTCATCACTTCTTTGGGCATGCGCAGGATTTCAGGAGAAACATAGTTGATCTTGACCTGGAACAGCGAGAGCAAGCGCGCCAGCGAGTGAACAGTGCGGCCATACTTCAAATCGCCCAGCATGGTGACGGTCATACCATCTACCTGACCCTCGCCCAGTTCCTCGAAGATGGTGAAGGTATCGAGCAGCGCCTGGGTGGGATGCTCGCCCACGCCATCGCCAGCATTGATGACGGGCTTGCGCGCCGCCTTGGCAGCAATGGCGGCTGAGCCGGTTTCAGGGTGACGCAGCACAATGACATCGGCATAGCATTCGAGCGTTCGGACGGTATCGGGCAGGCTTTCGCCTTTGGCCACCGAGGAATAGCGCACTTCGTTGATAGGAATGACGCTGCCGCCCAGCCGTTCCATGGCCGCCGTGAACGATGACGAGGTACGGGTGGAGGGTTCGTAGAACAGGTTGGCGAGGATCTTGCCTTTCAGCAGGTCGAAGGTGCCGATGCGCTCGACCATGCCGCGCATCTCGTGGGCGACGCCAAAGACGTACTCCAGGTCAGCGCGGGTGAACTGCTTGACGGACAGGATGTCCTTGCCGTACCAGGGCGCGTGGGTGTTGTCGCCAAAAGGCAGGTAGGGGGATTTGGGGTCAGTGGGCATAAGTAGTCTCCTAGTTGGGTAATTTAGTCGTAAGGATAGACTCGAAAAAACTTCCGAAGCCTGGAAAACTTCGGAAGTTCAATGTTTCGCTCGTATCATGCCAATCCCAGAATCCGGCAGATGTTTGGATTCTGCCAGGTTCTTCTAGGACAAGATCAACGGGTTTCTCTTGAATTGTTATGTGGGTCATCCTGAAGGCCGATTATACAACAAATTGGCTGGCTATTTCGAAACGCGGAAGTGCTTTTACTGGCTCGGAAAGTACCCAGAATGGGTATTGACAATTCCGAAGCCATCTTTGCCGGATCTGGCAATCCCGCAAAGCAATATACGGCGCTTCACAGAGACCCCGTTTAAACTGCCAACCAGACTCCTTGGGGAGGTGTATACTCAGGCTATGCTGACGCGCCTCAAAGAACTGCTGATCGGTCCGCCCCTTCCCACCTACCAACTGCACGAAAAGAAACTGAACAAGATCCGCGCCCTGGCTGCTTTCTCGCCGGACGCGCTCTCGTCAATCGCCTACGCCAACCAGGAAATCTACCTGGGGCTGCTGGTAGCAGGCAGCGCAGGGCTGGCGCTGGCCTGGCCGATCGGGTTGGCGGTCACCGGCTTGCTGGTGATCGTTGCCCTGTCCTATTACCAGACCATCCAGGGATATCCCTCCGGTGGCGGGTCGTACGTGGTGGCGCGCGACAATCTAGGCGCCCTGCCCGGCCTGGTGACAGGCGCGGCGCTGTTGATCGGTTATCTACTCACCGCCGCTGTCAGCCTGACAGCCGGAGTGGAAGCGATTGCTTCGGCCTTTCCTGCCCTTTGGCCTCACCGGGTTGTATTGGCGTTGGCAATATTGGTCGTCATGACCATTGCAAACCTGCGCGGCTTGCGCGAGACGGGGACATTGATGTCCGTGCCGGTCTACTTGTTCCTGTTCCTTTACCTGCCAATGCTGGCGTACGGACTTTACCGCCTGGTAGTGGATGGACCCGCGACCTGGATCACAGGTCTCCCCGCTGCGCCTCAACCTGTGACCCTTTACCTGCTCCTGCACACCTTCTCTGCTGGCTGCACAGCCCTGACCGGCATCGAGGCCATCAGTAACGGCGTACCGGCCTTCCAATCTCCTGAAGCAAAAAATGCAGGCAGAACGTTGATCGTCATGGCCGCGCTCATGGGTATTCTCTTCGTAGGCAGCATTGGATTGACACAATACCTGGGAGTGATTGCTGCTCCACAAGAAACCATTCTCTCAGCCCTGGCGCGGCGGTTGGTGGGAAATGGTCTGGCTTACTATCTCATCCAGAGCAGTACCATGCTCATCCTGGCGGTAGCCGCCAACACCAGTTTTGCGGGCTTCCCACGCCTTGCAGCCATCCTTGCCAAGGACGGTTTCCTGCCGCGCCAGTTGACCGGACTGGGCGACCGATTGGTGTTCGCCAATGGTATCGTGACCCTGGCTGCGGCTACGGGTGTGCTCATTTTTCTGTTTGGCGGCAATAGCCACGCGCTTATTCCGCTGTTTGCTGTGGGCGTTTTCCTGGCATTTACCTTCTCACAGGCAGGTATGGTGTTGCACTGGTATCGGAAACGCGGGACAGCCTGGCTTGCGAAAGCCTTCTTGAATGGGCTGGGGGCGCTGGCGACGGCAATCACGGTGTTGATCATCGGAATCAGCAAGTTCCTCGAGGGAGCCTGGATTACCGTCCTTCTCATTCCTGCGCTGGTAATCACCTTTCACAGAATCCGTTCGCATTACCGGGAGGTGGCGCGCGAGTTATCGCTACATGGCCTTCCGCCTTCCTTGAAGCCTTCCCCCGCGCCGCGCATAGTCATCCCGATCTCCGGCGTGCATCGTGGGATCGTGGATGCGGTAGATTTTGCGCAGGCCATTTCCAGGGATGTGACCGCCGTATACGTCGAAATGGAGCCTGGAGAAGCCGAAGCGGTAAGGGAGAAATGGAAGCGATTATGGCCGGATATTCCCCTTGTGGTAGTCTCTTCGCCATATCGCTCCATCATCCGTCCCTTGCTTGATTTCCTGGATGAGACAGATAAAAAGTATAACGATGACCAACTCGCCACCATCATCTTGCCTGAATTCATCCCGGCCAAGTGGTGGCAATCCCTTTTGCACAACCAGACTGCCTGGCTGCTCAAAGCCGCACTACTCTACCGGCGGCGCAACCGAGGCTTCCAACGGGTAATCATTGACATTCCCTACCACCTGAAAAGATAATGGTCAAAGACTACCTTATGGACCGGGTATTGTCTGGCTAGAACAGGAAATATCCCAACAGCGCAGCGACGGTGGTGACAGTGATATTGTCCACATCCCGCTGCGGCAGCGACTCTACCAGGGTACTGACCAGGGCTATGATGGTCAGCGGCAGCAGGTAGGAAGAAAACGGTTTGCCGAACACCCCTACCCCAGCATAAACGGCAAGGATGAAGGCCGAGAGCAGCCAGCCGCCAAAGAAGACGCCCAGCGAGCCGGCAATGGTCTTTTGGGGGCTATGCGGCCACTTGCTGGAATTGAAGCGCCGCCCGACCAGATCTGCAATCCCATCCCCGCCGCACATGATCATCAGGGCGGTCATGCCAACCGGCGAATCCTTCCAGAAGATGACGGTCAGCAGGACGAACATGAGGCCGTAATAGAGCGGTCCGCGCAGGATTTCGCGGCGGTCGCCGCTGCGCGACATGGCGCGGACGGAGGCCTCGTCTTTCATGACGCCCAGTCCCACCAGCGCAAACTGGACGGTAATCGAAAAGGGGACCAGCGCCGCCAGCCAGCGCGCTTCGGGCGCATCCGGGTAGAACAACCAGCACAGCACAAAGATCGGCCCGGTGCCGATGTGGATCAGTTTGCGGCTCAAGCGGGATTCGATCCAACCCTGGTGGGCAAAGAAATCCATCAGGCGCAGGAAGGCCAACGCGATGGCGAAGGTGAGGATGGTAGCAACAAAACTATTCATAGACAATGCCTTTCAATAAGTGGGCGGGTAAGCAATTGCCTTTGGGCGTTTTTTTGAGAGGATAAGTTAACGGTGAGAGTGGTTGGTTGCAATTGTTTCGGTATAAGGAACAAGAAAATTCAATACTGTAACCGACATCAGCATCAAAAACAAAGCAGGGAAATTCCTATCCAGGAAATCAGGCTTGACCGTAGCAGGGTAGAACGTACTCCAATAAGCCAAAGAGGTCAGAAAAGTCAAGACGATGTAGATAATTTTCTTGCTTTTGACGTGTATTTCGGTTTCTTGGGATAAGAACAATATCACTGGGGCAATCAAAATGGACAACTTGTAATCATTGCTGACCGAAGGGATGATCAGCGCCGCCAGAGTAGAAACCAATAATAAGCAGGGATTCAAGCCATGCATGTCCTTTTTCCATGCAACAAGTATAGTAACCCATAACGACAACCCCACCAATAGAAAGAAGAAAATTTCAAGCCAGACAGATGCTTTCGATGCAATACTGGCGTCAAACAGATTCGTCGAAAAATAGTACGCGAAGGCTTTGATAGAGAGATTTTCATAACGCGAACTCTGGTAATCAAACTGGTAGGCAGTAATGGCTTGAAGAAAATCCTGAAAAAAAGGGTAACCCAAAATGAACAGGAGAGAGAAATTCAGTAGGCCTAACCCCAACAAGCGTGTGATGTTGCTTTTCCAATCCTTCCAATTTTCAATGAACATGACGACAAATATAACAGGATACACTTTGAGTTGCACAGCAAGGGAAAAGAGTACATAGGCAAAATAGCGAAACCTGGGATAGTAATGAAAAAGGTAAATTGCAAATAAGCATAACGAGAATACAACTAAGTTGAACTGGCCGCGCTCCACCTCGAATTGAAGCCCGTAAGAAAAGAGACCAGTGATAAATATCAGGAATAGAATTGCGCGTTTGTCTTTGGGGATGACAAGGGATGGAATTAGCCATACGGCTATAAGATATGCAATCAAGGTCAACCCGGTCATAAGTTTGAAATAGGCCGGGTATCCAATGAGGATTAATGGTGCGAAAAGCGCAATAGCCAGAGGAGGATAAGCAATGAAGCCGTCTGCATAAGGAGATTGACCGGTCACGAACCAGGCTTGAATCCGCGAGACAATGGCCTCAATATCGAACCCAATGTGCGTTATGTAGGCATCTGGAATATATTTCGTCAAATAATGAATTTGGTTCTTGGCAAAAAACAGCGGAAATAAGAAGAACGGTACATATAGGAGCAGAAAAGCAAGAATCACCCACACCGCCTTTGGCCAGTCGAGGATTTTCTCTATCAGCGCATAAAATTGCTTCCAAAGTGAAACTTTATCATCGGGTTTAAGGAGCAAAAACCCCATGCCGATTAGAGAGAGAAATATACCCACCTCAATGCCAAAGAATTGGAAAGGCCCAAAACCTGTGCGTCCGCCTTGCAACGACCAGCCAGCCACAATAGTAGCCAGGACAACGACTATTCCAAGCCCAATGAAAGCGAGACCTTTTCTTCTTGTTGCCATGAATTACCCAACAAATTCCCGAATTATTTTTACTATGTAATCGGCTTGCTCCTGACTGACATGCGGGCCGATGGGGATGCTCAAGATGGTATCGGCCATCTTTTCTGTGATGGGGAAGTCGCCAGGCGCAAACCCCAAATCAGCATAAGCCGGAGAAAGGTGGGGCGGGACGGGGTAGTGGATCAGCGTCCCGATTCCGTTGGCAGCCAGGTGTTCCTGTAAACGCTGGCGCTCGGGGTGGGCGATGACGAAAACGTGCCAGACCGGGATCACGTCGGGGGGAACGGCAGGCAGGCCCAGGCGTGGAAGGAAGCGCAAGTCGTCCAGGTAACGCTGGGCAATGCGGCGGCGGCGTTCGTTCCATTCGTCCAGGTGCTTGAGTTTGACGCGCAGGAAGGCGGCCTGCAATGGGTCGAGGCGGGAGTTGTGTCCGCGCACTTCGTTATCGTATTTCTGCCGCGAGCCGTAATTGCGCAGGACGCGCACCTTGTCGGCCAGTTCGTCGTCGTTGGTGACGACCGCGCCCGCGTCGCCAAACGCGCCCAGGTTCTTAGTGGGATAGAAACTGAAACCGGCCGCCGAGCCCAGGTTGCCAGCCAGGCGGTCGCGGTACCAGCCGCCGTGCGTCTGGGCAGCGTCTTCGATGATTTTCAAGTCATGCAATTTCGCAATTTCCCAGATTTTCTCCATTTCGACCGGCTGGCCGTAGAGATGTACCGGCATGATGGCTTTGGTGCGCGGGGTGATTGCTTGGGGAATGCGAGCCGGGTCGATGTTGTACGTGGCCGGGTGCGGCTCGACCGGGACCGGGGTTGCGCCGACATAGGAGACCGCCAGCCAGGAAGCGATGTAGGTGTTGGCCGGGACGATGACTTCATCGCCGGGGCCGATGCCGTAGCCCATCAGGATGAGTTGCAGGGCTTCCAGGCCGTTGCCCACGCCAATACAGTGCTTTACGCCCAGGTAGGCGGCAAATTCCTGCTCGAAGGCCTCCACCTCCCCGCCCAGGATGTACCAGCCCGAGTCCATCACGCGCTGGTAGGCCTGGTCGAACTCGCTCTTGAGTTCGGCGTATTGGGCTTTCATGTCCAGAAATGGGATGCGCTGCATAACTGCTCTCTACTCTCTACTCTCTCCCTTGACTGAAGCCAGGTATTCTTCGTAATCACGAATGTAATCGTCTGCTTTGTAGATGTCAGAAGCCAGGACGAGCAAGACGGCGTCGCTGGTAAATTTGTACTCGGTGGCCCAGATCATGGGCGGGATATGCAAGCCCAGCGTAGGCCTGTCCAGCAGGATTTCGCAGCGTTCCTGACCATTATCTACTACAATGGCGCAACTGCCATGTGTACAAATCAAGAACTGATGCAATTCTTTGTGAGCATGTTCCCCGCGCACGTCCTTGCCTGGCACGTTGGAAATCAGGAAGAAGCGGCGCGGTTCGAAAGGCAAATCGCCGGGGAATTCGGCAAAAGTCAGGCTGCCGCGCAGGTCGGAAACTTCGGGAAATTCGTACAGTTTTACCTGCGGCACAGACAGGCTTTGCGCTTGTGAAGCGGAGCCGGCCCCCTGCTTTGGCGGCGGGCGCCCATCTCCCGTCACATAGTTGACGATGCGCGCCGGGTTGCCAACAACCACTGCGTTGGGGGGGACATCCTTGGTGACCACCGCGCCCGCTCCTACCATGGCTTTCTGCCCGATCGTCACGCCAGGCAGCAAGGTAGCATTGGCGCCAATGGAGGCGCCTTTTTGGACGACCGTGCGAGAGAATTTTTCAGGATATTGTTTGCTGCGCGGAAAGCGGTCATTGGTAAAAGTGACGTTAGGCCCAATGAAGACATCGTCCTCGATTCGGACTCCATCCCAGAGTTGCACGCCAGACTTGATCGTCACCCGGTCCCCGACGATGACATCGTTCTCGATGAAGACATGGTCGCACAGGTTACAATCCGCGCCGATGCGGGCGCCTGGCAGGATGTGGACAAAGGCCCAAACGCGCGTCCCTTCACCGATATTTTCTGTTTCTACGATGGCCGCCGGGTGTTTGTAATAAAACATGCCTCTCCTCACGTTTTTGGGGATGTAGAAGAATCATAGATGGTATCAATGACATATAGCGGACGTCCTCTGGCCTCGTCGAGCGTCCTCCATAAGTATTCGCCCAAGATACCCAGCAAGGTCATTTGCAGCCCCGCCGTAAAGGTCAACACCAACATCATCGGCACCCAGCCCTGCACCTCGATCCCAAAACTCAGCCAGGAAATGAAAATAAACAGGCCATAAGCAAAGGAAAGCAGCGCATAGATGATGCCGATGAAAGAAAACAGACGGATGGGGAAATAGGAAAATGAAACAAACGTGTCAACAAAGAGTTTGACCTTTTTAGCCAGCGTCCAGCGCGATTTGCCCTTGGTGCGCTTGCGGCGCACATACGGGATGAAGACGGCCTGATACCCAAGCCAGAAGATCAAGGTCATGATGTTCGTATTTTTCTCGTGGATTTTGTTGACCTCTTCTATCACCTGGCGGTCGGCCAGGAAGAAGTCGAAACCGCCGGACGGATAACCAGGCACAGCAAAGCGATTGATGAGCGCATAATACAGGTTGGAAAAGGACTTTTGCAGCCAGGACTCTTCGCGGTCGGCGCGGACGGCAAAGATGGCCTTTGTCCCCCCTTCCCAGTGGCGCACCATGTCCAGGAAGAGTTCCGGGGGGTCTTGCAGGTCGGCGGCAATGACGCCCACACAGTCGCCGGTAGCGAGGGTCAACCCGGCTTGCAAGGCAGCCATAGTGCCGAAGTTGCGGGTCAATTTTACAACCTTGATGTGCTGCGGAAATTGCCGCTGGTACTCCAACAAAATGTTTAACGACTGGTCTTGAGAGCCGTCTTCTACAAACACCAATTCGAGCCAATAATTGGGCAGACGTTCGGCCAGCGCCAGCAGTTGCGGGATGGTATCTGGCAAATTCAACTCATTGAAGTAAACTGGGACAACGATGGAAAAGGTTTTCATTACGACTACGACTTATTCAAGGAAACGAAATGGTAAAGCATGTTGCCAACCCACGCGATTATACAACAAAGAGAGGCTGCCAATTCACAGCGCGGAAATCCTTGACAAGCAATCATCGCCACTTTTAACCATAAATCTGATAAAATTGCTCTTATTAGGCACAAATCAAGTATGAGGAGTATCTATATGGCAAAAGCAGAAATTTTTGCTGGCAATTGCGGTTTTAACACGGTAGTCGAAGCAACGATGGAGGGAAAAGTCTGCAAACTGAGCATTACAAGCGAATGCACCGCGATTCAAAAAATGGCTGAAGAATTAACCGAGGTAGAGCCGTATCAAGAATTGTCTTTCAGGCGCGCCATGCCAAAAATCCATGCAGCCGGTCATAAGTACTGCACCCATGCAGCCTGCCCGGTACCGGTCGGAATTCTCAAGGCAGTGGAAATTGAGGCCAAACTCGCCCTGCCAACGGACGTCACCATCAAATTGTCAAAAACAAAGGAATAAGCAGCGCAGGGTTGCTCTTTCCCACAAGTTCACGCAGCCTTTGAACGATTGCCGGAGGGGATACCTTATTTTTCAGGCTTTGTTCTTTCCTTAACCAATGCTTTGCTCGTGCGCGGCAAGTCAATGATGATATTCGTCCCAACGCCAAGTTTGCTCTTGATCTCAATGGTGCCGCCATGTCCCTGGATAATCTGCTTGCAAATGGAAAGTCCCAGCCCGGTACCGGTGGCGCGAGCCTCATGCTCACGCACGCGGTAAAACTTCTCAAAGACATGCACCAATGCATCCTCGGGAATCCCTAAGCCGGTATCCTGTACCGAAAGGCGCAAATTATTCTCAGTTGCCTCGGTTTTCATAATGACCGAGCCATTTGGACGGTTATATTTGATAGCATTGCTAAGCAGATTCAGCACAACCTGCTTGATCTTGTCGCGGTCCGCTTCTAGCAGCGTGGAACCTTCGGGCTGCTCCACCAAAATTTGGATACGCTCTTCATCGGCCTTGGAAGCCATTACATCCCGACATTCATACAGCAAGTCCATGATATCGAAAGCCGATTTACGAAACTGCACCCGGCCCGATTCCAAGCGTGCCAGGTCAAGGAACGAAGACGCCAGGGCATTCAACCGCAAAGTTTCGTTATGAATGTTATTGACAATCTGTTCCTGCTGTTCGCGCGACATCTCCGGCCGAAGCAGTAAATAGGTAGCCGTGCTGAGGGAGGCCAGCGGAGTGCGCAATTCATGGACAAACTCAGAAATCAAATCGGATTGTTGGAACAAGCGAGCATTCTCTATAGCAACAGCCGCCTGAGCGCCCAATACTGACAGCAGATTTTCGTCGCTGCTGGAAAATTTCCCCTCTCGTTTATTTAGAGCCTCGAGCACTCCCACAACTTTGTTCTTGGTAATCAAAGGGATGCCCAACAAAGATTGTGTCAAAAAACCTGTAGTTTTCTCGATGTTGGCAAAATGACGCGGGTCCTGATGGGCATTGTCAATGCGCACCGGCTTACGATGGGTAACCATCCAACCGGCAATGCTTCCTTCCAGAGGCACCACCAAACCACGCATAGTCGGCTCATCAATATTGGTAGCCACCTGGAAGTAAAGTTGCCGCGAGGTGTTATCGTACAACAAAATAGAAGCCGCCTCGGCGGCGGTGATGTCGGCAGCCGCCTGCACGATTCGGTGCAGCAGCACGTCCAGGTCCAGAGTCGAGGCGAGATCGCGCGCAATATCAATCAAACGCACATAACTATCCAGTCGTTCAGTTTTGATTTCAGCCATGGAGCGTTCTCTCTGCAATTAAGGGAAGAATGTCAGCCACATTGTCCATAAAAACAAAATCGGCTCTCACATTTAGATATGTAGGCGTATTGTTCACGATGATCAAATGAGCGCCTCGGTCTATGGCTTGCATGGGCAATCCGGCCACCGGCAAGACTTCCAGCGAGGAGCCTGCCACAATCATCAGGTCGCACTGACGACAAGCGCGCTGCGCCTCAAACCAGGCCTGCTGAGGAAGTTGCTCGCCAAACAAGATGACATCTGGCTTCAAAAGACCATTACATCGTGGGCAACGAGGGAGTTGTCCATGTTCGACGAAGGGTTTCAAATAGCCGTGCGATTCTACCTGCTGAAAGCATTGAGTACAAGAAAGCGTGCGCAACGTGCCGTGCATCTCGATAATTTGTCTCGAACCGGCCTTGTGATGCAAGGCATCAATGTTTTGAGTAATCAAGGTCTGAATACGGCCTGCCTTTTCCAATTCAGCCAGGGCGATATGGGCTGCGTTGGGTTGAGCGCCAAAAATTTGACTTGCCAAAGGGCGAAACCACTGGAAAAACTTTTCCGGATCGGTGCGAAAAGTAGACAGAGACGCCACCTCCAACGGCTCATCCCTAGCCCACAGCCCCGTCCCTTCGGAACGAAAGTCAGGAATACCCGAGGGAGTTGAAATCCCTGCCCCGGTCAGAACCACCGCCCGCTTGGCTTGACTAAGCAACTCAGCGGCATACTCAACATTTGCGGAGGTTTGACCGGAAATTGCCATCATTGTTGACGCGCCTCACGCTCTATCAACACGTCAGTCAATTTTCGAATTTGCTGCGCTGTCAAACTATCTGGCTGGCAAAGCAAGGCGGGCGTTTTCATGCGCACTGCCTGAGTAAACAATTCTGGCGCGGGGGTCAAGGTCGCCGCCAGCGAATGCCCCAATTGTTTTTGCACCTCCCCCCACGGCATCTGAGTCTCCGAACGAACACGGTTATTCAGCACAGGCAAAATATTGTTTTTGTCTGCTCCCAACTCGATCAAATCATTGATGAGCGCACGGGTGTGTTCAATCGTATTAGGAACCCCTTCGACCACAACGATAATCTCGTTGAGGAGAGGCAAGATACGCTGCACAGACGGAGGCAAGCCCATACCCAGGTCCAACACGATGAAACGGCCTAAAGTCGAAAGACGGGCTATGAGATTCTCGTATTGGCTCACCTGCCCTATCAGGTGAAAATCGCGCGGATGATGAGAAGCCAATAACATTTTGAATCCCGCCGCATGAGAAATCAGTTGCTCTGCAACTTTATCGCGCGTAATTTCCGCAGGCGGAAGCGACAAAAGCGTAGCCAGTCCCTCCTGCATATCCGAACCCAAATCCAACCCCAGGCTGCCCTGTCCAGGCGTCAATTCAGCCAACACGACATCGGCCTGCGTCTTTTGGAATAAGCCCGCCGCCAGGTTGGCCGCCAGTGATGAAACCCCCATGCCGCCACGCGCAGCGAGCAAGCCAACCACATGTCCATGATGTTCATGTTGTACCGTCCTGATTTTCTCAGGAGGGCGGGCAGAACGCGCCAGCAAAGCCTTGACGTGCGCCTGAAGTTCCGAGGGATGCGTAGGCTTCGTGAGATAATCGTCTGCACCCACTTCAAAGCCGGCCACCTTATCGTCTAACTGTGTTTTGGCCGTGAACATCAAAATCGGGGTATGCAACGTGAGCGGATTATCGCGCAGCCGGCGCGCCACCTCGTACCCATCCATTTCAGGCATCATAATATCCAACAATATCAAATCTGGCTTTTCTTCGAATGCCTTTGCCAGCCCCTGCCGACCATTCGTGGCAGCCATAATCTGATACCCCTGCCGCTGCAACATCAACCCCACCAATCGCAAAGTGTCGAGGTCGTCGTCAATGATCAATATCTTTTCAGGCATAAGTTATCCATTGGGCGTAATCAAAGTCTAGCACAAAGAGCGCTTTCCAGCAAGCGCTATCAGGCAAAGAGGCGCAGCATATCGAAAGGAAACGCCAATACATTACAAGGCTATTACTTACATCCCCTATTTTATCCTGATTTGCCGTGATATAATAAGGGTTAATGGGACAACTTCCAAAACTGGAGAAGTTCCCACATTTTGGGGATGACAGGCTTCGACGGGAGAGGCTGTCCCCGGAATGCGAGCCGAGAGGCGCCGAACTCGTAAACTCAGCGCAAACCATCAAGTGCCAACCGCACTTCCTATGCTGCTATGCCTCTCGCTGCATAAGCGATACGCATAACAGTCGGCTTCCCTAGATGAGGCCGCGTCCACCTGCCCCGCTCTCCGCCAGGGGCAGGCCCGGGCGTGACAAACGCGGAGTGCCGCGCGCGACGCCGCTACACGCGCGAAAGGTCGGCGGCTAACTCGGGGATGTCCGTGCCAGTCGAGGCGCCCTGGGTAACCTCTTTCGACCGGCTACGCTCGTAGATTTTCGAGGGGCGAATCTTTCGGACGCGGGTTCGATTCCCGCCATCTCCACCTGCTTTATTCGGACGAGGCCCCCAAAAGGGGATGGTATTCGATTCCCGCCATCTCCACCTGCTTTATTCGGACGAGGCCCCCAAAAGGGGATGGTATTCGATTCCCGCCATCTCCACTTTCCAGACCCTAAAGGATGACCTTTAGGGTCTCTGATTGTTTGTGCTATGAAAAGAACTCTGCTGATTGGACTGTTGTTGCTGACCGCCTGCCAGGTAACGCCACCCGCTTCTACTGCGACGGCAATCCGCTTCATCCCTACCCTTCCGCCTGCCACCGTTACCCAAACATTTTCTCCCACGCCGTCGTTTACTCCCGCCCCTGCCCCTCGTTTCTTCGTCGAAGAATTCGAGCATCCACCTACCCAATGGACGACGATATACGCTTTGGGCGAAGCGGGGCAAACGAACTTATCCCAGCAAAACAGCAAGTTGACCTTCGAACTGTACGACGCCAATACATGGCTATACGCAATTTATAATGCCTACCAATATGAAGCAGTGCATCTCGAAACGCGCGTCGAAGCCTCTCAAAGCCCAGTGAACGCTATGGGATTGATCTGTCATTACAATGAACAGAGCGGTTGGTACGAATTCAACCTCTCCAGCGAGGGTCACTACACTCTGCTTTATGGCCAATGGCTGGCACAAGGTATTGCTCACTATACTCTTATACGAAGCGAAGTCTCCGAGCGAATTCAGCGCGGCAACGCAATCAACGAACTGGGCCTGGATTGCGCCAACAACAACGTTCAATTGTATATCAACGGAAAACTGATCCGCAAAATAGATGTCTCTCGCTTTGGGCTGGCAGGCGGCAAGGTAGGTATTGCAGTTGCTTCTTTCGACGATTTGCCGATCATCTTGTCGTTCGATTGGTTCAAAGTAAGCGAACCGTAAGCGCCGCACAAAAATACAAATCCTCGCTTGAATAGGGTAAAATGGGATAGTTAGCATAAAACGCCGTGCCTGCTGCGTTCACTCATAATTACAAGGAGATTGTCTTCATGTTCCACACCATTATCATTGCCGGAAATGTCGGCCGCGATGCAGAAATGCGTTACACCCCCACTGGTCAGGCTGTGACCTCCTTTTCTATCGCAACCAACCGCCAATACACCGCCTCCAATGGCGAACAGGTCAAAGAGACCCTTTGGTTTCGCGTTTCAGCCTGGGGCAAAACAGCAGAAATTTGCAATCAATACGTCAAGAAAGGAATGAAAGTGCTGGTAGAAGGACGTCTGACTGGCGATCCCAACACAGGCGGCCCGCGTGTGTGGACAGGACAAGACGGCTCGCCTCGCGCTTCATTTGAGGTGACTGCGGCTACTGTGCGCTTCTTGTCCTCACGGGGCGAGTTTGAAGAACCAACCGCCAGCGGCCCTATAGATGCTGGCGATACGATGCCGCCAGAGGACAATATTCCCTTCTAACGATCCCTTAGCAAGCCTAAGAATTGGAGTCTTTGTATGCAAACTCCTGTCCCGCCCGCCGGCCCAACCCTGTCATCGCCAGATGGCTTGCGACCCACATACACTAACCTGGCACGCATCGCTCACTCGCCGGCTGACATTGTGATTGATTTTGCCCACCTTTTGCCGGGTGAACAAAATGCGGTAGTACAAACGCGCCTGGTCATGTCGCCCTTGAGCGCCAAGTTGCTCTTGCGGGCGCTGGCCGATAATATAGCGCGTTACGAAGCCGCCTTTGGAGAAATTCACGTGCCAAGTAATTCTGCCCTGGCCGAGCAACTCTTCCGTCCACGCCAAACACCCGAACCGCCTAGAGAAACCTCTTAACTTATGCAAAAACTGGAAAGCATCGCCGAGGACATCCGCCGGGACTTCGAGGCTCGCTCTGCCGCCCGTGACAACGCCTTAGGACAGGCGCGCCTATTGACACGCGCCTGCTCTCTGGCCATCCGCGCTGTACATCGCGGAGAAAAGGTCGTCATGGAGGCGCACCTATCCGAGGCGCAATACCTGGCAGAAGGCCTGAAAACCGGTTTGAGCCAATACCCCGACTTGTTCTTTGCCGGATACACCCAAGATGCCCTCAAGGAATATGTAGAAGCAAACATTACATGCGCCCTAATTTGCGAGCGGCCACTTCCATCGCCTGAAACCCTGGCAGTGGCATCAGCCACCTATTTGAACGGTCTGGCAGAGGCGGTAGGAGAATTGCGGCGGCGCGTGCTGGATATTCTACGACATGGCTATTCAGAGGAGACGGAGCGCCTGCTTGGTTATATGGATGACATCTATTCTGTGCTAGTCACGATGGATTATCCCGACGCCATCACCAACGGTTTGCGCCGGCAAACCGACCTGGTTCGCAGCATTATCGAGAAGACGCGCGGCGATATTACTTTTAGCCTGCGAGGGGAGCACCTCGAACAAGCCATCGGGCGGCTGAGCGCCCAATTGAACGGCAAGCAGGCTGAGGGTGGGGGATGATGCGAAGAGGATAAGGAGGAGGCGTATGCCCAAAAGCGGTCGCCGTTATCCGCTTGTCATTTATCAGCGCATGATGGACCGTTGGTGGCCTGCCACCTTGCTCTTGTCATTGGAATTGTTTTTGCTCGGCTGGGGAGTATCACGACAGCCAGAGGGCCTGGCTCATCCACTATCCGTTAGAGCGTTGTATGGGCTGGGGATTTTTGCTTTGGCGTTTACCGCGTTCCTGTTCCTCATCCGTAAGGCTGCATATGTCAAACCGTACAAGGATCATTTGCGGCTGGTAACGCCGTTTTTACGCTTACACATTTCCTATCGGCGTTTCCGCGGCACAACAACGACTACGATGCAGGCGCTCTTTCCTCCTTCGAGTATTTCGGGCTGGCGGCGCGAGATCATTGCCCCATTGGCATCTATGACCGCCCTGGTTATCAATCTGAACGCTTACCCTATGCCGCCGGCCATGCTGCGCTTTTTTCTTTCACCGTTCTTCTTCAAGGATAAGACTCCTCATCTCGTCATCCTGGTAGAAGACTGGTTGCGCTTCAGCGCCGAATTGGATAGTATGCGCGTTGGCGGGGGAGAGAAAAAAGCACGCCCAGCGGATAATTCTATTCTTTCACGATTGCCTCACCAATGAATGTCTACTTTGCTTGCTCCATCACCGGCGGGCGCCGCTTCGAGGCCGTTTATCAGGCCTTTGTCAGCGCCTTGTTGAGCGACGGCCATGAAGTACCTACAGCGCACCTGGCCGAGACAAACGTAGTAGCCCTGGAAAAGGTCGTTTTAGCGCAAGAGGTATACGAGCGCGACACGAATTGGATTCGCGCCTGCGACGCGCTGATCGCAGAAGTTAGCGCGCCATCACATGGCGTAGGCTATGAAATCGGTTTTGCGCTGAAGGAAAAAAAGCCGGTCTTATGCCTGGCTGAAGCAGGCTTGCCGGTATCCAAGATGATTAGCGGAAATCCAGACCCTCTTTTATGGATGCGCTATTACAAGAATGTTGAGGAAGGCATTGAAATCATCAGGCAGTTCCTGGCAAACGCCTTGACTTTGTGAAGTATATCACATATATTCTGTGACATTTGACGATATACATAAACCAGCATATAGGCTATGATAAGGGCGGAGACGGAATAAGACACCTCCAAGATGCTCCTCACTGTCTCCTCCTTTGGCGAAAGCCTCCGCCGGCTCTCCACCGGCGGAGGCGTATTTAACGTCGGTTCGAGAGAAACAGAACTAAACGTCGCAAGGTTGGGCAGGCGCTTTTGAGCGTCTCGCAAGCAAGAGGCTTGGATTTGACAATCCAAGCCAGCGCGGCAGCCGCTTCTGCGGCTTGACAATCTTTTTGCTTGTGCGGATATGTCAAATCCACACATTACCCAAAGAAGGATGACAGTTGCCGTGCGCGGACTTTGCACTGTAATATTATCCCCCTAGATATTTCAGCCGGTAGGCAGGACAACGAAGAAAGTAGACCCTTTGCCAAGCGTCGATTCCACCCAAATGCGCCCTTGATACGCATCCACAATTGATTTGACAATCGCCAACCCCAACCCTGAGCCGCCAACGCTATCGGGAGCGTTGCTGGCGCGGTAGAATTTTTCGAAGATGCGGGCTTGTTCATGTGGCGGTATGCCCGGTCCCTGGTCGGAAATCTTGAAAATAATTTGCTGTCCCTCGGCTCGCAAAGAAACACCAATTACGCCGCCCGCAGGAGAGTATTTGATTGCATTGCCAATGAGATTATCGAACAATTGACGCAAGCGAATGGGATTACCCCGCAGACTCGGCAAATCTGGCTGGATGTCTATTGCCAAAGACAAACCATTCACTTGTAACTGCCCCTCAACGGTATCCAAGGCAAATTTGAGAATATTTTCGGGGTGGACAACCTCACGACGCGCGTCAAAGCCCGCTTCCAAACGACTCATATCTAACAAATCATTGACCAAGGTGGTGATGCTTTCAACGCTGGAGCGGATACGGTTGATGAACTCGACCTGCTGCTCATTGAGCGCGCCCACACGCTCGACTAATTCTGTATACCCTAGAACCGAAGTCAGCGGAGAGCGCAGGTCGTGAGATATCGTATGCACGACCTCGTTTTTCATACGGTCCAATTGTTTCAAATAACTGATGTCCTGCATGGTAATGACCGCCCCCACGCCTTCGATGGGCGTATACTGGGCATTAAAAATGCGGCCATCATCAAAACTGATTTCATGATATTTCAATGGCAAAAGTTTTGCCCGTTTGACCAGCGTGTATATGTCTGGATGATTGATTACCTCGACAACCGGCTTGCCATTGTAATTGCCATTGAGTCCGAAAACCGAAATAACAACACGGTTGACAAATTGAATGCGACCTTCTTCGTCAAGGATAATGACACCGTCTTGGACGTTGGAAAAAATATGCTCAAAGCGTTTGCGCTCGGCCTCGCTGAGCGCAGCGCGCTTTTCCAGAGAGGCGGTGGTTTTCTTGACCTCACGCCGCAACCAATCTCCAATTCGGCGCGCATGGGCCAGGCTACGCTCCACCGCCTGGACAATATCGTCATTTCGCAAAGGTGGACACAAATAGCCGCTCAATCCACTCTGTAAGACTTGTTTACACAATGCCAGTGAATCGGTTTCAGCGTATAAAACAATCGGCATGGTTGGAAAGCGTTCCAATATCTCCCCAGCCCAGCGCAGCCCGCTCTGGCCGCTAAATTTTTCGCCAATCAACACCAAAGCCGGAACAGACTCCTGAATAATCTTCTCCAGGGCAGAAGCCTCTTGAGCCACTGCTACTTCGTAAGAAACTGCGCGAAGTGCGCGCTGCATCAGCAGCGATGTAGTCGAGTCTTCCAAAGCCAGCAAAATCAAATCGCGTTTAGGCATAATATGGATAAGGCTATTTCCTCAATGTAAGCGCCACGGGAGGCACTGTTTTCTCTGCCGCGCGCGCCAGGCGGCGCAGGGCAGCCTGTGTGGTCTGCAATGCTTGTTGCTGTTGAGGCTGCAACGGGCCAGCCTTTCCAGCCAAAAGCAGTTCGATGGGTTGGATAGCCGCTTGGAGTTCTTCTCGAATGGCTTCACGCACCGACTCGAGCAGCGCGTTTTGCTGTTTTTCACCAGCCTTGGCCGAGTCGGCCGACTGCTCCAAAGCGCGGAAAAGACGAGCATTGACCAATGAAATGGAGGCAAAGTCCGCCATGGCTTCGAGCAAAGTTTGGTCGGCCTGCTCGAAGGCACGCTCCTCACGCCGCAAGACAATGAGCAAACCGATGACCTGATTCTGCACTTTGATCGGCACCACCGCCGCCGATTTACCCAGCATGGCCACGCGAAATTTCTCTAATGCCTCGCCATGAATCAACAACGTCTCCCCAGAAATCGTGACCAGGGAACTGATGCCGTCATCCAATGGTTTGTTAAGTTTCTTGGCCCAGCCCTCTGGAAGGTTATGATAAGCGGTCAACAAAAAAGCCTTACTGCTCTCATCGAGCAACATCAACCACCCGATGTCGGCAGACACAATTTGCAAAGCCCCTTCGACAATACGCGTAAACAAACGACGCTGGTCGGTAATAGAAACCATTGCCTTTCCAACGGCCAAAATGGAGGTCAATTGCCCCACTTTGCGTTGCAATTGTTCATTCAAAGCGCGCAACTGACGATCCAACTTCTGGCGAGCGCGCGATTCGCGCGTTTGTCGCAAAGCGCGCTCCACTACCGCTACCACCTCAGCATCCCGCGCCGGCCAAGCCAGATAGTCCATGGCGCCCATACGAAAAGCCTGGATAATATCTTGCTCTTGGCCTTTTTCGGCCAGCACCACCAAAGGCACCTGAATGCCCTGAGAAGCCAGCGCCACCAGCAAATCCTTGGCGCTCAAGCCGGGAAGATGCAAATTTGCAATGATCAAGTCCGGGGGGGCTTGAACCGCTTTCTGCAAAGCAGCCGCCGCCGCACTGACCACCGTCACCGAATAGCCTAAAGGCTGTAGAGCCTGCCGGGTAATTAAATCACTGATATCCGGGTCATCGGTCACAACAAGGATTCGTTCAAATGAGTCTGCCATAGATCTTGTATCATGCGAACATTAAATTTACCGCGATGGATTGTAACACTATTACCAGAAGAACGCCGAAACCCAACCTAAAATTTTCGCGTGCGCGCCAGGTAGGCCAGATACAAAGCAATCGAACCTGCAACCGCCGCATTGAGCGATTCGACTTGCCCAACCATCGGCAGCCCTAGCAGGACATCACAGGAACGGCTTGTCAGGCGGCGCATCCCTTCACCCTCCGAACCCACCACCAAGCCAATGGCGCCCTCGAGTCGCATCGTTTCTGGACCTTGGGCCTGCTTGCCGCTATCGAGGCCAATGATCCACGCTCCGGCCTCTTTCAACGCCATGATGGCTTGCGACAGGTTAAACGGCGCAATGAGTAAATGCTCACATGCTCCCGACGAGGCGTTGACCACCGCTGAGGTAACCGCTACCGCATGCGCCAGTGGGATAATGACGCCATGCACTCCCACCGCTTCAGCCGTGCGCAGTAAGGTGCCAAAGTTCTGTGGATCGTTGAGCGCATCAAGCAATAGCACAAACAGAGGCTCTTGCCGTTTTTCGGCCACAGCAAAGATGTCAGTCAGGTCTGCATAGGGGTAGGCCGAAACTTGCAAAGCCACTCCCTGGTGATGGGTATGAATCTGATCGAGCCGGCGACGCGAAACACGATGAACAGGCACCTGACGTTCAGAGGCCAACCGCAAGATATCCTCCAGGCGGCCTTTTTCCTTCACGCCTTCGGCGATTTCAAGCGCAAAAAACTGTCGGCGCTGGGCGCGCAGCGCCTCGTAGACTGCATTGCGGGAATACAGCCACTCTTTCATTAGGGTTTGTATTCGAAGCGAAAGCCATGCAATTCTATGTATGGCTGCCAATGACGATAACTGATGGCGCGAATTCGACGAGCCATTTCCTCGCGGCTCATATCCGGTGTAATGATGAACAATTCATTGAACTGCTCACGGGTAAAAGGCGGACGCCTCCAGTGTTCCTCTGAAACAGGCAGTTCTTTTCCTTCGGCCAACAAGCCGACGATTTCAAAAAACAAAGCAATTTGGTGCTGGTAAGTGCGCTCCAGCAATTCTGCCACGCCATCCTGTGGGTACACCGGGAAGCGCCGCACGGCAATAATTTGCCCGCTATCTACCTTCGGCGCCATATGATGACAGGTTACGCCATATTCTTGGGCATTTTCATAGAGGGCAAAATTGTTACAGCCAATGCCGGGATATTCCGGTGAAGCCGGATGAAAATTGAAGGCAGCCTTGCGGGCGCGTTTCAACAAGAAAGAGGGCACCACCCAGCGTGAGAGGTAAGAAATGATGTAATCGCCACTCCACTCTTTGGCAACTTGAGGGAACGGGTCGCCCCAGGCGCCCAAACAATCGGTAACATGGGTAAATCGCTGACGGCAAAAATCCAGGGCGCGGATGCAATAAGCATCATCAGCCTTGCCCAGGAAAAGGATAGAAAAGTCCCGTTTGTCCATTACCCCTTATTATATAACAAGAGCCCCCTACTAGCGCGTCAAAATGATGACGGTCTCAAGATAACCCGCCTCGAGCGCAGGTCATCGGTCAGAGCGTAATATACTCTCGCAAGTTGTGTTCAACAGCATAAGCGGCCGCCTCGGCCCGATTATTGACGCCCAATTTCGACAGAATGCTACTGACGTAATTTCGCACCGTCCCTTCCCCCAAGAAGAGCGATTTGGCAATCTCACGGTTCGTCTTACCCTCTGACACCAGCAGTAAGACATGTTTTTCTTGCTGGCTCAAGTGCGCAAAGGCTGAGGCTTCCTCTTCTTTGACTGCGCGGCGCACCTCCTGGAAAACGCGCTGCGTGACGGCCGGATCAAGCAAGGCCTCACCGCGCCCCACCGCCTCTAGCGCCTTGACAAGGTCATCGCTGCCAATTTGTTTCAAAATATAACCCGAGGCTCCGGCGCGTATGGCCGAAAAGAGCATTTCATCTTCGGCATAGGAAGTCAACATAATGACTTTGATGTCGGGATGACGATTGACAATTTCCTCGCACGCCTCAATGCCCGAAACGCCCGGCAAACGGATGTCCATCACCACCACATCCGGTTCTAACGCTTCCACTTGTTCCATGGCTTCGCGCGCCGAACCAGCCTCGCCAACCACTTCAAAATGGGGGTGTCGTTCCAGTAAGGCCTTCAAACCTAACCGCACGACTTCATGGTCATCCACTAAAACAATTCGTTGTTTTGTCATTCCTCTTTTTGTTCTCCAGTAAATGAGAGGGAAATATAGTCGAGAGATAATTGTCTGACAAAGGCTTTGGAATTGGCTACCGCGATCTCAATTTTTCTGTCGTCTGAAATCTACAAAGCGATAACCCACCCCGCGCTCGGTGAGGATATATTTTGGATTGGCTGGGTCCACCTCCAATTTTTGGCGCAGGTAGTTGATGTACAAACGAACGTAATGCGGCTCATCTCGATATTCATAGCCCCACACCTTGATCAATAACTGCTCGTGCGAGACCACCCAGCCAGCATTTTGTACCAGGTGATAGAGCATCCGATATTCTGTCGGGCGCAATTTGACCAATTTGCCTTCCAGCCAAATTTCACGGCGGTCGAAGTCAATCTTCAAGCGCTCATCCACCTCGATCAAGCCGTGCATCGAGCCGCTAACGCCCTCAGTGCGCCGCAAAACCGCCTTCACGCGGCTGACCAGTTCCCTCGGACTGAATGGCTTGGTAACATAATCGTCTGCGCCCAATTCCAAACCGCGCACGCGGTCATCTTCCTCGCCTTTAGCAGTGAGCATGATTACCGGAACATTGCTAATTTCCCGAATCGTCTCCAACACCTCGAAACCGTCCAGGTCGGGCATCATTACATCTAGCAGAATTAAATCAGGCGTCAAATCGCGCAATTTCTGGATGGCTTGTTTCCCATTGAAGGCCTCGCTAACCTGGAAACCATCATGCTCCAGGTTCATGCGGATGAAGCGCACCATGCGTTCCTCATCATCCACAACCAAAATACGACGACGTCGGGAATCCTCTGGCATAGGCTCATTCCCTCACAAAGCCAATGATTTGCTCTTCTTCCTCGCCAGCAATCACCTCGATCAAGTTTACTTTGGAGAGCGGCCACATCACCTTGACAACGTTATGGTCAATATAATGCAACTCTTTGCCATCCTTCTGGCGCGGATTACTGACAATAATAAGAGAATCGGTTGGCTTAGGCAATTCATCCACTTCCCCAATAATGGCTGGTTCGCCTGGAAGATGCAAGATGATAGAATGCGTCATGGTTACCTCCGCCTCCTGGGGCTTCTATTTCTTGATTAGAATTTGGATCTTCAGTTTGCCCAAAGAAAAGATGTCGCTATGGTTGAGCAAATATTCGACATGAGGTTGCAACCGCTTGCCGTTCAAGAAAGTGCCATTGGAGGAGCCTAAGTCCATGATGAAGACCCGCTTGCCTTCACGCTTCAAAGCAGCATGAAGACGAGATACGCCGCAGGAATATGCCTGGTAAGGAGTCAAATCAATATCAGGCATGATAGGCTGCGCTTCGCTCACTCGGCCAAGCGTAAATTCACTCCGATCGCTCAAAGGCAAAATTTGCCCGCTATCCAATAAATGCAAGGAGGCCCAGGTTTCGAACGAATAGGAGGGAGGAGCATTTTTACCCGCAATCGGCTGAGTTTGCTTGGCTTGCTCAGCGTCAATATTTTGAGTCACCAACGAGCCGGTGCCAACTAGTTGCGAACCACAATTGAAGCAAAACACACTGCCATCGAGATTCTCGTGCTTACAATTCGGACATACAATCATCTTTACTACTCCTTATTCTTGTTTCATCAGGAGAGAGCGAGTCCCATACTTAATAGCCTTCGAGCCTTCTTCTGAAAGCCCCCCCATTTGCAAGATATTTTCAGCCTCGATGAGCGCGGTGCGCGCCAGGCTACGTTCTCCCTGGGCAAGCAGGTTAGTAGCCAGTTGCTTCAAGTGCTGCGCAGCCAGTTCGTATTTTCCAGCATTCAGCTCTATCCGCGCCTTATCCTGGATACGATACAAGGTCAATCTACCGAGTGAATGAACGATAGCCGGATGAGGCGCCTCCTCGCCAGCCTGCGCTAATACCGGCCGCGAGAATTCCAATCGAACAGGCGGGATAGGCGTTCGCAAGCCAGTAATGACCGGTTTCATGGAGCCTTGCAACAAAGTCACCACATCCTGATTGGTCAAAGAAGGCTCAATGCGATACTCGAACAGCACATTGAGCGGCATATCCTGTAAAACGGCTCCCAGGTGAAGGGGACTTTCTGCCGGCAAGGGACCGGTCTCTGGTTGGGTCCGAAAAGCAAAGGTCATCTCTGCCCCCGGCGTACCGCTGAATTCCAAAACGACATCCGCGGCAATGACACGGGACAAAGTCTCGAATTTGTTCAACAAAAAGGCGTGAATGTCCTCTGGCTTGGCAATATACTTGCTGCTACCGCCGGTGAGGCTGCAAAGCGTATCCAAAAACACATCATTCCACTCTTTGCCAATCCCCATAGCGCTGATGCCTATTCCCTTTTGGGCAGCCTCTTCGGCCAATTTCAAGCAGGCAGGCTCATCGCCATACGTGTGACCATCTGTGATGAGAATGATGTGATTGATGTGCGTTCCATCAGCGCTCGACTGCACCTCCTTGAGCGAGGTTTCGAGGCCCTGAAAAATTTCTGTTGCGCCCGAAGGCTGCAACATACGAATCTGAGACTCGAGGCGATGTTTTTCAGGGCGATAAGAAGCGGGAATGATCACTTGAGCGCGATCACTAAAGGAGACAACACTGAAAACGTCTTGCGGCCGCAACTCATGTAGAACGTTGACGGCAGCTGCCTTGAGCATATCCATCTTCTCCCCCGCCATCGAAGTCGAACAGTCCAGCGCCAAGCAAACATTCAGGGGCGGAATAGGAATTTCCCCAGATCGCTTGGACGGGAAAATTTCCAACAAAATGTAGACCATTTGAGGCTCTTTGAGCCTCACCAGATTGGGACGGCTGTAATGCACCTCCCATTCGACAGGTAATTGTCGTTTCTCCTCAGGCGGCAAAAGCGCATCATATTGGGCGCGGCGAGATGGGTTAGACAAAGTTTCATACGCCCGTTGAACTTCCAGGAAGATCTCGGTTTCGCCTGCAAGTTTATTCTTGTCAGGGTGAAAACGCTGCGCGGCTTCTAAATATGCCCGCTTGATTTGCTCCTGTGTAGCGTCACGATCAACGCCAAGAATAACGTAATAATTTTGTTCTTTTGCCATCATCCAATCAATTGTACCAGCACAACGCTTATATTATCCGGCCCACCCGCCGAATTGGCCGCCTCCACCAGGCTCTGACAGGCTCGATGCAAATTGGGCGCCTCCTTAATGATACGCACCATGTCCTGGTCAGACAACACGCCCCATAAACCATCACTACACAACATCAAATAACCGGTTTGCGGGAATGCGATGGTAAAAATATCCGGCTCAAGGATGTCGCCTTGTCCCAACGCTCGGTAAAGCACATTGCGGTGCGGGTAATTGGCAGCCTGGTCAGCGCTGATATGGCCCAATTCTTCCAGGCGTTTCACCAACGAATGATCGCGCGTAACTACCTCAGCGCGCCCATCAGGGTGAATATGATAGGCGCGGCTATCACCCACATGGGCAATTGTGACCTGCTGACCCAGCACCAGGGCCGCCGTCAGCGTCGTGCCGCTGCTAGGCGCCTCATGCTGGATGGTCTTTTGCGCCTCCCGCACAGCAGCCTGCATAATCTCTTGCAAAGATTCTTCTGGTTGCACAGGATTGAGATTGAATAAATAAGGGGAAAACTTCTTCATCACATAACCAGCCACAACACGCACCGCGGCGTTGCTGGCTACTTCTCCATACTGGTGGCCGCCCATCCCATCAGCAACGATATAAAGACCAAAAGGTAAACTGCCCGAATTACCCGCCAGCGTAGAGGTGATCGCCAACAGGCTATCCTCGTTGAGTTCACGCTGTTTTCCCACAGACTGTCCAGTGCTGGCCACCAGTTGTTGAATCTCGTAGCGAACCGCCTGGCTATGCAAAATAGATTGAATTTGCTGATCGGTCAAGGGCGCCGTAGTTGCCATGTCAACTGCACTGCGGGGCTTACGGAACAAATTACGAAAAAATTCGATCACAGATGCTCCTTCTAGGCCAACAAAGCATATACCTTGTGGTCTGTCGAACCTACGTACACAATATCATCGAATACCAGAGGAGAGCCAATGATTTGTCCCTCAGAGGCAAATTTCCAGCGCAACCGTCCAGTTCGATATTCCAGACAATACAAATTTCCATCCACCGAACCGCAATACAGCGCATCTTTATAAATCACCGGTGAACTGCTCACCTGGTGTTCGGTGCGAAAACGCCATACTTCTTTCGCCGTCTTGGTATCTACTGCGTAAATGTACCCATCTGCCGCGCCCACGAATACCAAATCATCCACCGCACAAGGAGACGAAATAGAGCCTTTTCCTAAACGGAAACGCCAAATGACCCAGCCATTACGATGGTCCAAAGCATACAAATTAGCATCCAGAGAACTAAACAACACCATCGGCCCAAAGATAGTCGGTGAAGAAGTGATTGCCCGCTTGGCTTGAAAACGCCATTTCAATTCGCCGCGAAAATCAATGGCTAGAAAATCGCCTGCCTCATTCCCCACATAGACCATCTCATGAGCAATGAAAGGCGTCGAGCGAACGGCCTCCGATGTTTCGAACTTCCAGGCCGCCCGGCCATTATTCAGATTGACTGCATGAAGATACTGGTCATCCGAACCAAAGAACAAGTGCCCCTCGGCAATGCGCGGCGAGGAGCGAATCGGGCCATTGGCATAATATGTCCAAACCACCTTACCCGAACGCACTCCCACCGCGTGCAAACGTCGGTCTTCTGAGCCAAAGTAGAGATTGTCCTCAAAAGCAACGGGTTTTGAGACGATGCCTCCATCGGTGGGGTATTTCCATAGAAATTTTCCATCCCCGGCATTAATTGCATAGAGGTTGTTGTCATAACAGCCAATAAAAACCGTATTCTGATAATACAACGGCGTACTACGAATTTCATCCTCGCACGCAAACGCCCACAACGGCTTGACATTGTTGGCCGGCCCAACCAGATGAGAAGTGACTTTGGCCAGCAGCCCCGTCTTGCGCGCTGCCGCCATCAGGGCCTCTTTCATATCCTCTGCGCTAGGGAAGCGGTCCTCTGGGTTATACTGCAATGCTGCGTTGACAACTGCTTCCAGTTCCAAAGAAACTGCTGGATTAATTTTGCGAATAGGCCGCTCGTTGAACGAAAAAGGCGGTTCCATGCGCGGATCGCGCCGCGTCAAAGCATGGTGCAGCGTCGCTCCCAAAGCGTACAAGTCCGCCAGAGGGGTAGCCTCGCCGCGATATTGCTCCGGCGGCGAATATCCCTCCGTGCCAATCATCGTCCCTTTTTGACCGGCCTGGAAGGTCTTGGCAATGCCAAAGTCTACCAACTTGACATCCCCATTGTAATCAATCATCACATTCGACGGCTTCATATCCCGGAAGATGATTGGGTCTGGTTTATGGTTATGCAAAAACGCCAGCACATCGCACAATTCAATCGCCCAAGTCAATACTTGCTCTTCCGCAAGAAAGCCGCTGGTTTCGCTGATGACCGCTTCCAAGTCCTTCCCATGAATATACTCTAACACCAGATAAGAGCGTTCATCTTCAGAAAAATAGTCATAAATGCGCGGAATCGCCGGGTGGTTGAGGGTGGCCAGCAAATTCGCCTCACGCTCGAAATTCTGCACAATCGTCTGACGAACGAGGGGATCGGGCGCAGTGTTGACCATCTCCTTCACCGCTACCAATTTGACCACATTGGGAAAATGCAAATCGCGAGCGCGGTAAACGGACCCCATCCCGCCAATCCCAATGACATCTTGAATCAAATAACGATTGAACAAGGTAACGCCCGGCTCAAGTTGTCTGCGAGGCTGAACCTTGCCCAATTCATCATCTGGTTGGGTAATACGTTGCGTTTCCAGGGTCATACTCCTAATTGCAAACGAATTATAGTAGGCGCTCCCAGGTTTGGCAACTGACCCATCGGTCTGACATTGCCTGCATCGTCACAATTATACGCGCTTTCGGCGCTAAATGCTCGCGCATTGCCTCTTTACAAAACGGCCGCTATCAAGGGGTAGGGGTTCGGGTGGTGGTCGTTACAATCGTAGGCGGCATGTTGGTTGGCGTCGCCGGCAAGGTTGAAGTTGGTTGAGTAGCCGTAACTTTAGGCGTAGCAGTGGCCGTCTTCTTGCCCTTGGCCACCGTCGGGCTGGGGGTAGGCGAGGCAAGGACAAGCAATCGCTTCTGAGCCTGCTCGCGCATAGAGGCTGACACGGCTCCTTCTGGCAGGGCCAGCAAGTCATTCCAAGATTTTGCCTCGTTTTCTGGTTCTTCTCGTTTTTCGAAGTTAACAGCCCGCCAATAATAAATTTGAGCCTTTTCTGCATCTTCCTGAGCCAACGACAAGGCATGCTCCCCTTGCAAGTATGCGTCGCCATAATGTCCTTGCAAGATGTAAACGCGCATCAAACCAAGATTGGGAGCAAAAGCGTTCTTGTAGACTTGCAAAGCGCGCTTGAGGTCGAACTCGGCTTTATCGGCCTGCCCGCTTTCCACATAGCACAGACCGCGATACAGGTACGTATCTCGCCGGCTGCTATCCAGCCCAATGGCAAATCCCATCGTCTCGATAGCCGCTTCGCAATTCCTCTGTTCATAATATACCCTTCCCAACAAGGCAAAGGCTTCTACCGCGCGCGGCTCATAGCGGGTATAGGTTTCGAGCGCAGCCGCGGCCTGTTCATAATCGCCCTGCTCAAGGGAAATCTTTCCTAGCAAATAATACACCGGCAGCATGGTCAAATCGGCCTGATTGGCCTTTTGGGCGGTTTCTAAGGCTGTATCGAAATCTTCGAGCGCCAGGTAAGCCTGCGCCTGGTAATAGTAGACCAGCGGGGAGCCCGGCAAAAGACGTTCAGCCGTCACGAGGTCAGCCAAAGCCAATTCAGGTTCTTTATGCTTCAAGTAATATGCCGCGCGTTCCAGATAGACTTCGCCAAAGTTCGGGTCGCGCTTCAAGGCTTCGGCCAACAAGGCAGTCACATTGGCGTTGGGGTCCTGCATCAAGCGTGCGCGCGCCAAACCCAGGTAAGGCGGTCCAAACTGTGGATCAATCTTGAGGGCTTCGTTGTACGCATCCAATGCACGGCGGTAATCGCCTTTGAAACGATAAGCCTCGCCAATGTAATAATACGGATCAGGCGCCTGCGGCTCGAGCCGGGCAATCTCTTCCATGCTGGAGATAACCATATCCCAATCGCCTCTCTCGTAGGCGCTCTTGAATTGACGATTGAGATCGCCCGAAAGCGGCTGGCGCGGGCGATTGACATATAGCGGCGTAGGCGTGTACGTCGCAACCAAAAGTTCTGCCATTGGCGCAAGGGTAGCTGCTGCTTCGGGAGGCGGCGCTGTGGCATTGATAAAGGTGGGAGTGAGCGTATAAGTGGGCGAAGGCCCAGGAGTATGGGTAGGCGGCAGGGTGCGCTGAGTGCGCGAAAAAATCAAGCCCGCAATGACCGCCCCCAACAATACCACCCCCAAGACTGAAAATCCCGCCAGCCGCACCAACGGATTGGAAACCAATGCCTTCAGGCCGCTTTCTTTGGGCTGATCGGTCGCCAGGGCAAGTTTCTCGTCCCAAAGGCGCGGACGATTGAGCGGGAAAGGTTGAACGCTTTCATCAGGCGGCAGCGCTCCCAGCAAGACCAAGCCTCGTTTAGCGGTGGCATTTTCCGGGTCCAGACGGAGCGCGGTTTGTAGACAATAAATCTGTTCTTTGGGCGTCTCGACCGCGGCGCTCAACCAAATCCAATACTGGACATTGGTCTGATCGCTCTTGAGCAATTGAGTCAATAATTCTCGGGCTTTGGAGCGGTCTTTGGCACGTAAGGCTTCAATAGCCTCCTGAAACGCAGAAACATCTACCATGTTTCGATTGTATACCATGACGAGCCTGGAAACAAGGCAATCTACTCATGAAATTCTTCTACCTGATAGACCAACACTTCCAGGTGTTTTTTCTGCCACAAGCCCGGCGAGGCGCCCATTTTGTAACACAGGTTGTCGAGAAAATCAGATGGGTCGGGAAGTTTCTGCCATACCTGCGGCAAGAAAGTGGCACGGCGAAACCCATCCCGCAAGATGACGCCATCTATGCCTGGGCGCAATTTGGCAAGCAAGTCTTCGGGAGTAGTATAGTCCAACGGAACAGGCAAGGTGAGGCGGGAAATTTCGATTTCGATATGCGGCAATTCGTCGCTTTGCACAGGCGGAAAACGAAAATCTTGCAAAGCAGCAGCGACGGCATGTTCGCATACATCCTCGGCCAACGGCTGGTAGGGCTCCAAAGCGCCAATACAGCCGCGCAAGTTGCCTCCAATTGTCAAGGTAACAAAAGAGGCTCCTTGTTCTCGCAAACGAGGCGGCAAGGAATCCAACGCCATTGGCTTGCGCTCCTGCCCACGCACAGCCGCTTCGAGCGCATCCCGCGCCAGACGCAGCAGGATTCGCTTTTCTTCTGGGGTAAGTTGTTCTTCTATCATCTGCCCCATCCTTTTCTTCCAAAGAACGGATTTACTCTATCCAACGTCCATAGCGGCGCTGATGGTAGAGGAGCGGTTTGCCTTTCTTTCTCTGTTGCGCAGCCACGACTTCGGCCAGGAAGAGCGTGTTACTGCCGAGCGGGATGGTCTGTGTCACGCAGCAATCCAGCCAGGCCAGGCCGCCTTCAAGCAAAGGCGCCCCTGTTACCAACGTTTGCGTCTCTAAACCGGCCAGACGATCTTGCTCTTCTGTACCACGCCCCGCAAAGCGCTCGGAGATTTCCCGTTGGTCTTCCGCCAGAATCGTGACCGCAAAAGCGCCCGCCAGAGAGACCAATCGGCGCGTTCGGCTGGCGGTCTGCAAGGAAATGATGACCAGCGGCGGCTGCAACGCAATGGATGTAAAAGAACTGACGGTCATGCCATGCCGTTCACCATGATATTGAGCGGTGACGACCGTCACGCCAGAAGACCAGGCGCGCATGGCCTGGCGAAGTTGTTCGGGGTCGAGAGAAGAATGGTATTCCATAGACACTTTCATCATAGCGGGGAGCAGGTCAGGCGTCAAGTTAAAAATGGCGAAAAAAAATGCCTTCTTGTGCTAGAATCAGGTCATGCAGTTTGAAGTCTTCACCCTGCTGCCCGAAATCTTTCCCCCTTACCTGGAAAGCAGCATCCTCCAGCGCGCCCGCCAACGCGGTCTACTGACGATCAACATCCACAACATCCGAGACTACACGCACGACAAACATCATACCACCGACGATACACCCTATGGCGGCGGCGGCGGAATGGTGATGAAGGCGGAACCGGTCTTTGAGGCGGTCGAAACCGTCCTCGGATTAGACGCGCTTCATTCTCACCCCCGGCCTGTTCCCGTCATCTTGCTCGATCCTCAGGGACGGGTTTTCCGTCAATCCATGGCCAACGAGTTATCTCATTACGAGAAGATTGCCCTGATTTGTGGGCGCTATGAGGGCGTGGATGAGCGCATCCGCCAATACCTGGCTACTGACGAAATTTCGATTGGCGATTATGTGCTGACCGGCGGCGAATTACCGGCCCTGGTAGTGATAGACGCCATCGCCCGATTGTTGCCCGGCGCGCTGGGCGATCCAGAGGGCGCCACCGACGACTCACATGCCACCGGTCTGCTGGAATACCCACACTACACCCGACCGCCTGTCTTCCGCGGCTGGGAGGTGCCTGAAATCTTGCTCTCTGGCGACCACGCCAAGGTAGCGCAATGGCGGCGCGAACAGTCTCTGCTCAGGACGCTAACGAGGAGGCCGGATTTGCTGGAAAAGGCGAATTTGACGGAGAAAGACCTGAAATTTTTGAAAAGTATCGAGGAAAAGGGCCGTATCGAAGATTAAGACAACCCTGTAGACGACGCACAGGGAAATCGAAACTGCGCTGCGTCGAAAGAATAAAAGTGAAGGAGATCTCATGACCACACGCTTCGCCTATGGCAAGACTTTCCTGTTGGGTTTCGGTTTTCTGGGCATCAGCATCATCTGGCCGATTTTCAATCAGTATATCCCGCTCTTCTTGCAAGCGGGAAATCCAGAATTTGAACGGCAATTGCTGGCCGAGGGGCGCGCCATCCCTGAGATTGTCGGTTTTGGGCTGGCTCCCAGCTTGGCGCTGTTCATCATGACCTGGGACAACATCATCAATATCTTCGTGCAACCCTGGGTAGGCGCCAAAAGCGACCAGACGTGGAATCGCTTTGGCCGCCGCAAGCCCTGGATTTTGCTAGGCGCGCCAATTGCGCTGCTGGGGTTCGTGTTTATCCCGGTGGCGCAGTCGGTGCTGGCTATGGCTGTTTTCATCTTGATTACGAACTTTGGCATGGCATTGTTCCGCTCTCCAACGATTGCCTGGCTGGGCGACTTGTTTGAGCCAAATGACCGCAGCAAGGCCAATGGCGTGATCAATCTGATGGGCGGCGTGGGCGGCCTGCTGGCTTATTTTGGAGGCGGAGTGTTGTTCAACTCGTTTGGCCGCGAGGCGCCTTTCTTGGCGGGGGCAATGGCTATGGCGGTTGCGCTGGTTGTCGTCTTGCTCTTCGTGCGTGAACCAGGCCGGATCGAAGCGCAAGCGCAAGAGAAACAAGGGGGCGTGTTGGACAATTTGAAAGTCGTTTTTAGCAATCCAGATAAAAGCGGGGTGTTCGTCTTGCTGGGAATATTATTATGGTTCATGGCGTTCAATGCACTGGAGACGGGGCTTTCTTCCTTTGCGGTATTTTCGCTGGGGATGAAAGCCGGGACGGCCTCTATCTATGCCGGCCTGGTGACGATTTCGTTTATCTTGTTCTCGGTGCCGGCCGGCTTGCTGGGGACGCGCTATGGGCGCGGGGCCACAATCCGCGCGGGGCTGGTGGGGCTGGCTACCGTCACGCTGGCCGGCTTTTTCATCATTCAAAGCGCCGTGACATTTGCCGTTGTCTTGGTGTTGGCCGGGTTTCTGTGGGCGATGGTGAACGTCAATAGCCTGCCGCTGGTGTATGACCATGGGGATGAGAAGCGCATCGGGGCTTTTACCGGCCTGTATTATTTTTCGTCACAGTTGGCAGCCGTTCTGGGACCAACCCTCGGCGGCATCCTGGTAGATGCGCTTGGAGACCAATACCGCTGGCTATGGTTGTTCAGTTTTGCCTTCATGGCGCTGGCGTTTATAGCCATGTTGGGCGTAAAACAAACCAGACCCGAGGGGCAGGAGAAGGCCGGTTAAACGGCAGCAGGCCGAGGGTTATTTGGAAGCGAACCGCTGCAAACCCAAGAGGAAGAGATTCAATTTCTTTTGTCATATTGTTCAGGGCAGTCTTGTCGAACGGTGGATTAGATTGTATACTTTATGCGTGAACATCCATGTTTGAGTAACCATGACGAGCGTAAAGGAGGTGGTTTTCTGAAACAAAATTGAACTATAGATTCCCTCGTGGTTATTCCCCAATTCAAACATTTCAAGAGGAGAAGTAAGAATGCTTAAGAAACTGTATTTTGTCCTGGCGCTGGTGATGGTCTTTGCGTTGGTCCTGCCGGCCTGCGCCCCCGCCGCCCCCGATTGCACAAAACAGGATGTGTTCTGCGTGGGCCTGGTAACCGATGTGGGCAAAATTGACGATAAATCCTTCAACCAGTCGGCCTGGGAAGGCGTGCAAAAGGCCAAGGAAGATGGCATTGCTACCGTCGTCCAATATATTGAGACGACTGACTCAAAAGATTACGATAAGAACATCTCTACCTTTGGCGACGCCGGTTACGATGTGATTGTGACGGTAGGCTTTGCCTTGGGCGAGGCCACCGATGCTGCGGCCGCTAAGTATCCCAACGTCAAGTTCATCGGCGTAGATCAGTTCCAGGCTGAGGATGTTCCCGGCGTAGCAGGGCTGAATTTCCCCGAGGATCAGGCCGGCTTCCTGGTAGGCGCGCTGGCGGCCATGATGAGCAAGAGCCACAAGATTGGCTCGGTGCTTGGCACAGATGCCGTTCCTCCAGTATGGCGCTTTGGTGAGGGCTATCGAGCCGGTGCGGCTTATGCCGACCAGGAAATGGGCACCACCACCGAGGTGTTCGTGGTCTATCACAATGATGTTGGTTTCGACAAGACCTTCGTTGACCCCGAATGGGGCGCTGCGACCGCCAACTCGATGATTGACCAAGGTGCGGATGTCATCTTCGGCGCAGGCGGCAAGACCGGTAACGGCGCCGTCACCGCTGCTGCGCAGCGTGGTGTGTACGCGATCGGTGTTGACACCGACCAGTATTACACCCTGCCCGAGGCTGCCCCGCGCATGCTTTCGAGCGCCATGAAACTCATCACGCCAGGCGTGTATGACCTGATCAAGATGGCGAAGGAAGGCTCCTTCCCGAGCGGCAACTACTTCGGCCAGGCGGGCTATGCCCCGTACCATGACCTGGAGAACGAAGTCCCGGCCGAGGTCAAGGCGAAGATGGACGAGATCGCCGCTGGCCTGTTAGACGGCAGCATCACCACCAACGTCCCGCCTGTTAAACCGTAAGAACGATACTTGGTTCAGAAAGGGGAAAGGGTGAACGCCCTTTCCCCTTTTCATCAGATTCTTAAGAGACAAATTATGGAATCAAACGAAGAGCAAGAAGCCAGGCGCGAATCCTCCTTCCAAAAACGCTTGAAATCAGCGGGCAGCGCCATGCTGGTTCCTGTACTGGCAGTGCTGACAGCCATGCTGGTCGGCGCAGTTGTGATCCTGATGGCGGGCGGCAACCCGCTCTACGCCTACCTGGGCTTGTTCCAGGGCGCATTTGGCTCGGCAAAAGCCTGGAGCGAGACGGCGGTATGGGCCACCCCGTATATTTTTGCCGGGCTGGCGGTGGCCCTGGCTTTCAAAGGCGGGCTGTTCAACATCGGCGCGGAAGGGCAATTGGCGCTTGGGGCGGTGGTGGCCGCCTGGATCGGCTATGCCTTGCCCGATATGCTCGAAATTTCTTTGCCTGCAATTATCCATCTTCCCTTGGCGATTATCCTGGGCGTGCTGGCTGGCGCGCTTTGGGCAGCCATTCCTGGCGCGCTGAAAGCCTACACGGGCGGGCATGAGGTCATCAACACCATCATGATGAACTATATCGCCCTCAACATGGTCTCTTTCTTGCTGAATGGGCCAATGAAAGACAAGAATCCCAACAACGTGATTGCCAGGACGCCCGAAATTGCAGAAAGCGCGCGCATTCCTGTCATTTTCGAGGGCTTTCGCATTCATTGGGGCTTCGTGTTGGCACTGATTGTGGCTGCTATCGTCTGGTGGCTGCTTTGGAAAACTACGCTGGGGTTTGAAATCCGCACGGTGGGCGCCAACCCCGATGCGGCCAAGTACGCCGGCATCAACGTCAAGCGCACGATTATCCTGACGATGGCCATGTCTGGTTTGCTGGCGGGGATGGCCGGCGCCATCGAGGTAAGCGGGTTAAACTATCGTCATGAACTCGGCTTCTCGATTGGCTATGGCTTCGACGCTATTGCTATCGCGCTGCTAGGGAAAACGCATCCGCTGGGAGTGGTGCTGGCCTCCATCTTATTTGCTGGAATGCGCAACGGGGGGACGCGCATGCAATTCCTGACTCAGATTCCGGTGGATGTCATTTCGGTCATTCAGGCGCTCATCCTGCTCTTTGTGGCTGCTGACGCGATCATCCGTTACATCTACCGCGTCCGCGCCCGTGAAGAACGCCTGGTGCTGACGCGCGGATGGGGAGGCTAGCATGGACTGGCGACGTTTTAGCGTCATTGCGCTGGTGATCATTATTCTGTTCAGCGTGGTGGTCTTGATTGGCAAAACCAAAGACACTCCCATCGTGATTATTACCAGTTTGTTGGCAACAACAATTGCGGTGGCTACGCCGCTAACGCTGGGGGCGCTTTCGGGCATCTTTTGCGAACGTTCGGGCGTAGTCAACATTGGCATCGAGGGGATGATGCTGGCAGCCGCTTTCTTTGGCTGGCTGGCGGCGATTTACATGAATACGATTTTCAAAATCGCCCCTCTTCCTAGTTTGATTGCAGGAGTGGTTGCAGCCATTCTTACCGGCGGGTTGTTTGCCCTGCTCCATGCAATGCTTTCGATTACCTATAAAGTGGATCAGATCATTGGCGGGACAGTTATCAACATCCTGGCGGTAGGCATCACCGGCTTCATGAACCGGCAATTGTTCTTCGAGAAAGGCAGCATCTTCGGCGGGCAGGTACCTCATGCGCCGGGTGTTCTGCCGCGCATTCAAATCCCATTTCTGGCCGATATTCCTGTGATGGGACGCATCTTCGACCAACAGCCGCTGACCATAGCGGCCATCCTGCTGGTCATCGTGTCACACTATGTTCTCTTCCATACCCGCTGGGGGCTGCGCACTCGCGCAGTGGGAGAACATCCCAGGGCGGCAGATGCGGTAGGTATCAACGTCATTTTTATGCGCTATGCCAATGTCATCATTGGCGGCTTTTTAGCCGGCCTGGGCGGCGCTTACTTTACGCTCGAATCCGTCCCCTCCTTCGAGCCGCTGCTCACCAACGGACGCGGCTTCATTGCGCTGGCCGCCATGATCTTTGGAAACTGGTCGCCGTTTGGCGCCTGGGCCGCGGCTTTGGTCTTTGGGGCCTCGCAGGCTTTCCAAATCAAATTGCAACTCTTTCGCGAGGTCATCCCGGCGCAGTGGGCCTTTCTGCAAAACGCCTACATCGTCGGGCTGGCGCCCTATATTTTAACAATGCTGATTTTGACCGGCATCATCGGCAAAACCACTCCGCCGGCCGCAGACGGCGTGCCTTACGAGAAATAGGAGGACCCCCATGACAGACAACAATATTGTCCTCCAGGCTAAAGGTATCACCAAGCGCTTCCCCGGCGTGCTGGCTAACGACAAGGTGGATTTCGACCTGAGGAAAGGTGAGATCCATGTGCTACTCGGCGAAAATGGCGCCGGCAAGACCACCCTGATGAACATCCTGTATGGGCTGTATCACCAGGACGAAGGCGAGATGCTGGTCAATGGGAAGCCCGTCAAGATCAAGGATCCGAACGACTCGATTGCGCAGGGCATCGGCATGGTGCACCAGCACTTCATGCTCGTCCCGGTCTTCACCGTAGCCGAGAATGTCATGTTGGGCAATGAAACCACCCGAAACGGCTTTCTGGACCGCAAAACGGTCTCTGCCAAAGTAAGGGAACTCTCACACCAATACGGATTAGACGTTGATCCTGACGCTCTGGTTGGGCAATTGCCAGTTGGTATTCAGCAGCGGGTAGAGATTGTCAAAACCCTGTACCGCAATGCACAAATCCTGATTCTGGACGAACCGACTGCCGTATTGACCCCGCAAGAAGCCGAGGAACTCTTTGTCATTATGCGGGGGCTGACCGAACGCGGCGTTTCCATCATCTTCATCACCCACAAACTCAAGGAAGTGCTGGCCATTGCCGACCGCATTACGGTCATGCGCGCCGGGCGTGTGGTCGGCACCGTCACCCCCAAAGAAATGACCGAAGCCAAACTTGCCTCCATGATGGTAGGGCGCGAGGTCATCCTCAAAGTGGAAAAAGGCCAGGCCAAACCGAAGCAAGAAGTCCTCAAGGTGGAAAACTTGCACGTGTTGGATGAGCGCGGCCTGGAAACGGTACGCGGCGTTTCCTTCGAGGTGCGCGCCGGGGAAGTGCTGGGCATTGCCGGCGTGCAAGGCAACGGTCAAACACAACTGGCGGAGGCGCTGACCGGCCTACGGCCTGTCAAAAGCGGAAAAGTCATCATCAACGGCCAAGATATGACCGGCAAACCGCCGCGCCCGATCATCGAATCTGGCATGGCTCACATTCCCGAAGACCGCCAACGGCATGGCCTGGTGCTGAGCGATACCATAGTAGATAACATGGTGTTATGCAATTACTACCGCCCGCCCTTTGCCAAAGGGATGGTCTTGCAGCAAGAAGCCATGGATGCCTATGCCCGCAAACTCATCCAGGACTTCGACGTGCGCACGCCTTCTCCCTTTGTACCCACTTCCAAGTTATCGGGCGGTAATCAACAAAAAGTGATTGTAGCGCGCGAACTCAGCCGGGACGTAAAACTGCTCATCGCCTCCCAGCCTACGCGCGGCCTGGACGTTGGCTCTATCGAATACATCCACAAAGAAATTGTTCTCATGCGCGACCGCGGAGTTGGCGTGTTGCTCATCTCGGCTGAACTGGATGAGATCATGGCGCTTTCGGATCGTATTGCCGTCATGTATCGCGGGCAGATCGTTGCCACCGTAGACAGTAGGGCCGCTACCCGTGAAAAACTCGGCCTCTGGATGGCCGGCGCGCACGCTTGAAATCTGATTTGAAACTGGTTGTCGGTAGGGCAAGATTTCATCTTGCTCTACCGTTTTTTTAGGAAAGGGGGGGGTATGGCAAGCGAGAAGTATTAATGTAAAATATGTTGGTAACTATTCAGGCATCGCTAGCCTGGAAAGTACCCAGAATGGGTATTGCCAAATCCAGGCCGAACTGGACAAAATTACGTTGTAAACCGTTGGATTTGGCAATCCAACGGAGCAATAGGGCAATTTTCAAGTCTTCCCCGACAGGCTGTTAGGGCCTGCTGAATAGTTACATAATGTTGTTAAAACCTCCCAAAGGTTTTCAGTTGTTCTTCATAGAGAAGAGGAGATCGCCATGAACAAAAGCAAATTGTTCAGCCTGATTGCGCTGTTAGCGATGACATTTTCGGCATGTAATCTACCTTCCAGCGCGCCGCCCACTCAAAGCGCCGATACGATCTTGACGGCAGCTGCGCAAACAGTTGAGGCCAACCTGACCCAAGCCGCCATCCTCAACCCGCCTACGCTGCCTCCAACCAGTTCGGCTGTCACCCCGATTCCCACGATGACGTTGGCAATTCCGACGACCAGCCTACCGCCCTCCCCTACACCGCCGCCGACCACGCCCTGCGACATGGCAAAATTTATAGACGATGTCACCGTGGATGACGGAACTACGTTTGCCCCCAATGAAAGTTTCACCAAGACCTGGCGTTTGAAAAACATCGGCACCTGTTCGTGGACTCCTTCGTATGCCATTGTGTTTGGCAGCGGAGATGCCATGAGCGGACCGGCCACCCAGGCCTTGAGCAGTAATGTCAACCCCGGCCAGACGGTGGATATTTCGGTCAATCTCAAAGCCCCGGCCGCCGAAGGCAATTATAAGGGCTACTGGAAACTGCGCAACGCTTCAGGCGTGTTGTTTGCGCAGGTATGGGTAGAAATCAACGTCAAGACGCCGCCGCCGTCGAACGTCAACATCACGCTAAACGCCATGGGCGGCACCGAAAGCGGCACAGTGTACGAACCCGCCTCTGGCATCGCCGTCGTCCATGACACCATCTTGGCCGGCGACACCGGTACGAATTACCTGGCGCGCGGCTATATGAGTTTTGACATCTCCTCTCTGAGCGGCAAGACCATCGTCAACGCAGCGTTGGATTTGAGCAGTTGTTCTCAGATGCAAGATCCGTTCGGAAGTTTAGCCGGTATTTGGGTAGGCGAGGTGCAATATGCCCTGCCGCTGGACCAAACAGACTACAACATCGCCGGGACGGGCATCCAACTGCTGAACGCACTACCGGGCGCTACAACACTTGATGTGAAATCGCTTGTTCAGACGCGCGTCACCGAAGGCCAAAGCCGCTTCCAGATTCGCCTGCACCCAGCCGGCCCTACGGATAACGACGGACAGGCAGATTATGTCACCTGCGGCGCAGGTACGCCCAAATTAACGATTACTTATCAGCCATAAAAACCAAAGGTCTATTTTCTTTTTTCGTAACTGCCTACCTTTTCTCCAACAACAAGACCCTAACTCGGACAAGCCGAAACCGGCATAAAGGACATAAGTATACATGTATACAAGGGAGAGGGAAACGGATAGATGAAACAGATTTTTTGGCCGAACGCGGCAAAATCATCTGGTTTTTCCCCCTCTCCCGAGAGGAGAGAGGCTGGGGGGGAGGGTAAGTAGGCAATTACCAGGTTTATGGTATGCCTGCCTCTAGCATCGGTTTGGTTTTTGGGTGAGAAAACCATCCACGAATAAACCACGAATGCTCGAATGACAGCGTTATTCCTGTATTCGTGCAGTATTCATGGGCGGTTTGCGCTCAAATATAGGCAAGGTAGGCAGTTACAGTTTATGAGTATTCTTTAATCTCAGGGCGGTATAATATTTGGCTGGCAATGTTCGAACTTGTTGCCGAAAGGAACCAGGATGAAAAGAAACGGAAAACCTATCCTTTTATTCCTCTCGATGTTACTTGCCCTGTTGGCCGCCTCTTGCGAGGGGAGGGGGGCAGATGACCCTTTCATCGCCACCGCTGTGGCGATGACGGTGGCGGCGCACGACACGCAATTGGCCGAGGCCGCCTCCACGCCCACTTTAGCGGAAGCAGGCCCCACATCCACGCCCGAAGCGGGGGACGCGACGCCGACCCCGACCAGGCAGATCCCCGGCACCTTCTCGCCGCCTACCGCCCCGCCGCCGGTCGGTTCGACAGCCCCGTGCTTGCTGGCCAATCTCATCAGCGAGACAATCCCCGATGGGCAAATTATGAAGCCGGGAGAATATTTTTGGAAGACCTGGCGGCTCAAGAACGGCGGCTCTTGCACGTGGGACTCGACCTATAAAATCATCTATTGGTCCGGCGAGTTGATGGGCGGCCTGTACGAGTATCCCTTCCCCGAAGTGGTGCCGCCGGGAGACGAGGTGGATATTACGATCTACATGCAAGCGCCGTCCTCGAATGGGAATTACACCAGCAGTTGGAAGATCCAATCGCCGTGGGGCGGAGCATTCGGCGTGGGCGAATACGATCACCCTTTCTATGTGCAAGTCAATGTAACCGATTCGTCTTCCCCCAGTTATGGCGTGACGGCGGTGACGTACCAGGTCATTCGCAAGCCGGAGGCGGGCTGCGCTACGAATGTGTGGTACACCGTCAATGCCACCATCACCACCAACGGCCCGGCAGAGGTGTATTACCGCTGGCTGCAAAGCGACGGCAACGATACCGGCGATAAGTTGCTCAAGTTTACGGAAGCCGGCTCGAAGACCCTGACGCGCGAGTGGTCCATGCACCTGGGAGTGACGCCTGGCACCAAATGGATGCAGGTGTTGATCACCAGTCAGAGTGTGCAGGATTTCGGGAAGGCGTATTTCGACTATTTGTGTCAGTGAAAAGCCAGCCCGAGGCAGGCCGGGGCGAGCGCTCCGGCCTTTTTGTTTAGGAACATTTATGAAAAATGGGCGTCTTCAAGAGTGGGTATACTTTACGGTATTACGCCATGTCTCGAATTGGAGGTTTTCTATGAACGCACGCTCCCATCGCTTGTTCCTGTTGGCCGTTCTCATCGTTTTTGCATTAGCCTGTAACCTGACTTCGCCCGTTCAGCCAGATGCGGCGGCAACCTTGAAGCCGCTCTACACTTCTGCAGCGCAAACCCTGGAAGCCATGGCCAGCGGAGCGGCTGCTACGCCGCTGACCTCCTCATCTGCCTCGGCTACGCCGCCGCTGATGTTTTCCTCGGCCACGCCTTACTCCTCGCCCCTTCCACTCAGCCGCTGTGACGCGGCAGCCTTCATCAAGGATGTGACCGTGCCAGACGGGAGCGTCATTACGCGCGGGAGCGCATTTCAAAAGATATGGCGGCTGCAAAATGTGGGAACTTGCAGTTGGACGCCCTCTTACGCGCTGGTGTTCGTCAGCGGCGACGGAATGAGCGGGCCCACATCTGCCAGCCTGCCGGGCAACGTCAACCCCGGCGAGACCATTGACCTGGCTGTGAACTTGACTGCGCCGAGCAAGGACGGTCATTATCGCGGCTACTGGAAACTGCGCAATGCCAGCGGCGTTCTCTTTGGCATTGGAACGCAAGCGGATGTCGCTTTTTGGGTGGACATCAACGTTTCTGGGCCGGAATATGTGGCATACGACTTCGTCGCCAACGCCTGTGACGCCGAATGGAAGAGCCGCAGCAGCAACAGCCTGCCCTGCCCCGGCAAAGAGGGCGACGACGACGGCTATGTGATCAAACTCTCTAAACCCCGCATGGAAAACGGCGTAACGCAAAAACAAGCGGGGTTGTTGACGGTTCCCAATCACAAAGCCAACGGCTATATTCAGGGCAAGTACCCGCTCTTCAAAGTGCAATCTGGCGACCATTTCAAGGCCGACATCAACTGTCAATATAGCGCAACGACCTGCAATGTGTTGTTTCGGCTGGAATATCGTATCGGCGACGGCGAGATCAAAGTCCTGAAAGAATGGCACGAGGTCTATGAAGGCAAATATTACCCTGTTGACATAGATTTGAGTTCGCTAGCCGGCAAAAATGTCCGTTTTTATTTGACCGTGTTGGCCAACGACTCGAAGGGCAAAGACGAAGCCTTGTGGCTGGCGCCGCGCATAGTCCGACAAGGGACACAGCCGCCAACTTCTACCTCCATGCCAACGAGTACCGAGACGGCAACTCCCAGCCCAACAGCAAGCATGACCCTAACTGCTACCTCGACAGCAACGCCCACACCTTGATCCCTACGCTTGCCCCACGAATTCACGAATAAAGAGCATTCGTGGCCCTGTTCGTGGATGGTTTCTCTACTTCTAAAAGGCAAATTTGCGCCGATTTGTGCAAGAATTTTTCACCACAAAGGACAAAAAGTACACGAAAGGGTATGCAGTTACGAAAAGCCCTACCATTGGGAGAAGGGGCGGGCAAGAAATGTGCAATGAGTTATAATGAAAAAAACAGAAAAAACAATCTTACAGCAAGAATTCGGAGGTAGTGAATGCGATATTCGAAAACATGGCGCGCGCGCTCAAGCGACAGACAATTTGCCCGTCCAACCATCAACCCATCAACTGGGCGCGCTAACAAAACATTCGGGCTGACCTTCCTTTTTGTACTCTCTCTGCTTTTGTCGGCCTGCAATTTAGGGAAACAGCCAGAACCCACGCCAGACGTGGCTGCAATTTTTACAGCCGCCGCTCAAACGATGATCGCCCAATATTCTGCCGGCCTGACCCAAACCGCCCTGGCTGCGCCTCCTACTGCCACCCCGGCGCCCACCAACACCCCCATCCCCACCTTTCCAATCGGCGGCTCTCCTGCGCCTGCTCTGCCTTTTGGCACCTCTGCTTTGCTAATAACTCCATCGGGCGGTACCCCCTTTGCAACCATTACTCCTCTGGCAGCCCTGGCGACGCAGGCGGGGCCGGTTTGTAATGACTCTGAGTTTATTACCGACGTCAACTATCCCGACGGCGAAGTGGTGCAAGACAAACAATTGATTGCCAAAGTGTGGCGCATCAAAAATACCGGCACCTGCACCTGGGACGACGGCTACTCTGTGCGGCACGTCATGGGGGAATCCATGGGCGCCAAGACCTGGGAAATCAAAACCAAAGATCAGTTCGTCAAGCCTGGCGAAACGGTAGATATTCGCATCGAAATGACCACTCCGGCCACCGGCGGCGAGCATGGCGGCTGCTGGCAGATGTTCGGAGATAATGGCTATGGCTTTGGCACGCTCATGTGCATCAAAATCGTTGTCAAATGAGCCATCAGCAACTTTTCTGACCCATTTTTGGAGGTTCTATGACCAAACCCATCCTCCTCTTGACCCTCGTAGGGCTGCTGCTGGCTGCCTGCGGCTCAAGCGAACCTGCCCAGCCAACGCCGGATGTCACCACCATTCACACCATTGCGGCGCAAACCGTGATCGCCGAATTCACCCAAACCGCCCTGGCCGCGCCCACCGATACGCCAGAGCCGACCGCCACCGAAGAAGCCACCGCCACGCCAGAGGCGGCGCTGCCCCTGCCAACGGCCACCGTCGCTGTGGACCTGACAGGCGCAACCGTCACCCCCCTCCCTTGCGACAATTCTGCCTTCGTAGTAGACATCACCGTTCCCGACGATACCGAAATGACGCCTGGTCAGGATTTCGTCAAAACCTGGAAAATCAAGAACACCGGCACCTGCGCTTGGGGCAGCGGTTATTCTGTCATCTATGCCTACGGCGAGAAAATGTCGGGGATCGCTGAGCCGCTACCCTCGGCCGTTGCCCCAGGGGAAGAAGTGGAGGTATCCGTGCGCTTCAAGGCGCCCGACAAAGCCGGCCAATATTCCAGCACCTGGCGCATGGCAAACGCCAACAAAAGCCCTTTCGGTGAGTTTTTCTTCGTCCGCATTGTTGTCCGCTGAACGTGGTGACTCTCAAGCAAGCCATCCAGCAAGAAGCGCGCCGGTTAGGTTTCATCCTGGCCGGCGTCACTTTGCCTGAACCGCCTACGCACCTCTCCATTTACGAGCGTTGGCTGGAGGCCGGACATCATGCCGGCATGGACTACCTGGCCAGCGAGCGCGCCCGCGCGCGCCGCGCCAATCCGCGCTTGATTTTGCCAAACTGCAAATCCATCCTTGTCCTGGCTATCCCCTATCACCCTGCCTCCAGATTTTCCCCCCAGGCCCCTCCCAAAAATCCAAATCAGGGCCGCATCGCCGCCTACGCCTGGGGACAAGATTACCACCTCGTCATCCCTCCAAAATTACAAGCCCTGGTTGACTTCATCCAGGCGCAGATCGGCCATACCGTATCCTATCGTTATTACACCGACACCGGCCCCTTGCTGGAGCGCGACCTGGCCCAGCGCGCTGGCCTGGGCTGGATCGGCAAGAACACCTGCTTGATCCACCCTAAACTTGGCTCCTTCTTCTTTCTGGCCGAAATCCTGCTCGACCTGGAACTGCCCCCCGACGCCCCCTTTGCTGCCGACCTTTGCGGCTCCTGCCGGCGCTGCATCGAAGCCTGTCCCACCGGCTGCATCCTGCCCGACCACACGCTCGACGCCCGCCGCTGCATTTCTTACCTGACCATCGAAAACAAAGGCGACATCCCGCCCGACCTGCGCCCGGCGCTGGACAACTGGGTCTTCGGCTGCGACCTCTGCCAGACGGTTTGCCCGTGGAACCGTTTTGCCCCGCGCGACGTGGACGCATCATTCGCCCCGCGGCCGGCTTCCGCGCAACCGGATTTGATCCACGCCCTATCCCTCTCTCCCGCAGACTTCAACCGCTACTTCAAGGATAGCCCTATCGCACGCGCAAAGCGGCGCGGCTACCTGCGCAACGTTGCCGTCGCATTGGGGAATGTGGGCGGCCCTGCGGCCATCTCTGCCCTGCAGAGCGCGCTCGATGACCCTGAACCGCTGGTGCGCGAACACGCCGCCTGGGCGATAATGCAAATCGAGGAAAAACAAAAACCCGCCAAAACCTTATCCTGCTTGTAGTAGCGACTTTAGTCGCTTTTTTGGCAGACGACTGCCTGCCCTGGCGGGCTAGGCCAGGGAAGTCGTTACTACGGAACTTTCTTGTTTGCTCAGAAAATCAAATGAAAAAGCCCACCCTCCTTTTAGCCACCAACAACACCGGCAAACTCAAGGAAATGCAGGCCATCCTGCAAGGCCTCGACATCACACTGCTGCGGCCGGCCGACCTGGGATTGGCGCTAGAAATCGAAGAAGACGGCCAGACCTACGCCGAGAATGCTGCCAAAAAAGCCCTGGCCTTTGCTCAGGCCAGCGGGCTGGTTTCCCTGGCCGACGATACCGGCCTGGAGGTAGATGCGCTGGACGGCAAACCCGGCCTGCGCTCGAAGCGCTTTGGCCATGCGCCATTCACCGACGCCAACCGGCGCGCTTACCTGCTGGAGCAGTTGGCGGGGGAACCCCGTCCGTGGACGGCCAGGTTCCGGGCAACGGTAGCAATTGCAAGTCCGAACGGAAGCGTGAAATTTGCCGAGGGGACCTGTTCGGGCGAAATCATCCCGCAAGAACGCGGAAGCGGCGGCTTTGGGTACGATCCGATCTTTTTCATCCCCGAGGCCAATGCCACCATGGCCGAGTTGGACATGGAGACGAAGAACCGTCTGAGCCATCGCGGCCAGGCGGTGCGGAATGCCATGCCTATCTTGCTCGAATACTTCGGAAGGGGGCGCTCATAGCAATACTGTCTCGCTCCGTGACGAAACAGTCTAATAAGGGATCGTATCGAGGAAGGCTCTCAACAGCCGCGCCGTTTCGTCGGGCGCTTCGAGCATGAGCATGTGACCGACGCCGGGCATCACCCGTAATTCTGACCCCGCAATCTGTTCATGCAAATATTCAGAACGGTTAGGGGGCGTCATCTGGTCTTCGCTGCCGCACAGCAACAAGGTGGGGACGTGGATGTTCTTGACTTGCTGCATCACATCGAAAGCATTACAAGCCAGGAAATCGCCATACAAAACCTGCGGGGGCGTCTCTGCCAGACACCGCATACCGAGTTCCTTCAGGCGTGGGTCGGCATGAGGGCCGTAAGAAAGGCGGCTCAACATCTGGAGGAGAGTTGAGAAGGTCTCTGGATGAGCGGCTAGTTCGAGTATACTTTTGGCTACGCGCAGTTTGGCGCCGCCGCCAAGCAAACCCAAGCCCAACACCTGCTGGGGAAATTGCAAAGCCATGATGAGCGCAATGGCGCTGCCCATCGAATGTCCTACCAGGATAGCCGCCGGCAAAGACAAGGCTTTCAGGAATTCACTCACAGCCCGCGCATATTCCAGGATGTCTTGCCGCCCCATCCCTTTTGATTTTCCGTGGCCAGGCAAGTCAAGGGCAAACAAGCGCTGACCGTTCAAACGGCGCACCTGCGGCGGCCAGTTTAAGTGGGCGCCTCCCGCGCCGTGAATCAAGACCACTGGCGGCCGGTGATACAAGTCTTCGCCATGCGCAAAGTAGTACAGACCCGCTGCAATTGGCATGGCTATTGTTTGGCGTGATGCAGGCGGTCGGCTGCATCTTCCGTGAGCGGAATGTAGACTTGAACGAGAGTGCCTCTGCCCGGCTGTGATTGGATATTCAACAAGCCATTGACCAGTTCGGTGCGCTCGCGCAAGTTGATCATGCCCAAACTGCTGCGTTTGTCATAAGCCTGGGTGACGGCTTGAACATCAAAGCCTACCCCGTCGTCCTGAACTTCCAATAAGACCAGGCCAGGTTCCAATTGCCGCAGGCGCACCCAAATATTGGGCGCAGCGGCATGTTTGCGGGCATTATTGACCGCCTCTTCGATAATATAGAAAACAACGCCCTGCTTACCCATCTCCATTTCGGAAACAACCTGCTCGTTGACCTCGATAATGACGTTTTGCCCAAAGGTCTCTTTCATCTTCTCAGCCATAGCCTTGAGCGCAGCGTTCAAGCCTTGCGATTCCAAAATGAGCGGGCGCAGGGTAAACAGCATGTGCCGGATTTCTTTGGTGGTGCGATGCGCCAGTTCCTCGATTTTGACCAGTTCATTGATGGCAGTTTTGGGGTCCTTGCTAAACATGCGCCGCGCCAGGTTGATGCGCATGGCCATAGCCGCTACCGATTGGGTGGGACCGTCGTGCAGGTCGCGCGCCAGTTTCTTGCGCGCTTCCTCGTGGACTTCCATCATGCGCTCTTTCTCTTCGAGCAGGTCTTGATACAGGCGCGCATTCTGAATGGCAATGACCGACTGGCGGCCAATCATATCCAGCAAGTCACAGCGCTCCTGGGTGAAATACTGCGGGTCGGCGTGGGCAAACAGCATGGCGCCGTAGACGTTGAATCCGCTGCGCAAGGGGAAACAATAGGCTGCCGTGCAATTGCGCAGGGCGATCATCCGTCCCAGTTCCGGGTCGAAACTGATGTTGTTCGTCAATACCGGTTCGCCCTCGTCGAAGACGCGCTTGAGGATGCCCTCGCTGCCGTGTAATTGAACGCGCATGTCGGCATTCGTCAGCCGCCGCGCCGAACCGATGATCAGTTCATCGCCCTTGAACAACAAGACAGCGCTGACCAGTTTCTCGTCCCTTTCGGCATCTGGATCGGGGTTCAAGACGGTATATCCCAGGTCGAGGGCCGAATCTAGCACGCGGCGGTAACTGAGCGTGCCGGTCAGGTTAGAAGTGAGTTCGTACAATGCGCGCCAGCGTTCGCGCTCCATGCGCATTCGCCGCTCTTCCTCATCCATGCGATGCGCGCGCATCCGCCGCAAATGTCCAATCAACAAATGACTTATATAGCCAAACAACACCCCCACCATCAACGTAGCGGCGGCAACCAACGCCGCTAAACGGATGAAATCTGGTCCACTCTCTCCTTGCCATAAACTAGCAATTTCAAGCGCCGAGAACAAGAGTGCGATCAACAAGGCCCCCCAAAACTCGAAGTAAATGGCGCCGCTCATGATGGGCAGCAAACCCGCCCACAGCACCGGCCCACCCAGCCCACCTTGCAACCAAAAAAAGATGGCCGTCAGAGAAAAGTCTATCGCCAGGCTGATATAGCGATGAAGAGCCATGCGAATGTTTAGCCCGGCGAACAAACTGACCAATAGATTCCAAAGGATGAGCGCAGCCAACGGCCAGGAGCTCATTTCAAATAAAGTCCCTCTCAGAGAGAGGGAAATAACCATACCCAACAAGACCACCCAGCGCAGGGAGGCGACATACCAGTCGGCAACGTAAGGTGTATCGAAAGTACGCATGTTCTTATGATACCCGAATTTATCCTGCCATGCCTGGCGCAGACCTTACAAGTTGATTACGGATTAGATTTCGTAGCCCATTTTCTCCAGGTATGGGCCAAATTTTTTTGCCAGGACGGCCTGCTGCTCCGGCGAATAAGCCTCGCGGAAACGCCCGATCTTGCCTTTGTAGAAATGCAGACCCTGGCGTTCTTCCGCTGCGCTGGGACGGTACGCTTCGATCACCGCCTGGACCTCGGGCCTGCTTCCGTCTAAGCCGAGGAATTCCACCAGGCGAGCGGTCTCGTTATTATAATCCCGCAGCAAGCCTTCGTAGCGGGCGATCAGGACGCCTTTTTCGGCTTGCCATTTTTCCCAGATGTGGACGTATTCGGTCATGAAGTCCAGCGTCTTGTCGAAATCGCTCAAGTGCGAGAAGGCGTTCGGGCGTCCTTTGGACAAAGCGCGCTGGCCGAACTCGAAAGCCGAGAGCATGGCGTCGCGCGGGTCGCGGTAAATGTAGGTGATGCGGAGCAGGCCCAGGGTGCGGAGCAGACGCGACCAGGGCGTGGGGGCGGAATGCGCCTTGATGACGAAGGTCTCCCCCAACAGCGCCGGAATCGTCACCATCCCCAGCCGGCGCAAGGAAAGCACGCCGATATTGCAGTTGACCTCGGTGAGGATCTTTTGCAGGCGGTATTTCTGGCGTATCTCACGCGCATCCGCGCAGCCGGTGGTTTTCATCAAGTCGTGGATCAGGTTGTAGTGCCAGCCCGAACCGGCGCGCGGCATCCCAACAGATAGGACGATCATGAACGTTCCTCCAAAGCATTCGCGGGGGATGGGGTCAGCCTGGTCATGCCGACCAATATCCCCAAGTTTACCCAGATATTCGGTGTAGCGAAAGAGTCCTGCGTGCCATTGTAGAACGAAACGGCCAGCCAGGAACACAGGCCCGCAATCCCCAGGAAGCGCAGCAATCCCGGCTTGCGCAGGAAAGCCAGCGCATCGCCGAGCAGCCCCAGCCAGAAAGCCGCGAACAGGGCCAGCCCCAGCAGGCCGCTTTCCGCCAGGATGCGCACGTACAGGTTCTTGGGATTAGGATACAGGCGGTTGGTCGGGCTGAGTTGACGCGCAATCTCCGGCACGGTGGTCAGCGCCCAATCAGGCAGGTTTTGGTAAATGTAGAAGCCGGAAGCGCCCAGTCCCACGCCCAGCCAGGGGGAGCGGTCATACGCGCCCAGCGCGCCCCAGGTGTAGGCCGCCCGCGCGCCGGCCGAGTTTTCGACGATGAAATCCGTTAAACTCTCGGCTTGCGTGTTCCACAGGCGGGTCATGTAGCCTTTTTGACCGAGGATGACTCCCGCGCTGAGCAAGGCCAGCGCCGCCAGCGCGATCAACCCCAGACGCAGGCCTGCTCCCGTTACCCAGGCGCGGACATTCCCCTTGCCCCTCAAGGCGAGGCCGGAGCGCCGGAAACCGGCCAGGAACCAGCGCCAGCCGTCCTTGATGACTTGCCCGCCCACCAGCAGGAAGGTCAGGGCGACTGCGCCCAACGCCGTGACCAGTCCGCCGCGCGAATAGGTCGCCAGCAGGAGCAGGCCGCTCGCCGCGAGCAGCAGCGCTTCGAGCCAGCGGAAGCGGGTCAGGCGCATCCCGGTCAGGACCGCCGCAAACAGCCAGGGCAGGTACATGGTGGCGATCTGTCCCGCCAGCCAGGCCGGCTCGTAGGCCAGCCCGGAGACGCGATTGGTTTTGACCAGTTCGCGCATGGAAAAGGCCAACTGCCAGTGCGTAACCGTCACCTTGTCCAGCAGGGGCGTGTAGAACGCAAGCGCCTGTACCATGCTCCACAAGATGTCCAGCCCAAAACCCGCCAACAGCCAGCGCAGAGAAAACTTGAGTTCGTCTTCGTCCTTGTTCATCCAGGCGGCAGACAGGAAAAACGTCAGGCCGATGGCCAGGGTGGCCCAAGCGCGCAGGGCGCGGCCCCAGTAAGTCTGCCCGCGCAGGGACAGGGGGGCTTCCAACGCGCCAAAGACGGTTGCAGTCATCAACGCCAAGCCGAAGGCCAGCAAGACGACCATGCTGCCCGGAAAGGGCGCCGCCATTTGCTTGCGCGCCAAACGCACCAGCAGCAAGGGAAGCAGCAGCGCCAGCGGGAAAAAAGCCAGCGGGCGCACATAGGTGGTCTCGCCCAGACCGGGGAACCAGCGGAAACTGGTGACTGGCAGGCACAGCAGCGCCGCCGCCCACAGGAAGCGTATCGAGCGGTCGAGGAGGGGAAGCAAGCGATTCATGAGGGAGAGAGGTAGGCAGGTAGCAGGTCAGGGTTTGGGCCGGACGAAGAATAATACCAGAAAAGCGCTCAAAGCCAGGAAACCCAATGCGCCCGCCAGCAGGTATGCGCCCTGTCTCACACGGCGCTCGACCGGGATGTCTTGCACCTGGACGGCCTCTACACGGATGAAGGAATTCAAACCTGTCTGCGCATCAACCTGCGCCTGGACCTGCGCGGTAAAGGCCAGCGCCCAGGCGGAGGCCAGCGCCGAGGCCCGCTGCGGGTCGTTGTCCTCGGCGTAGAAATGCCAGCCCGCTTCGGCCGGCTGACTGAGGGAGAGAATCCCCTCCCGCAAGGCCGCCACGCTGACGCCGTTCTCATCGGCTACCGTTTGCAGCACGGCGTCTGACCAGGCGATCTCTTCCAATTTGCGCGTCTCGCGTTCCAGGTAGTAGAACTGCTGACGGTCAGTCTCTTGCGGCCAGGCTTCTTCGAGATTGAAGTCCACGTTGACCGTAGCGCGGGCGCGGTAAGGCGGCGGGAAAAGGGCATAGACGGCTGCGCCCAAGAGCGCGCCTGCCAAAGCGCCCAAGACCCAAAAACGCCAGGCCTTGAGCAGGCGGATAAAGTCGTCGAGAGAGGGAGGGGAGAAGAGGAGGTTCATGGGGAAGGGGTGCGTAAAGCGTGATGCGTAAAACGTAATACGTAATACGTAATACGTGTGTACGTGTCTACCTGTATACCTGTGTACTATGCCTGTGTACCTGCTACGCGACCGAGACGCCGATTGCGCCAGCGCAGCCAGAGGGGAGCAATCAGTTTCCTGAAGTAGTATTTTGCCACCAGGATAGAGAAGAAACTGCCGCCATCGCGGTAGTGGACGCGCAGCATCTCCGGCCAGCAGCGCTCGTCGGCGGCTATCGTCTTGCCAGAGGCGTGCAGGCGGAAATTCGCCCACACCTGGCCGGGCAGGTAGCGCAGCGGGGCGAGGCGGGCGATCCGCACCCACAGGTCGTAGTCCATGGCGAAGTAGAATGTGGGGTCGAGCGGCCCAACCTGATGCCACAGGTCGGCGCGGAAAAAGGCCGTCTGCTGCGGGAGGTGGACGTAACCCTGACGCAGGCGGCGGTAATCGGTCTGCGCGGCCGGGAATTGACCGATGCGCCGCCCCTGCTCGTCAATGAAGTTGGCGTCCGCATACACCAGGCCGACTTCGGGATGCTCACCCAGGAATTGCACCGCCGCCGAGACCGCGCCGGGCTGGTAGGTATCGTCCGAGTTGAGCCAGGCCAGGATGCGGCCTGAAGCGCGCGCGAAGCCTTTGTTGAGGGCGTCGGTCTGGCCCTGGTCTTTTTCGCTCACCCACCAGGCCAGTTGGTGCGCATATTTCTGGATGATGTCCAGACTGCCGTCTGTGGAGCCGCCGTCCACGATGAGGTATTCGATGCGCGGGTAGTCTTGCGCCAACACCGAGCGGATGGTTTCTTCCAGGAAGGCGGCCTGGTTGAAGGAAGGGGTAACAATCGAAACGAGCGGCAGGTCGGGCGAGGAGGTCATGGCTGGTCGAGCGGGTGTTCGAGATCGAAGATCAGGTATTCGGGCGTCTGTTCGAGGATGGGGTACGTGGAAGACAGGCGCTCCTTCAAGTCCGGCTGGCGCTCGAATTGATTGAAGTTGGTGATGACGAAATAACGCTTGCCGACGATGCGGTCGGCGAAGACCTCCTCGAAGGTTTTGGCCTTGCCGGCCAGTTCCCGCAGGTTCTGGTCGCCGGTGGTCGGCCATTCGTCCACGTATTGCCAGCCCCAATATTCCAGGCGATTGCCGTAATCTTGCGTCAGCCCGAGGACGGGAGTGGTATGCCCCAGTTTGTCGCCCAGGTCGGCCCAGAACTGCGGTTCGCTGCGGAAATCGTCCTTGACCAGTTCGACGCGCACGGCCCACATCTCCGCGCCCACGCCCAAGAGCAGGATGGCCCCCACCGCCAGGCGCGCCCAGGGACACTGGCCGTTGACCTGTGCCAGCGCCTGGAACAAGGTCTTGCCCACCACCGCCAGGGAAAGGGAAATGAAGACGATCAGCGGCAACTGATAATAATTGTGCGTGCTGATGTGATAGGAAAGCGCAAAACCGTAGGCCAGGTAGCCTAGCAGCGTCCCAAGCAACAGCGCCCGTTCGCGGCCTGCCCTGGCAAGGAAGACGCCGAGCAGCGCCAGCAGGAAAGGCCCGAAGCCGAGCGTGTTGCTGACGATGTTCTTCCAGCGCACGTAGAAACCGGGATCAACCCACAGGCTGGGGAAGAAGCGCAGTCCCACCGCCAGTTCCACATCTTTGGAGATGTACAGTCCGTAGACCATATAGATCGCCGTCGGCAACGCCGTGAGCAGCGCCAGCGTCCAGGCCTGCGAGTCCTTGAAGGCGGCTTTCCACCCGCGCGTCCACAACAGCATCAGGGCGAACCCGCCCAGCAAGGGAAAGACCGCTACGTTCTTGACGAAAATCGCCGTGCCAGCCAGCAGCCCGGCTGCCACCGTCCATTTCCAGGAGCGCGCTTCCAGCCAGCGCTCGAAGGCCCACAGCGCAGACAGCGTCAACCCGATCATCAGCGGGTCGGGCTGGAACGAACGGCTGGCGATGACGCCGAAGTCCAGGAAGAGGTAGTAGAGCAGGGCTACCAGCGCGCCATCCGCCGAGGCAATGCGCCTGGCAAGCGCGTACAATGCCAGCCCGCCCAGCAACCAGGCCAGGGAAGCGATGAGGCGACCGAACCAGAGATGCTCGCCAAACAGCAAGTATAAGCCGGCCGTCAGGGTCTCGATGACCGGCGGCTCCACATCGGCTTTGGCCTGCCATTGCACGACGGCCATCTCGCGCTGCCAATCGGGGACGCCGTCCGCGTACTGGTAGTACATGCCGCGCGCCTTGATGGCCGAGAACAACTGGCGGGTGGGGTTGAAGTCCAGCGGCAGGTCGGTCAGGTCGAACAGGCGGATGCCAAGACCGAGCGCAAAGGCCAGCATCACGATCACGGTCACGAGGCGCGGCTTGCCGAAAAAGGATGAGTTTGTTTCTTCCATTAGTTCGTTACCATTCCTCTTCAGAATAGAACAAGTCAGCGGTCTCGCCGCAGGCCTGCCGGATACGCTCGATCTCGTCCGCGCCCAGGCGTTTCTTCCAGTTGGCCAGGTTGGCGCGGCTGTCCAGTTTGACGGCGTGGACCTTTTTCTTCGACAGTTCGGTCGGGTTTTCGGCGCTGCTGGCGTTCAGGATGGTATGCTCCACCTGCGGGGTGAAGGGCAGGCCCAGGGCTTCGTAGAGCGCGCGGTAGCCAGGGACGGGGGCGCGGGAGAGGTCTTCGTGGCGGACAATGATGAGAGACGGGTGCAGTTCCACGGTCCGGGCAACGACGCGGTAGATCATCCGCCAGAGCAGGGCGGCCTGGCCGACGATGTCATCCGCGGGCATGGCCTCCATTGCGGCGCGGTCTTCTTCCAGCCAATCGCGCATCAGCAGGGGCTGACTGAGCAGGTCGCGGAAGTCGAACGGCCAATCCAAGCGCTTGAGGCTGCTGGCAAAGGCAGCCGGGTGACGCACGGTGACGACCACGCGGCAGCCCAGCCGCTCTGCAAACCAGGGCAGGGAGAAGACGGCGAAGGGGTCCTTGAGCAAAGGGCGCTGACGCAACAGCCGCCCGCGCAAGAAGATGGCCCAATCGCGCCCCATGCGCAAAACATCTTTTCGAGAGCGCAAGGCGCGCACCTCACGCCCCCAGCCATAGCGAAAGGCCAGCGTCTCGCGGAAGGCCGGCAGGTAGGCGGATTCGTTTTCCTCGCACAGGTAGGTGTACCATTTTTCGACCGGCGCGCCCAGCACGCCCGGCCGGTGCCAGACGTTGAGCGGCTCGCTGATATAAGCCACACGCGGATTGGCAGCCAGCATCTTGCCGACCCAGGTGGTGCCGCTGCGATGTGCGCCCGTCACCAGGATGGGAGCATCCGCGCTCACGGCTGCGTCTCCTGCGAATGTCGCAAATCGTAGATGACATACCCCTCGCCCTGGGCGTAAACAGGATAGCCGGCCAACAACGATTGCAGTTCGGGCTGACGGGCAAAATCGTCCATGTCGGTCACCAGGAAAAAATGTTTCTTGCCGGCCATTTTCTCGAAGAAGGCTTCGAAATCACGACCGCCGCCAAGCACCTGCGCGCGGTACATATCTCCCGAAGACGGCCACACCGCAGCCTCCACCCAGCCCCAATAGGCCAGCCGCAAGCCGTAATCCTGGCTCAGAGCGACCACCGAAGCCTCCCGTCCCAGCGTTGCGCCGATCTCCTGCCACCAAGCGGCCTGCGGACGATAGTCCACGGCTTTCATTTCGCTGCGAACAGACCACACGACGGAGAACAAAGCGTAAAGCAGGACGACTGCCAGCGCGCCGCGCCGAACCCCTCGAAGCGCGCCCCGCTTCCTACCCGACCCGCTGCCTGCTTCCGTTTCCGAGGCCTCTTGCACCGCCCAGGCCATTACCCGCTCCCCCATCCCCGCCAGCGAGAGCGCCGCGATAGGGACGAGCGGCAGGCTGTAATAATCGTGCGTGGAGATGTGATAGTCGAAATACAGCCCAAACAGCAGGTAAGCCAGCCACAGCCCGGCCAGGAATGCCTGCGCCCGGCGTTCCTGCCAAAAGAACAGTCCCACCAGCGCCAGCGGGAGGCCCACATTGCCCAAAACCGCTGTCACTTTGTTGTGCCATCCCAAGTAGAACAGCGGGCTGACCAGCAGGGCAGGCACGAAACGCGAGTTCACTTCCTCGCCGAGATAGTTGGACGCCAGTCCGCTGGACAGCGCCCAGGAGAGACCCGGCAGAACGCCCAAAACGGCCATCACCCACACCTGCGGATTGCGCAGCAGGTCGCGCAGGCGGAAACGACCGAGCGCCGCTCCCAACGCCCCGCCAACGACAAAGAAAGCCGCCGTCAGTTTGACGTAGATCGCCAGTCCGCCCACCAGGCCGGCCAGGATGGCAAGCAGCCAGAAACGTGGAACGTGAAACTTGGAACGTGAAACGTGAAACGTAAAACGTAAAGCGTAAGGGGAGGCGGCCCAGCGATACACCAGCCACCAGAACGCCAGCGTCAACATCACCATCAACGGGTCGGGCTGGAAACTGCGGCTGGCGAAGACGCCGTATGGAAGGAAAAGGTAGAAAGCCAATGCCAGCAGCGCGCCGCCGCTGGAAGCCAGGCCACGCGCGAGAAGGTACAGGAAAATGCCCCCTATCAGCCAAAACAGCGCAGCATACAGGCGCGGCACCCACAACTGTTCGCCGGTGTAGCGGTAGGTGAACGCTGCCAGGTTTTCCATGATCTCCGGCTCGACCGTCACTTTGGACTTCCATTGCTGGATCGCCAGCGTGCGCTGCCAGTTGGGCAAATCCCAGCGCGTCTGGTAATACATGCCGCGCGCCTTGACCGCCGAAAACAACTGGCGCGTGGGGTGGAAATCCAGCGGCAGGTCGGTCAGGTCGTACAAGCGGATAGCCAGTCCCAGCCCAAAGAGCAGGAGTAGCGCCAGAAGGTGTAGGGGGCGCGAGTTCTTGTCCATGCGAGCGGGTATTGTAACAGATTATCTGCTGTATATTGTACAGTATTACCCCGTTACGCCGTTGCTCTCTTTGACAGTTGCCCCAGCGAGGCATATAATCATCCGCATCCCACATCAAGGCATACAACTTGAACAAGAACCTGTCCATCCTGTTTTTCACCCTCGTCGTTGTCATGATCGGCTTTGGCATCGTCATCCCGATCCTGCCGTTCTACATCGAAAGTTTCGGGGGCGGCGGCTTCTCGATGGGCATACTCATGTCCATCTTTGCAACCATGCAATTCATCTTTGCCCCCGTTTGGGGCAGTCTCTCCGACCGGATTGGCCGCAAACCGGTGCTTATGCTTGGCATCCTCGGCAACGCCTTCGCCATGCTCTTCATGGGACTTTCCAACAACCTGTGGACGCTGTTCGTCTCGCGCGCGCTGGCGGGCGTTCTGTCATCAGCCACCCAGCCTACCGCGATGGCCTTCATTGGAGACAGCACCAGCGAAAAGGATCGCGGCGGCGGCATGGGCGTCATCGGCGCAGCCATGGGCATTGGGATGGTACTTGGCCCGGGACTCGGCGGCCTGCTCTCCGGCATTTCCCTGTCCGCGCCATTTTACCTGGCTGCGGGACTCTCGCTTCTGGCCGCCCTTTTGGCCTGGCTCCTGCTCCCTGAGTCCCTGCCATCTGACAGACGTTCCGTTTCCCCTGCCAAACGAGCGCCGCAATTGAAAAGCCTGCTCGAAGCCGCAACCGGCCCGCTCGGTTTCCTGCTCATCCTGGCCTTCCTCACCTCCTTCGCCCTGACAAATTTCGAAAGCGTCTTTGGCCTGTACTCTGCCCGGCGCTTCGACTACGACGCTGCCACCGTGGGCCTGGTATTGACCATAATCGGTCTCATCTCGGCCATTGTCCAGGGCGCGCTCACCGGTCCCGCTACACGCAAGTTTGGCGATGAAAACGTCGTCAAAGCCTCGCTGCTCGGCAGCGCAGTCGGATTTGCCATCCTGCTGCTGGCAACGAACCTGCCCGGCGTCATGCTCACCAGCGCCGTCTTCATTTTCAGCAATGCCATGATCCGCCCCGGCGTCTCGACCCTGGTCTCCAAGCGCGCTACCAGCGGGCAAGGCATGGCGCTGGGGCTGAATAACTCTTTCATGAGCCTGGGACGCATCTTCGGCCCCCTGCTAGCGGGATATTTGCTAGACATCAACCTGAGTTTTCCTTATACGACAGGCGCACTCCTCATGCTGATCGGCTTCATCGCCAGCCTGGTCTATTTGCGGCCAAGCAAATCGGCATGACAGATCAATCCCTTGGAGTCCATCAATCCGCTGGGGCAATGACCGCCTGGGAGCGATGCGCCCAAGCCCCCTCCACCCAAAAAATCACCAACGCCACCCATACCAGGCTGAACCCAATCAAGCGCGTCTGGTCAAAAGGCTCTTTGTAAACCAGCACGCCGATCAAAAACTGAATGGTTGGCGCAATATACTGCATCAAGCCTACCATCGTCAGCGGAATGCGCTGCACCGCCGAGGCAAACATCAGCAACGGCACCGTCGTCACCACGCCAGCGCCAACCAAGAACAGGTCGGTTGCCAGGCCGTCATGCAGGAAATGTCCATCCCCCTGGATTTCAGCGAACAACAAGTAAAGCACCGCAGGCGCGAACACCATGCCAGTCTCCAGCGTCAACCCATGCAGGGAACCCAGCGGGGCCAGTTTCTTCACCAGACCATACAGTCCAAAGGAAAAAGCCAGTGAAATCGCAATCCACGGCAAGCGGCCATAAGTAAACGTCAAATACGTTACACCAACTGCTGCCAGGCTGATCGGCAACCACTGCACCGGGCGCAATCGTTCGCGCAGGAAGAACACACCTAACAATACACTGATCAGAGGATTGATGAAATACCCCAGGCTGGTTTCCACGATATAGCCAGCATTGACGCCCCAAACATAGATCAGCCAATTGACGCTCAAGAGCAGGCCGGTAGCCAAATAAACGACCAGCGCGCGGCGGGTCAGGAGGGAACGGAGTTTTGTCCACTGACCCGTCGCCAGAATGACACCAAATAACAACACAAATGACCAGCCGATGCGATGTCCGATCACCTGTAAAGCCGGGACATGCTTTACAAACTTCCAGTAAAGCGGGAATAAGCCCCAAAGACCGTATGCGCCAAATGCGTAGAGAAGACCTTTTTTCATCTGTTTCCTTTCATAGGAAAGCCTATCACTCTTTCCAATACTTTTATGAGCCTTGATTATTGCAACTGTTCAATGGTTCCAGCAGAGAGCGTAAAGCACATCAATATCCAACTGAACAGTAAAAGAATAAACCAAAGAAAAGTTGACTTATTCCTTAGGCGCAATAATAATTCCTTGTAGTCCAATCCATAGCTAACCACCCCATAAGCCAACAGATACATCGGCAAAAAAAACCTGACTTCGACAACAATGGGGATAGCCAGCGCCACCGGGGCCAGCATAGACAAAACAACTCCAAAAGATAAGCAAACGGATTTGCCATAGGGTAGAGGCTCGTTTAAATCCCTACAAAGATTTTCTTTGC
>JBBITF010000011.1:0-36005 GCA_037440925.1 Chloroflexota bacterium
CAGCCTTTTCCTCATCATCTCTTCGCAGATACTTGAGATGTGGGCAATCACCAGTGTAACAGCTATATGCAGCCCGTCGTCTCTGTTGGTGATTGCCCACAAGGGAGGCATGTGCGGATTTGACAATCCGCACGAGCAAAAAAATGGCGGCTTGAAAACCGCTGGCTTGGTTTGCTTCCGCTGGCTTGGATTGCCAAATCCAAGCCCCTTGCTGGCGGAGCGCTCGAAAGCATTTACCTAAACTTACATCGTAATTTTAGAGAATACGCCCTGCCCTCAAGATGTGGGCAATCACCTGTTGTCTCCGTCCTTGCTTCTTTGGGAGGACTATTTTATACTCCTGGCGATGGCTGAATACTCGACAATGTTCGATTAAACATTTGTTCTGGTAAATCGCCCTCACCCCGGCCCTCTCCCGGCGGGAGAGGGGGCAAATCGCTTGAATTTTCGCATCATCCCCTCTCCCTTTGGTAGTCGAGCTTGTCGAGACCTGGGAGAGGATTAGGGTAAGGGCCAAGAATAGAGCCACGAATGCTCGAATGGAACGCTATTCGTGAATTCGTGGGCATTCGTGAACGGTGGACGGTGGACGGTTTGCCATCAGAAAAGATTCGCGTAGGTAATTACATTACTCTGCAGTAAAACATTTGGCTGCGGCTGGAGGCCGCGCTATGGACTCCGAAGTCTCAAGACTTCGGACGAAATCAGGAGATTTCGCACTCCAGAAACGTTATCTAAACAACATTGGTATAAGGAGAACTCAACGATGGAATGGATCACTCAGCCCGAATCCTGGATTGCTTTTCTGACGCTGGTGGCGTTGGAACTCGTCTTGGGGGTAGATAACATCATCTTCATCTCCATTCTAACCGGCAAACTGCCGGTCAATCAGCAGCAACGGGCGCGCACCACCGGCATCTCGCTGGCAGTTGTCTCGCGCATTTTGCTGCTACTTTCCATCTCGTGGATCATTCGTTTGGAAGAACCGCTTTTCAGGCTATTCTCGATTGAGGTAACCGGTCACGACCTGATTTTGCTGGCAGGCGGTCTGTTCTTGATGGCAAAAGCCACCTTCGAGATCCATCAAAAATTGGAAGGAAAAGAGGGGCATCGTTCTGCCAGGGTTGCAGCCACCTTTACCAGCGTTATCGTGCAAGTCTTATTGCTGGATGTAGTCTTCTCCCTGGACTCGGTCATTACTGCCGTCGGCATGGTCAACGAGATTGGCATCATGATTCTGGCAGTCATCGCTGCGGCCGGCATGATGATCTTTGCCTCCAAACCTATCGGCGATTTCGTAGAAGCACATCCCACCATCAAAATGCTGGCGTTGAGTTTTCTGCTCATGATTGGCTTCACATTGATTGTAGAAGGCCTACACCAACACATCCCCAAAGGCTACATTTACTTTGCCATGGGCTTTTCGGTCTTCGTTGAAATGCTCAACTTGCGCCTGCGCCGCATGGAAGTCGAGCCGGTCAAACTGCGACAGGCATACACGAAGGAAACCAAGAGAACCGCTTAAGGCCGCAGGATGTACTGCCACCAGTTATTATGGACGCCGTTTTGCCTACCGTTGACATGCGGGAGGTGCTTGAGCCACCACTGGTGATGAAGACGGATATCGCCGTTGCCCCATTCGCTCGCGCTCACTTCACGGATGTCGCCCTTGAAGTTCGGAAAATTCAACAACCAGTCGTAACACTCGCTCCGAACAGGAGTGGGGTTGTCCCAATCATAGTCGCGCTCACTGTTGGGGGCAAAATGAATGCTGCCCACCGCCGCCCGGCCAGGAGCAATTTTCTCGTAACGCACAAAGCGCTGCCACAGGTTGGCCTCTCCGTTCAGATGTTCAAAGGTCTTGGCAAGAATGGACTCGGCGCGGTGGCCAAACGCTTCCAACATTTCGCCCACGCCGCGTTCATAGGAAAAGCCCATGATGACAAAGCGGCGGTTGGCAGCCTCTGTGTTCTTGAGGGCCGGCGCATTGCACCAAAAGGCTTTAGGGCCAGCCATGACGGACTCATAGAAGCCGGCATGAGGAAAATTGAACACCCACACTTCGTCTATTTCGTTCCGGGCAACGCGATGAAGCAAGTTAAACTGATTGAGGATAGCATAGTAATCTACCTCCTGCGGCATGTAGGGAGCGGTAACGCCGCGAAGAACGTCCAGGTAAGTGGTTGGGGTATAACGGAAACCATCCACCTTGGCCGGGAATTCGTTGACATCTATGCGCTCGACCACCTGGTAGCGCGCCATGCCATGGCTGGTTTGCAGGATGTCGGCCATAAAACCGGTTGCCAGGTCTTCCACGCGCTGCCAGGCTTGCTGTTCCGATAGTTTTTTACCGCTTGCATCCATGACCGGGTCATAGACGATGACCAGCACCCGGTTAACGCTGACCTGCGCCGGTTCTGCCGCATCATTTGCCGGAACGGGAGCCGGCGAGGGGGGCTCAGGCTTTTTCTTGCCGAAGAGGGAGGCGATGAACTCCAGCAATGAGCGCAGCAAATTTTTGTCTGCCATAGAACACTCCTTGCAACATCAACTCAAAAATCAAGGCACGCCCGCTGCAAAATACACTTGATCCCTGACCGCCAGGAACAGGACGCCATTGGGATTGACCGTCATAGCGCCGGCCGGGGCGCGCGGGATAGGATTGCTACGCCCCGGCGCTGGCCGCAGTTGAGATTGCAACTCTAACGAGCGCGTGCCAATGCGAAAGATGCCTTGCGTGTTGGCATCCAACAACAAAAGAGAGGCGTCTGGCATGGCAGCCAATTGCATTTGGGTGAAATTGGCCTGCGCAAACACATCCAGCCCCTCATAGGCTTGGAATTTATTGACGAGAACGGCAGGATCCACACAGCGGGTTGGCGAAGCCTGCACGCGGCTGTAAGAGCAAGTAGATAGATGCCCATCGGCGTGCAACAAGAACAATTCATCGCCATTGACCGCCAAATCAATGGAATCTTCGATTTGCGGAATTTGGCCGCCAAAGAAAAAGTAGGGGCGATCTACGAAAGAGGCGTCTTTGCCTACATACACCCAAATGGCGCGCGAGGCGGCATCCAGCACATATAAATTGCCGTTATCCAGCGTAAAACCGGTCACACGCCCCCAATTCGTATCCGGCACAGGTAAGGGAATGGCCTGAGGCAACAACCCCGGCGCACAATACAACAGATTCCCAGCGGCATCTATACCCAAGACCGCCGCATCGAGCGCATTCAAGCGCGGCAGGATGAGAATATCTACCAAGGGGTTGACCTGGTAACTCCCATACACGCCCGGCTCACAGCGGAAGGCGCTATCCAGTTCGAATTCGTCGCCCACCTGAGCAATCCGCAGCACACGACCTTTTTCCGCATCCAGCAGATACAGATCGCTCTCATTGGCAGCCATACGACTGATTTGCGCGCGCAGACTAACCCCCAGCAAAGGATAGAATTCCAAACGTTGAATCCCCAGCAGCGCGTCCAATTTGCTTTGCGCTTCTTGGCGCAAGGCTTTGGACTCGGGCGTAGGATCGCGATATGCTTCGGCTTTGTCAAGGAAGAAAAGCGTCAACTGCCAGCCATCGCGCTGACGAGCCAAATCGTTTGCGTTGACAGCCTGTTCACGCGCTGCCTGAGCCTGCAAGAAATAATGATCGTATTGGTAACTTCGTCCAAACCGCAGATAGATGGTGCTGCCGACCGCCACCACAAGCAGCGGCACAATGACAGCGATAAGGAACATCAACCAGCCTGGCGAAACCGCTGAGGTTGATTCGCCGGGCAATAGGTTGGGTAAAAATCTTTGCAAACCACGCGACAGCCCCTCGCTGATATGCCGCCAGGCGCGAATACCGCTCACCAGCAGACGAGCCGCCTGACGAGCAGCCTCCGGCGGCTGAGGCGGCTGCTTTGGCTCGCCCATGATTGGCTCATCCATTTCCTGTATGAAGGGCGCTTTCACTGTGTCCTGAGCAGGAGTTTCGGCTGCCGATGGCAGAGGAGCGCGCGGGATAGAGGCCGGGAAGTGCGGCGCAAGTCTCCCGTCTGGAGAATATTCCGACTCGCGCGGCTGTGGGGGAATGGCATAAGCCGACGGCGCCTCTATGGGAGCGGCTGGCTGGTCAGAGGCCGTTGGCGCAACAGGTTCGCGGGAAACAGGCGAAAGCCAATGAGCCGCGTCAGAGGCCGGCGGAAGGGGCTGGGAGGCAGACTCAGGCTCAGAGCGCGGAGGCAAGTTTTCCGTCCCGGCCAGAGGCGCAGGCGCGTTCTCCGTGAACGAAAGTTTCTCAGAGGGCAAAGGTCGCAGGACAATCAGGTTGCCGCTTCCCTCTTGCGCCTGGATCAGAACAGCATTCACATCTCCAGGCGCCAGCGTGAACAACCGCCGCCGAATCGCTTCCAGCGAGGCGGGACCACTATCTCCGCGTAAGGCTTGCTCCCACCTCTGCGGCGGTTTAGCGGAAAATAGAAGCCGGTCGCCAGGCTGCAATTCGGCCTGGCTGAACTGATAAACGGCGGTCTGCCCCAAACCAAGACCGCGCCCCGAAAGCGCCGGATCGAACCATTCACGAAGACCCTGGCGCCCCAACAAGAAAGTGTGCATAGGGCCAGATTGCAGCATGGTACAACTCTGCGCGCGTAAAACAGCCAGCGTCAACCAACCCACCGCCGATTGTCCGCTGCCAGAAGCGGCCAGGTTGCGCTCTAACAACACATGGTTGAGCAACTCGCAGGCAGCGCGCATGGCCGATGTCAGCGCGCCGGGAGTCTCGAAGAAACGGCTGGCAGCCAAACTGGTGAATTGCAAATATTCGGCAGTGCTGAAAGCGAACTGACCAGACAAAAGCAAGTAGATTACCAGGCGGTCGTTTTCGCGCCCACGCGCCGTTTTTTGAGGCGGGGTCATTGCCAGCAAGCCAGGTAAAACCGCCAATTCCTGCTTGTTCAGGCGGTAGAGAGGGAGGAGGGTCAAATCGAGTGTGGTCACGGCGTAAGAAAGCGGGGTAGACTCCCATCATTATACTGGTAAAATCCAGCAGAATGAATATCGTCGAAACAATATGAATTTCACCTTTCACACAGATTTCTCTAGCCTCGAGCCGGCGCAATGGAACGCGTTACTGGCCGAAAGCATAACCAACGTCCCCTTCCTGCGTTACGAATATCTCAATGCGTGGTGGGCAACGCGCGGCGGCGGCGAGTGGCCGCAAGCCGAACTGGCGCTGCTCTCGGCTCACGAAGGCGGTCAACTGATTGGAATTGCTCCCCTCTTCCTGGCCGAACATGAAGGCCGCCGGGCGCTCCTGCTGCTCGGCAGCATCGAAATTTCGGACTATCTGGATTTGATTGTACGACCAGACGACCTGCCCCGCTTCCTCCCTGCTCTGCTGGACGCGCTCGCCTCTTCCTACGCCTCGGCCGGGGGAGGCTTCGATTGGTATAACCTACCCGAGGCCTCTCTCACACTCCCCGCCCTGCGCGCCGAGTCGGCCCGGCGCGGCTGGGAGTACCGCGAGGAAATCTACCGCCCTACCCCTTACATTCCTTTGCCCGGCAACTTTGAAACCTACCTGGCCAGCATAGACAAGAAGCAGCGTCATGAAATCCGTCGCAAAATGCGCCGCGCCGAGGAAAGCGGCCAAAACGTGCGCTGGTACATCGTCAACGACGAGGCCGCGTTAGACGCCGAAGCCGAAGCCTGCTGCCGCCTGATGGCGCAAGACCCGGCCAAGCAAGCCTTTTTGACTCAAACCATGCGCTCCCAGATGAAAGCGATGATGCACGCCGCGTTCAAGGAGGGCTACCTGCAACTGGCCTTTATGGAAGTAGACGGCCAGAAAGCCGCCGGTTACCTCAACTTTGACTATGGCGGACGCATCTGGGTTTATAATTCTGGCCTTGACCCAAAATTCCGCGATCTCTCGCCCGGCTGGGTGCTGCTCGGCTACCTGCTGCAATGGGCCAACGAACATGGCCGCCGTGAATTCGACTTCATGCGCGGCGACGAGGAGTATAAATATCGCTTTGGGGCGGTGAACCGCTATGTTATGCGGGCGCAGTTTGGCTGGAAACTCTAGAACATAACTTTCCCCTCATGAAGATACTCACCGTCTTGACCTATTATCGCCCGCACACCTCCGGCCTGACCATCTATGCCGAACGGCTGGCGCGCGCTTTTGCCAGGCGCGGCCATGCCGTGACCGTGATGACCACCCAGTACGACAAGTCTCTGCCGCGCGAGGAAATGATCGAGGGCGTGCGCGTCATCCGCGTGCCGGTCGCCTTCCGCCTGAGCAAGGGCGTCATCGCGCCTACTTTTGGCTGGGTAGCCACCCAACTTGTTGCCCGTCATGATGTCGTCCAGATGCACCTGCCACAGTTCGACGCGCCGGGCGTGGCTTTCCGCGGGCGGCTGTTTGGCAAGCCAGCCGTGCTGACCTATCACTGCGACCTGCAACTCCCCAACAGCCTGTTCAACCGCTTCGTCAACCTGGTGGTAGATTTCCAGAACCACATGGCGGGGCTGTTAGCCAACCATATTGTTACCTACACGCAAGACTACGCCGATTATTCCCCTTATCTTTCCCGCTTCGCCTCCAAACTGACTCCCATCCTGCCGCCGGTTGAGTTGCCCGACCCACTTCCCGGCGCCATCCAGGCCTTTGCGGAGGAACACCGCCTCCAGGAACGCCGTCCTGTCATCGGTATGGCGGCGCGCTTTGCCAGCGAAAAGGGCGTGGAAGTGCTCTTGGAAGCCCTGCCCGCCATCCTCGAAAAATATCCTAAAGCGCAGGTATTGTTTGCCGGCCAATACCAAAATGTATGGGGCGAGCAGGCGTATGCCAGCAGGCTCATGCCGCGCATTCGGCAATACGAAGCCGAAGGTCATTGGAAGTTCCTAGGCGTGCTAGACCCGCAACAGATGGCAGCCTTCTATCCCAACCTGGACGTGCTGACCGTGCCTTCGCTCAATTCCACCGAGGCTTTTGGACTGGTGCAAATCGAAGCCATGCTCAATGGCGTGCCATGCGTGCCCTCGGCGCTGCCGGGCGTGCGCCAGCCAGTGTTGATGCACAAGATGGGGCGCATTTCCCAAATCGGTGACCCGGCCAGTTTAGCGGAAGCCATCCTCGGCGTCCTGAGCGCAGCGGGAACCTGGCAGTGCAACCGGGCGGCGTTAGCGCGTCAATATGATCCCGACTCGATCGCGGCAGAATACGAAAAATTATTCCAAAAATTGATGGAAAAAAAACGTCACGGAATGACGCGGAAGCCTTCGTCGCGGAAGTGAGTGTCGAAGGTGAAGGCGGTCTCGATGTCCATGCGGCGCATGGTTTCAAAAGCGGAGCAGTCCACCAGGCTCAAGCGGCGACGGCCGGCAGTGAGAACGCGCTGGACGGAGAGGATATGCTGCTCCTCGCCAACCCATTCGATTTCCAGAAACGGTAAGAGATTTTCCTGGAAATCACGCACTTTTCCAAGCCCAAGTCGGTTTTTAACAAGGGCCATACTTTCTACGATCACATAGTTATTCGTCAATAATGTCCGGTCGTCTTCGATAAGCCCACCCCAACAAGCCCGAGCGCGTTGGCGGTTGGCATCGTTCATCGAAAGAACAGCCAAGAAAGCAGAACTATCCACGAAGATCATCTTCGATAGCCTGTACAAAGTATTCATCGTGATTGACAGAAACGTCCGTTTTGCCCTCGATATCCTGAAATTCGTCGGGATGCGAATCGATATAGTCCAGGAATGCCAGCGCTCTCTGGCGGGCTTGTTCCCGCTTGAGACGCCGGTCGGCGACAGCCACATACTGCGCCACGCTCTCGCGCACCAGGCTGGCAACGGAGGTCTTGCGCGCCCTGGCCAATTCTTTCAGCGCCTTTAGTTGCTCTTCGGTCAGTTGAACCATTGTGCGGATCATAAGAACCTCGATTCTGCGGCTTTACGCTTATCCTCAGCGCGCTCCTTGCCGGGCGCAGCCCGGCGTTACAGCCTCAATACTGCTATCATTTTTCGAAAAAGTGCTATCATTATACCATGCCTGAAAAAGATTTCCTGTTCCTGCACCTACGCGACCTGCCCTACTTCCGCGCGCTGATCCGCGCTGTGGAAGCGACCTATTACCAGGACCTCGACCTGCCCGCGCCGGTCTATGACGTGGGCTGCGGCGACGGCCATTTCGCTTCGCTGGCCTTCAAGCGCAAACTGGATGCAGGGCTAGACCCCTGGCACGCGCCCATCCACCAGGCCAAACGATTTGGCGCCTACCGCTGGCTGGTGGAAGCCGATGGCGCCCGCTCGCCATTCCCCGACGATTATTTTGCCAGCGCCATCAGCAACTCGGTGTTGGAGCATATTCCGCATGTCGAAGCAGTGCTGGCCGAGACGGCGCGCGTGTTGCAGCCGGGCGCGCCCTTCTATTTTTGCGTGCCAAATCCGCGCTACCTTTCGGAATTGTCTATTTCACGTATATTAGGCAAGGCTTATACTGAATGGTTTCGGCGTATCTCGCGCGTCCATCACGCCGACGAACCAGAAGTGTGGCAAACCAGGCTGGAAAGCGCCGGTTTCGAACTGGTACGTTGGTGGCATTATTTCTCTCCTTCGGCCATGCGCGTGTTAGAATGGGGGCATTATTTCGGCGCGCCAACCTTGCTGCCGCACTTGCTGACCGGCAAATGGCTCATCAGCCGCGCACGATGGAACCTGGCATTGACGGAACACTTCGTCAGGAAATATGCTTCGCCAGAGCCAGTAGAGGACGGTACGTTTACGTTTTATATTGCGAGGAAGCGAGGTAGGTACACAGGTACACACGTAAACAAGTAGACACGTGGATACGTCTACCTGTCTATCTGTCTACCTGTCTACCTTTATACCTGCACCTTACTCAACACCTGACCATGCCCTTCGACGAGCATTATTTTTCCACCCATACCTACCAGAACGTATCCTTTGCCAAATACAGCATGTACTGGTGGTCGAACCGTTTCTATGCCATGCTGGCGCGCCGACATGGAAAGCGCGGTGGCCGCCTGCTCGAAATTGGCAGCGGACTAGGACATTTGGTGGGACAGTTGGAAGATACATTCCTCACCTATGGCATAGATCTCAACCATTGGGCGGTCAAGCAATCCAAAAATGTAGCCAAAGAAACTGCCCTGCATACCGCTAGCGCTCAGGAACTTCCCTTTGCCAGCGGCGTCTTCGATATTGTGGTCATCAAACACATCGTTGAACATCTTCCGCAACCAGATAAAGCCATTGCCGAAATAGGTCGCGTGACCGCGCCGCGCGGAACGTTGATTTTATCCACCCCCAACCTGGAGTCCCTACTCAAGCCCTGGAAAGGGGAACGCTGGATCGGCTACCAGGACCCCACCCACATTTCGTTACGGAAGCCGGCCGAATGGCTGGACATGATCCGCGCGGCAGGCTTTTCTCTACAGCGTGTCTTTGCAGACGGATTCTGGGACGTACCTTACATCCCCGTCATCCCAAAGCAAATCCAGAAATTACTCTTTGGCTCGCTGGGCGGTTTGCAAGCCATGACCGGCCTGGTCTTCTTGCCGCCGCGCTGGGGAGAGAGTATCATGGTGATTGCGAGAAAGCAATGAGCAGTTTTCAGTCATCAGTGTTCCCCCATCGGGGGCCTTGCAATAAACGATAAGCAGTGGACGACGAGAGACAAAATTCTACCCCTAACCTGCCGCAAGAAGAACCCACAGTCCTGGATGTGTTCAAATCCATTTTCAAGGACTGGAGGTCGTTTTCCACCTTTCTGGCCTCTGTCTTCGACAGCCGGCGACGAGAAGAAATCAACCGCGTCCTGATCGTAGAGAAGGCCCTGCCGCCCATCGAGGAAGAGGCAATCTTGCCCCCTCCAACAGGCGCAGGCGCCTTCCCCTGGCGCTCCCTGCTTGGGCTGGTCATGGCGCTTCTGGCGCAATACATGTTAGAGCCTGTGGGCATCGTACTTGCGCTCGGAAATTGGCACATCGAAAAGGCCGGGCAGAATATCCCTGCCGCGATAGGCATGTATGTTCTGGCCTTGACTTTGGTCGGCTGGGGAATTTTCAAACAAGAATGGGGACTGCCTGCCCGGCCGCCAGAACAGGACGGGAACGATCCGTCCACGGTACGTCTACTGCCGTTCCTGGCTTCCCTCGGCGTCTCGTATGCAGCCTTCTTGAGTTTCGATGACAACCTCTTCACCGCAAACAATGTCTTTCTATGGTTGACAGGAATGGCGCTGTTCGTCTTTGCCGTATGGCTGCCCTCTACCCGCCGCATTCACCTGCCTCTCTCGCCCTACGCCCGCCGGCGCGCCCTGCTGTGGGGAGCGTTGCTGATCCTGGCAGGCGCCTTGGCGCTGTTCTTCCGCCTCTATCGGCTTGAGCAAATTCCATCCGAACCGTTTAGCGATCACGCCGAAAAAATTCTGGATATTTACGAAGTCACCCAAGGACAAACCCACATCTTCTTCACCCGTAACACCGGGCGAGAAGCCTTTCAAATGTATTGGACCATCCTGGTCAGTTGGATATTCGGCAGTGGTTTATCGTTTTCCAGCCTGAAAATCGGAACGGCCCTACTCGGCTTGTTGACCCTGCCGTATGTGTACCTGCTGGGCAAAGAAGTGGGCGGCCAGCGCGTAGGACTGCTGGCTTTGCTGTTGACCGGCATGGGTTACTGGCCTAATGTCATCAGCCGCGTGGGATTGCGCTTCCCGCTCTACCCACTGTTTGCAGCGCCCACCCTCTTTTACCTGTTGCGCGGACTGCGCACACGCCAGCGCAACGATTTCATCCTGTCAGGCCTCTTCCTGGGGGTGGGCCTGCACGGATACAGCCCCATCCGCATTATACCGTTCGTGGTGATGGTTGCCATTGGGCTATATCTGCTGCACACACAATCGCAAAACGCGCGCAAAGACGCAATCGTATGGCTGACGCTGACAGGCCTTACCGCCCTGGTAGTTTTCCTGCCGCTGTTGCGTTACACGCTCGACAATCCCCAAGCCTTCTCCTATCGAGCGTTTTCGCGGCTTGGAAGCCTCGAGCAGCCCCTCCCGGGCCCAGCATATCAGATTTTCTTCTCGAACCTGTGGAACGCCCTGCGCATGTTCAACTATGACGACGGCGAAATCTGGGTACATTCGGTGACACACCGCCCGGCGCTGGACGTGGTCTCGGCGGCGTTGTTCTTGATAGGGACTCTGCTCACGCTGATACGCTATCTTCGCCGCCGCCACTGGCTGGACCTGTTCCTGCTCCTGTCCATTCCGCTTTTGGCAATGCCTTCGATTTTGTCCCTGGCCTTTCCAGGCGAGAATCCGGCCCTCAATCGCGCCGGGGCGGCTTACATCCCTGCCTTGCTGCTGGCAGCGCTGGCGCTAGACGGGTTGTTGACGGCAGTGAAACGTTGGGCGCCGGCCGGCTTCGCAAACGGCGAGCAAGCCACAGGCTCCGGCAAAAGACGCGCAGGCATCGCTTGGGGGCCGGCCTCAAGCCTGGCGTGGGGGATAGGGATCTTGCTGCTGTCTGCGTCCGCAATCCAAAACTACGACCTGGTCTTTCGTCAATATGCGCGTCAGTTCGACAACTCAGCGTGGAATTCTTCCGAGATGGGTGCGGTCATTAAGAAATTCGGCGAGACGTATGGCACGACCGAAACGGTTTGGATTGTGCCATTTCCGCATTGGGTGGATACGCGACTGCCGGGCGTATGGGCGGGCATCCCCAACCGCGACTTTGCCATGTGGCGCGAAAACCTCCCCAATACGGTAGAATTGCCTGGGCCTAAGTTATTCTTAGTGAAAGCCAACATCAATCAGCCAGAAAATAACGACCAGGCCACGCTGGACACCCTTCAAGCATTGTACCCGCAGGGCCGCCTGGAATTACATCCCTCGCGCGTTGAAGGACATGAATTTTGGATTTACTTCGTACCAGACCAGAAATAAACGCAGATGAACGCAAAGCAACGTGAAAAACATCCCTGGCTATATGACATTTTAATCATTGCTGTGCTGGCCATAGCAGCCTTTTTGCGCTTGAACGGCGCAGACTGGGGCGAACTACAACACCAACACCCAGACGAATCCTTCTTGACCGGTGTGCTGGCCAACCTGCGCGCGCATGAATGCCTGGAAAAAGACCTCATCATCGAAATTTGCCCGCCGGAAAAGCAACGCTGGCTCGGGCTGGACGATTATTTCGACACTTCCACCTCCACCTTGAACCCGCACAATCGCGGCTTTGCCTTCTTCGTATATGGCACCCTGCCGATGTTCCTCGTTCGCTACACGGCAGAACTTATCGGCCAAACAGATTACGGGCAGTTGAAATTGCTCGGCAGGCAATTCTCCGCGCTGGCCGACGTGGGGACGATTTTTCTGTTGTATTTGATTGCAGCGCGGCTATACAATCGCCGCACGGCGCTGCTGGCTGCGGCCTTCTCGGCTTTTGCAGTCATGCAAATCCAACAGTCGCACTTCTTCACCACCGACCTGTTCGTCAACTTGTTCTCCTTTCTGGCAATCTACTTTGCGGTGTTGATTGTAGAGAATAGAGAACAGAGAGTAGAGAGCAGTGAGGAGAAAGTAGAGAGTGGGCAACTCACCTCTCCCTCCTCCCACCTCTCCACTCTCCACTCTCCACTCTTTACTCTCTACTCTCTACTCTCTAATCCTCTTTGCCTCTTGAGCATTGGCTTTGGCCTTTCCTTTGGTATGGCGCTGGCCTCAAAGGTCAACATCTACCCGCTGGCGCTCTTGCTGCCCGCTGCATTCTTACTAAGGCACTTCACGACCGAACGCAAAGAACAAACCACTGATCAAAAGCCGCCAAGCGAACCAAAAGAACAGCCATCAGCCGCCCGCTTTCTGCAATCACTGGTCACTGATCACTGGTCACTGCGAAGTCCCCGAAGGGGAGTCACTGTTTGCCTGGTGCTAGGCGGCCTGGCAACCTTTCTAGCCTTCCGCGTCTTCCAGCCGTATGCCTTCGACGGCCTGCTTCCCAACCAGCAATGGCTAAACAATATCGCCGAACAGCGCGTGCAGGCGCGCGGCGACGCCGACCTGCCATGGAACCTGCAATGGGCGCGGCGCACGCACTTGTACTCCTTCACCAACCTGACGGTATGGGGGCTGGGACTGCCCCTGGGCATCCTGGCGTGGGGAGGTTTCCTCATTATGGGATGGCGCATCTTGCAGGGAGAACGGCGTCACCTGCTGCTGTGGGGTTGGACCGCTTTTTATTTCACCTGGCAATCGCTTCAATTCAATCCAACCATGCGCTACCAGTTGCCCATCTACCCTTTGTTGGCGTTGATGGCCGCCTGGGTGGTGTTCGAACCGCTGGACGCCTCATCATCAAACATTGTACATCGCGGATTACGGATTACGGCTTACGCATTATCCTCCATCAGCCCGCTCGTTCTGATAGCCACCGCCGCCTGGGCCTTCGCTTTTCATAGCATCTACACTCGCCCAGAAACGCGCATAGCGGCTTCGGATTGGATTTACCAGAACGTGCCGGCGCCCATCAACCTCCACATCCAACTGGCAGATGGCTCAACCTACAATCAGCCGCTTCCCTTTCCGGCTGGCGCCGTGATTCAGCCAGGATCACCTTACGAGACCCCCTTCGACGCCCAGCGCGACGGTTTGCTGACCGAAGTGGCGTTGGGCCATTTGGCGGACTCGGCCGCCTCGGGTCCACAGACCCTCAGGCTGTTGGTGGCCGAGGAGCCGAATCCTCCCCTTGAACGGACGCTGGCCCTTGCCACGCTAACGGGCAATTTTGCCCCCACCGACGACCCGCGAGGCGCCTCAGCGGTCTTGAAATTGCAATCGCCGCTAGAACTCAAAAAAGGTCAGGTCTACTTCCTGCATTTCGAGACCAGCGGCGGGGCCTTGACGTTAAGCGGAGCAAACATCGCCAACGAGACCGATTACGACTACCCGCTGCCCTTCCGCACAGAATATGATGGCTTTGGCGGCCTCTATCGCGGCGACCTGAACTTCCAGGTCTATTGGGATGACAACGCCGATAAACTGACACGCTTTGTCGAAACGCTTGACCAGACCGATTACATCTTCATCCCCACCAATCACCAGTACGCGCAGATTACCCGCCTGCCAGAGCGGTACCCCCTCACGACCGTCTATTACCGTGAGTTGATTGGCTGCCCTCCAGAACGAGACATCATCGAGTGTTACCGCGTGGCCGAGCCGGGCATGTTCCACGGCCGTTTGGGCTTCGACCTGGTAAAGACCTTTACTTCCTACCCAACGCTCGGCCCCCTGGTCATCAACGACCAAGCCGCTGAGGAAGCGTTCACCTTCTACGACCATCCAAAAGTGCTGGTCTTCCAAAAGCGCGCCGACTACGACCCGGCGCAAGTGCGAGCCATCTTGAACAGCGTTGACCTGAGCCATGTCGTCCACTTGACGCCGCGCGAGGCCTCACAATACAAATACAAGGACTTGATGCTTTCTCCAGAACGCTTGGCCGTTCAACGCGCTAACGGAACCTGGTCAGAACTGTTTGATTACGACTGGCTGCAAAACAAGTATCCGTTCCTCGGTCTGCTTCTCTGGTATGCTTTCATTTTTGTCCTGGGGGCGCTCACGTATCCTCTGCTGCGGCTGGCGCTGCCTGCCCTGGAGGAGCGCAGTTATCCGCTGGCGCGCACGCTGGGCCTTATCCTCCTGGCCTACTTCCCCTGGCTGCTGGGATCGCTGGGGGTAGTGTACAGCCGGGCAACCATCGGGTGGGTATTGGCCGCCATAGCGGGAGCAGGTCTGGGTCTGGGTTGGATGCGCAGGCAGCAATTGGCCGCTGAGTGGCAATCTAACCGCCGCTACTTCTTGTTGGTCGAGGCCGTCTTCCTGTCTTTCTTCCTGTTCGATTTGCTCATCCGTCTGGGCAATCCCGACTTGTGGCATCCGGCCAGGGGCGGTGAACGTCCAATGGATTTTTCGTACCTCAACGCCGTCTTGAAAAGCGCCACCTTCCCGCCGTATGACCCCTGGTTTGCGGGCGGGTACATCAACTATTATTACTACGGTTTCGTGCTGGTCGGCACCCCGGTCAAATGGTTGGGCATCGTGCCTTCGATTGCTTACAACTTTTTGCTGCCAACCTGGTTTGCTCTGACAGCCGTGAACGCTTTTGCAGTGGGGTACAATCTCCTAAAAAGCCCCGCTCAGCGGCCTGTTTTGCCCGCCCTGGCCGGCCTATCCGCTGCGCTACTGATGACGGCGCTAGGCAACCTGGGGACGCTCCAGATGATTTTCCAGGCGCTGGCGCGGATTGCGGCGCCAGATGGCAGCATCACCGATACGCACTTCTTTCAACGGCTGATATGGGCCGCACAAGGACTGTATAAGACGATTGCCCAAGGCGTGACCTTGCCTATTGGGCGCGGGGAATGGTACTGGAACCCTAGCCGCGTCATCCCGCCAGGCCCCGGCAACGAAATTACCGAATTCCCCTTCTTCACTTTCTTGTACAGCGACCTGCACGCTCACATGATTGTCATGCCGCTGGCGCTCTTCGTCCTGGCCTGGGCGCTCGGCACACTCCTGGCGCGTGGGACGTCTTTGCTCTCACTGACCGTAGGCGCGCTGGCAATCGGGGCGCTGTATCCGGCCAACTTGTCCGACATGTACACATACCTGCCAATAGGCCTGACAGCCCTGGTCTATACGCTCTGGCGCGCCGACGAGCCAGCCTTGCCGCGTTTTCTGCCGGGCGCGTCTCCCTCTGCCAAACGCGTGCTGTGGATGGCTCTCAGCGCTATGCTGCTACTGGCGCTATCGTTTGGCTTCTATGCTCCCTATCGCGCCGCCTATAGCCAGGCATACAGTAAACTCGACCCCTGGACGGCCAGCCAGACGCCGCTTACTTCCTATTTTACTCATTGGGGTCTGTTCCTGTTTATCCTCCTTGCCTGGCTGATTTGGGAAACGCGCGAGTGGATGGCAACCACGCCGGTCTCGGCGCTCGGCAAACTGAAACCTTTCCAATTGCTCATCGAACTGGCATTGGTGCTTTTCTGCGTCGCTTTGCTATACCTGGCCTACCGCAAGGTGTGGATCGGCTGGATTGCCCTGCCGATGGCCGCCTGGGCAGGACTCTTGCTGCTGCGCCCGCAACTCGCGGATACAAAACGCCTGGCCTTGTTCTGGATCGGGACGGCACTGGTCATCACGCTGGTCGTGGAACTGGTCACGGTGCGCGGCGATATTGGCCGCATGAACACCATCTTCAAATTCTACTTACAAGCCTGGGCATTGCTCTCAGTCAGCGCCGGGGCGGCGTTTGCATGGACGTTATCTGCCGTTCCCCAATGGCATCCACGCTGGCGCAACCTCTGGCAGGGCGGGGTCATTGCGCTTGTTTCAGGAGCGCTGCTGTTCACCGTCACCGCCACCACTGACAAGGTCAACGACCGCATCAACCCAGATGCGCCGCACTCTCTCGACTCAATGGAATACATGGCGCATGCCGAGTATTGGGATTCCCAGACAATGGATCTCAGTCAAGACTACCGCGCCATTCGCTGGATGCAAGACCATGTCACAGGCTCGCCGGTCATTGTAGAAGCCAACTGCCCCGAATATCGCTGGTGTTCACGCTTCACCATTTACACCGGTCTGCCCGGCGTGGTGGGCTGGAACTGGCACCAGCGCCAACAGCGCGCCCTCTTGCCACCCAACCTGGTCACCGAGCGGATAGACGCCATCGGCATCTTTTACACCACCACCGATTTGACCTTCGTCCGCGACTTCCTCACCCGCTATGACGTGCGCTATATCGTCGTTGGCCAACTGGAAACCATCTATTACTCTGGCGAGGGACTGGCAAAATTCCAACAACTCGATGGCAGGCTATGGAAATCCGTTTACCACGACGCCCAAACAACCATCTACGAAGTCCTGCCTTGAGTTACGCATTACGTTTTACGTTTTACGTTTTACGTTTCACGCATCACGTTTTACGTTTTACGTTTCACGCATCACGTTCCACGCATTACGCTTTACGTTTCACGCATCACGCATCACGATTTACGCATCACGTTTTACCCACTCCATCCGCCTCACCTCAACACCCAACCTAACGCCTGACGCCCGCGCCCTTGAACCCGGAACTTGAAAATTGGCACTCGACACCCCTATCCTCCATCTCGCTTCCCGCTCCGCCTGGCTTGCCGCCGTTGAACAAGGCATATACCGCCCCGATAGTTTGGCGACCGAGGGCTTCATCCACTGTTCTACCCCCTCGCAAATCGTAGAAGTCGCCAACGCTTTCTATCGCGGGCAAAGTGGACTGGTCTTACTGGTCATTGAACCGGCGCGCTTGACCAGCCGGCTCAAGTGGGAGCCGCCCGCCGAACCCGCCCCCTCCCACGCGCGCGCCCAAGACCTCTTCCCGCACATTTACGGGCCGCTCGATCTGCACGCCGTGACCAAAGTCATTCCCTTCGAGCCAGCCGCAGATGGGACATTCTCGCTTCCTGCGGGTAAATTGCAGATATAATTCAAAACATGGAAATTCCTTCCGCTTTTATTGTCCCCCCTGTCAACAAGCGCAAGCGCATTCCAATGCGAACCATCCGCGCAATTGTAAAACATATTGCCGAAAAATTCGATCCTGAGAAAATCATCCTTTTTGGTTCATATGCCTATGGAAAACCAACGGCATGGAGCGACATTGATTTATTGGTCATCATGGATGCGCCCAAAGAAGAATTGGAAACGTCACTTGCAATTAGGAAATCACTCCCATTAATCACATTTGGATTGGATATCGTGGTACGCTCGAAGGAGGTCATCGAAAAACGCAAAAAATTGGGCGATTGGTTCTTGATTGACGCTACCGAAAAGGGAAAAGTGCTATATGAACGAGATCGCCAGTGAGTGGATCGTCAAAGCCGACAATGATTATTTTAGCGCCGACATACTCTTGCACACGGGAGAAGTCCCCATTATTGATACCGCATGGACGCGGTTGATGTCGCCGTGTGGGAAGGTCAACCGGCCGGGGCGCTTTCCAGTTTCCCTGGCTGGCAATTCCATCGTCGCGAACTGATGATCGGGCTGGGCCTGCTGCGAGTATGCGGCCTGCGGGACGTGATGCGTTTATCCGTGCGCGCCCTTGTCATTGCAAACGGTGTGGAAACATATCGTGACGAATATTATCTTGCAAACATGGCGGTTTTCCCCAATTTCCAGGGACGCGGGATCGGTTCTGCGTTATTATCCCGCGCCGAACAAAAGGCAAAGGAAGCCGGCTTGCGGAAATGCTCACTGATCGTAGACCTCGAAAATTACGCCGCTCAGCGGTGGTACGATCGCTTTGGGTATCGCGTGGTCATGACCAAGACCTACCCTGGCGCAGCAGGAGATGCACATGCCGGATATCATCGCATGGTCAAGGATTTGAATTGATATGACCTGGTTTCTTTCCTGGTACCTGATTATCGCCTTGCTGGGCTGGCTGGCTTTCCCCATCGCCTGGCGATTGTTCCCGGCGCTCCCTGAGCGGGGTTACGCCTTCTCACGGACAATCGGCCTGCTCATCTGGGGTTATGTTTTCTGGCTGTTCACCTCGCTGGGACTCTCGCAAAATGACGTCGGCGGCTTGCTGCTCGCTCTGCTGGTTTTGGCGCTCCTCAGCCTCTGGGCAATCAAACGCCAACACCCTTCGGGTACGATGTCGCAAATCCAAAATCCAAAATCGGAAATCCTCGCTTGGCTCAAGTCCAACCTGCGGTTGGTCGTCCACGTTGAAGTCTTGTTCCTGGCTGCCTTTGCTTTCCTGGCCTTTGTACGCGCCAGCAACCCAGAGTTGACCAGCGCCGAAAAACCCATGGAGTTGATGTTCATCAATTCTATCCTGCGCTCGCCGACCTTTCCGCCGCGCGACGGCTGGCTCTCCGGTTATGCCATTTCGTATTATCACTTCGGCTATATCATGGCCGCCATGCTCGCCAAATTGAGCGGCACGCCCGGCAGCGCGGCGCACAACCTGATGACGGCGCTCATCTTTGGCTTAGGCGCGGTCAGCGCGTATGGCATCCTCTATAACCTGCTCGGGCTGCGCCAACCTCAGGTCGAAAACAACGCCGCATCGTCCAATACGAACTACGGATCACACAGTACGCACTACGCAACACGGAACACGCGATACGCCTTCCTCGCCCCCCTCTTCCTGCTGCTCATTTCCAACCTCGAAGGCTTCCTCGAACTCCTGCACCGGCGCGGCTTGTTCTGGAAGTTTGGCGCAGATGGCAGCGTCACTTCCGCCTTTTGGACCTGGCTAGACATCAAAGATTTACGTGATCCGCCCCTCCAGCCGCTGGGTTGGGCGCCTGACCGCTACCTGTGGTGGTGGCGTGCCTCGCGCGTCGTCCAAGACTACGACTTGAGCGGAGGCTTCCAAGAGATCATTGACGAATTTCCCTTCTTCTCCTTCCTGCACGCCGACTTGCATCCGCACGTGCTGGCCATTCCCTTTGGCTTGTTGGCAATCGGAGTTGCCCTGCACATTTACCTGGGCGGCTGGCGGGAACGGACGAACTTATTGGGGTTTTCGCTCCACATCTCGAAAACCGGCCTGCTGTTCACGGCGCTGACGCTGGGCGGCCTGGCCTTCCTCAACACATGGGATATCCTCACAGCGGCGGCGCTGACGCTGGGAGCGTATGTTCTGGCTCGGGTCGCGGAAACAGGCTGGGGCTGGGAAAGAAGCGAAGAGGCGCTCACGTTCGGCCTGCTACTGACTCTGTTGTCGGTCATCTTCTATCTGCCGTTCTACCTCGGCTTTTCCTCCCAATTGGGCGGCATTTTGCCCAACCTGGTCTACCCCACGCGCGGAGCGCACCTGTGGGTCATGTTTGGGACGTTGTGGCTGCCCTTATTGGCCTACTTGCTCTATCTCTGGCGAATCGAAAAATATCCCGCCAACGGACGCCTGGCGCTGGGACTTTCGCTTGGGCTGACATTCCTTTTGTGGGGATTGTCCTGGCTGCTTGGCTGGGGCATTTCGCTGGCCTCGCCCGACACAGGCGCGTTGTTCCTCCAACAACAGAATATGCCCGACCTGGCGTCATTGTTCCAGGCCGCCACCCAGAAACGCCTGGCCTCTATCGGCGGTCTGTTGACCTTGCTCATCCTGTTGACTGCGGCGCTCGGCTTCTTACTGGGAAAACGAGACAAAAGCAGCCTCGAAAACCTGGAAGACAATCCTGCTGTTAACTCGCCTGTTGCACCCGTCACATTTACCCTCTTGCTGATCGTATTGGGCGCGCTGCTCGTCATTGGACCCGAATTTCTCTACCTACGCGACCTGTTTGGCACGCGCATCAACACCATTTTCAAGTTCTACTACCAGGCCTGGATGGTGTGGAGTCTTGCGGCCGCCTATGGATGGGTCATTTTGCTGAAAAACCTGCACGGCCTGGGGGCTGTCATTGTGCGCGTCGCCCTGGCAGCCCTGCTGCTGGTAGGACTAACATACCCTGTTTTTGGTCTTTCGACCCGCACCAACAACTTTCAACTAGAGCATGCCTGGTCGCTGTGGAACGAAATCCGCATCAGCGAGGCCGACCTGCGCGAGGCATATCGCCAGGAACTGAAAGGCCTCTGGACGCTCGATTACTTCGATTACGTCGCGCGCGACAACCCCGATGAGGCAGAAGCCCTGCGCTGGCTGCAAAGTGCGCCTGACGGCGTAGTAGCGGAAGCGATTGGCGGCAGTTACAGCAACTACGGGCGCGTCTCTGCTTACACTGGCCTCCCCACCGTCTTGGGCTGGCCATTTCATGAATACCAGTGGCGCGGCACATTCTCCATACAAGGCGCGCGCGAGGCCGATATCAAAACGCTCTACGTCACCCCCGATTGGCAAACGGCCAAAGAAATACTCGACCGCTACCACATTCGCTATGTCTACGTGGGCAGTCTGGAACGTTTCGAGCCGCTGAACGAAGAAAAATTTCGCCTCTTCCTCGGCGTCGCTTTCCAAAACGGAAGCGTGACCATTTACGAAGTACCTTGAACGATTTTTGCAAGGAACAACTCATGAATCGCCTGTATGTCAAAACCGAGCACATCCTGTTTTTTTCCGCTCTTCTGCTGGCCATCTTCTTTCGCTTCGCTGCGCTGGGCGCTTTACCCCTGACAGACGTCGAAGCCCAATCGGCCCTGCAGGCGCTTCATCTGGCGCAAGGGACGCGCCCCCTGCTCGGGCCGCAGCCAGCCTACACCTTGCCGACGGCTGCGCTCTTCTTCCTCTTCGGGACGACCAACTTCCTGGCGCGCTTCATCCCAGCGTTGACCGGCTGCCTGCTGGTCATCGTCCCCTGGTTCTTTCGCCAGCGCCTCAAACCGACCCCGGCCTTGCTCCTGACCTTCTTCTTGGCTCTCGACCCCGGCCTGATTGCCCTCTCCCGTCAAGCGGCAAGCCCCATGCCCGCCCTGGCTTTCACCCTGCTGACGTGGGCTTGTTGGTGGCATGGACAGGCACGCGCAGCCGGCGCCCTGGCCGCGCTGGCGCTGCTCTCAGGGCCGGCCCTCTGGCCGGGGCTACTGGGCTTGGGACTGGCCTGGGGGCTGGGACAAATCTCCCGCCTCCGCCTTGCCGCCTCGACGAGCGCAGAAATGCTCTCCCTGCCGCAAGCATCCTTAGAGCAAGAGCCGCCCCCCAAGCCAGTCAGACGTTCGGACAGCGACCTGCAAACAGCGCTCACCGCTGGCGGCGCCGTCATCCTGTTGGGCGGCACGCTGCTCTTCCTGTCGCCCAATGGCATGAGCGCCTGGCTGGCCTCCCTGCCCGACTGGCTGGCAGGATGGAGGCAAGCCTCCGGCGTACCCAGCGGCCGGCTGCTGCTGGCGCTGGCTGCCTATCAACCGCTGGGTATCCTGTTTGGCCTGGCGGCTCTATGGCGCGGAATATGGCAAGGGCGGCGGCGCTACGCGCGCCTGGGACTGTGGCTTTGCATGGCGCTGTTGCTGGCAATCGTCTATCCTGCACGTCAAGTAAGCGACCTCGCCTGGGCATTGCTCCCCTTGTGGACATTGGCGGCGCTCGAGCTCTCGAACCATTTTCGCGCCTGGCCGCAAGAAAGCCGCGAGGCGCTTGGCATTGGCCTCCTGGCGGCTCTCATGCTGATCCTTGCATGGTTGAACTACGCCAACATCGCCCTCGACCCCTCCAATCCAGCCAATAACATCTCCACCCATCTCCAATTTGGCGGCAATATCTTGCTAGAGAACCTGCTGCCCATACGCTATCTGCTCTTGGGCAGCATTGTCTTGCTGCTTCTGGTCGGTATGTTGATGGTAGCATTGGGCTGGTCGGCGCGCACTGCACGGCTGGCCTCTGTGTGGGGACTGGTCACCGCCATGGGGCTATACGCGCTAGGCATGGCCTGGAGCGCAACCGGCCTGCGCACGCCAGACGGCTGGGAACTCTGGATGGAAGAACCGCGTCCAGCGCAAGCCAATCTGCTGCGCGAAACGATAGAACAACTTTCCGCATGGAATGGCGGAGATGGCCAGTCACAAGAAGTGACTCTGGTAAGCCTGGATTCCTCCGCCCTGGACTGGCTGTTGCGCGACCACAACCTGCGTCATGTGAACAACCTGGACCCTTTGCAAACGCCGCCGCTCGTCATCACCCCCAACCAGGAAAGCCTCAGCCTGTCCAGTGCCTATCGAGGGCAAGATTTCCTCTGGCAGCAACAACCAGACTGGTCGAATGCAAACATCCACAAATGGATTCACTGGTCAGTCTTCCACAAACTGCCCTACACTTCCGAAACCATCCTGCTCTGGGCGCGAACCGACCTCTTCCCCCAAGCGCACCCCAGTTTACCGTAACAAGGTTTGCTTATGCCCCCTGTCTCCATCATCGCCATAGACGGCCCAGCCGCTTCAGGCAAATCCACCCTCGGCAAACGCCTGGCCGAGGCCCTGGGATTTCTGTTCTTTGATACGGGGGTCATGTACCGGGCCGTCACCTGGCTGGCGCTGCAACAAGGGCTAGACATAACAGACGAAGCCGCCATCACGACTCTGGCCGAGTCCATACCCATCGAAGTCTTGCCGCCTTCTCAAAGCGACGGTCGTGCCTGCGACGTGCGCGCTATGGAGCAAGACATCACCTGGGAAACGCGCCGCCCCGAAGTGGACGCCAACGTCTCGATTGTTTCGGCCTATGGCGGGGTGCGCCGCGCCCTCACCGCCCAACAGCGCCGTATTGGATTGCGCGGACGGGTAGTCATGGTCGGGCGAGACATCGGCACCGTCGTATTACCCGAAGCCGACCTCAAGATTTACCTGGACGCCTCGGCAGAGGAACGCGCCCGCCGCCGATATGACGAACTCATCGCGCGCGGCGAACCAGCGGACTACAACGAAATCCTCGCCAAAGTCATTGCTCGCGACCGCCTCGACTCCACCCGCGACCTGGCCCCATTAAAAGCAGCCCAGGACGCCATTTTGCTGGATTCCGACCACCTGAACGCCGACCAGGTCTTCCAACAAGCCCTGGCGCTCTGCAAGGGAGCAGCATAGTCTGGTCATCCTGCCAGACAATTCTGTCAAAAATTAGCAACTCTTAACGTTTATTTTGCGGCTATAATCTACTCGTAGCCATGTCCTTCATCAGCCCTATCTTGGAAACCTTGCCTTACCTGACATCGCCAACCCCATTTGGCTGGCTGGTATGGTTATGTCTGCTAGGGATATGCGGCTTTCTAGGATATCGCTGGCGTGAATACCGCAAAGTCTGGAAGGGACGCGAATGGTTTCTTTTCGTTGGGCTGATGCTGCTTGCCCCCTTCGCCGTATTGTTAGTTGGTTTTCGCATCTCTTCAGGCGCGGCGCTGCCCCCCCCCGGCTTACCCACAGATCAATACGGAACGGCGCTCCTGCCCCTGGCTTCCATTCCGTGGACGCTGGCAGGCGGGCTGTTGGGTCCTATAGGCGCAGCCTTGCTGGGCGGGGCGGTTGGCTTGCTGCGCGGCGTATGGGATACTCACAATCTGTTTACAACCGTCGAGATGGCGCTGTTAGCGGCTACCTTCTCGGCCTGGGTTCGTCAACGCTACCGGACAATCGCCTTTCAGATCTTGCGACAGCCTCTGGCGGCGGCATTGCTCCTGGTGCCAATTCGGGCTATCTTGTATGTTGTAGGCATCTATTTCAGCGTGCCGGGGCAGGCGCCTGTGCGCTTGGATTATGCCCTCAGCAACACAGGCGTAGCCACCCTGGCCTTTGCCGGCGAAATGTTGATTGCCGGCCTAACCGCCCAGGCGCTCAACTGGGCAGCGCCATCCCTATGGGATAAACAACATGAGGCTCAACCCTCCCCCGCCGAACGAAGCCTGGAAGCGCGTTTCCTATTCGGCACAGGCGTCTTCGTCCTGGTGTTATTGGCGACATTGCTCATCAGCGATTGGGTGGTTGCCGGCCAGGCAGCGCGACAGATGCTGCAAGACCGCCTGCGCAGCACAGCCGAAATGGCCTCCCAAAGCGTGCCATTTTTCCTGGAGACCGGACAAAACCTGGCCGAGCAAATTGCCGCTAACCCAGGCTTGTTGGAAACAAACGACCCAGAACTTTCAGCCTTGCTAGGGGAACAAATCCAAACCGTCCCTTACTTTACTGAAGCCTTCGTCCTGGATGGCTTCAGCCGACAGCTGCTTGGTTGTTATCCGGTTGAGGCCTGCCGTGCCTTTGCCTTGTTTCCAGAAGAAGACGCCGGCTTATTATTTGCCTTGAGCGATGTGCCAAATCAGATTTACGCCATCCCGCCAGCCTCGCCAGGCGGCGCAGGTCGGCTTTCCTTCCTGGTAGCCATCAAAAACGCTGGACAAACCCAGCGCATTCTGCTGGCCCGCACCGACTTGGGAATCAATCCACTCACCCAGCCGCTCATCCAAAGTCTCGATGCCATGAAAGAAATTGGCGGGGTGGGCGTCCTGATAGATGACAACAACGTCATCTTGTACCATTCCGACTCCACCCAGGTAATGACACATTATAGCGGTCAAACGGGCGACCCATCGCTTTTTTACGACGAAACCGCTCCCGACGGCACCCGTCAGATGGTCTATTACCAGCGCGCCGCCGGACGCTCTTGGGCCATCGTGCTGACCGTCCCCGCCAAGGAGACCCAACAACTGGCGCTCCAAATTGCCCAGCCGCTTTCGCTGATGATCATCCTGCTGGCCTTAGTGGCGCTGCTTGCCCTGTGGATTGGCCTGCGCACGGTGACTCGTTCCCTGAAAAACCTGGCCATCGAGGCCAACCGCATTGCCCAAGGGCAACTAGACCGCCCCTTGTCCACCGAAGGGGAGGATGAGGTTGGACAATTGCGGCGCGCCTTTGAGCAAATGCGCGTCTCCCTACAAGCGCGGTTGGGCGAATTAAACCGCTTGCTGGTTGTCAGCCGTGGGGTAGCCTCCACATTAGATATGCGTGAAGCCGTCGAACCTGTTTTGGAAGCAGCGTGCGCCAGCGGAGCCGATGTAGCGCGCGTAGTCCTTTCCCCAGCCATCTTGCCCGATTCACCAATGGCTTCTCCCAGCCGCTTTTCGGCTGGCAAAACGCCCACCCTGTATGCTCACCTCGACGACCAGATGCTGGCGCTTGCACGTGAACAGGAAAAGCCTATTGTCCTGGCTAACGTTCCCCGAGCGCGTACTCTTCAATTGGACGCCAATCTTCCTCAACCCGCTTCTCTGCTGGCCGTCGCCTTACGCCACAAAAATCGCTATTACGGCGTGCTATGGGTCGGATACAAATTGCCGCATCCATTCTCTGAAGAGGAAGAACGTTTCCTCTCCACGCTGGCAAGTCAGGCCGCGCTAGCAGCCGCCAATGCGCATCTGTTCCTCAGCGTAGAGGTTGGCCGACGTCAATTGGAAGCCATCTTAAACTCCACGCCCGATCCGGTGTTGGTCACAGACCCCAAAGACAATCTCATCCTGGCAAACATGGCCGCTGAACAGGCGCTTAACGTGCAATTGGGCAAAAGCCAGCCCATGCAGCAAGTCATCCAGCAAAAGGAATTACTCGACTTGTTGCATGCCACAGAGGAAAGAAAATCGGCAGAGGTCAACCTGCCAGACGGCCGCACCTACCTGGCGACCGCCTCCTCCGTGCTGGCCGAGGGTCGTCCGTTGGGGCGCGTATGCATCATGCGTGATGTGACTCACTTCAAACAACTGGATACACTCAAATCGGAGTTCGTTTCCACCGTCAGCCATGACCTGCGCTCGCCGCTAACACTGATGCGTGGTTATGCCACCATGCTAGATATGGTTGGCGAACTGAACGACCAACAGCAAAGTTACGTTCAAAAAATCATCGCCGGGGTCGAAAACATGGCGCGCCTGGTGAACAACCTGCTCGACCTGGGACGAATTGATCTGGGCGTAGACTTGCAAGTCGAACCGGTGTTGGTGTTGGACGTGTTAGAGCGCATCATCAATGCTTTACAGCCTCAAGCCACGCAAAAGGAAATCGAACTCAGCCTGGAATTGCCCAAAGATCTGCCGCCGCAAATTCAAGCCGATCCTGCTCTGTTCCACCAAGCCATTTACAATCTGGTAGAGAACGCCATCAAATATACCCCTCAAGGTGGACAAGTTACTTTGCGCGTCCGCGCTACCCATACCGATTTGCTTATCGAAGTACAGGATACCGGCATTGGCATCAGCGCCGAAGACATGACACGCTTGTTTGAACGCTTCTACCGTGGCAAATCGCGTGCCGCCCGCGCCCAACACGGGACAGGGCTGGGACTGGCCATCGTCCGCTCGATTGCAGAACGACACGGCGGACACGTGTGGGCCGACAGCGTCGAAGGCAAAGGAAGCACCTTCCATCTCCAGGTGCCGTTACAAGCCAAACCTACCGCAACAAACTAAAGTCTCATAGCGGCTGTGCTGCAAACTTCAGTTTGCGGAGGCCGCGCTATGAGAAAGTCTGCAAAATCTCCCCTGGCGCGCCGCTGGCCTGCAGGCGGCCATCCATAATAACGGCGATGCGCCCGGCCAGTTTGCGCGCTTCGCCCAGGTTGTGGGTGATGAAAATCGTGGAGGTGCCGCTTTCGGGCAGGATGCGCCCTAGGTCATCGAGCAGGCGGCTGCGGGTGGGCGGGTCGAGCGCGCCGAACGGCTCATCGAGCAGTAAAAGTTCCGGTTCCAGCACCAGGGCGCGCGCCAGGCTGACGCGCTGTCCCTCGCCGCCCGAAAGTTCGCTGGCGCGGCGCTTTGCCAGGTGCGCAATCCCCAACCGATCCAGCCAGGATTCAACCTTCGGCTGGATTTCGTTTTTGGGCAGACCGCGAAAGCGCAGGCCGAGGGCGACGTTCTCATAGACGGACGTGTCGAACAGGAGCGGGTCCTGCAAAACCAGGGCAATGCGGCGGCGATAAGCCAGGTCCGATTCCGCCGAAGCCGGTTGACCGTTAAACCAGATTTCCCCCCGCTCCGGCTTGAGCAGGCGCGCCAGGGTCAGCAGCAGGGTGCTTTTGCCTGCCCCATTGGGCCCGATGATGGCCAGCACCTCCCCTTTTCGGAGGCTCAATTCCTCCACTGCCAAAACTACCCGCCCGCCTCGCTTAACCTGTAAGCCGCGCACAGCCAAACATTCATCATTCACCATGTCCAAACGCTCTCACTTCCGCGCGCTCCTCTGTTGTATGACCGTCAGCGCCCAGTTCACCAGAAAGGTGATGACCAAGAGCAAGACACCCAACCCGATGGCAATGTCGAAATTGCCCTTGCCGGTTTCCAGCACAATGGCGGTGGTCAGGACGCGCGTCTGGTAGCGGATATTGCCGCCGACCATCATGCTCGCCCCGACCTCCGAGATGACCGCGCCGAAACCGGCCATCAGGGCCGCCAGCAGGGGCATGCGCGCCTCGCGCCACAACATCCAGACCATTTGCGGGGTCGAGGCGCCCAGTCCGCGCAGTTGCAGTTGCAGGCGCGGGTCGAGGGCTTGCAGGGCAGAGGCCGTCAGCCCGGCCACGACCGGGAAGGCGATAATCACCTGGGCAATCACAATCGCGGTCGGGGTATAAATCAGATTCAAGCCGCCGAACGGCCCAGAGCGCCACAACATCATCGCCACGAACAAGCCGACCACCACCGGCGGCAGGCCCATGCCGGTATTAACCAGGCTCAAGAGCAGCGATCGCCCCGGGAATTTCCCCAACGCCAGCAGCGTGCCGAGCGGCAGCCCCAGCAGCAGGCTGATGCCAGTCGCCAGGCCGGAGATTTGCAGGGAGAGCAGGGTGATTTGGAGGATCTCAGACATCGTTAACTATCCAACCCCAACTCCGCCGGGTCACGGCCCGCATCGGGGAAGAAAAGCGGCATACCGAACCTGTCCACGCCAAATTCGCCAATCAATTTCTGGACATCCTCGCGCACCAGAAATTGCGCAAAAGCCAGCGCGCCCTCGTAATTGACCTTGGGCCACCTAGCCGGGTCAACGGTCATGACGTGATACACGTTGAGCAGAGACGAATCCCCCTCTACCAAAATTTCCAAGTTGAGAGTATTCATCATCGAAAGGTATGTGCCGCGGTCGGTGAAGGTATAAGCACCCTTTTCCGAAGCGATGGTCAGGGTAGCGCCCATGCCCTGACCGCTGGAGAGGTAAAAATCGGGCGAAAAAGCCGCCGGGTCAAGTTCAGCCTTTTTCCACAGGGCCAGTTCAGCCTTGTGCGTGCCTGAATCGTCGCCGCGCGTGACAAAGGTAGATTCGGTTTCCGCAATCATTTTGAAGGCTTCAAGGACGGTCTTACCCTTAATCCCCGCCGGGTCCGCCTTGGGGCCGACAATCACAAAGTCGTTGTGCATGACCAGCAAGCGGTCTTTGACCACGCCGGCCTCCACCAGCGCCTTTTCAGCCGCCGGGGCATGGGTCAGCAGCACATCGGCATTGCCTTCCGCGCCCATTTTGAGGGCTGCGCCGGTGCCGACGGCAATCGTCTGGACCTGATAGCCGGTTTCTTTCTCGAACATTGGCACCAGCACATCGAGCAGGCCTGAATCCTGGGTGGAGGTGGTGGTGGCAAGAATCAGAGTGGTGTTGGCCTGTGAAACGGAGGCAGCCGGCGGGGAGTCGGTTCCACCCGACATGCACGCAGCAAGCGCCAGAGCTATAAGAATGAACAAGGTGGGCAGAATGTTACGGGCAGTGAATTTCATATTTTCTCCTATTGTGAATTAGATATTAAGGAAAAACTTAATATAAACGGTAAAAAAAATATCAGTGAAACTCGATTTCCTCGCCGGTATGCGCCGTGTTGTAGCCGCGCAGGTTGTCCACACTGCGGCGGAAGGCAGCGGTTTGGAGCGCATCGAGCAGCGGCGCGAGGGCCGCTAATTGCTCATCGGGCAGCACCAGGTCGTAACGCTCGTCGAACAGCGGCACGAAACCCAGCCCATGCTGGATGGCAGCGGCCTCCAGCCCCAGGGCCACATCCGCTTCGCCGGATTGAATGGCGAGCGCGGCATGGGTATGAGTTTGGACGACCCGCCCGTAGCCAGGCACCGTTTCGGGAGCGATTCCCAGCCGGTTCAATTCGCCGTCTAACCACAGCCGCGTGCCGGAGCCGGGATTCCGATTCACGAAGCGGAGTCCCGGCTGGAGCAGGTCCGCCGCGCCCCGAACCCCGTGCGGGTTGCCGGGGGCGGTCATCCAGCCCTGGGTGCGGTGCGCCAGGGTGACGAGGTGAATGCGCCGGTCGGGGAATAGGCGGCTGACGAAGGGCGTGTTGTACGTGCCGCTGGCATCCAGCAAATGCGCGCCCGAAAGGCTGCACAGCCCCATCCGCAAATTCACCAGCCCATCCAGGCTGCCAATCGGGTGAACGAGCAGTTCAATGCGCGGGGAAAGTTGCTGCGCCAGCCGCTCGAGAGCCAGATCGTGACTGCCCGAAAAGACTAGCACAGGCCTGCTGCTGTGTGGCAAAATTAACTCTTGCAATAAAAATCCGGCTGACCGGGCGCGATAGAACTTCTCCGTCACCCCGGCATTGACGCGCACTTCGGCAATTTCCACCAGCCCGCCCGCTTCCAGCGCCTTGATGTGATGCTGCACCCAGGCCGGGTGCCTGCCCAGGGCGCGCCCCAACTGGCTGAGGGTGGCGGGTTCGGCCATCAGCAGGCGCAGAATGTCCATTCGGCGCGGGTCCGAAATCAACTTGACCTGGTCAAAGGAAGTCAGCGGGGCGATGATTTTCATGGAATTGGCATTAAGAAAAAACTTAATGCTCGGGAATTTTAGCACAGCCCGCATGACCCGTCAATTTCGTGAGGCGCGCGCAAAATATGATTCGAGTAGACAGCGTTGATGATGAAAATTTGACACTGCCAGATGCCTGTGATAAACTGCCTCATCAATTTGTACTCATCCAGAGAGGCAGAGAGACCGGCCCTGTGAAGCCTCGATAACCGGTCAGTAAGCGTCCTGTCAAGTGATAAAATAGGCTGAAAGGTTCTCAAAACCTGTAGCGAAACGGAATTATCCAAAGCGTTTGTGGTGATTGAAGAAAATCGCCACCGCTTCCGCAGGATAGAGTAAAGTCCCCGGCCCGTTTTCGGTTGAAAACGGTTTGTTTTTTGCAAAGAAAGCCAGCCTCCCCAATTTTTACGGATCTCGGAACTCTGAAAGGGTCACTTGCCGTAATGGTATCTGGCCTGCAAAAAATCAATCCGCTCCTCTCTAACCAGGTAAACAATTCGATGTTCCTGGGTCAGCCGCCGCGACCAGCAGCCTGGCGCGATATACTTGAGTGGTTCGGGTTTGCCAATCCCCGCGAACAGGTCGCGCAGGATGGCGTCAATCAGGTCAAAGGCGCGAAGCGCTAATTTGCGGTCAGTTTCGACCCAGTAGCGCAAATCTTCGACAAACTCAGGCTGGAAAACCGCCTCACGCTTTTTCATCCAGCCCCACTTCGCGGCGCAAATCATCAACGGATTGGGGCTGGCCCTCGTTTTTCAACGCCCGCCCCAGCGCAGAGAGCAGCCGCTCAGCGTTTTGCGGCGAGCGCAGCAGGTAGGCGCTCTCGGTCAGGCTGGCGAGTTCGTCCGCCGCAATCATGGCAACATCCTCGCCGCCGCGCCGGTGGATAATGACTACTTCGCGGTCTTGCGTCACGCGGTCGAGCAGGCTGGCAAACTGTTCCCGGGCGCTGGAGTAGGTGAATTCGATGGCCATAAAGGCTCCTTTCTTGTACGGCAATGTTGTACAAGAAAAAGAGAAAAAGATGTCAGAAAAAAAAGCCTGGCAAAGTTTTCAGTGATAGAATCGCGCGAAAGAGGTGACTATGGAACGAATTATTGTTAATCCAAACATCCATTTTGGCAAACCGGTCATCAAAGGCACACGTATCACCGTTCAGAATGTGCTGGAATTGATTAACGAAGGTTTGACTTTTGAACAAATCATCCGTGATTATTATCCTGAGTTGAAAACCCAAGATATTCATGCCTGCCTGCAATATGCCATTGCGCTTGTGGCTGCTGAAGATATTCATATTTCATCGGTGGCGGCATGAAGTTCCTGCTCGACCAAGATGTATACGCTGTCACGCTCCGTTTTTTGCGCGAAAGTGGTCATGATGTCGTCACTGCATCCGAGTTGAGCCTGTCCCGCGCTAAAGATATTGATTTACTAAAAACTGCCGGGAAACAGGGTCGCATTTTTGTCACCCGTGACCGGGACTATGGCAATCTCGTTTTTGTGCATGGTGCGGGCTGCGGTGTGATTTACCTGCGAATGCTGCCATCCAATATGGCGGATGTACACGCCCAACTGAAAACGGTGCTTGAAACGTATAGCGAAACGGAACTGGCGAGAGTTTTTGTAGTAATTGAACAAAACCGACATCGCATCAGGCGAATAGAATAAATCATCCAGCCCGTTTTCGCTTGAAAACGGGTTTGTCTTTTTGCAAAGAAAGCCAGCCTCTCCAATTTTTACGGATCTCGGAACTCTGAAAGGGTCACTTGCCGTAATGGTATCTGGCCTGCAAAAAATCAATCCGCTCATCCCTGACCAGGTAAACAATTCGATGTTCCTGGGTCAGCCGCCGCGACCAGCAGCCCGGCGCGATATACTTGAGTGGTTCGGGTTTGCCAATCCCGCTGAATGGGTCGCGCAGGATGGCGTCAATCAGGTCAAAGGCGCGCAAAATTAATTTATGATACTGGTTGGAAAAACCTTCACCACGACGGCTACGAAGTGACACGACGGAAGATAAAGATTTTCCGTCGTGTTCCATCGTTGACTTTGTGGTAAAAAAAGAGTTTGCTTGCGACAATTCCACCCAATAGCGCAAATCTTCGATAAACTCAGGCTGGAAAACCGCCTCACGCTTTTTCATCCAGCCCCACTTCGCGGCGCAAATCATCAACGGATTGGGGCTGGCCCTCGTTTTTCAAGGCCCGTCCCAGCGCAGAGAGCAGCCGCTCGGCATTTTGCGGCGAGCGCAGCAGGTAGGCGCTCTCGGTCAGGCTGGCGAGTTCATCCGCCGCAATCATGGCAACATCCTCGCCGCCGCGCCGGTGGACAATGACTACTTCGCGGTCTTGCGTCACGCGGTCGAGCAGGCTGGCAAACTGCTCCCGGGCGTATGTACCGCAAACAAAATTCGCACAATTCGATGCGAAAGAAATCAGGAGAAATTCATGTCTCGCACCTACACCAACCGCCGTTACCTCGACGCCCTCGAAAAGAAAGTGCTCGTCTTCGATGGCGCGATGGGCACCAGCCTGCAAAAGCAAAATCTCACCGCCGAGCACTTCGGCGGCGAACAATACAACGGCTGCAACGATTACCTCGTCATCTCGTACCCCGAAGCCGTCGAAAAAGTCCACCGCTCCTTTCTCGAAGCCGGCGTGGACGTGCTGGAGACCGACACCTTCCGCTCGAACCGCCTGACATTGGGAGAATACGGCCTGGCCGAGCGGACGATTGAAATCAACGAGGCAGCCGCCCGCCTGGCAAGAAGACTGGCGGATGAATATAGCCAGCCCTCATCCCCGGCCCTTCTCCCGGCGGGAGAAGAGAGCAAGAATCCCCCTCTCCCTATGGGAGAGAGGTTAGGGGTGAGGGAACGCTTCGTCGCCGGTTCCATCGGTCCCTCCGGCAAACTCCCCTCCGCCGATGACCCCGAACTCTCCAACATCTCCTTCGATGAGTTGGCCGATGTCTTCCGCGAGCAGGCCGTCGGTCTGATTCGCGGCGGGGTGGACTTGCTTCTCATCGAAACCTCGCAAGACATCCTCGAGGTCAAAGCCGCCATTCACGGCATCACCAAAGCCTTTGAAGAGACCGGCATCTACCTGCCGATTCAATGCCAGGTGACCCTCGACACCAGCGGGCGCATGTTGCTCGGCACCGACATCGAAGCCGCCATCGCCATCCTCGAAGACCTGCCGATTGACGTCATCGGCCTGAACTGCTCCACCGGCCCCGAACACATGCGCGAACCCATCCGCATCCTCGGCGAAGGGACAAAACTGCCCGTTTCGTGCATCCCCAACGCCGGGCTGCCGCTCAATGTGGATGGGCAGGCCGTTTACCCGCTCGAACCGGAACCGTTTGCCGAGGCGCTCTACGAATTCGTCACCAAACACAACATCTCCGTCGTCGGCGGCTGCTGCGGCACCACCCCCGCCCACCTGAAACTGCTGGTAGAAAAAATAAGGGACATGCCGCATCCTCCCCGCCCGCAGCAAACCACGCCCAGGCTGGCCTCCGGCATCAAGGCCCTCACCATGCAGCAAGACCCCGCCCCCTTCCTGATTGGCGAGCGCTGCAACGCCCAGGGCAGCCGCGCCTTCAAACGCCTACTGCTGGCTGAAGATTGGGACTCCATCCTGACAGTCGCCCGCGACCAGGTGGATAACGGCGCGCACGGGCTGGATATTTCCGTGGCCGTCACCGAGCGCGGCGACGAGCCGTATCTCATGCGCCAGGTCATCCGCAAACTGGTTACGGCCGGCATTGACCTGCCGCTGGTGATTGACACCACCGAACTGGACGTGCTGGAAGTCGCCCTCAAGACCGCGCCGGGGCGCTGTCTCATCAACTCGACCCATTTTGAAGCCGGGCGCGAAAAAGCCGACAAAGTTTTCAAACTCGCCAAAGAACACAACGCCGCGGTCATCATCCTGACCATTGACGAAAGCGGCATGGCAAAAACCCGCGAGCGCAAACTGGAAGTGGCCAAGCGCATCTATGATGTCGCCGTGAACGAACATGGCCTGGCCCCCTCCGCGCTCGTCTTCGACGACCTGACCTTCACTCTCGCCACCGGCGACCCAGAATTTGCCAACTCGGCCATCGAAACCATCGAAGGCATCCGGCTGATTAAGGAAGCCTTGCCTGGCGTTCTCACCTCGCTGGGCGTCTCTAACCTGTCCTTTGGCCTGGCCGCCAACGCCCGTCCGACCCTGAACTCGGTCATGCTCTACCACTGCGTCCGCGCCGGGCTGGATATGGCGATTGTCAACCCCGCCCACATCAAACCCTACGCCGAAATCCCCGCCGAAGAGCGCGAACTGGCCGAAGACCTGATTTTCAACCGCCGTCCCGACGCGCTCCAGCGTTACATCGAATATTTTGAAGGCCGCGCCGAAACGAAAGAAACTGCCAAAGCCAACCCCCTCGAAGGCATGACCGCCGCCGAGCGCCTGCGCTTCCGCATCGTGGGGCGGTATAAGGATGGGATTGAAGCGGATGTGGATGAGGTGATACGCTCCCTCACCCCTAACCCCTCTCCCTTCGGGAGAGGGGAACTCCCTTCCCCCGGCGGGGGAAGGGTTGGGGATGAGGGCACACCCCCTCTCCCCTGGGGAGAGGGGCCGGGGGCGAGGGCCGACTCCCCTCTCCCCTCGGGAGAGAGGCCGGGAGTGAGGGCGCGTTCCCAACACGAAGCCGCCGTCCACATCCTCAACACCATCCTCCTGCCCGCCATGAAAGAAGTCGGCGACAAATTCGGCGCGGGCGAACTTATCCTGCCCTTCGTTTTGCAATCTGCCGAAGTGATGAAAAAAGCCGTCGCCCACCTCGAAACCTACCTCGAAAAGGTTGAAGGCGTCACCAAAGGTACCGTCGTCCTCGCCACCGTTTACGGTGACGTGCATGACATCGGCAAAAACCTGGTCAAGACCATTCTTGTCAACAACGGCTACACCGTCATTGACCTCGGCAAACAGACCCCCGCCGAAACCATCATCTCGAAAGCCGTCGAAGTGGACGCCACCGCCATCGGCCTCTCCGCCCTGCTGGTCAGCACCTCCAAGCAGATGCCGCTTATCGTCAACGAACTCCAGCGGCGCAGGTTGAAATTCCCCGTGCTGATTGGCGGCGCGGCCATCAACCGCCGCTTTGGCCGCCGCATCCTGCAAACCGAAGACGGTTCCTACTATCAGCCCGGCGTGTTCTACTGCAAAGACGCCTTCGAGGGCCTGGAAACGATGGACATCTTGATAGACGACTCCAAGCGTCCGGCCCTGATTGAACAAATCCAAAAAGAAGCCGACATGGAACTCGGAAGAGCCAGCCAGGCCGAACAGTCAACTGTCAGCGGTCAACGGTCCTCTGTTGTTCCTCAACCCATTTCGCTCCCGCCTGGCGTTTCTTTCGGCTGGAAAGTTGTCCGCTCGATGCCGCTCGAAATCGTTTTCCAACACCTGAACATCAACGAACTCTACCGCCTTTCCTGGGGCGCCAGGAACACACACGGTGACGAGTGGAACAAACTCAAAGCCGACTTCGACGCCCGCCTGGAACGAATGAAGCGCGACGCCCTCAAAACCGGCTGGCTCAAGCCCCAGGCCGTCTACGGCTACTTCCCCTGCCAATCCGATGGCAACGACCTCATCATCTACTCCCCTCTCCCCATGGGAGAGGGTCAGGGTGAGGGCGGCTCCCCTCTCGCCCCG
>JBBITF010000011.1:36105-68511 GCA_037440925.1 Chloroflexota bacterium
CTCCCCTCTCCCCATGGGAGAGGGTCAGGGTGAGGGCGGCTCCCCTCTCGCCCCGGGAGAGGGGCAGGGTGAGGGCGGCTCCCCTCTCGCCCCGGGAGAGGGGCAGGGTGAGGGCGGCTCCCCTCTCGCCCCGGGAGAGGGGCAGGGGGTGAGGGAAATTGCCCGCTTCACCTTCCCCCGCCAACCCCACGGTGACCACCTCGCCCTCTCCGACTACTTTGCCTCCGTCGAATCCGGCCAAATGGATGTCGTCGCCTTCCAGGTTGTCACCGTTGGACAGGAAGCCACCGAAAAATTCGATGCCCTGCAAGCCGCCCACGACTACACCGAAGCCTACTTTGTGCATGGACTGGCTGTTCAGACTGCCGAAGCCACCGCCGAATACCTGCATCGCCACATCCGCCGCGAATTGCAATTGCCCGAAGGCCAGGGCAAACGCTACTCGTGGGGCTACCCCGCCATCCCTGAGTTGGAAGACCACCGCAAAGTCTTCGACCTGCTCCCAGCGGAGAAAGAACTCGGCATGAGCCTCAGCCCCGCTTACCAGTTAATCCCCGAACAATCCACCGCGGCGATTATCGTCCACCACCCCGAAGCAAAGTATTACAGTGTGGGTGAAAGCCGGGTGGAACAGTTGACAAGATAGCCGCGCAAGGCGAAGAGCAAAAGCGAAGCCTTGAGAGGATACGAAATGCCGGCGCTAAAAGTCCGAAGGGGTGGTGACTCTGGGAATAAGATGCCAATCGAAGGGTGTCAACTGGTAAACGTAGTAGTTTAACCAATTGGCAAACAGCAAACTGGCATGACCGCGCCAACGTACCAGCGGCGGCTTGGAGGGGTCGTCTTCGGGAAAGTAATTACGCGGCAGGGCAATTGGGATGCCCTTTTTTATGTCGCGCTCATATTCGGCTTTCAGGGTATGCGGATCGTATTCGGAATGGCCGGTGACAAAGATGTGACGGCCGTCTTTGGAGGCTACAATGTGGATGCCCGCTTCCTGCGACTCGCTCAAAATCTGCAAATCTGGCACGCGTTCCAGGTCGGCGCGACGGACTTCGGTGTAACGGGAATGAGGCGCCAGGAATACGTCATCAAAGCCAAACAGCAAACGTTCAGAAGAGACCAGTTTGCGATGTTCGAATACGCCAAACACTTTAGCCGGCAGGCTGTATTTGGGGATGCCGAAGTGATGGTACAAGCCGGCTTGCGCGCCCCAACAGATATAGAAAGTGGACAATACATTCGACGTAGACCAATCGAAGACGCGCGTTAATTCTTCCCAGTATTCGACTTCTTCAAAGTCCAGATGTTCTACTGGCGCGCCGGTGACAATCAGACCGTCGAATTTCTGGTCTTCGACATCCTCCAGGGTAAGATAATGAGCAAGTAGATAATCGGCATCCACGTTTTTGGATTTGTAAGTGGCGGTATGCAATAAAGTCACCTCGACTTGCAAGGGCGAGTTGCCAAGTAAGCGCAGGATTTGCGTCTCGGTCTCGACCTTGGTGGGCATCAGATTTAGAATGGCCACCCGCAGGGGGCGAATGTCTTGATGTTCGGCGCGCTCCTCGCCCATGACGAAGATGTTTTCGCGCTGAAGGATAGAACGGGCGGGTAAGGTCGAAGGGATTTTGACGGGCATAAGACCTCCAAAAACGGGTAAAGGGATGGTATTATTTTTGTTTCAGGGCCTGGTCGAGATCCCAGAGCAAGTCTTCGATGTCTTCTATGCCGATGCTCAGTCGGACGAAGTCGGGGCTGACGCCGGCAGCGCGTTGTTCTTCTTCCGAAAGTTGACTGTGGGTGGTGCTGGCCGGATGGATGGCGAGAGATTTGGCATCGCCCAAGTTGGCAACGTGGCTGAATAATTTGAGGTTGTCTATGAATCTGGCGCCGGCGTCACGTCCGCCTTTGACCCCAAAGCCAAGCATGGCGCCTTTTCCTTTGGGGAGATAGCGATTGGCGCGTTCAAAGTCCGGGTGATGGGGAAGGCCGGGGTAACGCACCCAGGCTACGGCGGGGTGAGAAGCGAGGAATTCGGCTACGGCCTGGGCATTGGCTACGTGGCGGTCCATCCGCAGGCTGAGGGTTTCCAGTCCCTGCAAAAATAGCCATGAATTGAACGGAGACTGGCAGGCGCCGATGTCGCGCAAGATGCCAGCGCGGGCTTTACTGATAAAAGCCAGTTCGCCCAGGTCGGCAAAGACGACGCCATGATAACTGGGATCGGGCGTGGTGTAGTTAGGGAAGCGTTCATGATGCCAATCGAAGTTGCCGCCGTCTACGATGACGCCGCCAATGGAGGTGCCATGTCCGCCAATGTATTTGGTGGTGGAGTGGACGACGATATTGGCGCCCCATTCGAGTGGACGAAACAGGTAAGGGCTGGCCAGCGTGTTGTCTATCATGAGCGGCAGGTGGAACTCTTGCGCGATTTGGGCAACTTCCTCGAAGGGGAAGATGTTGACATTGGGATTGCCGATGGTCTCACCGTAGAGGAGTTTGGTGTTGGGGCGGATGGCGCGGCGGAAGTTGTCGGGGTCAGTAGGATCAACCAGGCTGACTTGGATACCCAGACGCGGAAACGTAAAGCGGAATTGACTGACGGTGCCGCCATACAATGTCGAGGAGGAAACGATATGGTCGCCAGCCTGACAAATGGCAAAGATCGCAATGGCTTGCGCGGCATGACCTGAACTGACTTCAAGGGCGGCTACGCCGCCTTCTAAGTCAGCCATGCGGGCTTCGAAAACGTTGCTGGTAGGGTTGCTGATGCGCGTGTAAATATTGCCCTTTTCTTCCAGGGCAAACAGGCGGGCGGCATGTGCGGTGCTTTGAAACTTATACGCTGTGGTTTGGTAGATTGGCACGGCGCGGGAACCGGTGGTTGGTTCGGGCGTGTAACCGGCGTGCAGTTGGCGGGTGGTAAAGCCGAATTTGCGTTCAGACATGTTTGGTCTCCTGAAATGAGAATGTTGCGGACCCCGACGTCTCCCGACGTTGGCTGCAAAGTCAGCAGACTGTGGAGCCCGTTTTCGGTGGGTTAAAAAGAAGAACCTCTCCTGGGTACATGCGCGTTACCCAGAGGAGGTTCTTGAACAAAAAACCTCTTCTGAAAGAAGAGGTCAATGTTGATACATTTCGCCTCTCATCTTCCAGAATGCAGGTAATCACAAGGATTACCCCTACTGCCGGAATTGGCACCGTGACTTTGGTCTGGTTGCCGAGGCTTCACAGGGCCGGTCCCTCCGCCTCTCTGGATAAGAGCATGTGCTATCTCGTTTTTAAGTTCATTGCTTGGGCAATGAGTTTCACGGTTTATACCATAGGGGCGGTGGATGTGTCAAGGTTGAAACCCAAAAATCAGCAAAATTGCTGCCCTAAAATTGGATTTTACAGTGCTGGCCTGAGGGTACGCAAAGAACAAGCCCTGGCCAAATAGCAGGGCGTTGCGCGCACCTTAGATGGTTTTTCCAGGCGGGTTTTGCATCAACCATTCCTGCACGTCTATAGCAGCGGCGGAGGGATCCGGTTGCAGGCGTTTGTAGGTGCCATCGGGCTGCATCAGGCGGGCGCGCAGGTTGTCTTTCAGGTAAATATCCAGCAAGATTTTGCGCAGGTATTGGATGTGTTCGGCGCGCTCCACCGGAAAGACGACCTCGACGCGGTGAGACAGATTGCGGGTCATCAGGTCTGCGCTGCCCAGGTAGAGTTTTTCTTTGCCGCCATTGTAGAAGTAGAAAATGCGGCTGTGTTCGAGGTAACGTCCAATGATGCTGATGACGCGAATGTTTTCACTCATTCCCTCCACGCCTGGCACCAGAGAACATATTCCGCGCACCAGCAAGTCTACCTGGACACCAGCCTGAGAAGCGCGGTAGAGAAGTTGGATCATTGGCACGTCCACCACAGCATTGACTTTGAAAACCAGGCGGGCAGGTTGGCCTTTTTGGGCCTGTTCGATTTCGCGGCCTATCAGTTCTTCCAGGCGCTGCCGCAAGTTGACCGGCGCCACCAGCAATTTTTTGTAATCTTGTTTGGTAGAATAGCCGGTCAGCGTATTGAACAAATCGGTGGCGTCGGCGCCCATGTCTTCGTCGCAGGTGAACATGCCGATATCTTCGTAGACATTTGCGGTTATAGCATTGTAATTGCCGCTCGCCAGGTGCAGATAGCGGCGGATGCCTTCTTCTTCCTGCCGTACCACCATAGCAATTTTGCTATGAGTCTTCAAGCCCACCAATCCATAGACGACGTGGACGCCGGCCTGCTCCAGGCGGCGCGCCCAGCCAATGTTGCTCTCTTCGTCGAAGCGGGCTTTGAGTTCGACCAACACCGCTACTTGCTTTCCGCGTTCAGCCGCCTCCAGCAAGGCTTCAACGACCGGCGAGTCCTGGCCAACGCGGTACAAGGTCTGTTTGATGGCTAGAACATGCGGATCGCGGGCTGCCGTGACGAGAAAATCTACCACCGGGGTAAACGAGTCGTAAGGATGGTGTAACAGCACGTTCTCCTCACGAATGAGGTCGAAAATTTCACTGGAGGAGGCGAGATTTTTGAATTTCTTGGGAAGAACCGGATGGTAAGGCGGGAATTTCAAGTCATGTCGTTCTACGCTGTTATAAACCTGCCACAGACTGACCAGCCCCAGGTGGCTGCTGAGGACGTATACGTCGGTGGGTTTGACCTCCAGGTTTTCAACCAACAGGTTACGGATATTCTTGGGCATGCTTTCGTAGATGGCCACTTTGACGACCGAGCCAAACTTGCGCCGCCGAATGCTTTGCTGCATGTTTTCGAGCAGGTCTTCGGCTTCCAGTTCCTGAATTTCGATGTCTGCATCGCGAATAATGCGAAAGGGATGGGCTTCTTTTACTTCCAAGCCCGGAAACAACATATCCAGATTGGCAGAGATGATCTGTTCCAACCAAACAAAATAGTGATGCCAGGGAACGGTACCGTCTTTGCGCGCCGCTCCTGAAGAGCGCTTGACTGGAACCAGGCGCGGCAGAGTGTCTGGCACTTTCAAACGCGCAAATCTCTCGCGCCCTTTTTTGTCGCGGATGACGATGGCTAAATTGAGGCTTAGATTGGAGATGTGTGGAAAAGGATGCCCCGGGTCTAGCGCCAGGGGCGTCAGAATAGGAAAGACCACTTCCCGAAAATACCGATCGGCTCGCTCTTTTTGGGCAGCGTTGAGTTTGCGATATGGCAGGATGTGGATGCCGGCTTTGTCTAGCGCAGGCAATAACTTGTGTTGGTAGATTTGCTGGGCTTGAGTATACAGTTCTAGAGCGCGTTTGCGGATGGCGGCCAATTGTTCGCGCGGCGTCAGCCCGTCAGGGGAGACCTCTCCTATTTTGGCGTCTACTTGTTTGCGGATGCCGGAAACGCGCACCATGAAGAACTCGTCCATGTTAGAGCCAAAAATAGCCAGGAATTTGACGCGCTCCAACAAAGGATTGTTTTTATCCTGCGCTTCGTCCAGCACGCGGCGCTGGAATTCGAGCAGACTCAATTCCCGGTTAATGAATGGTATGGATGGGGGGAGAGGTACAGCGTCGGCAGGCATAGAATTGCCCCGATTATAGCCGAATATCTTGGAGTATACTTATCCTATCATGCCCAATGTCTACTTCTTTTTCGGCAATGACGAATTTGCCATCTCGCGCCGTCTGAAAGAGTTCGAGGCTGATTTCCCCGATTCTACCAGCGCGGACATGAACATTGCTCGCCTGGATGCGCGCACAATGACCGAAAATGATCTGAACACGGCTGTCAACGCCATGCCGTTCCTGGCGCGCAGACGCCTGGCGCTGTTGTCGAACCCCTCCGCTAAATACATCAAACCGGCTGAGCGTAAGAAATTTGAGCAATTCCTCGAAAATACGCCTGAAACGGTTCGGTTGGTCGTTTATGAACTTATCGAGCCGAAAGAGGTAGAACGACACTGGCTGGTGAAATGGGCAGAGAAAAATCGTGCGCAGGTCGAGATGCGCGCTTTCATGCTTCCGCGCCCCAAAGAAATGACCGGCTGGATACTCCAAGAGACCAAATCTCAAGGAGGAAGCATGGCTCCCCTTGCCGCCGCCAAACTGGCCGAGATGGTGGGCGTGGACACGCGCCAGGCAACGCAGGAAATTGCCAAATTGTTGGCTTACGTCAATTGGGAGCGGCAGGTCGAAGTCCAGGATGTAGAAGCGGTCAGCGTCGTCGTCGCCCAAGAAAGCGTCTTCGATTTCGTGGATGCGCTGGCCGCCGGAAACAGTCAGTTGGCACAACGTTTGCTACACCGCTTGCTGGAGAATGAAGACGCCTTCGCGTTGTGGGGAATGGTAATACGCCAGTTTCGCCTGCTGCTGCAAGCGCGGGAAATTTTGGATGCGGGCGGCGGCAAGGAACAGGTGGCGGCAACGCTGGGCATACATCCTTTTGTAGCAGAAAAAACGGCCGCTCAAGCGCGCGCTTTTACGCTGCCCGTCCTGGAAGCCATCTATCACAAACTGCTCGAAATTGACGAGGCGGCCAAGACCAGCCAGACGCCGCTCGACCTGGGGTTGGATATGCTGGTAGTGGAACTGACCCGCGCGTGAGCGTTTTACGGATTTGCTGCCAATTTCCAAACCAAGATTGACGATGTAACTTGACATACCGCCAATCCGTATTGTTGCGTATCTCAAATTTCATCATTCCGGTAGAACGAGAGACTCCAGTGAGCAAATCAACGCCGGCAAGTCTTCTTTGACAGTATCCCAAACCGTCCCCCAATTCACGCGTGAATATTCATGAATGATACGGTTACGCATCCCGATCATCAAATGCCAGGGAATTTCAGGATGCAATTCCTAGAAACTTTCGCACTGATCCTGCCGACTCGCCGATAATTTCCAATCTGCGAGCAACGGCATCCTGAACCATTTCATCTTGCTCAAACTCGGATCGCGATAGTTTTGCTGCATACTTGATTGCCCTCTTTGCGGCAAGGAGGGTATCGAGCAAATAGGCTTCATCCCGCAGCATAAACCACCTGTGTGTTGCTCAAAATACTCTTGCGGCGAATGTAGTTCTCGCTTCTTTCGATGGCGGCGCGTTCCACCAAATCCACATCGCGTCCGAAAATGTTCTTGAGTTCATCTTCCATCCGCACAAGATCAAACAGGCTGACGCGCGAATCAGGCGCAAATGTGACCAGCGCATCCACGTCGCTATCAGGGCGAAAATCATCGCGCAGAACAGAGCCAAACAGCGAAAATTCCACCACTTTCCAACGACGGCAGAACGCGGCAATTTTTCTTCGAGGAATCATAATCTGTTGCTTTTTCATAAGACTGTCGCAAAAAATTATAGCACAAGAACAAACCTGAAAAGCCTCAAGTCAATGAGCAGAACGTTGTATAATCCCCTCATGCTCGTACAAGTCGCCGTCAATGTACCCTCCGTTTCGGGGGTCTTCGATTACCATCTCCTGCCCGAATTGGCGGGCAGAGTGGGCGTTGGTAGTCTGGTGACGGTGCCGTTCGGCGCGCAGGTAGCGCAGGGGGTGGCGCTGCGCTTTGTCGAGCGGGATTCGGTTGCCGAGACCAAAGCGGTTTTGGATTTGGTGGACGCCGACCCCGTTTTGACGCCGGCCCAGATTGCGCTGGCCGAATCCCTGGCCGAGGAGACGCTCTCGCCTCTTTCTGCGACGATTGGCCTGTTCCTGCCGCCCGGGCTGAGTCAGCAGGCCGACGTTTTATACTCACCCCGCAGCGCCGTTCTCCCTTCCGGCGGCGAGTTGGGAACGGTTCAAAAACGGCTGCTGGCTCTGCTGAGCGAGCGTGGCCCGTTGCGTGGGCGTCAAATCTCCCACCATTTTGGGCCGCAGGAATGGCGCAAGGCCGCCGACTGGCTGGTAAAGCGCGGACTGTTGGATAAGCGCCCCGTCTTGCCGCCAGTGACCATACGCCCAAAATTTGTCCGCGTGGCGCAATTGGCCGCGCCGCTGGAGGTTGTTCAGGCTGCCTTGCCAGAATTGGGAAAGACCGAGGCCGTCCGAAAACGCCGCGCTGCCGCCTTGTCTTGCCTGATGCGTGAACTGGACGAGGTGAACGTCTCATGGGTCTATGCTGAGAGCGGCTGTAATCTGTCTGATTTGCAGGAACTGGCCGAGCGCGGTTTGATCGTCTTGCGCGAGAACGAGGTTTGGCGGGATCCATTGGAGAGAGTAGAGAGCAGAGGAGTAGAGAACAGTCCCCCTCCGCAGTTGACGAAATACCAGCAAACAGCCTGGGAGCAAATCCAAGCAGCGTTCAACTCCCAATCTGCGCTTCCACCCTTCCTGCTGCATGGCGTGACCGGCTCCGGCAAGACCGAGTTGTATCTGCGCGCAGCCGAGGAAGCCGCGCAGCGCGGGCGGCAGGCCATCATCCTGGTACCTGAGATTGCGCTCACCCCTCAGACGGTGCGGCGTTTCCTGGCGCGCTTCCCTGGACAGGTGGGGCTGATTCATTCCAAACTGTCAGAAGGGGAACGCTACGATACCTGGCGAAGAGCGCGCGCCGGGCTGCTCAAGGTGGTTATTGGACCGCGCAGCGCCTTGTTTGCCCCGCTGCCTCGCCCTGGCCTGATTGTGTTGGATGAGTGTCATGACGCTTCGTATTACCAGTCTGAGCCGCCCTTTTATCATGCAGTGACGGCAGCGCAAACCTACGCGCGGCTGACAGGGGCGGTGTGCATTTTAGGCTCGGCCACGCCAACGGTGACACAGAGATATCAGGCAGAAATTGGCAGTCTGCGCTTGCTAGAACTGCCAGAGCGCATCGAACGCCGCCTCAGCAACGCAGAATTGATTCCGCAGCCTGGAGGAAAGCGCAAAGACGTGGGGGCGGTAATGGATTCTGGCAAGCGATCTCATGAAGTGAGAGAGACCGGCCTGCCGCCGGTTGCCATTGTGGATATGCGCGAGGAACTCCAAGCCGGACACCGCGCCATCTTCAGCCGCGCCCTGACCGAAGCCCTGGCAGAAACTCTCTTACGCGGCGAGCAGGCCATTTTGTTCCTCAACCGACGCGGTACGGCCACCTACGTCTTTTGCCGCGATTGTGGCTTTGTCTTGAAGTGTCCGCAATGTGACACGCCCCTGACGCTGCACCTCGAAGAACGGGAGCGGCTGTTGTGCCACCACTGCGGTTACACGCGCCAGAAACCGGCTAAATGCCCGCAGTGCGGCAGCGCGCAGATACGCGAATACGGGCTGGGCAGCGAAAAAGTCGAGGCGGAGGTGAAGGCGCTCTTTCCGCAGGCGCGCGTGTTGCGCTGGGATTGGGAGACCACCCGCAGCAAGGATGCGCACGAAATCATCCTGGCGCACTTTGCCGCCCATCGGGCAGACGTGCTGGTGGGTACGCAAATGCTGGCCAAAGGGCTGGACCTGCCGCTGGTGACGTTGGTGGGCGCGGTGTTGGCAGATGTAGGCCTATACCTGCCCGATCCGTTTGCCGAAGAGCGCGTCTTTCAGGTGTTGACACAGGTAGCCGGGCGAGCCGGGCGAGGGGCGCGCAGCGGACGGGTCATCTTACAAACCTTTCAGCCGCAAAACCGCGCCTTGCAGGCCGCCGCCAGACACGATTATGCCCGATTCTACGCCGATGAACTGGTCCAGCGCCGCAGGCTGGGGTATCCGCCTTTTGCGCGCCTGGTCAGGCTGGAGTTCCGTTACCGCGAAAACGCCCGGGCCGAGGCCGAGGCTCAAAAAACGGCCAGCAGGCTCAAGTCGCAGATCGAGGCGCAGGGACGCCGTCAGACGGAATTGATTGGCCCCGTCCCGTGTTTCTTTGCCCAATTGGGCGGTGTGTATCGTTGGCAGATTCTCCTGCGTGGGCCAGACCCGGTTAGTCTACTGCGAGGGCAAAATTTAGAGAATTGCCGGGTTGAAACGCAGCCGATAAGTTTGCTATAATCAAGCCCTCAGCCCCTTTCGCTTGGAGGTAACCATGCAAAGTTTTAGCCGTGGATGGTCGTTTCTAGTGCAGGCCTGGCAGATGGCGTTGAGAGATAGGGACTTGCTCAAGCCGTCTGTTTATGCCTTGCTGGTAGGGTTTGCGCTTTCTACGCTTGGGGTTATTCCTGTGGTGGGGGCATATTTGCTGTTTGGCGATTTAAGCGTTGGGCGGGTCTTCACTTTCTTATTGGGCGCGTTGATGGTGTTCCTCAATTTTCTGGTGACTTATATTTTTTCCGGCATGACCGCATACCTCATCTATGGCTATCTCTCAGAGGGCGATGGCCGCATGGACAAGGCCTGGGCAATTGTGAAGCGCGATTTTTTTGATTTACTCACCCTGGCGGCGGCTTCTACGGCTGTCAACTTGCTTAAAAGTTTGACCAATAAAAACAGGCGCAAGAGCGGCAAAGTCGCAGTTCGGCTGACCAGCGCCGCAGCCGGTCTGCTTCAAACCTTGTGGACGGAGGCGGCCTATCTCATCTTGCCAGCCATGGTGATTGACGACCTCAACCTCAAGCAGGGCCTGGAGCGCGTTTGGAAGATTGCCAAAGAGAATCTGTTGCTGATGAGTATTAGCGCGGTGGGGGTGCGCGCTGTCACGGGCTTGATTGGCTTTGTGTTGAGCGTTGGCGGCGCTTTGATTGGTCTGGCGGTTGGATACGGTTTGGTGGCTGTCTTGGGGACAGGGTGGATGGGTTTGGCGCTAGGCATCGGCAGCGGCCTGCTGATTTTTTTTGTGTTTGCGCTGATTGCCAGTTGGGTAAACACGTACACCAGCATTGCTTATCACACTTGTTTGTACATCTGGGCGCGCGAGGTGGAAAAAGCGCAAGCCGCCGATCAACCTATCCAAATAGCGGCTCCCGCCCCCCTGGCCGCCGTGTTGGGATGACCGCCCATGCAGCCACAATCTCAGCCACACCGTGAAGTGCTTTCTTGGGACGAGATTGATCGTCTAATTGACCAGTTGCTGCCCCAGTTTCGCCGCGAGTTTACCGCCATGGTGATGATTACGCGGGGCGGTATCATCCCCGGCGGTCTGCTGGCCGAAGCGATGAACATCACCCATGTTTTGACGGCGGCCGTAGATTTCCCGGCTCAGGTGGCTACCGAGCAAGGCAAGTTGATGGCCTGGCCTGAGTTCATTCAATTTCCCGCCGAAGACAAGTTGCGCGGACGCCCGACCCTGATCGTGGACGATGTGTGGGGTTCTGGGCGCACCATTACGGCTGTCAAGAACCGCGTCTCGGCGGCGGGCGGTTTCCCGGAGACCTGCGTGCTGCATTTCAATCCTTATCGCAATTTGTTCGGCAGCGTCCGCCCCGATTATTATGCGGCTGTCACAGATGCATTCATTGTGTATCCGTGGGAAATTGACCGCGGCGCAGACAAAATGATTTTAGGCTCATAGACCATGCGTATCCTTCCTACTGATACCGCCTCTCGTTTGGCGCTACTACGCAGCAATGAATACTTCAATGATTTGGACGACGCTTTGCTCAGGAAGATAGCCGAGGATATGCAATTGCGCGAGTTCGAGCGCGGCGAGGCGCTGTTTTGGGAAAGGGACGAATGCGCTGGCTTGCATGTCATCCAAAAGGGCTGCGTGAAACTCTACCGCCTATCGCCACAAGGACGGCAATACATTGTGCGTATCTTGCAGGAAGGCGAGACCTGCAACGAAGTTCCAACCTTCGACGGCGGCGTCAATCCGGTAAACGGCGAGGCGCTGGAGACAACCCGCGTTTGGGTCATTGAAGCGGGCGCCTTGCGCGAATTGCTCCAAACTCATCCGGAATTTTCTAAAAAGGTACTGTACAATTTTGCCCAAATCCTGCGCGGACTGGTCGAGCGCGTCAGCGAAATGGCTTTCTTTCAAGTCACGCACCGCCTGGCGCGCCTGATCAGCGAATTGCCAGCCGAGGAATTGAGCGGCGAGGCTGCGCATTGGACGCAGGAACAGATGGCGGCGCGGTTAGGCACGGTGCGCGAGGTGGTAGCGCGCTCGCTCAAGGAATTGGAGCGCAGCGGCGCCATCCGCCTAGACAAGCGCCGCATCCGCGTCTCGGATCCAGACGTTTTGGCGCAGTGGGCGCAGCCGTGGAATTGATTTTCTCATGAGTCGCCTGGCGTTCTTTCCCGATACGGCTAAAATCGAAGGGGACGTTCTGACCCTGGCAGGGCAAGATTTGCGGGCGCTGGCCGACGCTTACGGGACGCCCTTGTACGTGTATGACCAAAAGACTCTCGACAACGCCGTCGCCGGCTATCAGGACGCGCTCGCTTCGTTCTACCCCGGGCCTGCTTCCGTTACCTATGCGGGGAAAGCCGCCCTCTTTTTGGCTCTCGTCCGCTGGAGTCAGCGGCACGGCCTGTGGCTCGATTGCACCGGGGAGGGAGAAATTGCCATTGCCCTGGCCGGCGGCGCGCCGCGCGAGCATATTCTTGTGCATGGAGTCAACAAGTCGCAGGCGGATATTCGCTCTGCGGTCGAATACGCGGGCACCATTGTAGTAGACAACTTATCCGAGCTCTTGCGCCTGGCCGGCTTTGCCCATCGCGCTCAATTTCCCGAAGTGTGGCTGCGCTTGCAGCCTGGCCTGGCGGTATCTACTCATGCCTATATCCAAACCGGCCAGCGCAGCAGTAAATTTGGCATGGAGGCCGAAGAACTGTTGCAAGCGGCGCTCTTATGCCGTGAACGTGGACTGCCGTTGACAGGCTTGCATTTTCACCTCGGCTCTCAATTCCGCAACCCGGCTCCGCTGCAACCGGCCATCGAACTGGCGCTGGAACTGGCTCGACAAATCGGCTTTACAGACGTATGGCATTTCTCGCCAGGCGGAGGGTTGGGCGTAGCCTATCACGAGGACGACCTGCCGCAGCCCGACCGTGATGCGTATATCCGCCTAATTGCCGAAAGCGTGAAGGCAAATTGCCAGAAGAATAGATTGCCCTTGCCGCGCCTGCACCTTGAGCCGGGCCGCAGTTTGGTAGCGCGCGCCGGCGTGGCGCTTTACCGTGTCGAGACGGTCAAACGACAAGGCGGGCGCACCTGGTTGCTGGTAGATGGCGGTCTAGCCGATAACCCGCGCCATGCGCTCTACGGGGCGCAGTACTCTTGTTTAACGGTAGCAGGTGCGGGGCGGGAAAGAAGCGAGCGCGTCCACATCGCAGGTCCCTATTGTGAGTCGGGCGATGTCCTCATCGAGGATTTGCCCATGCCAGAAGTCCAAGAAGGAGAGTTGCTGGCTGTGCCGGTCTGCGGGGCGTATCATTTGAGCATGTCCAGCAATTACAACGGGGCGCGGCGGCCGGCGGTAGTGTGGCTGGAAAATGGGCAAGCGCGTCTCGTTCAACGGCGGGAAACAGTGGAAGATTTACTGCGGCGAGAGATACCAGAGAAATGAACATCCCGAAGGCTTGTGACCTTCGGGATGTTGGCTGAATCGGAGCGGGTTAGAACAATCCAACCACTTTGCCGGTCTTGAGATCCAAATCTACATCGTAGAACACCGGGCGGGTGGGCAGGCCGGGCATGGTGCGCATCGTGCCGAGCAGCGGGTAGAGGAAGCCCGCGCCAACGCTGGCGCGAATGTCGCTGATGGTGATGCGGAAGCCGCGCGGCGCGCCTTTTACGTCTGCCTTGTCCGTGAAGGAGAGGTGGGTTTTTGCCATGCACAAAGGTAGGTCCGCAAAACCGAGTTTAGTGAACTGCTCGATTTTGGTCTCGGCTTCAGGGGTGTAATCTACTCCATCGGCGCGGTAGATTTCGCGGGCAATGATCTCGATTTTCTCCTTGATGGGGAGTTTCAAGTCGTACAAGAATTTGAAATTGCTGGGTTGATCGCAGGCTTTGACCACTGCCTCTGCCAACGCAATAGCGCCTTTGCCGCCTTCCATCCAGTGTCGAGAGACAACGGCATCCATCGCGCCCGCTTCGAGAGCGGCTTTGCGTACCATTTCGACTTCGGCAGGCGTGTCGGTGGCAAAGGAGTTGACTGCTACGACCACGTTGACGCCAAATTTGAGAGCATTTTCGATGTGCTGCGTCAAATTGGACAGGCCCTTTTGCAACAACTCGAGATTCTCGTCGGTGTACTCTGGCGCTAAGGGTTTGCCGGCTACGACCTTTGGCCCGCCGCCATGCATCTTGAGGGCACGGACCGTGGCCACCAACACCACCACGTGCGGAATCAAGCCCGAGTAACGGCACTTGATGTTCATGAACTTTTCCATGCCGATATCGGCGCCAAAGCCCGATTCGGTGACAACATAATCGGCAAGTTTCAGGGCAATCTTATCGGCGATGATGGAACTGTTACCGTGCGCAATATTGGCAAACGGCCCAGCATGGACGATAGCAGGGGTTCCTTCCAACGTCTGCATCAGATTGGGTTTGATGGCGTCTTTCATCAACACGGTCATAGCGCCAGCCACGCCCAAATCCTCAGCCGTGACAGCATTGCCGTCCCGGTCTAAGGCTACTACCATGCGCCCCAGACGCTCGCGCATGTCTTCCAAGCCGGTGGTGAGCGCCAGGATAGCCATGATTTCGGAGGCTACCGAGATGTCGTAGCCAGAACGATGCTCGAAGCCTTGCTCTTCTTTGCCTAACCCAACCTGAATCTCGCGCAGCATGCGGTCGTTGACATCAATGACGCGGCGCCATTGCACCCCACTATAATCTATATTTAGACGGGCAAAGCGGCGGCGCTCCTCAGGCGTGAGTTCATTGGGGTCGGTCTTGTTGATACCCAATTTCTTGAGGCGGCGGAGCATCGAGGGCGAGAATTTACGCTTGCCTTGTTTGTCAGGCGGACAAAGCGCATTGAACAGTTTCTCGTCATCAGGCGTATTGGCCTCGTGCATGATGCGTGTGTCCAATGCTGCTGCGCACAAGTTGTGGGCGGCCGTGATGGCATGAATATCACCGGTCAGGTGCAGGTTGAAATCTTCCATGGGGATAATCTGGCTGTATCCGCCTCCGGCTGCTCCGCCTTTGATGCCAAAAGTTGGCCCCTGACTGGGTTGGCGGATGACGGTCATCACGCTCTTGCCTAAATGCGCTCCCAATGCCTGGCACAACCCGACGGTGGTTGTAGTCTTACCTTCCCCAAGAGGAGTCGGGGTAATGGCGGTGACGTCAATGTACTTACCGTCTGGGCGGTTCTTCAAACGCTCCAAAATTTCTAATTTGATCTTGGCTTTATAGTTGCCGTATAGTTCCAGTTCTTCGGGCAAGATGCCTAGCTCTTCAGCAATTTGCACAATTGGCTTGGCATGCTCCATCTGCTCTTGAGCAATCTCAATGTCTGAAGGCACTGGAGTGCGCAACTTGAGCGGAACAGGGGTAAATTGTCTTGTCATCTGTCTCTCCATCGAAGGTTGAGTATAGGGATACCTGCCTGGCGCAATGAAGGTTGCCCGGAGGGATTCCAGCGTTATTATTTTTCACGATTTTGAAAAATATTGCAAGAGACATCTGTCCCAGTTTATTGTGCATTGTGTCACGATTTATCCGCCTCGATGAGCGTACCCAATATCTCTCCCCCCAGGGCGCGTTGCACGTTGTTTCGAGGCTCGCCGGAGAAAATTTGCGCCGAAAGGCCTTGTACCTGCTCGACCAATTCCAACATCTGGCGGACTTTGGACTCCATCCCGCCGGTGACGTCTGCCCCGGCGGCCTTCCCCACGCCCCGGCTGACCTCGGCGAACGACTCGCGCGTCACCCTCTCGACCCTGTGCCTGCGCGCCGGGAAATCGGCCCATACCGCCGCCTCGAGGCCTGCCAGCAAGACCCGCTGCGCCGGCAACGCGCGCGCCAGGTGCGCGAACAAGTCCTCCGTTGACAGGATCGTCCCACCCTTGGCGCGGTCGAAGATAACGTCGCCATGTACGACCGGCAGGATTCCGTTTTCCAGCGCAGCCCTGATCTGGGACAGGTCCCAATCTGCCACCCGGCCGTTTTCTGACCAAACGCTTGCCATGGGGGAAAAGGTGACGGCCGGCAGCCCGGCGTCGTGCAGCGCCTGGATGACGTAGCGGTTAAGGGTCGAGGCCTGGTACCAGACTTCGGCAAAGCCTTGCCAATATGTCTCCCTCCGTTTTCCCTGAAAATGGGGGGAGTGTCCCGCAGGGACGAGGGGGGCGGGGGAGGCGGGGAGGCCATCCTTCGTCCCGTATTCTTTCGCCGCCGTATGCCCAAAGGAGCCGGAACCATGCCCAATTATCAGGAGCAGGTCCGGGTGAGTCTGAAGCGCCTGGGCGATCTCGGCCGCCAGGTCTGCCAGTTTGTCCAATCGCGGGGTATAGGGACGGGTTTTGTCGGTGATCAATGACCCGCCAAGTTTGAGCAGCACCAGTTCACGCATGTGCCTGTTTTACCACAGACCGGCATCCTGTTCAATAGGGCTTGACAGTGGAAACGATTGGTTATACAATATGTCGCACAACGACATATTGCAAGGCGTTATATCATGAATGAGAACCTGCCATTATCCGAAGCCGTCTTTTTTATCCTGCTCAGCCTGTTGCCGGGGCCGAAGCACGGGTACGCCATCATGAAAGACGTGGAAACATTGAGCGAGGCGCGCGTCTGCCTGAGCACCGGCACGCTGTACGGCGCGCTCAAACGCCTGCTGGAAGACGGCTGGATCGAGCGCATGGACGACGACGGCGAGCAAACCGCCCGCCAGCGCAAGGCGTATGCCCTGACCCGCTTGGGTAAGAGCGTGTTGGAGGCCGAGGCAACGCGGATGAAAAACCTGGTGGCGTTGATGCAGCAGCGCGCGCCGGAAGGGAATGCGATATGAGCCGAATGGTCGAGCGCTTCGTGCGCTTCTACGCTTTCCTGACAGGCCTGTACCCGCACGCCTTTCGCCGGGAATTTGCGGGTGAAATGCAGGCCGTCTTCCGGGAGAGACTGGCGTCGGAGATGGACACCGGGGCGCGGGGCTTGTGGCGCGTTCTGTGGGGGGAACTGCGCGACTGGCCCGGCGCTGTGCTGGCGGAATACTGGTTTGCCTGGCGAGATGTTTGCGGGAGGGGTCTGATGTCTCTATATGCGGAAGGCAAATCCTGGAAGATCGAAGAGCGGCGGGAGGCCCTGCTTGCGTCCCTGCCGCCGGTGTTGTTTGGCGTTTGCATCGCCCTGGAGGCCCTGGTGATCTGGGAACCCTGGTACACGGTCACGCGCTGGCGGCTGATGACGGGTTTTGCGATTATGATGCTGCCCAGTCCGGTCATTGCCTTGGGTGGGCTGATCGCCATCTTCAAACGCCTGCCTGCATGGGGATACTCGTGGGCCGGCGGCGCAGTGATGGGTGTGGTGGTACTCGTCAAGTTGCTGGCCGAGGAGCGCGCGGATTTCGGCCTGCCGCTGCTCTCCACCATTCTGGATATCGCGCTGGCCATCTTGCTCCTGGTCGGCATCCTGGCGTTGGTCTTTGTGACGGCCTGGCGGGGCTGGCGGCAGGCAGGACTCACCAGCCTGGGATTTGCGACGGTGGCGGGGATGTCGTCCTTCTCGATGGCGACCGCCGCGCCATTCAACCGCTACGACCTGGCGCTGCTGGCCATGCCTGTTGGCATGGTGATGGCCTGGCTGACCTGGCTGTACGTCCGCAAAGGAGATGCGGGCCGGGTCGCTGCCATCCTGGGGTACGGCGTCATGAACGCGGTTGTGTTCTTGGTCATCGCCAATGCCTGGAACCTGCCCCCCGACCGTCCTTCGCCGGTCATCCCCTTCCTGGTCGCCCTGACCGGCGCGTTATTGGTCGGACCGGTGGCCGGGCTGCTTGGGAGGCCGCTGCGTAAGGTCATCCAGGGGGCTTGAGCGAACGAGTCCTTCCTCTCCGCTTCGGCCTTCACCAGGCGGCTGCGGTAGTAGTAGCCTTCGATTTCCTGCTATAATCGCCCACCATAACGTATGCGCCTCAACCCACAATTTGAACAACTGCGTCAATCGCCCACAGTTGCCCTGGCTGACCGTGTGGCGGCCCTCAATGCCAGTGGGTGCCGCATCATTCCTCTGCACGTAGGCGACCCAGATTTTTCCACGCCGCCGCCAGTGCTGGAGGTTGCTTTGCGCGCCATGCAAGACGGCCTGACGCATTACGCCCCCTCAAGCGGCTTGCCCGACTTGAAACTGGCCGCCGCTGTCAAACTGCGCCGCGATAATGACTTGGACTACGACCCGCAAACTGAAATTCTGGTGACACATGGCGGTATCCATGCCTATTATTTGGCCTTGCAATCCATCCTCCAGCCGGGCGATGAGGCGTTAATTCCCGACCCAACCTGGGCAACGCACGCAAACATGGTCATCTTGCTGCGCGGAAAGGTCAAGCGCGTTGCGGCTCACGCAGAAGACAACTTTTTGCCGACCTTCGAGGCCTGGGAAAAGGCGCTCACTCCTCAGACGCGGGTCATCGTGCTGAACTACCCATCCAACCCGACCGGGACATATCCCAGCCGCGCTTACCTGGGCAGGCTGCAAGAATTTGCCGCCGCGCATGACTTATGGGTAGTGAGCGATGAGGTGTATGAGAACCTGTACTACGAAGAAAAGCCCACCAGCGCAGGCGCGTTGCCCGGCGCCAAAGAGCGCACCCTGTTGGTGCATAGCCTGTCCAAAACCTATGCCATGACCGGCTGGCGGGTGGGCTACCTGGCCGCGCCGAGACGGGTCATTGAAAACGCGCTCAAGGCGGGGCAGAATTCCATTACATGCGTCGCGCCCTTTGTTCAGAAGGCGGCCGCCTTTGCGCTTACGGATGCTGGCATACAGGCTGCGGCGGCCGGTATGCGCGCGCAGTACGCCCGCCGGCGTGACCTGGTGCTGCGCGCCGCCGCGCAAATGGAAAGTCAAAAGGTGCGCGTCTCGCCGCCTATGGGAGCGTTCTATTTCTTCCTTGACTTCCGCGCGCTTGGGCTGCCCTCGCTTACCATCTGCGAGCGCATCCTGGAAGAAACCGGTGTAGGAGTGGTGCCAGGCTCGGCCTTTGGGCAACAGGGCGAAGGCTTTGTGCGCATGACCATTGCCGCCTCAGACGCAGACGTGCAGGCTGGTTTCAAGAAAATCATGGCATGGGCAGAAGAGCAAACAGGAGGTAAGCGATGAGAGTCGCCTTTCAGGGTGAGGCAGGGGCCTATAGCGAGGAAGCAGGTCGCGGGTATTTCGATGCGCCAGAGATGATCCCGCACGAGACGTTCGAAGCGGTCTTCGAGGCTGTAATGTCGGGCGATTGTCAGGCCGGTTTGATTCCCATCGAAAACTCGTTGGCGGGTAGTATCCACCAAAACTATGACCTATTGCTGCGGCACAATCTTTTTATCACCGGCGAGTATTTGCTGCGCGTGCGGCATTGTTTGATTGGTTTTCCCGGCATCGAAGTCAAAGACATCCAGCGCGTCATTAGCCATCCGCAGGCGCTGGGACAGTGCGCCGGTTTTCTGCGCCAACTGGGCGTCAAGAGCGAGCCGGTTTACGATACAGCCGGCAGCGTGAAACTGCTCCAGGCTTCTGGTGAGCGATCTACCGCTGCCATCGCTTCCCGGCGCGCGGCAGAAATCTACGGAATGCAAATCCTGCAAGAAGGTATCGAGGACAACGCAGAGAATTACACCCGCTTCCTGATCATTGAGCCGCAAGCCGCCCAAGCCGGCGAGGACGCCAAAACCTCGATCGTCTTCACGCTCAGGAACCAACCGGGAGCATTGTTCAAGGCATTGAGCGTGTTTGCCCTCCGCGACATTGACCTGACCAAGATCGAATCGCGCCCCCTGGCTGGCAGGCCGTGGGAATACCTGTTCTACATTGACTTCCTCGGCTCCACAGCGCAGGAACACGTTCGCAAGGCGCTTGATCACCTGGGCGAATATGCCCCTATGTTGCGGGTATTAGGCTCGTATCGGCGTTTCCAACAGCAAGAGACTTAAGAGCCGAAACCAAAGGGGGGCAAATAAGTACACAAGTATACAAAGGGTTTTTACAGAAAAGGCGCATATTGCTCAGCAAACAGCGCTGGCTGACCGCCAGTGTGCCAGAACAAAACAGTTTCTCCCTTCTCGAAAAACCCATTACGAACCAGATTGATCAACCCGGCCGCCGCGCGCCCGGTGTAGACCGGGTCTAACAACAACCCCTCGTACCTGGCAAACAGACGCACGGCTTCGCGCTCCGCCTCCGTCAGCACGCCGTAACCGGCCTTGCAGTAAGCATCTGTGGCCCGGACATCCTCGAGGGTAAATCCAATACGCTCGCCGAGCAACTCCGAAGCCTGTGAAGCCAGTGCGGAAACATGTCTCTTGAGCCAGGCTTCATTCTCATCAATACTGATGCCCAGAATGCGTCCTTTGAATCCAAACAAGCGCGCGCCCAGCGTCAACCCGGCGTGTGTGCCGCCAGAGGAGGTACCAAAGACCACCCAATCTGCCTGGATGCCCTGCTCCAGCAGTTCCTGCACGGCATAGGCGTAGCCCAATGCGCCGGTGGGGCTGGAACCGCCATACGGCACGAGATAAGGCCGTTTCCCGTCGCGCGCCGCCTGGTCGAAGGTTTCTTGCAAGACGCGATCGCGCTCGGCACGCTCGCGGACATGGACCACCTGCGCGCCGAACAAGCCGTCCAACAGGTAATTGGCCGAAGATTGCGAGGGCGTCTCGCCGGTCAGCACAAGAATGCAATCGAAGCCAAAACGCGCGGCCGCCGCCGCCGTCTGACGACAGTGATTGGATTGCACTGCGCCAGCCGAGATGAGCGTACGCGCGCCCTGCGACTGCGCCTCGGCCACCAAAAATTCCAGTTTGCGGGTCTTGTTGCCGCCAAAGGCCAGCCCAGTTTGGTCATCACGCTTGACAAACAGGCGCGGCCCGCCCAGCAGCGCAGACAGGCGCGGCATTTCCTCTACCGGCGTGGGAAGATGGGCAAAATGAAGACGGTTAACCATGATTTCCTCTCAACCTTACAAGATGAGCATTGCATCGCCAAAAGAATAGAAGCGGTAGCCCTCGCGGATGGCCGTCTCGTATGCGGCCAGGATTTTCTCACGCCCGGCAAAGGCGCTGACCAGCATCAGCAGCGTAGACTTGGGCAAATGGAAGTTCGTAATCATGGCGTCCACCAATTTGAACCGATAGCCAGGAAGAATGTAGAGAGAGGTCAAGCCAGAGAAGGCATGAATTCGAGAGGCGCGGCTTTCAATTTGTGCCTGGCAGGCGGCAGTTTCAAGAACGCGAACGGAGGTGGTGCCAACCGCAATCACACGCCTGCCTGCCTGGCGAGTTTGGTTGACAGCCTCGGCAGTCTCCAACGGCAAATCGCACCATTCGGTGTGGATTTTGTGCTGGCGCGGGTCGTCTTCAGTGACGGGGGCAAAGGTATCCAAACCAACATGCAGGGTGACATAGGCAACGTTCACCCCCTGCGCTTGCAACTCGTCCAACAGGCGGGGAGTAAAATGCAGCCCGGCAGTGGGCGCAGCGGCAGAGCCTAATTCGCTGGCATATACGGTTTGGTAACGCTCGGCATCGGCTAGTTTTTCGTGAATGTAGGGCGGCAGGGGGACATGCCCGGCCGTCGGGAAATACGGCTCGATGGGCGCGCTAAAACGGATAAGACGCTGTGAGCCGTCGAGCGTCTCCAGGATTTCCGCGCCGGGTCCGCCCTGGACTTGGACCTGCTTGCCCGCCCCCAGCCCTTTCCCGCCGACCAGCGCTTCCCACGTCACCGCATCGCGGCGGCGGAGAAGCAACAGTTCCACTTTACCGCCGCTCGGCTTGCGGGCATACAGGCGCGCCGGCATGACACGGGTGCGGTTGAGGACAAGCAAATCGCCGGGGTGCAGGCCCCTCCCCTGAGAGGCAAGCAGGCTGAGGTCCCGAAAGAAGCGGTGTTCTAGTTCGCCGCTATCTCGATGGAGAATCAGCAAGCGCGAGGCGTCACGCGGCTCAACAGGCGTTTGAGCGATACATTCGGGAGGCAAGAAATAGTCGAAATCAGAAAGACGCATCTAATCCACAAAGCGATACTTCAACAACGTCCAGACAGCCTCGAAAGCGTCTTTGAGTTTGATTTTCTTGCCCTGGGAATAATCGCGCGGGTTAAAACTGATAGGCACCTCGAAGATGCGGTAATTCCGCTTTAGCACCTTGGCCGTGAACTCTGGTTCAAAATCGAAGCGCCGGGCGCGCAAAGTCATCCCTTCGATGACCTGACGCCGAAACACTTTGTAGCCGGTCTCCATGTCGCTCAAGATGGTATTGTAGAGAATGTTGGTCATGAAGGTCAGAAGGTAATTGGCTACCATGTGCCAGAACATCGCCACACGGCGCGGCCCGCCCAGGAAACGCGAGCCATAAACGACATCTGCCAGGCCTTCTTCCAACGGCTTGAGTAACAGAGGGTAATCGCGCGGGTCGTATTCCAGGTCGGCATCCTGAATGAGAAGAACATCGCCGCGCGCAGCCGCCAAACCAGTGCGCACGGCAGCCCCCTTGCCCTGGTTCACTTCATGCAACAAAACGCGGACGCTGCCTTTACCGTCCATTTGCTTGAGCAGGTCTCGAGTGCCGTCTGTGGAGCAATCATCCACTATGACAATTTCCCATGCCAGTTGGGTGGCTTGCACCCGCCGGATGATTTCCTGAATGCTTTCAACTTCATTGTAAACGGGAATAATCACAGATAGGTTCATAAGTTGGGATTATAAACGAAAACGCCATGCGCTGACAGCCATGCTATAATCAAAGCGTGATTATGTTTGTATTTTCTCATTCGGAGTCCCTGCCCTGGCCCCGATAGGTCAAGAGATACATGATGTTTTTTGTGTGAGGTTTTATGACCAATCCACTTACCCCTCCTCCGCCTGCATCGGCAGGCAGTTTCATCCCGCCGCAAATCAACAGCGTGGACGATACAGGACTCAACCCGCTCTGGTTGCAAGACCTGGTTCTAAAAATCATGTACTTTCGCGGCTACTTGAGCGGCTTCAAGATTGCCGAAGAAATCGCCTTACCCTTTGCAGGCGTAACCGACCAAATTTTGGTTTCTCTCAAGCAAGAAAAACTCATCGAGGTCAAATCCTCGCAAGGAAGCGGCCTGGGTGAAGGCGCCTATACCTATGGCATTACCGGGGCCGGCATCCAGCGCGCGCGCGAAGCCCTGGAACGCAGCCAATATGCCGGCCCGGCCCCGGTGCCCTTCGAGGTCTACAACGAGGCCATTCGCCGCCAAAAAAGTGGGCGCATGACCGTTACCGCCCGCACCATGCGTCAGATTCTCTCGCAATTGGTTATTTCCGAAAGCACTTTCCAACGGCTGGGGCCGGCCCTCAACTCTGGAACGTCCATTTTCATGTATGGGCCGCCGGGCAATGGCAAGACCAGCATCGCGCGCGCCTTTGGCAACCTGGTGCTGAGTCAGACCTTGTATATTCCCTTTGCTTTATATCTGGATGGGCAGGTCATCAAAGTCTATGACGCTGTCAGCCATAAACTGGCCTCCGACGAGAACCGCACGCCCGGCTCCACCACCGGCAGCCTGCGCGCCACCACCCGCCGCGATCCGCGCTGGATCAAAATACGCCGTCCTTTCATCGTGACGGGCGGCGAATTAACCCTGGAAGGCCTCGACCTGGTCTTCGACGAAACACATAAGTTCTACGAGGCGCCTTTCCAGGTCAAAGCCAATGGCGGCATTCTGTTAATTGACGACTTTGGCCGCCAACAAGTGCGCCCGCGCGACCTGCTCAACCGCTGGATCGTGCCTCTCGAAAACCGCGTGGATTATCTCACCCTGCACAACGGGCGAAAAGTGGAAGTTCCCTTCGATGTCCTGATTGTCTTCTCCACCAACCTGCCGCCCAAAGACCTGGTAGACGAAGCCTTCCTGCGCCGCCTGCGCCACAAGATCGAAATTGGCGATCCGTCCTACGAAGAATACCGAGAAATCTTCAAGCGGGTAGCCGCCGATAAGCGTGTGGAATACAACGACCAGGGACTGGCCTACCTGTTGCAAGAATGGTACATCAAGCGCAACCGCAAACTGCGCGCCTCGCATCCGCGCGACCTGTGCGACCAGATTCTGGACATTTCCAGTTATCTCTCTGTCCCGCCAGTCATGTCGCGCGAGATGATAGACCGAGCCGCCAAAGCCTACTTCGTGGAGATTTAATGCGCGACTGGCCCCGTCCCTTCATTTTCGCCCATCGCGGCGCTGCCGCCGATGCGCCCGAAAACACCCTGGCGGCCTTTGAACTGGCCGTTGCGCAAGGCGCACATGGCATCGAGTTGGATGCCAAATTGAGCGCCGACGGTGAAATCATCGTCTTCCACGACCCACGCCTGGAACGCACGACAAACGGTCATGGCCGGGTAGCCGATATGCCCCTGGCGGCCCTGCGCGAATTAGACGCCGGCAGTCATTTCTCCGAGACCTTCCGCGGCGAGAAAATCCCCACCCTGGCCGAAGTATTCGAAACCATCGGCAAGCGCGTCATCATCAACGTAGAATTGAGCAATTACTACACGAAATTCAATTACGAACTGGCCGAAAAAACTTGTGCGCTGGTCAAACGTTTTGGCCTGCAAGAAACGGTCATTTTCTCCTCCTTCTTGCCTCCCAATCTGGCGCGCACACGCAGCCTGCTTCCCGAAGTCCCGCGCGGCTTGCTGACCCTGGCCGGTTGGAAAGGCAGTTGGGCGCGGTCCTTTGTCTTCAACTTTGGCAATTACCAGGCGCTTCATCCTCACCTGAAAGACACGACGCCCCAACAAATTGCCCGCGTCCATCGCCTGGGCCGCCACGTACACGTCTACCCGGTGGTCGAAGCCGAAGATATGCGCCGCCTGTTCAAGTGGGGCGTAGACGGCCTGTTTACCAGCCATCCCAAACTGGCGCTCGAAATCCTGGCGAATGGACGATAAAATGCAGCGGCGGGGAAACAGAAAACGCATGAACGCAGCCCAATGCACCTCTCTGCTCTTGCTGATTGCGTTGATGGTCGCTCTCCCAATGCCGGCGCAATCAGTGTATGCCCAAACGCCTCCGCCGCCAACAAATTTGAATCAATTGCTGGCCGCGCTTTCGCCAGAAGAGCGGGTAGGGCAATTGTTCCTGGTGACATTCGAGGGCGCCAGCGCCGAACCAGGATCGCCCATCTACGACTTGATTGCCAATCATCACATTGGCGGGGTTGTCCTACGCGCCGAAAATGACAATTTTGTGGCCGCCCCCGATACCCTGCCCGCAGCCTACCAGTTGATTTCCAACCTGCAACAAATCGAATGGGACAGCGCCTATCCGCAGCATGGCGCCTCACACGCCTATATCCCGCTGCTGGTAGGCATCGAGCAAGATGGAGACGGCTATCCCAACGATCAAATCCTCAGCGGCCTGACCGAATTGCCAAGCCCTATGGCGCTTGGCGCCACCTGGAAGCCGGAACTGGCAAAGCAAGTTGCAGAAATCCAGGGAAAAGAATTGAGCGCCCTGGGCTTTAACCTATACCTGGGGCCCTCCCTGGATGTGCTGGAAGCCCCCGCCGCGGCTATGCGCGGCGGCATCGGCACCCGTTCCTTTGGCGGAGACCCCTATTGGGTTGCCAAAATGGGGCAAGCCTACATCAGCGGCCTCCATTCCGGCAGCCAGGGACGCCTGTTGGTGGTTTCAAAACACTTTCCCGGCCTGGGTGCGGCAGACCGTCCGGCAGAAATGGAAGTGCCGACTATCCGCAAGTCTCTAGAGCAACTCAAACAAATCGAACTGGCGCCTTTCTTTGCCGTCACAGGCAAAGCCCCCGACGCCTCCACCCGCGCCGACGGCCTGCTCGTATCTCACATCCGCTACCAGGGCTTGCAGGGCAATATTCGCGCCACCACACGCCCCTTGAGTTTCGATCAGCAAGCATTGAGCGCCATCTTGTCCTTGCCCGAAATGGGAACCTGGCACGACGACGGCGGATTACTCATCAGCGACGATCTGGGCAGTCATGCAGTTTATACCTTCTATGCCCCGGCCAGCGAAAATTTCTCTCCCCCATTGGTTGCGCGAGACGCTTTCCTGGCCGGCAACGATTTGCTCTATTTGGGCAACATCTCCAGCGGCGCAAACGATACTTACACTGCCACGCTGGCCATTCTTGATTTCTTTGTGCAACGCTACCAGGAAGACCCGGCCTTTGCACAGCAAGTAGATACCGCCGTACTGCGCATCCTGGCTAGTAAACAAAGTTTGTTCAAAGCCTTCACACTTTCCAACGTTACCCCCTTTTCGGATAGATTAGCAGAAATTGGACAATCCCAAACTGTGACGCTGGAGGTAGCGCGTCGTGCGGCCACCCTGATCAGCCCAGACGCTCAAGAATTGAGCGCAACGCTCGACGCCCCGCCCTCCGTGCGCGAACGTTTGCTCTTTCTGACCGATTCCACCCCATACGTCCAATGCCAGGGTTGCCCGCTGCGTTCCAGCCTCTCGGTTACGGCCCTCCAAGAGGCGATAGTGCGGCTGTATGGCTCTACTGCCGGGCAACAAGTCTCGGCGGCGCGCCTGAGTTCCTACTCCTTCGACGATCTGCGAGCGCTCCTCGACGGCGCTGAATTACCCGGCCTGGTCAACGACATCAACCGCGCTAACTGGATTGCAATTGCTTTATCGGGCGCCAGCCTGGGACAACCCGAATTGATTAGCCGCTTCCTCTCCGAGCGCCAGGACTTGCTGCGAAACAAGCGCGTTATCTTGTTTTCTTTTACGGCCCCCTATTACTTCGACGCCACTGACATCTCCAGGCTGACGGCCTACTACTGCCTGTATAGCAAACAACCCGCCTTTGTGGATGTAGCCGCCCGCCTGCTCTACCAGGAACTTCCTGCCTCTGGCAACTCGCCTGTTTCCATCCCTGGCGCTGGCTATGATTTGATAGAGATGACCAGCCCCAACCCGCAGCAAATCATCTCGCTCTTGCTGGACTTCCCGCCTGCTTCCGTTACCGCAACGCCGCCCACCGCTTCGGCCTCTCCTGCAACCCCTGAGCCGACGCCCATTCCTCTCCTGCAAATCGGCGATACCCTATATGTACGCACGGGCGTCATCCTGGACCATAACGGTCACCCTGTGCCAGATGGCACGGTAGTGCGTTTCGATGTTTTGCTAAGCGGCGAAAGCGGAGGCATCATCCAGCAAATAGAGCAAGTAACCACCAACGGAATCGCAAGGGTCTCCTTTGCGCTCGAAAAGCCCGGTTTGATGGAAATCCGCGCCTCCAGCGACACGGCCAGGCTTTCAGATGTCATCCAAATTGACGTCACCCCTGGTGAGGCAGTTGTAGTCACCGTCATTGCGCCAATGCCGTCTGCCGCTGCCCCAACCCCTTTGCCTGAAACGCCGCCAGCAGAAAACGACTTTATCTCGCCAGCAGGCTATCCACGCCTGGCGGCATGGCCCTTGGCTATGCTATTCATCGCTCTGAGCGCCTGGCCGGCCTATCTGGCAGGGCAGCGTCTTCGCTCCAAACGCTGGGGAGTACGCTGGGGATTGTGCGCCTTGTTGGGCGGGTTGATGGGATACAACTATGCGGCGCTAGGGTTGCCCGGCAGCCTGCATCTGGCGACAGAAAATGGGATGCTGGGCCTATTGGCGGTGCTTGCAAGCGGAGAAATCATCGGCGTCGTCTGCGCCTGGCTATGGATGCAGCGCGCTAACGAATGAGGGTAACAAGCAAACTCAGCAAAAGCAAGCCAGCCATAGACCAAACCAATGCATTTTCTGGCATCCTCGAAAGGTAGTCCCACAGAGTGATAGACGCCGCCTCGGTCTGCACCACCGCCACAGGCAAAGTAGGCGGTTCGCGATAACCGAACAGGGCTTGCCGCAAAAGTTCGATGGAGGCCGGGCGTTCATTGGGATGCAAGGCCATCGCCCACAGGATAGCGCGCTCGGTGCGAGGGCTGAGGGCGGGATTGATCTGTCGAGGCGGAATCAGGCTATCGGGAAGCAAGAAGCGTTTGCGCGCATCCGCCGGGGGTTGATTTGTCAACAAATGATAAAGCGTCGCGCCGAAGGCATAAATATCAGAGCGCGAATCGGTATGCAGTCCATCGCTGCCATACTGTTCCAAAGGCGTGTACAAAGCCGTCCCCTGCCCCTGAATGACAGTGATGGTAACTTCCTCGGGCGCCAAAATCTTGACCAGTCCAAAGTCCACCAGTTTGAGCAAGCCGCTAGGAGTTAACTTGAGGTTGCTGGGTTTGATGTCGCGGTGAACGATAGGCGGCTGCTGGCTGTGCAAAAAGGTCAACGCATCTGCCAATTGGCCGCCCCATCGCAGCACATCCTTCTCAGGCAGGAACTCATTGCGACGGCGAGCCTCCAGCATCAGGTCGCGCAAGTCATTGCCTGGTACATAGTCCATCACCAGGTAATCACACAGCCCGATGAAGAAGAAATCAGAGACTTTGGGCAGGTTCGGGTGGTCAAGGCGCGCAAGGATAGTCGCCTCACGAAAAAACTGTTCGCGGGCTTGTTGCAACACCTTGTCTGGGAGGGCGCGATCGTAGCGCACTTCTTTGATGGCGCATAAACGACCCGTAAGCCGCAAATCCTCGGCCAGGTAAATGCACCCCATACCGCCCTGGCCGATTCGTTCGCGCACCCGGTAACGGCCACGCAACACCTCGCCGTGTTTGAGCGGGAAAGACATATCTGATTTCCTGGGAAACAGACTGTACAGAGAAATTTTCGGCGTTGATTCTGCACAGATTGGCGCTTTTCTGCTATATTATACATGACAGCGCTGTAAAATGCGTGGAATCTGAATTGCAAAACTGAGAGGCCTATGGAACTGCCAAGCAATGACCAACCGATGCTTGTTGCTCAAGAAGGTGCGCTGCACAACCAGCGCTGGCCGCTGGCACATACCGTTGTGCTAGGAAGAGATGCGGCCTGCGACATTGTCATCCCTGACCGACAAGTATCGCGTTATCATGCCCGTATCACACCCACCAAAGAGGGGATGATTCTGGAGGACTTGGGCAGCAAGAACGGAACCCATTGCAACGGAGTGCCGCTTACCACCCCGGTTGTCCTGCAAGATGGAGATATAGTGCAAATTGCTCTGGCGCAAAAGTTCCAGTTCCTGATCTCGGATGCAACCATGCCGCTGTCAGAAGGAGCCGCCCGTGCAAGGCGCTTGATGATGGATGTCCGCTCGCGGCGGGTATGGATCAATCAACAACAATTGACGCCGCCGCTTTCGGCGCAGCAATTCAAATTGCTATGGATGTTGTACGAAAACCAGGGACAGGTCCTCAGCCGCGCCGACCTGATAGCCGGTGTGTGGGGCGAGGAACAATCGGCCGGCGTCTCCGACCAGGCGCTGGACGCGCTCATCCGCCGTCTGCGCGATCGTATCGCCTCTCTCGACCCGACCCATCCATACATTGACACCGTGCGGGGACATGGCGTGCGGCTGGATAACCCGCCCGTGTAAGGACAAATCCAGCCGCCAGATAAGTATTACTCTTGAGAATCGTAATTATTCAGCAGACCCTAACTTGGACGAGCCGAAACCGGCATAAAGTACACAAGTATACACGTATGCACGTATACAAGTAGTGTGCACTCAAAAGTTGTCAGCGGCGACGAGGAACATCCACAGATTGCGCAGATTACGTAACTGCCTACCCTGCCTATATTTGAGCGCAAACCGTCCACGAATACTGCACGAATACACGAAACACGCCGTCATTCGAGCATTCGTGGCTGGTTTTCTCACCCAAAAACCAAACCGATGCTAGAGGTAGGCAGTTACGTTGTAAACCGTTGGATTTGGCAATCCAACGGAGCAATAAGGCAATTTTGCGGATGGTTTGACAACCTTTGCATGCACACTTGCTGGGCAAAGCGCAAACTGAAGTTTGCGGCACAGCCGCGTTATGCTTGTGCGCGCAATTCCTTCCTGATCAGAGCGACTTCGCGATACACGCCCAAGGTAACGCCAGAAAGAATCAGGATTGCGCCGAACAGGGTCAACATAGTGTGCCAGGCATCAGCCCAGTTGATTCCGCCAATGGTGTGGGTCGGCGCCATCAGATATTGAACGGTGAGCAAGAGCAAGCCAATCAACACGAGGGAAATGGCCGCGGCGTGTTTGCCGGTCTCTTTTTCGCCGCTCGGTTGCTCGTAGTTCATGCCTTGCCAGACAGGCGGGAGACGGAACAGGAGGAAGATCACCAGAGTCAAGACGTTAGTGTACAGCACAGCGTCTACAGGCATCGAGGCGCCGCGCAAAGCACGCGAGGCAACGACGTGGACCGCGTTGAGGACCGTGCCGAGAATCAGGGCGACCAGGGCGTCGCGGTAGGCGTTCTTCCGGCCGCGGACGAGTTGAATCACGGCGCGCACACCCAAGATCCCGACCGCCACGCCCACCAGCACGAACAGAATCCACAGCCATTGGAAGGGGGCAATTCCGTCAAACTTGCCCTCCCAGCCAGCCGGGTTGAGGGCAACGCAGGTCGTCCCGGCGCCACCCAACAGGGTGAAGGCGGCCGTCAGGCTCATCAGGACGATGCCCAGGATGCGCAAGGTTTTGGCCCACCAGGTGTTCCTCATGAGGTGTTCTCCTTTCGAGGGTGGTTACAGAGTGGAAGGTTGGTAAGTTGTCAGCCTGCAAATGCGAAGCCGGCTACGAAGGCGGCGGTCATCAGCAGCAAAAGGGCTGGTAGGATTCGCAGGATGGTTGCACGCGGCAGAATGGGCCTGCCCGCTTTCAAGAAGGACAGCAACAGGCCGCCCAATCCGATGAGAGCGCCGCCCAGGCCGACCAGCGCAAAGCCCGGACGGGTCGCCTCCTGCGCCGCCAGGACGCTCGGCAGGAGGAAAATGACCATCCCAGAGACGCCGTGGACCACTGCCAGTACAATGACCGGCAGTCGCCCTTTGAAGGGGAATGAACGGGTGACGAGGATGGCCAGAAACCCGGCCAGGACAAAGGTCAGGTAAACCGTCCGCCAGGAGGCCAGATGCTCCCAGACCAATCCCAGCGAGAGGCTGAGCGGGATGACGGTCGAGACGATGACCACGGCCGGGCTTTCCAGCACTTCCAGGCCGAGGATGATGAGCAGCAGGCAGGCGACGAGCAGGACGCCGAAGCCAACAGTATAGGCCAGCACAGGGACGCGCTCCAGCCCTTCGATGCCGATCGCCACCTGCCAGGCGGCCAGCAACGCGGTGAACAGTAAGAGGACGCGGGAGAGGGGGGATGATTTCATAGACGGTTGACGATAGACGATTGACGATAGACGGTCCACCGTCTACGGTCAAATCGAAAGCAAAATCATCGAAGCCAGCATATACAGCGAGGCGTACTTGAATAAACTGTAATTGATCCGCTCGGAGGGACGGAAGACGGTGGCAAACGAGAGCAGCAGCAGCCCCGCCGAAAGAACCGCCATCAGCCGCAGGAAGCCGGCCTGGACGCCAACCATCACGCCTGCCACGCCTATGCTGGCCGCAGCAATGATGGCCGAGAGAGCGATAACGGCGCGGGTAGTCTCAAAGCCGTAGGTGGAGGGAAAGGTCGGGATGCGCGCCGCCCGGTAGTCGTCGAAGAAGCGCATCGAGAAGGTCAGAATGTGGGTGGGGATCCAAAATAGCACAGCCATTGTCAGAAGGATGCCAACCAGATCAATCTGACCCATCGCCAGAACGCGCCCGGCCAGGACGGGCATGCCGCCCGAAATGCCGCCCCAAACGATGCTCCAGCAGGTACGGCGTTTGAGCCACAAGGTATATACAACGACATCGAAGAACAGGCCGGCGAAGACAATCAGCCCATAGAGCGGATTCATGGACACAGCCCAGCCCACGCCCAGGACGGAGAGAATCAGTCCCAGGCGCAGGGCCTCATTCGGCGAGACGCGGCCATCGGCAATGGGGCGGTGATGGGTGCGGTTCATGACGGCGTCAATATCGCGGTCATGCCACATGTTCAGCACGGTCGAGCCGCTGATGGCCAGGAAGAGGCTACCCGCCAGCCCCAACAAGACAAGCGGGGCCGAGCCGGTGTGGGCGCTCAAATAGCCTGCCAGCCCGGTCGCCAGGAGGAGGCCGGTTTGCAAAGTTTTGATGAGGGGAAGGTAAAGGCGGACGCGTTGGGCGATGGATCGTTGATCATTGATGATTGGTGGTTGGGCGGTCATACAGACTCCTTCGGAAGTAGACAGGTACACACGTAAAGACGTACACAGGAAAATAATTCAGGTGGCAAGTATACCTGTGTACTTGTATACCTGTCTACGTGTTTACCGAGCGCAGCGGAATCCCACCCCAGAGCTGAAGTACATCGGCGGAACGGAGTTGCGCGTCCAAATGCGCAGGTTCATGTCGTAAGTATCCTTCGAGCCGCCTTTCAGCCAGCGGTCGC
>JBBITF010000012.1:0-22877 GCA_037440925.1 Chloroflexota bacterium
AAAAAATGGCGGCTTGGACACCGCTGGCTTGGATTGCTTCTGCTGGCTTGGATTGCCAAATCCAAGCCCCTTGCTGGCGGAGCGCTCGAAAGCATTTACCCAAACTTACATCTCTCCCCTCGGGAGCCCCTTTCGGGGATGATAAGGGGCTGGGGGCGATGCCCTAAGCATGTCGAAAGGTGAGGGTAGGTAGGCAGTTACAAAAAATCTGCGTTTATCCGTGTGAATCGGCGTCCCGCTTTTGGAATGGACGGCAGCGAATTAACCATTACCTTCCAATCCATGTGTGTTATCTGGGTTGCTCTCTTACCACGGCAGCCTCTCCAAATCCACGTTCCCGCCGCTCAGGATGACGCCCACCCGCAAACCGTCTAAGTGAGCCTTGCCCTCCCACAGCACCGCGACGGCGACTGCCGCCGAAGGCTCGATGACGATCTTGGCGCGCTCCCACACGAAGCGCATGGCGGCCACAATGCCCGCCTCGCTGACCGTGACAATCTGCTCTACGTGTTGACGAATGACGCCGAAGGTGCGTTCGCTCAATGAAGTCAACAGGCCGTCTGCTATCGTGCGCGGATTCATCGAAGGCAAGACGCGTCCGGCCTGCAGCGAACGGTAGGCGTCGTTTGCCAACTCCGGCTCGCCCGCCAGCACCCGCACGCGCGGCGCGAGTCCCCTGGCAGCCAGGGCCGTGCCGCTCAACAGCCCGCCGCCGCCCACCGGCGCAATGATTACATCTAAGTCGGGGACCTCCTCCAACAATTCCAATGCCGCCGTGCCTTGTCCGGCGATGACGCGCTCATCATCGTAGGGATGCACCATCTCGGCCCCGCTCTCTGCGCGCACCTGTTCCAGCGCCCTTTCGCGCGCCTCCAGCGTCGGCGCGCAGAACGTGATCTGCCCGCCATATCCGGCCACCGCCGCCTTCTTCACTGCCGGGGCATTCTCTGGCATCACGATAAAGGCCGGAACGCCGCGCAGACGAGCCGCCAGCGCCAGCGCCTGGGCGTGGTTGCCCGAAGAATGCGTACACACCCCGTGCGCCGCCTGCGCCTCGTCCAGCGAAAAGACCGCATTGCACGCTCCCCTGAACTTGAACGCCCCCACTTTTTGCAGGTTTTCGCATTTCAAGAAAACGCGCGCCCCCACCTGACGGTCCAAACTCTCGCAGGTCAGCACCGGCGTGTGGTGCGCATACGGACGGATGCGCTCCGCCGCCTGGCGGATGTCGGTCAATGTCACGCTCATGGGTTCACCTCGCACGAATTGTATCACCCAGGATAGGCAAATTGCCAATTTATCCTACCTGCCAGCAAGCCCATGCCCGAAAAAAAGTATAATAGCCGCATGACCGTCTACCTCCACGACATCCCCATGCCCGAAGCCCAGGCGCGCCTGGAAACCGCCCTGCGTGAAGCCGGATTGTGGCGCACCCTGGGCGTCGAAAACATCCCGCTGGACGAAGGCGCGCTGGGGCGCACGCTGGCCGGGCCGCTGTGGGCGCGCACCTCCTCGCCGCACTATCATGCCTCGGCGATGGATGGATTTGCCGTCCGCGCAAGCGACACAGCCGGCGCCGGACCGGCGACCCCCATTACGCTGCGCGCTGGACGCCTGGGCGCGCTTCGAGACGACGCTCAAGCCTGCTACCTCGACACGGGCGACCCCCTGCCCCCCGGCTTTGATTCCGTCATCCCCATCGAAAACACCGAGGCGCTCGATGAAAACGGCGACGTAACGGACAACCTGCGCAACCCGGCTGCCATCCGCATCCGCGCCGCCGTCGCCCCGTGGACGCACGTCCGCCCGCTGGGAGAAGATATCGTCGCCACCGAACTGGTCTTGCCGGCCGGCCGCGTACTGCGGCCGGTAGACCTGGGCGCCATCGCCGCCGCAGGGTACGCCGAAATCAGTGTAGCGCGCAAGCCGCGCGTCGCCATCCTGCCCACCGGCAGCGAACTGGTGCCGCTCGGCGCGCCCCTGAAACCCGGCGACATCCTGGAATACAACTCGCTGGTGATGGCCGCGCAAGTGACCGAGATGGGCGGGCGGCCCACCCGCTTCCCCATCACCCCCGACGACTTCGACCTGATCTGCGCCCGCGTGCAAGAGGCCGCGCAGGACCACGACCTGGTGCTGCTCAACGCCGGCTCCTCGGCCGGCGCAGAAGACTTCTCGGCGCGCGTGGTCGAAAAACTGGGGACGCTGCTGGTGCATGGCGTTGCGGTCCGTCCCGGACATCCGGTCATTATGGGTATGCTCAATCGTCAATCGTCAATCGTCAATCGTAAATCAAAAGTCCCCATCATCGGCGTCCCCGGCTACCCGGTCTCTGCTGCGCTCACGGTGGAACTGTTCGTCGAGCCGCTGCTGGCGCGTTGGCTGGGCCGGCCGCCCACAGAATTACCGCTCGAAAGCGCCCAGATCACCCGCAAACTGGTCTCGCCGGGCGGCGACGATGACTACGTGCGCGTGGTAGCCGGGCGCGTGGGCGACAAACTGCTGGCCGCGCCGCTTTCGCGCGGGGCGGGCGTCATCACCTCCCTGGTGCGCGCCGATGGGCTGGTGCTGGTGCCGCGCGGCTCGCAAGGCCTGGAAGCCGGTGAAACCGTGAAGGTGCGCCTGTATCGTCCACGCGCTGACCTCGACCGCACCCTGTTCTGTATTGGCTCCCACGATATGACCCTCGACCTGATGGCGCAATTTTTGTCGGAGCGCGGGCGGCGGCTGGTTTCGGCCAACGTCGGTTCGCAGGGCGGGCTGGTAGCCTTACGGCGTGGCGAGGCGCACCTGGCCGGGTCGCATTTGCTCGACCCACAGACGGGAGAATACAATCTTTCATATATCCGTCAATACCTGCCAGGAGTCAAAGTTAAGGTAGTCACGCTGGTTGGACGACAGCAGGGGTTGATGGTGAGGAAAGGAAACCCAAAGGGCATAAAAAGCCTGGAGGACCTGGGCAGGCCGGGGGGTGGGAAAGAGGCGGAAACCGTCCGCTTCGTCAACCGCCAGCGCGGAGCCGGCACGCGCGTCCTGTTGGATTATCATTTGACCTTAAAAGGGATAGCCGCCCAGGACATTATCGGCTACAATCAAGAAGAATATACTCATTTGGCTGTGGCAGCGGCGATTGCTTCGGGCCGCGCGGATTGCGGGCTGGGCATCCCGGCCGCAGCCAAAGCGCTCGACCTGGATTTCATCCCGCTGTTTCAGGAACGCTATGATTTGGTCATTCCCAAACAATACGCTGAGAGCGACTTGCTACAGCCGCTGTTCGACTTGCTGGCAGAGGCAGACTTCCGCGCTGCGGTGACGTCTCTGCCGGGATATGACGTGAACGTAATGGGGAATCTTGTTTTGGAGGAGTAAGTTATGTCTACGGCCTTGATCATTGACGACAACCGCCAAACGGCGGATGCCTTGCAACAAATGTTGAATGTATTGGATATAGAGGCGCGCGTGGCGTACGGCTCCAGCCCGGCCATTTCGCTGTTGCAGGCTATGGTGCCGCGCGTGATCCTGCTGGATATCAACATGCCGGGCGTGGACGGCTTCGAGGTGCTGGCGTTCCTGCGCCGGGAGCCGCGCCTGGCAAGTGTGCCGGTGATCGTGATCACCTCCGACGATCAGCCGGAGACGCGCCAGCGCGTGTTGAAGGGCGGCGCCTCGGCCATCATCATCAAGCCTGCCACGCTAGATGCGCTGGAAAGCGCCTTGAAAAACGCAAAGATTTTGTAGAGATTTTGTAAGCATTCAGAGGCTGAGAACGTCTAAAAAGCCGGGCAGCAACAAAGTTGTCATCCCCGGCTTTTTTGCGCCTGGGATGCGCCTTTTGCCCGCCATACTCTTTGCTCTGGAGGTTCCTATGCCTTTATCGAGCGGTATTCCCGCCCCTGATTTTGAATTGCTCGACGATGCCGGCACGCCGAGACGTTTGTCCGATTTTCGCGGTCGGCCGGTAGTGTTGTACTTTTACCCCAAAGACGATACGCCCGGCTGCACAACCGAGGCTTGCGCCTTCCGCGACGATTACTCGGCTTACGAGCAAGCCGGGGTGACCATCCTGGGCGTCAGCCCCGATACGGTCAAGGCGCACGCCAAGTTCAAAGCCAAATACAATTTGCCGTTCCCATTGCTGGCCGATGTGGAGCATACAGTCTGCGAGTTGTACGACGTGTGGGCCTTGAAGAAGTTCATGGGGCGCGAGTACATGGGCGTGCTGCGTACCACCTTCCTGCTTGATGCAAACGGTCAAATTGTAAAAGTCTTCGAGGATGTGAAGCCGGCCGGTCACAGCGCCGAGGTGCTGTCGGCGTTAGGCGCGGCCTAGGCCCCGGCGTGTTTGACGGCAAGGCGGCCACAAAGCGGCCATTTTTATATGAAATTTCTAAGAAATCCTTTTTGTTTCTTGATTATATGATAAAATAGGGTAAATTTAGCGTGTTACAGATGCGAGTATGTCACTTTAGGGTTGGGGTTTTCGATGGGCCGGCTTGCCCGGCCGTCTACGCTATGCTTCCTTGTTCAGGAGAATGTGTATGCGCCATTTTGTGATCGTAGCGATCCTGGTCTTGGTGATGTCTACGTTGACATACCTTGGGCTGGACTCTTCCGGGTTGCTGCCTGTGCAGGCCAGCGAACAGGCTGTCCCTGTAGATTGGCTTTTCAATCTGCAATTCATCACTATCTCATTCCTGTTTTCCCTGATTATCGTGCCGTTGGTCTACAGCCTGGTTGTGTTCCGACGCCGGCCGGGGGAGACGGGGGACGGTAAACACTTCGAGGGCAACACTGCGCTCGAAATCACCTGGACTGCCATCCCACTTTTCATCGTGATGGGATTTGCCTACCTGGGCGCGTACAGCCTGGGCGAAACCCGCCGCGTGGACCCGCAGGCGATGGTGGTCAACGTCACTGCCCAGCAATTCGCCTGGACGTTCGAATACCCGGATACGGGTGTGGTTTCCAGCGTGCTGTACCTGCCGGAGGGCAAACAGGCGCTGCTCAAGATGACTTCGCGGGATGTGATCCACAGTTTCTGGGTGCCGGAGTTCCGCATCAAGCAGGACATCCTGCCGGGACGCACGACCGAATACCGCATCACCCCCACGCGGGTAGGCGACTACAAGTTGCGCTGTGCGGAATTGTGTGGAACCAGTCATGCCTATATGCTGGCGGATGTGAAAGTGGTCTCGCGGGCCGATTTCGACGCCTGGATGGCCGCCCGCGCTGAAGAAGCCCGCGCAGCGGCGGATACCCCCGAAGGGCGCGGCAAGACGCTTGTCACGCAGAACGGCTGCCTGGGCTGTCACTCGCTGGACGGCACGCGCGGCACCGGCCCGACCTGGTTCGGGCTGTACGGTTCACAGGTATCGCTCTCGGATGGTACGACGGTCACGGCAGATGAGGCCTTCATCGCGGAATCGATCTTGCAGCCGCAGGCCAAATTCGTGGCCGGCTACGAGACCATCCAGATGCCTGTCTACCAGTTCACGGACGAGCAGATTGCAGACATCATCGCTTTCATCAAGACGGTGAAATAGCAGGAGGATTTATGAAAAACATGAAACCCGTTTGGCGCGGCCTGGTCTTGCTGGCCTTAGGAGGCGCGCTCGGTTATTTTCTCGGTTTGGGGCTGGATGCGCTGGTCTCAGGGAGCGCCAATTTCACCGCGCCGCTGGCCGGTTTTTTCTCCCTGGTCGTCTCTGTGACCGGCTTCTTCTTTGGGCTGGTGGGCTATCGCGGCGTGACGCGCGGCCTGGTCTTCCAGATCATCGGCACGCTGGCCGGCGGCTTCTTCGTGACCGGCCTGCGCGCCCTGATGGGGCTGAAGACTTTCGGCCCGTTCTTCTTCACGGAACCGGCCTGGGTGGTTGGCGGGCTGGTCGGCACGTTGTCCTTCCTGGCAGGCGTGGGCGCGCTGACGGATTGGTTCAAGTGGGCGCTGGGCGAGTCCACGCCGGAGCATCATACCGACGAACCCGGCTGGCAAAAATATTTCAACGTCTCGCTCGACCACAAAGTCATCGGCGTTCAATACACCATCACCTCCATTGCCGTCCTGGGTTTTGGCGGCATCTTTGCGCTCATCTTCCGCACCGAGTTGGCCGCTTCGCAGTTGCAGTTCCTGACTACCACCTTCCAGGCCTTCGACCAGAACGGCCTGCAATTCTACAATACCTTGATGAGCCTGCACGGGATGTTGATGATTGTGTCCATCCTGCTGGGCATTGCGGGCGTGATGAACTACCTGATCCCGATGCTGATCGGCGCGCAGGACATGGCCTTCCCGCGCCTGAACGCCTTCTCTTTCTGGATCGCGGTCCCGGCGGCGGTGCTGCTGCTCTCGGCGCTCTTCCTGGGCGGCTTCGACACCGGCTGGACCGGCTACCCGCCGCTCTCCACCCGTTCCCCGCTGGGCGTGCAGATGTTCTTCCTGGGTGTGTTCATTGCCGGTTGGTCGTCCATCCTGGGCGCGCTCAACCTGATCGCCACAGTGGCGCGGATGCGCGCGCGCGGCATGACTGCCTTCCGCTTGCCCATTTTTGCCTGGGCCGCCATCGCTACCTCGATCATCTCGCTGACTGCCACGCAGTTGATCGGCCTGTCGTTCCAATTGGTGATGTTCCAGCGCCTGCTGGGGATGGGCTTCTTCGACCCGGCCAAAGGCGGCAATCCGGTGCTGTTCCAGCATTTGTTCTGGTTCTATTCACACCCGGCGGTGTACGTCTTCGTGCTGCCCGGCCTGGGCGTGATCTCGGAACTGCTGCCGGTCTTCGTCCGCAAGCCGTTGTTCGGCTACCGTTGGGTTGCCATGTCGTCGCTGGGTATTGCGCTGGTGGGCTTCCTGGTGTGGGCGCATCACATGTTCACCTCCGGCATGAACGAGTACCTGCGCGTGCCGTTCATGTACAGCACCCTGCTGGTGGCGGTGCCGACCGGCGTCAAGTTCTTCTCGTGGGTGGCGACCTTGTGGCAGGGCAAGATCAGCACGCCGACGCCGATGTTGTTCGTGCTGGGCGGGATCGTCGTCTTCCTGATGGGCGGTCTTTCTGGACCTCCGAATGCTACCGTTTCGACCGACCTGCACCTGCACGACACGTACTTCATCGTCGGTCACTTCCATGACACCATGTTCGGCGGCTATATCTTCCCGTTCTTTGCCGCCATCTACTACTGGTTCCCCAAAGCGACCGGCCGCCGCATGAGCGAGAAACTGGGCAAACTGCACTTCTGGTTGATGACGCCCTCCTTCCTGGTGCTGACCTTCGCCATGATGCGCGTCGGCTTGCTGGGTATGCGCCGCCGCATTGCGGACTATGACCCTGCGCTGGGCTTCGATCTGTCGCACTTGATTATGACGGTGGCAGCCTACCTGATCTTTACCTCGGTTGTCATCTTCCTGTACAACTTCTTCCACAGTATGAAGCACGGCGAGCAGGCCGAGGGCAACCTGTGGAACTCGCGCTCGCCGGAGTGGCAGGTGCCTTCCCCGATGCCGGTGCATAATTACGACCACGCCTTTCAGGTGGTCGGTGAGCCTTACGACTACGGTCTCGAAGGCTCGAAGTACGTCGAATTCATCAAGCATAAATAGGGAAGAGGGATTCTTTCATGGCACACACGGATCAAAAGACTGCTCTCAACCAGGGCGCTATCATCTTCATTTTCCTGGCGGTGTTGACCGCGTTAGAGTTCTTCATTGCGGTTGCGATGGATGCGGTGGCGCTGCTGATCCTGGTGGCGCTGGTCAAGGCTGGGCTGGTGGTTTATTACTACATGCACATCTATCGCCTGAACGACGAAGACGGCGATGACCACGAAACGTACGCCTACAAGACCGGCACCAACCGCGTCGGCTTGTGGTTGTTCCTGCTGTCGGATGCCTTTGTCTTCGGCGGGCTGGCGGTAGCGCGCTTCAACCTGCTGGGGCTGACCCGTCCGCACTTGAGCCAGGAACTCGGCCTGCTGGTGACGGCGGTGCTGCTGGTGTCTTCGTTTTTCATGAACCGCGCCGAGGTTTCGATGGAGCACGGCGACCGCAGGGGCTTTCTGGTCAGCACGGCGATCACGCTCTTGTTGGGCGTCGCTTTCCTGGCGGGCGTGGTGGGCGTGGAGTGGCCGGGCGCCATCCACGAGGGTGTCACGCCTTCGAGCAGCGCAGCCGGGGCGATCTTCTTCATGATGACCGGGATGCACGCTTTCCACGTGTTGACGGGCGTCATCTTCCTGCTGGTCATCCTGCGCAACGGCGCGCGCGGCCTGTACAGCGCCGAAAAGCACTGGGGCGTGGAAGCGGCTACGGTCTATTGGCATTTCGTGGACGTGGTGTGGATCTTCTTCTACCCGGCGTTGTATTTGATTGGTTCGGCCATTTGAGTTGAGGACCCTAAAGGTTTGGGAAACCTTTAGGGTCTCTTATCGAGGGACGCATGAATACCAGATTGTTGTGGGTGGGAGCGGGGGCGCTGGCCGTGATTGGAATGGTCATGGCGGCGGTGATGGTCTTTCCCAAACAGGATTCGTTCCGCGGCACGCTGTACGACCCGGCGCTGCCGGCGCCTGGGATTGAATTGACCCAGGGAAACGGGAGCAACTTCCGGCTGGGAGAGATGCGGGGACGGGTCGTGTTGTTGTTCTTCGGCTATACCTCCTGTCCAGATGTCTGCCCGACCACGTTGTCCGAATTACGGCGCGTGGCAGACGCCCTGGGCGCGGACGCAGCGCGGGTGCAGGTCGTTTTCGTAACCGTAGATCCGCAGCGCGACACGCCGGAAAAATTGGGGAAATATGTTGCCATGTTCAACCCGTCTTTCATCGGCCTGAGCGGTTCGGAGGACGAATTGAAAAGCGTGTGGCAGGCCTACGGTGTGTACCGCGAGGTACAGCCCATGCCCAACTCGGCGACAGGATACCTGGTGGACCACACGGCGCGGCTGTACGTGATAGACCCAGACGGAAACCTGCGGCTGTCGTTTGGGTACGGCGCGCCGGTGGAAGATATCCTGCACGATGTCAAACTTTTACTCGGAGCGGAGGAATGATGTTCAACGTTCGTTTTGTGCTTGCTTGCACTGTGTTGACGCTGCTTCTTGCGGCCTGCGGCGCGGCCGGCAGCGGTGAATTGCAGGTCAACGATGTCTGGGCGCGGCCCGGCCTGGCGGGCGGCAACAGCGCCATCTTTTTCGTGGTGATCAACCCCGGCGAGGCCGATTTGCTGCTTTCGGCTTCCAGCCAGGCAGCCGAGGCGGTGGAACTGCACCAAACCATCATGCAGGACGGCAATATGCAGATGGTACATCAAATGAACGTGCCTGTGCCAACCGGCGAAACGGTTTTCAAGCCCGGCGGTTTGCATGTGATGTTGATCGGTTTGAAGGGCGACCTGAAGGCCGGCGACACGTTCCCCGTCACGCTCGTGTTCGAGAAAGCCGGCGAAAAGACGCTGACCGTTACGGTCAGAGACCAGTAAGATTCTGTTCCTCTTTACAAAATGAAACCTTCCGTTATCAAGCGTATTGCCCTCTCTATCCTGCTCGGCCTGTTGGTTGCGGCGCTCACGACCGAACTCTCGTACCAGGTGCTCAAGCGCGAGAACCGCGCCCCGCAGCGCATCGAACTGGTCATCCCGGCCGGTACAGCGGCGCAGGTCGCGCAGGGGAAAGCGCCGCCTGCCCTGCCGGTTGACATGGCGTTCGTGGTCGGCGATACGCTGGTGATCGTCAACCAGGACAGCGCAGATCACCAACTGGGGCCGCTGTGGATCCCGGCCGGCGCATCCGCCAGCCTGAACCTGGACAGCGAGCAGAACTACGCCATGGAGTGTTCTTTCCAGCCGAGCAGGGTCTTTGGTCTGGAGGTGCGCGAACCGGTGACACTCACCACGCGCCTGACCGGTATCTTCTTTGCCGGGCTGCCGCTGGGCGCGCTCTTTGCCCTGTATGGCTCCCTGTTGGGCAAGGACAGGAAGAAGGCGGCATGATCCTGCGCGCCATGTTCTCCCGCCGCTGGCTGCTCACTACCCTGCTCGTGCTGCTGGGCGGGGCGCTGTGTGTACGCCTGGGCATCTGGCAGTTGGCGCGCCTGGAACAGCGCCGCGCCTTCAACGCCCACGTCCAGGCCATGTGGCAGGCCGAACCTTTGATCCTGACCGGCCAGACAAACGAAGACCTGACGACGATGGAATACCGCGCTGTGACGGTCAGCGGCAGGTATGACTTCGAGAACCAGGTGGCCTTGCGCAACCGCTACTACCAAAACCAGGCCGGTTATCACCTGCTCACGCCTCTGCTCTTGGACGATGGGACTGCGGTGCTGGTCGAGAGGGGCTGGATTCCCGCCGACGGCAATTCTACGCCCGCCGATTGGCGCCAGTATGACCAGCCGGGGCAGGTGACCGTCCACGGACAGATCCGGCTGGGGCAAAGCAAGCCAGACCTGGGCGGCGTCCCCGACCCGACCCTTGCGCCGGGGCAGGCGCGCCTGGATTTCTGGAACACGGTCAACCTGGAGCGCATTCGCCAGCAGATGCCGTATCCCATGCTGGAGGTGTTCGTCCAGCCGGAGATGGATGCTACCGACTCCGTCCCCCCGATCCCCTACCAGCCGGAGATCGAATTGACCGAAGGCCCGCATCTGGGCTACGCCGGGCAGTGGTTCACCTTTGCGGCCATCCTGGTGCTGGGCTACCCGTTCTTTTTGCGCAAACAGTTGACATCGTAACGCCGGCCTGTGGTCGGCATCCATGGAGACACCCATGAAATTTTCCCTCACCTCTTCCTTTTCCCGCCTGGCGCTGATGGCGCTGCTGGCGGTCTCCCTGGTGACCATTGGCGGGCGCCTGGTGTCGTTGAACGGCGCAACGACTGCCTGCAGCGGTTGGCCGCTGTGCCTGCCGGAGGGCGTTTTAGGCTGGATGCAGTTGTTCCACCGCGCTTCGGTGGGCTTTGCCAGCCTGTTGATGGCCTGGCTGCTCTACCGCGCCTGGCGCGATCTGCGTGACCATCGCCTGTTGCTGCCGCTGGCCACGTTGAGTGTGGCGTTGTACTTTGCGCAGGCTTTCGTGGGCGCAATGGAAGTGACGCGCGGCTTTCCGCTCTATCTCTTGATTTTGCACGCCCTGACGAATGTTGCCCTGTGGCTCAGCCTGCTGGGATTGACAGTCGCTTCCGGCTTCCTGGCGCGCGAAACGGTGTCCTTTCCTCCATTGGATCTCAAGCAGCGGGCGCGCGATTTCCTGACGCTGACCAAACCGGTGGTGGTGGCGCTCTTGCTGGTGACCACCTACGCGGGCATGGTGGTGGGCGGCAGGGCCTGGCCGTCCTGGCAACTGACGTTCTGGACACTGCTGGGCGGCTTCATGGCGGCGGGCGGATCGTCGGCCTTGAATCAGTACATTGATCGCGACCTGGACAAGAACATGCAGCGCACGCAGAAGCGTCCCCTGGCGGCCGGCCGCATGACGCCCGCCGAAGGGCTGGCGTTTGGGCTGGCGCTTTCCGTGCTTAGTTTCTACGTCTACGCGGCCTTCGTCAACCTGCTGGCGGCCTGCCTGGCGCTGGCGGGAATTCTCTATTATGTGGTGCTGTACAGCATCCTGCTCAAGAAAGCCACCGTGCAGAACATCGTCATCGGCGGCGGCGCGGGCGCCATCCCGCCGCTGGTGGGCTGGGCGGCCGCCACCGGCGGGCTGAACGTCCCGGCCTTGCTGCTGTTCGCCATCGTCTTCATGTGGACGCCGCCGCACTTCTGGGCGCTGGCCATCGTCCGCCAGAAGGATTATGCCCGCGCGGGCGTGCCGATGCTGCCGGTGGTGCGCGGCGAGAAAGAGGCGCGCTGGCAGATTTTGGTCTATACCCTGGAACTGGTGGGGGTGACGCTGCTGCTGCCGCTCTTCGATTTTACCGGCGCGCTCTACCTGGTCTCGGCGCTGGCGCTGGGATTGTGGCTGGTCTATACCGCCTGGCAGGTCTGGCGGGTGGAGGGCAACAAAATCGCCTGGAAGATGTACCGCTCTTCGAGCATGTACCTGGCCTTCCTTTTCCTGGCGCTGATGCTGGACGCGGTACGCTAATCTGGGGAGAAACCATCCACGAAGGGTTACGAATGCTCGAATGGAACGCTAGTGGTGAATTCGTGAGACATTCGTGGATGGTTTCCTATCGGAAAAGACTCGCGTAGGTAGTCGCCCTCAGACGTTCATTTCCTGGGTATACTTGGGGGGAGATCTTCTATCTGGATATTGGCATGGAAGAGTATACCATCCTCGAACTACAACAAAAAATGGACTCTGGCGAGTTGACCGCCCGCAAACTGGCCGAGATGTACCTGGGACGCATCGTGGCGATAGATCAAAGCGGGCCGCGCTTGAACGCTGTAATCGAGCTCAACCCCGATGCGCTGGCCATCGCCGAGGCGCTTGACCGCGAGCGGCGCGAAGGGCGGACGCGCGGACCTTTGCACGGCATTCCCATCCTGCTCAAGGACAACATTGACACCTGCGACCGCATGACCACCACTGCCGGTTCGCTGGCGCTGGAAGGTTCCGTGCCACTACAAGACGCTTTCTTGGTACAACGCCTGCGCGCCGCCGGGGCTTTGATTTTGGGTAAGACCAATCTCTCGGAATGGGCTAACTTCCGCGGCAAACGTTCGACCAGCGGCTGGTCCAGCCGCGGCGGGCTGACCCGCAATCCATACGCCCTCGACCGTTCAGCCTGCGGATCGTCGTCCGGTTCGGCAGCAGCAGTCGCGGCCAATCTGTGCGCAGCGGCAGTCGGCACTGAAACCGATGGCTCGATTATCTGCCCGGCACAGACCAACGGCATCGTCGGCCTCAAGCCAACCGTTGGACTGATCAGCCGCAGCGGTATCATTCCCATTTCGCACAGTCAGGATACCGCCGGCCCCATGGCGCGCACCGTGACAGATGCAGCCATTCTGTTGACAGCCATGAGCGGCCCGGATGAACGAGACCCAGCCAGCAAGTCCGCAAAAGAACGAGCATGGGAAGATTACACATCTTGTCTGGATGCCCAGGGGCTGAAAAATGCCCGTTTAGGCGTGGCGAGAAGTTTGTTTGGCAGCGATGCGCGCGTGCTGGCAATCATGGAGTCTTGCCTGGAAGTGATGCGTGATTTGGGAGCAGAACTGATTGATGTAGACCTGCCACCTACAAGTAGGTTCGAAAAGGCAGAACTGGAGACACTGCTCTACGAGTTCAAAGCCGACCTAAACGCTTACCTGGCCAATTTAGGCGAAAGAGCGCCCGTCCATACGCTGGAGGAGGTCATTCGTTTCAATGAGGAACACCGCGAAAAAGTATTGTCGTATTTTGGGCAGGAACGTATGCTGGAGGCGCTGGCAAAGGGACCGCTGACAAGCAAGCGCTATCTAACTGCACGGGAAAAGTGCCGCACCCTGGCCGGCGCGCAAGGCATTGATGCAGTAATGCGTCAGCACGAGTTACACGCCATGGTATGCCCTTCAGGCGGCCCTGCCTGGCTAATTGACCTCATCAACGGCGATGGCGTGAACGCCTGGGATATAGAAAGCACTTCCTATCCAGCAGTGGCCGGTTATCCGCATATTACTGTGCCGGCCGGCTACCTCTTTGGCCTGCCGGTAGGCATCTCGTTCTTTGCAGGCGCCTGGCAAGAAGCGACCCTTCTACGGCTGGCATACGCTTTCGAGCAAGCGACACAGGCGCGCGTGCCGCCTCGCTTCCTGCCGACCGTCAACCTGGACAAATCACAAGCGAAATAACGCAATACCTCGGAGAAAAATGTGTGGCATTTTTGGCTATGTAACCGAAAAAGATGAACTCCTTGGACCCGTTTTAATAGAGGCGGCCAAGAGATTGACGTACCGAGGCTACGACTCGGTTGGCGCCGCTACCATCAGCGGCACGAGCATTGATTTACGAAAAGATGTTGGCAAGGTAGAGGAGGTAGCGGCAAAATACCGCTTTGCTGAAATGCGCGGACAGCGCGGCATGGCGCAATTGCGCTGGGCAACCTTCGGAGAACCTTCACAGGTCAACAGCCAGCCGCATTTGGATTCAGATGGCGACATGGTGGGCGCACACAATGGAAATGTAGTCAACAACATCGAGTTACGCGAGCAATTTGTCGCCGAGGGGATGACCGTCCGCTCAGAGAACGACGGCGAGACCTGCGTTCACGCTGTGGAAAGATACATCAATCGCGGCTATGAATTCATTGACGCTATCCGTCTGGCATACGGCGACCTCGAAGGCGACTATGCTTTTGTTATCGGCCGCACCCATGACAACAAACTCTACGCCTTCAAAAAAGGCTCCGGCCTGGTGGTGGGAATCGGCGAAGGTTTCACTTGCGTTTCGTCTGACCTGCCCTCGATATTGCCTTTGACTCGTCAAATCATCCGCCCACAAGACGGCGAAATCGTTACTCTGTGGGCTGACCGCGTGGAGATACGCTCAGTCAAAGATGGGAAAAAGATCGAGCGAAAACCGGAGACAATCACAGAATCGATGGACGCGGTGCAGAAGGGTGGGTATCCACACTTCATGTTGAAAGAAATCCACGAGCAAAGCCAGGTAGCCAGCGAACTGCTCCACATGTTGAACGGTAACCGCGAGATCGAAACGCTCATCGAAAAAATGAAAAGCGCCCATCATCTGTATTTCATTGGCTGTGGCACGAGTTATCACGCCGCCTTGCTGGGCGCAGTCTATTTTGCGCAATTGAGTAGACGTGCCGTAATCCCTGTATTGGCGCCGCAGTTCATTGCGCAATATGCGCCGGCCGTCGGCTATGAAGATGTGGGGGTTTTCGTCAGTCAGTCTGGCGAGACCAAAGATGTGCTAAACGCCCTGGAAGCAGCGCAGGCGCGCGGCATGGCATGTTTTGGATTGGCCAATGTCGTCGGCTCGACGTTGACCAAAGCCGCTTCGCTCTGTCTACCCTTGTGCTGCGGATACGAAATCAGCGTCCCTGCGACGAAGACGTTTACCAATCAGGTTGTGACGTTCTTGTATTTGGCGTATAAAATGGCCGGACACGATACGCGCGCGTTAGACCGCATCCCTGCGTTGATGGACGAAACGCTTGAAATGATCGCGCCTCAGGTCGAAGCGCTTGCCCAAGACATCAATGAATGGAACGACCTGTACTGTCTCGGTTACGGAGCCACCTTCCCCATCGCCCTGGAAGGCGCGTTGAAATTGAAGGAAATTACCTACGCCCACTGCGAAGGAATGCTCTCGACCGAATTCAAGCACGGGCCGCTCTCGGCGGTCAGCCGTGGCTTTCCCATCTTGTTCGTGGCGGGGCCAAACGACGTGCCGCTCATCATCAGCGGAATCAACGAGGTGAAAGTGCGCGGCGCGCGGACGATTGTTACCGGCGAAGAAGACCCCCGTCTGCGTGCCAACGCCGACGATTTAATGGTCATCCCCCGCTCCGACTCGCAGATTTCTGCTTTGCTCGGCGTGCTGCCGCTGCAACTCCTGTCCTATCACATGAGCGTCATGCGCGGATTCGATCCTGATTTCCCAAGAAATTTGTCCAAGACGTTGACGGTGGATTAAGATTACAGCGCACATTAAAAAGTCGAAAAAGCCAGGATATACAAGAGACTGGCAATCAAACAGGTGACCAGCATCACCGGCAAGCCGCGTTTGGTCCACAACTTAGCGGTGATGGGCATGCGCGTCCTCTCAGAAAGAGTGACGACAAAAACATTGGCCGTCGAACCGATGATCGTGCCGTTCCCGCCAAATCCGGCCCCAAAGACCAGCGCCCACCACAACGGCTGGATATCAACGCCGCTGCGCCCCAACCCCTGGATCACCGGTATCAGGGCGATAGTGATGGGGACATTATCTACAATGGCCGAAAGCCCGGCCACCATCCAGAGTATACTCAGACCAAGTAATAACGGGGGGGATGCCCGCAGCCACTACCAGCAGGTCAACCAGGAAACCCAAGACGCCAGCCGCCTCTAATCCACCGACCATGATGAACAAAGACCCAAAGAAGACCAGCACACTCCACTCCACTTTTTTAAGCAATTCATTGATGTTTGGTTGCACCCACGCCAGAGCAGCCGCCGCAGCGACCAAAGCCACAAAGGCCGGGCTGACACGCAGCAGATGATGAACAAAGAACACAAGAATAGCCGCGCCAAGCACAATGAGGATGCGGCGCGCAGTGGCCGGGTCATTCAACGATTCGGATGGAGATAATTTCATCACCGCCTTGACGTTACGAGGGCGGACAGCCAGTTCGCGCCGGAACAAAAAGCGCAACAGCGCCAGCGCCCCCAGCCAGGCCGCCAGGACGATAGGGAGGGAGTGGACCAGGTAATCAGTGAACGAAAAACCGGCTGCCGAACCAATTAACACATTCGGCGGGTCGCCGACCAGGGTGGCTACGCCGCCGGTATCGGAAAGCAGCGCCTCTGCCATCAGATAGGGAATCGGGTTCACGCCCAGAATTTCACTGATCAGGATCGTAACCGGCGCAATCAGGACCACTGTCGTGACATTATCGAGAAACATAGACAGCGCCGTCGTCACCGTACCAAGCAAGACCATCAGGCGCACCGGAGCCCCTGCGAAAGCCGGGCAGCCATGACTGCCAGGTATTCGAAAAATCCGGTCGGCTCCAACATGGAAACGAGCAACATCATACCCAGCAGCAACCCCAGGGTATCGAAATCAAAGGAAGCCCGGCCTCGTAACCCACAGGGATCAGGCCGCAACGATCAATGCGCCCGGCTCGGTCACGGTAATGGTCTTGCCATTGGGGAAAGTGATTTCCGTCTTTTCCAGCCCCCGTACGATCTTCAGTCCCCGGTACTGGATCGTCACCGCCCAGGGGAAGGGATTTTTTCCCTCCAGCCGCACGCGGGTGGACGAAAGCACCTGCACGCCCAAAACCTGCAAAAACAGGCCTACGGGCGCCAGTCCGCTCAGGGCATTCCGTTCGCCCAGCCCGTTCCCGGTCTCGGCATGGTAATACTGGTAGAAAGCGCGATTTTGCTTCAAGTTCTGGATGACGCCATTCATCAGGCGGGCGACCAGGCGCGCCGCCTCGACGCGGAATCCGTAGGCCAGCAACCCCTCGCAGACCAGTTGGTTCCAGGGCAGGGAAACGGCCAGGTTCACGGAAGCAGCCTCGGGCGTAGGAAGAAGCGGGCAGGCCGGCAACCCAAAGGGGCGGTCGAAGCGACCCGCGTCCAACACAGCGCGCCCAATCATCACCTGCGCCTGTTGCAAGTCGGGAACGCCGGCCCACAACGGCAGCAACAGGGTATGGTCTTCGCCGGTATAGTCCAGCGTGCGGACGATGACTTTATCGGCCGCGTCCACGCCCTTGACCTGGATGCGCCCGATCTTGCCATGCACCTGCTGGCTGGTGGCGACCACGCCGCCGGACTTCCACTGGAACTGCGCCCCGGAAATGACCTCGCTCTCGCCCTTGGTGACGTACTCGCCGATCGTGACCTGCGGGCGCTTCGCCGCCGGACGTTTGGTCTGCACCTCCACCAACAGGCGCACCGGCGGCTCGAAGGTCTGTTTCAGTTTGATTGTCCCGGGACCGCGCTGGCGCGCCAGCACTTTGCCGAGGGCGCTCACGCCGGTTTTGCGGTCGCTGTAACGATACAGCGCGGCGCGCGCGTCCCAGGCGGCCTGGAGGGCGGATTTCAGGGTTTCGGCTTGCTTTTGGATGAGCCGGGTTTCTTCCTGCCGTTCCAATTGCGCGGCCATTCGAATGAGGACTTGCGCCTCGCGGTAGAGCATGGACAGCAGGGCCGGGTTGCGCATACTGGCTACCTCTGCGCCCTGCGCCCAGGGATGCCAGAGGCTGAACATCGGATTGTCTTCGTAACCGGTCTGGAACGGGTCGCTCCATTCTGGTAAGCCGTCGCGGTCGCGGTCATTGCTCGGCGAGAACCAGGCCCAAAAATACTTTACTAATTTTGGGAATATCTCGCTTAGAAAGGCTTCGTCCTCGCTCCCGCGAAACACCTTCCAGGCCAAACTAGCCAACAGCGGCATAGCGTGAAAGCGGGCGCGCTGACCACCCAAACCAGGTTGATGATCTATTGCGCCGTCTTCTTCCTGCGTGGAAAAGTAGTTGCGCAGCAAGCCTTCTGCCAGCCCAGGAGCAGCCGGCAAAATCGAAGCCAGGTAATACGCTTCCAGAGGCGACTGCCCCGCCCAGGAGGCCGGATAGTCGCCGCCATGGCCGCTGCGCGAGTAGCCCTGGTCGGGGACGCGCGTGCGGACAAAGGAAGGGAACGGCAGGTTTTCGTTCGCCGGAAAGAACAAGCCATAAGCGGCGCTTTGACTGAATGCTAACGCAGCGTCCCAGTCGGGGTCGCCGGTTTGGATGTCGAGCATCCCGGCGGCGTTGACCAGTTCAATGCGGGCGCGTTCCGCATCCCAGGGACGGGCGGCGAGCAGGCGGGCGGAGTCGAAGGAGGCCTGGTGGGAGTCGGTGGAAGCCAGCACCCAGGTCAGTTGACGGGAGGCGCCGGGGCCAAGGTCGAGGGCCACCGCCAGCGAAGGATGCGGCCCGGGTCCCGCCAACGGGCCTCCGGTCATAAACAGAAGCGGGACGAGTCCGCCGGTCTGACCAACCAGCACGTTCACCATCTGTATCTGGGTATGCGTCATCACATGGCCGTCCAAAGGCAGGAGCAAAGCGCACATTTCCAATAGCAGCCTGCGGGCTACGCTAGTGCGATTGACCAGGCTGACCCGCCCGGCAATGATGTAAGACGCCGGAACGCGAACTTCATAGGCGACTTCCAGCCCTGCAAAAGGGGAAAAGGTCAATTCCAAAAAATTGGGATAGAAACGAAGCAAGCGCGCAGGAACGGCAAAGTCAGTAGAGGCGCTCACCGAGCGACCGGCCTCGGTAAAGCGTGGAAACAGACGCATGGAACGGGCGCGCAAGCCATACGTGGTATGTAAAGCCAGCGCAGGCGGTTCGCCGGCGGCAAATTCCAATTCCCAGATATGGTCATTCACATAATTTGGCGCCGCGAGGCGCGCGTCGGCTGCCAGTGTTAAGAAAGCGGGATCGCCCGCTCCCAGCGACCAGGTTCTCATGGCCTTATTTTACGAGCAGAATGTCAACAGGTCAAAGGGTATAACAGCAATTCTCATTTTTTGAAAACAGGGAAACTGCTTACGCTCACCCTACCTTCCCAAGAAAGAGGGAATGGGATAAGGGTATAATTACCACACCGCATCATGAGGAGAAAACCATGTCTGGACTCTATTTCGAAGAATTCCAGGTCGGCCAAAAAATCGTCACCGCCGGCCGCACCATCGCCGAATGCGACATCATGAACTTTGCCGGTCTTTCTGGCGATTACAACCAAATCCACACCGACGCCGAATTTAGCAAAAGCACACCCTTCGGCCAGCGCGTAGCGCACGGCCTGTTAGGGTTATCCATTGCTTCGGGCCTGGCTATGCGCACCGGCGTACTAGAAGGCACCGTCATCGCCTTCCGCGAGATCAACAATTGGAAATTCGTCGCTCCCATCTTCATCGGCGATACCATCCACGTCGAAATAGAGGTGATCGAAACCAAGGCCCTGCCGCGCATCGGCGGCGGTTCCATTGTCATTGCCCTGGATGTCAAAAAGCAAAGCGGTGAAACGGTAATGAAAGGAACGTGGACGGCGCTGGTGTTGAGCAAGCCCGGCGACGTGAAACGTGATTCGTAAGGAAGGAATATGAGCGACGAAGACCCGCGTGAACGACTGCGACGGCTGCTGGCCTCCGAAGACGAGACCCAGATAGATGTCCCCGTTCCGCAAGACGAAGAACCCGCTTCATCCCCCGACGAGGGACCTGCCCCCGCTTCCGAACCGGACTTTGGCCCCGGCCTGACCCCGTACCCCGAGGAGACCACGCCGCACCCGTCCCTGCCTGCGCTGGACAAGGACAACATGCCCCTGCCGCGCCGCGTGGACGAAATTGATGTAGGCGCCACGCGCGTCACCCCGGCAGCCTACAACATTCCCTCGCGGCCAACGGCAACCCGTCCGGCAGCGGGAGGGCTGTCGGCGCCGACGGGAACTCGTCCGGAAGCGACCAACGTCGTTTCCCGGCCAGCAAATACAGGTCCGGGCATGAAGCGCGCGGGGAAAGGCTTCAATTGGCGCAGCGGCTGGGGCTGCCTGCTGCGCGGCGTCATCATCGTCCTGTTCATCCTGGTCGGTCTGGGGCTAATCGGCGGCTCGATTGCGCTGTACCAGTATTACGCCATCGCCCGCACCCTGCCCAGCGTCAGCGACTTGCGCCAGCGCGCCTCGCAGTTCGAGACCACGCGCATCCTGGACCGCAACGGCAACGTGCTGTACGAAATCATAGACCCGAATGCCGGGCGGCGCACCTACGTTTCGCTGGACAAAATCTCGCCCTACGTCGTCGCCGCCACGATTGCCACCGAAGACAAGGAATTCTACAGCCATCCCGGTTTCGATCCCTGGGCCATCCTGCGCGCGCTGTGGGAGAATTACCGCACCGGCGGGCAGGGCGGCGGCGCTTCGACCATCACACAGCAACTGGCGCGCAACCTGCTCCTTTCGCCCGAAGAGCGCGTGCAGCGCACCTACACCCGCAAGGCGCGCGAGATCATCCTGGCGGCCGAGATCACCCGCCGCTACAGCAAGGACGAAATCCTGGAACTGTACCTAAACGAGAATTATTACGGCAACCTGGCCTACGGCATCGAAGCCGCCGCCGAGACGTACTTCGGCAAGACCGCCGACCAGTTGACGCTGGCCGAGGCCTCCTTCCTGGCCGGCCTGCCGCAATCGCCCTCGGTCTACGACATCTACACCAATCGCGAGGTCACCCTGCGTCGGCATCAGCAGGTGTTGGTGCTGATGTTTCAAGCCAGTCTGGAGCAGGGCTGCATCCCGGTCAGCAACAGCGACCAGCCCATTTGCGTCACCGCGCCAGACGCTACCAACGCCGCCAACGAAATGAAGGCCTATCCGTTCCGCCTGCCGGATATCCAAATGCGCTACCCGCATTGGGTCAATTTCGTGCGCGCGCAACTGGAAGAGCAGTACGACTCGCAGACCATCTACCGTTCCGGCTTTACCATCTACACCAGCCTGGATCCGAATTTGCAAGATACCGCCCAACGCATCCTTAGCGAGCAGGTGGCTACCCTGGCCGCCAACAACGCCCATAACGGCGCATTGGTCGCCATCGAACCGGCCACCGGCGAGATATTGGCCATGGTAGGCTCGGCCGATTTCTATAACGCAGACATTGACGGGCAAGTCAACATGGCGACCAGCCCCACACGCCAGCCTGGGTCATCCATCAAACCCATCAACTATGTGGCCGCCTTCGAAAAGGGCTGGACGCCCGCCACGCTGATCTGGGACGTGCCAAGCGAGTTTCCGCCCTCCGGCGACCCAAACGATCCGCGCGAACCGTACAAGCCGGTCAATTACGACGGCAAGTTTCACGGCCCTATGACCGTCCGCACGGCGCTTGCCAATTCGTTCAACGTCCCGGCCGTCAAGACGCTGCAATTCGTAGGCATTTACGACGACCCAGACACGCCCGAAAAAGAAGGCATGATCGGCATGGCCGAAAGGCTGGGCATTACCACATTTACACGCGAGGATTACGGCCTGGCGCTCACGCTGGGCGGCGGCGAAGTCAGCCTGCTGGAAATGACCGGCGCCTTTGCCGTCTTTGCCAACGGCGGACGGCGCGTCCCACCGGTGGCTATCCTCAAGATCGTAGACCACACCGGCAACGTGGTCTACGAATACCAGCCGCAGCCCGGCGAGCAGGTCATCCGCGCCGAACACGCTTACCTGATCACCTCCATCCTCTCGGACAACCAGGCGCGCTCGTGGATGTTCCGCCCCGACTCGCCGCTCAACCTGCCTTTCCCCGCCGCTGCCAAGACCGGCACCACCAACGACTTCCGCGACAACTGGACGCTCGGCTACACCCCCGACCTGGCAGTGGGTGTGTGGGTAGGCAACGCGGACTACACGCCCATGCTCAACACCAGCGGTCTGAGCGGCGCGGCGCCCATCTGGTCACAATTCATGCAAGCAGCCGTGCCGTATGTCAGCGGCGGCAACCCTACCCCCTTTGCCCGCCCGGCCGGCATCGTGGATGAGGTCATCTGCGCCATCTCCGGCACCAAACCCTCCAACTGGTGCAAGGAGCAGCGCGGCGAAATCTTTGCCGCCGACCAGCCGCCCCTGCCCGCCGGCAAGGACCTGTACCGCAAGGCCAATCTCGACACCTGGACCGGCCTGGAAGCCTCCGAAGCCTGCAACGAGTTCACCGAGGAACAAATGGTGATCAACACCGGCGGCGATCCCTGGGCTGAAAAATGGCTGCGCACCGACCCCGGCAAAGACTGGCTACAAACCCACGACTTCCCGCGCGACGCCGCCTTTGCCCCGCAGCGCGAATGCAAGGCCAGCGACCCGCATCCCCGCCTCGAATTCATCGGGCTGGAAGACGGCGGCGTCATCACAGATTACCAGGTGGAGGTCAAAGCAATCATTGACGCAGACGATGACATCAAACGCTGGACTCTCGATTTTGGCAACGGCAAGAACCCCGATCAGTGGATGACCCTGGCTGATGGAAAGAAAAAAATAACCGAGGCAGCTCCCTTGGTGAACTGGAATGTGGAAAATATCACCGCCGACACGGTCACCTTGCGCCTCTACCTGGAAGGTCAAAACGGTTACGCCGAGCGCAAAATCACGCTGAAACTGCAACTCCCCACGCCCACCCCGCCGCCCACCAGCACGCCGTCGCCCACCTTGCCGCCTGCGCCCACCGACACCCCAACCCTGGCGCCGTTGCCCACCGA
>JBBITF010000012.1:22977-67857 GCA_037440925.1 Chloroflexota bacterium
CCACCTTGCCGCCTGCGCCCACCGACACCCCAACCCTGGCGCCGTTGCCCACCGACATTCCCACCGATACCCCTACCGCGACGCCCACAGCAACGGCGACGCCCTTCCCCAGCCCCACACCGTAGAACAAGTCTAAGACTTGTTCTACAATAAGACGAGAGAATACCCTATGCGACTCGAAGACTTGAACTGGATGGACGTAGAACGCTACCTGGAACGGGACGACCGCCTGATCCTGATCCTGGGCGCGTGCGAACAACATGGCTACCTGAGCCTGCTGACCGACATCAAAATCCCCCACACCCTGGCCGACCTCGCCTCCAACCGCACCGGGGTGCTGGTGGCCCCTCCCCTGAACTTTGGCCTCTCCCCGTACTTCCTTGCCTACCCCGGCACCCTGAGCCTGGGCGTTGGGACGATGACCGCCGCAGTCGAAGAAATCCTCCGCTCCGCCTACGGACAAGGCTTCCGCCGTTTCCTGATCTTGAACGGACACGGCGGGAACCAACCGGTGCGCGTCCACCTGAACGCTGTCAACAATGACCTGCCCGACCTGCGCCTGATCTGGTACGAATGGTGGACATCCCACGCGGTCGAGGCAGTGGCCATACGGCACAACTTGAAACCTGCCCATGCCAACTGGCTGGAGGCGTTCTCGTTCACCATCGTCAGCGACCTGCCAGAGGGCAGCAAAACTCCCCCCACCGTTCCCAGCACCATCCTGGATGCCCGCACCGCCCGCAGCGTCTACGGCGACGGCTCCTTTGGCGGCCCCTACCGCGCCCATGACGAGATCATGGAGGAAGTGCTGAACGCCGCGTTGGAGGACGTGCTGGCGTTGTTGCAATTTCCTTAATCTGTTCCCCTCAAGGCGCAAACTGATTGTTACGGCACAACCGCTACAAATTACATGCCTGCCATATACGCCAGACCAACCGTGCCGGGGCCAGCATGATTCGCAATGACCGGACTGACATCGGCAAACACTGTTTCGGCAGGGCTCAACATGGAAGCGGCTTTGTCCAATATCTGACGGGCTTCTTCAGGTGCATTGGCATGTAGCGTGGACAAACGGATAGGAGACTGGCCTTTGGTCTTCTCGACCACCAGTTCGATGACGCGCTCCAGCGCCTTGCTTTTGGTGCGGATGCGCTCAATGGCCTCTACCCGGCCGTCCAACACCGCCAGAATGGGTTTCATGTTTAGCGCCGTCCCCAAAAAACGCTGTGCGCCGCCGATTCTTCCGCCGCGATGCAAGAACTCCAGCGTATCTACGGCAAAATAGACGCCGGTATGCTCGCGCGCCTTCTCGGCCAGGGCAACCACCTCCTTCAGGCTTGCACCGGCTTCAGCGGCGCGCGCCGCCGCCAATACCTGGAAACCCATGGCCATTGCGGTCGAGTAGGAATCGATGACGGTCACTTTCTCGCCGCTTTTGCCCATCTGTTCCTTGGCTTGCAAAGCAGATTGAATCGTGCCAGATAATTTCGAGGAAATGAAAATGCCAACGACCTCATAGTCTTTAGCCACCAAAGACTCGAAGGCCTCTTGCATGACAGGAATCGGCACCTGAGAAGTAGTCGCCATGGTTTTGGCCGTTTTCAGGCGGGTAAAGAATTCCTCAGACAGAATATCTACCCCATCTCGATAGGTATCCTCCCCCCAAATCAAGATTTGTGGGGTAACGGTCAGATGGTATTTTTGGACTAACTCTGGTGGAATGTAAGCGGTGCTATCGGTTACAAGCGCAATTTTGGACATGTTTCCTCCCGGCGAGATATAAGGATGAAATGTTCAAGTAGTTATAACCCCAACCTGAAGCGTTCGTTTCGGGCGTCCCTTTGCGCTTTTCTGGTCCTCTTTGCGGCATATCAGTACCTCTGCAAGCGGGCATTGTAATGCAAATCTCCAACTTGCGCGGGCAGACCAAAGGTCTGCCCTGCGTCACGAGCGCATCGGATAAAAAAGACACCTCCATTGGAGATGTCTTTTACCTCTGTCGGGGCGCGCGGATTTGAACCGCGGACCTCACGGACCCGAACCGTGCGCTCTACCGGGCTGAGCCACGCCCCGCGACCTTCCCTTTGGGAAACAGAGCGCATTATACTTGTCCCTCCTCCTTTTGACAAGGCCAGTCAAGACCGCACCGTCAGCATATAGCCTCCATCCACCACAATGGTCTGCCCTCGAATCATGGCCGCAGCCGGGGTACACAAGAACGCTACCACCGCGGCAATATCCTGCGGCGTTGGGATGCGGCCGGCCGGCGTCGCCGCCACAGCGCGCGCCAAGATATTCTCCTCGGCGCGCACAGCGTCGAAATGCCTCAACGCTTCTGTTTCCACGATGCCGGGAGAAACCGCATTGACTACAATGTTCATCGGCGCCAATTCCACCGCCAAATAACGGGTCAAAGCCTCCAGCGCCGCCTTACTTGCGCCCACCGCCACATAGTCTGGCAAGACGCGCGTGGCGCCCGGACTACTCAGGCTGACGATATATCCCCCGCCGCGCTTCTCCATCCACTTCACGGCCTGCTGCGCCCCAAACAGCAGACTGCGTGCGTTGATGTTCATCGTCCATTCCCAACCCTTGGGCTTTTGCAGCAAGGCTGGGCGATTGTACCCCGACGCGGCATTATGTATATAGAAATCCAACCCGCCAAAAGCCTTGCCAGTCTCCTCAAACAAACGCTGCAAATCCTCCAGATCGCCTACATCGGCCTTGACCAGCAGAGCGCGGCGCCCCATATTTTCCACCTCGCGCGCCGTCTCCTCGGCCGGTTTTCGATTGCGGAAAAAATTGACTACCACATCGGCGCCGTTTTGGGCAAAATGCAGAGCGATAGCGCGCCCAATGCCGCGCCCAGAACCGGTCACCAAGGCAATGCGGTTAGAAAAAGCCAAACCAGACTGCATGTCTACCTATCCTGTATCGAAGTTTTATTCGGTCAACCTCACCGGCCGCAGCCAGGCAGCATCCAGGGCGCTCAAGCCTTGCGGCCCCAACCGCTCGATTTCGCCTCTCAAGGCCTTCAAATCGGCCCGCAACCGCGCCACATCCACGCCCTGGCAAACCGGTGGCCAGCGTTGCAACCAACGCATACAACGGTCATAGACCTTAACCGCCCCGGCGTAATTGGCGCGGCTGGCATGCAAATACACCACCGCCGCTTGCAACAAACCGCGATACAAATCGCGGATGGGGGCGCTTTCCTGCCGCCAGGCCTCCTCCAGCGCCTCGTGCGCCTGGAAATATTGGCCGTTATTGAGCAACAGAATCCCCTCCCTGGCGCGCGGATGAAGGGCAGCCGAACAAGCCCCAAGCGAATCATCAACGTCCATGCGGGCAGTATATCACGAAGAACCCTCGGCCTAAGATGGTAAAATGGAAACAAGATGTGTGGACGATTCACCCTAACCGTTGACCCTGCCGACCTGCAAGCCGCCTTCGAAGGGTACGCCTTTCCAGAACACTTTGCCCCGCGTTACAACATTGCCCCTTCTCAGCCGCTGCTGGTCATCCCCAACGACGGTCAAAACCGCGCCGACTTTTTCCTGTGGGGGCTAATTCCCTCCTGGGCAACAGACCCGGCGATTGGCAGCCGCCTTATCAATGCACGCAGCGAAACCCTGCCCCAAAAACCGGCTTTCCGCGGCCCCTTCAAGTACAAACGCTGCCTGATTCCGGCAGACGGCTTCTACGAGTGGAAAACTGCGCGCGGCGCAAAGGTCAAAACGCCGTATTTCATCTATTTGAAGAACCGCCTTCCCTTCGCCTTTGCCGGCCTGTGGGACGAATGGCACGCGCCCGACGGCAGCCTGGTCAAATCCTGCGCCATTGTCACCACCCAACCTAATGAACTGATCGCCTCGCTGCACAACCGGATGCCGGTTATCGTGCGCCCTGGTGACTATACGCAATGGCTTGACCCCGCGCCTCAGCCTCCCGAAAACCTGCTCCCGCTGCTTCGGCCCTATCCTGCCGAGGAGATGAGCGCGCACCCCGTCTCCACCCTGGTCAACCGCCCCCAAAACGACCGCTCCGAATGTGTGCTTCCTGTATCTTCAAAAAAAGAAGAAGCGGGGCATCTTGGGCAAGCATAGCCCCCTCAAACACCTGCACCTCAATTTATCGAGATGACGCCGCTTCCACTCTCTAACAACCCAACGCGCCTGCAATGAACCGTATCCAGGCTTTCTTTGCCCGTCACTTCCCAGCGCTGACCTCGCGCGACTACGCCATCTTTTGGGTAGGGCAATTCATCTCCGTCATCGGCACCTGGATGCAGAACACCACCCTGCCCTACCTGGCCTATCAAATTACAGGCAGTTCCCTCGACCTCGGTCTGATTGGCTTTGCCACCACCTTGCCCATACTCTTTCTGGCCATGCCGGCTGGCGTCTTTGTCGAACAGTGGGACAAGCGCAAAACAGTCATCGCCATGCAATCGGTCATGATGCTACAGGCCCTGGCCCTTGCCGCTCTCACCCTCAGCGGACGCATCCACGTCTGGCACATCACCCTGCTGGCTTTTGTGCTGGGATGCGCCAGCGCCGTTGAAATCACCGCACGTCAGGCCATGCTCATCGAACTGGCCGGCCGAGAGGCGCTGCCCAACGCCATTGCCGTGCAAACCACCGCCTTCAACCTGGGGCGCGTCATCGGTCCCTCGCTGGCAGCCCTGTTGTTGACGCTTCCACAGGGCGCCGGGCTGGTCTTCCTGTCGAACGGGGTGAGTTATTTGTTCGTCATTGGGGGGCTGTTTTGGGTGCGCGCCAGGCACAAATCCCAGCCAGAAACAGCAAGCCGCCGCAACCTGCTGGCCGAATTCAGCGAGGGACAGAGGTACATCCGTCAGAACAGCCTGGTTGCTCAAATCATCATCATGATGGCCGTAGTGGGCTTCTTTGGTTTCCCCTTGCTGCAACAAATCCCTGCCCTGGCAAAAGACGTATTGGCGCAGGCCGGCGACACTGAGCAAATTGTGGCTACGCGCAACAGCGCCCTCTACACCGCCCAGGGCATTGGCGCGCTCGCGGCTGCCTTTTCTGTAGCGTTCTTTACCTCTTACAAGAAAAAGGGCATGTGGTTGACTTTTGGACAAGCGACCTTTGTGCTAGCCATGATCTTGCTCTCCTTCATGCGTACAGCCCTGCCCGCTTACCCCCTGCTAGCCCTCATCGGCTGGGGAACGGTGACGCAACTGGCGATCATGAATGTCCTCATCCAGGTACGGGTGCCAAACGGCCTGCGCGGGCGCGTCTTTAGCACTTACCTGTGGGCTATCCAGGGCGTAGCGCCGTTCGGTAGTTTGCTGATTGGCTGGATGTCGCAGGCCTTAGGTGTGCCGCACACCCTTCTGATTTGCGGAAGCATTTGCCTGTTCATCTTGGGCGCTATGCACGCCGCCAATCCAAACATCCGCAACTCACAGGCATAAGCGGCATATAAAAGCATTCCGCGCCGCTTGTATGCAGCGCGGATAAGAAAGCAGGCTGGGGGCAAAGGATTCGAACCTCTACTAACTGATCCAGAGTCAGTCGTCCTGCCATTAGACGAGCCCCCACCTTAAGCGGCAAGTATTCTACCATGCCATTTGAGAGAAGTCAAATCACACACCACGTATGCAGCCATGCTCAAAGGGTGTTTCTAACGCAAAGGCGCAAAGTCGCCAAGAATTTTATTGCGAAATCTCCCGATTTCGCCCGAAGTCTTGAGACTTCGGAGTCCTTATCAACATTACTTCGACAAAAAAATCCGTTCGTCTGTCCGTTTCTCTCTCCCTTTTGGTCGAGCTTGTCGAGACCTGGGAGAAGGTTAGGGTGAGGGCAGGTAGAAGCCCTAAAAACACAGTCAGAAGGCTAGCTAGCAGTGACTTAACGATTATAATTATTGGGTGACGACAAACGCCCCGGCAAAGAAAACGCTCCTGTAACGGGAGCAGGCCGCGGCGTTGTTTGAGCGCGTTCAAGAATCCAGCACATCGAGCGGGTTTTTATCCGATCGAATCCGAACAAAGGCAAATCCGACATGAGTCCAGAAGAAACCAAACCCACCGATTTCATCCGCGAAGCCGTAGCAGAAGACTTGCGCAGCGGGCGCTTCACTTATGTCCGCACGCGATTGCCGCCCGAACCGAATGGCTACCTGCACATCGGGCATGTCAAAGCGTTCATGATTGATTATCTCATCGCCAAAGAAAACGGCGGCGAGGTGTATTTACGCTTCGACGACACCAACCCCACCAAAGAAGGAACTGAGTTCGTAGAGGCCATCAAAGAAGATACGCGCTGGTTAGGTATCGAATGGGCCAAAGAGACTTACGCCTCCGACTATTTCGATTTGTTGTACGAATGGGCAGTGCAACTGGTCAAAAAAGGACTGGCTTATGTGGACGACCAATCGCCGGAGGAGGTGAGCGCCAATCGCGGCACGTTGACCGAGCCAGGCAAGAACTCGCCCTACCGCGACCGCAGTGTGGAGGAAAATCTTGACCTGCTGGAACGGATGAAGAATGGCGAGTTTCCAGATGGTTCGCGGGTGCTGCGCGCGAAGATAGACATGGCGCATCCCAACCTGAACATGCGCGACCCGGTCATGTACCGCATCATCCACGAGCCGCCGCATCACCGCACAGGGTATAAGTGGAAAATCTACCCGATGTACGACTGGGCGCATGGACAAAACGACTCGATGGAAGGCATTACCCACTCATTGTGTTCGCTGGAGTATGAGAATCACCGTCCGCTCTACGAGTGGTTTCCCGAGCAATTGGGCGTGTGGAAGCCGCGCCAAATCGAGTTTGCGCGCTTGAACTTATCGTACACCGTGATGAGCAAGCGCAAACTGCGCCGCCTGGTGGAAGAAGGCCATGTAAAAGGCTGGGACGATCCGCGCCTGCCCACCATCCGCGCGATGCGCCGGCGCGGTTACACCCCAGAGGCCATCCATGAGTTCATCCGCCGCGTAGGGGTAGCCAAGAATTACAGCATCAGCGATGTTTCTTTGCTGGAAGCCTGCGTGCGCGACGACTTGAACAAACGCGCGCCCCGCCGCATGGCTGTTCTGCGTCCGCTCAAACTGGTGATTGATAACTATCCCGACGATCTGGTCGAGGAAATGGACGCGGTTAACAACCCCGAAGACCCCGCAGCCGGCACACGCAAGGTGCCTTTCTCCAAAGTGTTGTATATCGAGCGAGACGATTTCCGCGAGACGCCGCCCCCCAAGTATTACCGTCTCTACCCTGGCAATGAGGTGCGCCTGCGCTACGCTTATTTCATCAAATGTACCCATGCAGTCAAAGACGCTCACGGTGAAATCGTGGAAGTCCATGCCGTCTACGACCCCGCCACGCGCGGCGGCGACGCGCCCGACGGCCGCAAGGTCAAGTCCACCATTCATTGGGTCTCGGCAGCGCACGCCGTCCCGGCTGAGTTCCGCTTGTACGACCGCTTGTTTACCAAAGAAGACCCGGAAGAAGGCGAGGAAGGCTTCTTAGGATGTTTGAACCCTAACTCGCTGACCGTCTTGCAGGGATTTGCCGAAACGCATCTTGCCAGGCCGCAAGTGGGCGACCGCTTTCAATTCGAACGCCAGGGATATTTTTGCGCCGATCCCGACACAACGCTCGAAAAACCGGTCTTTAACCTGACGGTCAGCCTCAAAGACAGTTGGGCCAAAATCGAAAAGCAGAGGTAAATACCTACACCCGCTTATGTTGTATTGCCGGCCCACCTGTCGAACAAGAACACCGAAATGGAGATCATAAGCGGCAAAATTCTCAAATTACGCAACTGGCCAGACGGCAAGGTCATCGGGCTGGCCAAACAAGCCGCCAGGCAACTGGCAGAAACAGAGCCAGACCGCGAGTCCGTGTTGATGCGGCTGGAGGCCGTCCGCCAGCAGCCAGGCGACTTCCTGGCCGATCCTGTATTGGGAGATCTGGCGCGGGAGTGTATTCACCTGGCACAGAAAAAAGAAGAAACAGTGCAGGAAAAGTTACGCGAGACATCGCTGCCCTTCCAGGTGTGGGGGCGCGAAAACGTGGATGAGGCCTCGCTAGCGCAAATGGACAACGCCATGCGCTTGCCGGTAAGCGTGGCAGGCGCGCTCATGCCCGACGCACACCTGGGCTACGGCCTGCCCATTGGCGGTGTGCTGGCGGTGGAAAACGCCGTCATCCCCTATGCTGTGGGCGTTGATATTGCTTGCCGCATGCGCTTGTCGCTCTTCGACGTTTCTCCCCATCTGCTCGAACAAAAGAAAGGCTTATTCGAGAACGCGCTCTGGAAGGAGACGGCCTTTGGGATGGGCGCAGAATGGAAAGGCAGCCGACGCGCCGATCACGAGATGCTAGACGACCCAGCCTGGCAAGCCACCACTTTTCTCAAATCGCTGCAAGATAACGCCGTCAAGCAACTTGGCACGAGCGGCACGGGCAATCATTTTGTCGAATGGGGGACATTCCGACTCTACGAATCGCTTGGCGGCCTAAAAGCGGGAGAATATCTGGCGCTATTGTCGCACAGCGGCTCGCGCAGCGTGGGCTTCAAGATTGCCGAACATTACAGCAAACTAGCCATGCAACTACATCCCCACCTCGATAAAAGCATCCGCCACCTGGCCTGGCTGTCGCTGGCAAGCGAGGCCGGGCAAGAATACTGGCTCTCGATGGAACTGGCTGGCCGCTTTGCCGCCGCCAATCATTATGTCATTCACAAGCGCTTGGCGGCAGCCATGGGTTTGAAAGAAGCAGCAGTGATAGAAAATCATCACAACTTCGCCTGGAAAGAGAAACTGCCCGATGGCCGGCAAGTCATCGTTCACCGCAAAGGCGCAACGCCAGCCGGCAGCGGCGTGCTGGGCGTCATTCCTGGTTCGATGGGCGACGCCGGCTACCTAGTGCGCGGCAAGGGCAATCCCCTCTCGCTGCAATCCGCCTCACACGGCGCCGGCCGTCTGATGAGCCGCAAGGCTGCCATCAACACCATCAGCAAGTCCGCGCGCGACGCCTATCTTGCCGAGCGCGGCGTCACCCTGCTAGGCGGGGGGCTGGACGAATCGCCTCAGGCCTACAAGCCCATCGAAGAAATCATTGCCGCTCAGGCCGACCTGGTAGAAGTGCTGGGTCGCTTCCTGCCGCGCATCGTCCGCATGGCAAATGAGCCAGGCGATGTATAAAGGCGGAAAATAGATTTGCCTGACAGATTTCGGAGGTATAATTCAATCACTATATTCTCGAGAAATGGAGGAAAGTACCATGGCAAGCGTAACGTACGATCACGTTTACAAACGATTTGGCGACATGGTCGCCGTCAACGATATGAACATTCATATCGAAGATAAAGAATTCCTTGTGTTGGTCGGGCCTTCGGGCTGCGGCAAGACCACCGCCCTGCGCCTGCTGGCCGGCCTGGAAGAGATCAGCGAAGGACAGATTCGCATTGGTGACCGGGTGGTCAATGATGTGGCTCCGAAAGATCGTGACATCGCCATGGTCTTTCAATCCTATGCTCTCTACCCACACCTGTCAGTGTACGATAACATGGCCTTCGGCCTGAAGTTGCGCAAGACGCCCAAAGAAGAAATCAAGCGCCGCGTTCACGAAGCCGCCGAAATCCTGGGCATTCAAGACTTACTGGACCGAAAACCGCGCCAACTCTCCGGCGGTCAGCGCCAGCGCGTGGCAGTTGGGCGCGCCATCGTCCGCGAACCAAAAGTGTTCCTTTTTGACGAGCCGCTCTCTAACCTGGACGCCAAACTCAGGGTGGCCATGCGCGCCGAAATCAGCAAACTGCATCAGCGTTTGCAAACCACCTTCATCTACGTTACCCATGACCAGGTCGAGGCCATGACTATGGCTACCCGCATTGCGGTCATCAACAAAGGCATCTTGCAGCAGATAGACAATCCGCAAAATCTCTACGACCGCCCTGACAACCTCTTCGTAGCCGGCTTCATTGGCTCGCCTGCGATGAACTTCTTCCCGGCTAAATTGCGCAAGGACAGTGGCCGATTGTTCGTTGAAAGCGAAGGCTTTGCCATCCCGATTCCGCCAGAGAAAGCGCAGCCTTACTTTGCGTACGAAGGCAAGAATGTCATCTTTGGCATCCGCCCCGAAAATATCCACGACCCACACTTTACGCCTTCGAACATCCATTCCGAAAACGTGGAAGCGCTGGTAGATGTGACCGAGTTGATGGGCAACGAAATCTTCCTGCACATGGTCAGCGGGAAGAACAACTTTGTAGCGCGCATTGATCCGCGCTCGAAACTGCGCGTGGGAGAAAAAGCGCAACTGGCCTTCGACATGGACAGTTTCCACATCTTCGACGCCGAAACCGAAAAAGCCATCCGCTAACGCCTAAAACCGACAAAGCCAGAAACAGGGCGGTCTTGTTGACCGCCCTGCTCATTGCATATTCAATCCTCACAAATGATCAACATCCCTGCCTGGGTCCCAGACGCCATCTTCTACCAGATCTTCCCCGACCGCTTCGCCCGCAGCGCGCGCCTGCCTGACATGGGCTTTGAAGCCTGGGATTCGCCGCCCACCGTGCATGGCTTCAAAGGCGGCGACCTGTATGGCATAGCCGAGCGCCTCGATTACCTGCAAGACTTGGGCGTCACTGCCCTCTATCTAAACCCCGTCTTCGCTTCGGCCTCCAATCACCGTTACCACACCTACGATTATCTCAACGTTGACCCGCTCTTGGGCGGGAATGACGCCCTGCGTTTTCTGCTGGATGAATGCCATCGGCGCGGCATGCGCCTCATCCTGGACGGCGTCTTCAATCACGCCTCGCGCGGCTTTTGGCCCTTTCATCACGTGCTGGAAACCGGCGCAGCCTCGCCCTACAAAGACTGGTTTCATTTCGACCCCGACCGCTTGAACTGGAAAAAACACTGGGGCGCCTACCCCGCGCCGCACGAACAACAGGCTATTCAGCAGCAAGGCAGTTTCAAGGCCATCGGCTATCAAGGCTGGTGGGACTTACCCGCCCTGCCCAAATTCAACACCGCCACGCCTGCCGTTCGGGAATTCCTCTTTGGCGTCGCCGAGCATTGGGTACGCTTCGGCATAGACGGCTGGCGGCTGGACGTGCCGGGCGAGATCAACGACGACTCTTTCTGGCAGGAATTCCGCCGCCGGGTGCGCGCCATCAACCCCGAAGCCTATCTGGTGGGCGAAATCTGGCACGAAGCCGGGCGCTGGTTACAGGGCGACCAGTTCGACGCCGTGATGAACTACCTGCTCACGGCTGCGGCGCTCAGTTTCTTCGGCGGGCCGCGCCTGGACATGGACACCGTCAACCAGTCCGGCGGGCTGCAGGGGCGCGTCCATCCCACCATGGATGCGAATGGGTTCGCCAACGAAATAGACCGTATTTTTTATCTCTATCCCCGCGACATCACCTACGCCCAACTCAACCTGCTCGACAGCCACGACATGCCGCGCTTCCTCTCCTGCGTGAGCGGCGACAAATCCGCGCTGCGCCTGGCCTGGCTTTTCCTCATGACCTACCCCGGCGCGCCCTGCCTCTACTACGGCGACGAGATCGGCCTGGACGGCGGGCACGACCCCGACTGCCGTAAAGCCTTCCCCTGGGACGCCTCGCGCTGGGACCATGGCTTACTTGCCTATGCGAAAGACGTGATCGCGCTCCGCAACCGGCAGCCCGCCCTGCGGCGCGGCTCCTACCAGCGCCTGTACGCTGCCGACAGCGTCTTTACTTTTGGCCGCCAACTGGACAATGAAACGATAGTCGTGGCCCTCAACGCCGGCGACGCGCCCAGAACGGCCGAAATCCCCATTGCCGCCATTACCACCCAATCCAGGCCGCCGGAGCGCCTCTTTGGTCCGCCCACGAACATCCAGCGTCAGGCAAACACCCTGCGCCTAGAAATCCCCGTCCGCAGCGGGATAGTTCTAAAGGTGTAATTTTCTTTTCGCACCATTTGGATAAACAAAGGGTTATTATATTCTGAACGGTTGAGATTTTATCGTTACAAACTCCGTTTGGAACATACAAAAAGCCATGACTGACACTGCCCCGTCCAACTTTAGCCCCGAAGAAACCCTCAAACGTATCCAGACCCTGCTTCAAGACGAACAGCCCGCCATCCGTCTGGCAGCCATTCAAGAACTGCTCACACTGAATTACAGCAGCGCAGCCCTTTTGCGATCCTTAGAGACCCTGGCGCTGCGCGATCCCAGCGAACCCGTCCGCCAAGCGGCGCGTGAAGCGTTGACCTGGCCTGTTCACCGTTATATCCAAGCAAGAATTATCAAACTCGACCGCCGCACACGGCAAGCCATTCTAGACGAAATCGAGACCTGGCAACAACAAGGGATTCTGCAAACGGAACAAGCGCAGATCATACGCACACGCTACGACTTCGACTTACGTCCCGCCGCGCCTCCTCCCCAGCCGGAAGCGACCTCCGTTTCCCCAGCCTCTGACTCGGCCCCGGCCGCTCCCGTTCCCCCGACGGGCGAACGCCCCACCCTGGCGCAAACCCTGTTGAGCGAAACCAGCATCAAGATCGCCCTCTATCTGGGCGCGTTCTTCGTCATTGCCGCTGCTGCCATCCTGGCCGCAGTGGTCGAAGCGGCGCGCCTGCCCATCTTGCTGGCGGCCACTGCGCTCTTTGGCGGCGTCTCCCTGGCGATCCGCAAGCGCCTGCCCCAGCCCAGTTTTGCGCTCTTCATCGTCTTCTCCTTCCTGCTGCCCACCGACGCCAACGTGCTGGCCGACCTGCTAGACCTGACCCGCAAGGCCAATTCCCTGTACTGGTTTGCGATGATGGGCGGCATGGCGCTCATTTGGGGATTCGGCACCTGGTTTTACCGCTCGCGGCTGTTCAGCCTGGCGGCCTTCGCGGCGCTGGCAATCTCCTTTGGCCGCCTGGCGGATGTCCTGAGCAACGAAATCGAAATCGCCGTGCTGCTCCTCAGCCTGGTCACGCTGACCGGCCTGGGCGGAGCGTATTTGCTCAAACGCTGGCAGGGACGCGCCTTCAGCCTGCCGCTCTTCCTGCTGGTGCAAGTCGGCCAATTCCTCCTGTCGCTGCTGGCGCTGATCGCCATCTTCGACCGCATGGGCAATCCTGCCATCGCCTGGCATTTGCTCACCGCCTTCTACTGGTTGACAGCAGCCGGCTTCTACCTGGCCAGCGACCTGGTGATGCCCTTCTTCTTGTTTCCCTGGCTGGCGGCGGCTGTCCTGTATCCCTTCCCGCTGACGCTGGCGGCAGGGTTGTCCCTCGAGGGCCTGCTGCGCGTTGTCTTTGCCGGGGGATGGGGGTTGGCGCTGGCGCTGCTCGGTGATGGCCTGCGGATGATCGGCGCGCAACCTTCCAATAGGGATGAAAAAGCGCCCCGCTTTGCCTTGCCCTTATTGCTCGTCTCCCTGCCGGTCATCCTAACCGCCGCCGGGTTTGGATTTGTGGAGGAAATCGCTTACGGCTTCTCCTGCCTGCTGGCCGGCGCGCTGCTATACGCGCTGCTGCACGTTCTCCAGCCGCGCGTTTACGTTTGGAGTATTTCCCTGCTGCTGGGACTGGGCGCCTATTTCAGTTTCTACGCCCTGCCCTTCATGGAAGAGACGGATGTTTTCATGGGCTACCGGCTCCTGATTCCCAGCCTGCTCTACCTGCTGCCCGACCTGGCGCTCGGACAGCGATTCCCGGCTGCGGGCGGCTGGCGCTGGCCGCTGCGCGCTATCGGCGGCTTTCTGGCTTTCTGCAACCTGGCGGTCGTCCTGCCGGTGGCGTTCGACCAGCGCGGGGCTGCCGCCGTCGTCTATGGCGTGTATGCCGCCTTTTTCATCGCTTACGCCCTGCGACTTGACAAGGCCTGGCTGGCCTATCTGGCCACTGCCTCCGCTGCGCTGAGCGTAACCTTTGCGCTGCGGCATTTCGACCGAGACGCCTGGCTGCCTGCGCTGAGCGGGCTGGCCGCGCTGTACTGCCTGGGCGGGTGGGGGCTGCTTAAACGGCGACCCGGTCCCTGGTCCGGGATGATGCGCGCGAGCGGGTTGACGTTGGGCGGGCTGGTGTCCATAACGGCGCTGGTCACGCTGAAAGAGACGGGCGGCTGGTACATCCTGTTCACCGCCATCCTCTTCACTGTTGAGATGTTCCAACAGAAGGCAGGCTGGCTGGAGGCCGGGCCGCAGTTCTTCTTTCCAGCGGGGTTGGCGCTGCTGCTGCACAACTACAAGGTGGACGAGGCGGCCTGGTACCTGCTGGGGATCGGGCTGCTATGGCTGGCGCTTGACCTGGGGATAAAGCGCGCCTTGCCCAGCGAACGTCCGCTGCGCTGGCCGGTACGCGGATTGGCGGCGCTGACAATTTTCACCAACACGTTGTACCTTCTCGTTACAAGAACCGATGAGCCGCGCACGGCCCTGGTCTGCTTTGCCGCCTACGCGCTGGCCTTCCTGGGGCTGGCCGTCCTGCACGGCGAGGCGCGGCTGGGATACGGCGCGACCACCTTCTCGATGCTGGCGGTGATCTTTGCGTTTCGCACCCTGGACAGCGACCATTGGCTGCTGCCGGTTGCGGGGCTGGGCGTTTTGTATTACGGCGCGGGCTTCTTCCTGCGCAAGCGAGCAGGCGACCAGGGCTGGCCGTTCGTGTTGTGGAGCAGCGGTATCGGCATTGGATTGGTCGCTTCCTGCTTGGCGCCTTTCCAAGCGGACGTTTACCAAAACGGGCTGGTGGTTGCCATTCCCCCGGCGCTGACGGCCACCCTGGTAGCAGCGGAGGCCTTCGCGCGGCGCAACGTGTGGTTGGGCTTCCCGGCCAACGCGCTCTACCTGCTGGCATACTTCCTCATCCTGGTCGAATTGCAGGTGGACGAGCCGCAGTTCTATTCGATTGGCGCCGCCGGGCTGGGGCTGTTGATGCACTACCTGTTGACGCGCGCGGGCAGCAAGAGCGGCGCCTTCGTAACCGGCATGGTTTCGCAACTGGTCTTGCTGGGCGTCACCTACGTCCAGTTTCTGTCCAACGAAAGGCTGGTCTTTTTTGCCATCCTGTTCTTCCAGGCGCTGGCGGTGCTGGCTTACGGCATCGTCATCCGCTCGCGCAGCCTGGTCATCACCCCCATCGTCTTCGCGGTGCTGGCGGTCATCTCGGTCATGTACGGCCTGATGCAGGGCATCTGGGCGGTGGCGTTGATCGGCTGCACCGGCCTGCTGCTGCTCATGCTGGGCATCCTGGCAGTGGCGCTGCGCGAGCGCATCAAACAGGTCGCGGAACGCTTCAGCGACTGGGGGGCGTGACGCGAAATTTACTTTGTGCCAGAAGCGCCTGCCCAAATCGCCTCCACCAGCGCAGTTCCAACTGAAATGAAACGTGGTAAACCGTTGGATTTGGCAATCCAACGGAGCAATAGGGCAATTTTCAAGTCTTCTCCGACAGATGGTTTGACAACCTTTGCATGCACACAATGAAACACACCCACCCTGAAAAAATATTTAAGTGGTAAGATTTTAGCAATATGACTGCACTGCAAAAACCATTAACCGCCGAGAGCGCGGAGCGCGCAGGGATGAAAATTTGCAAAACCCGCATCAAGAGCGCCTTTTCTTTGCAGAATCGGTAAAAAATCTCAGCGTTCTCTGCGCGCTCTGCGGTGCAAATACCTTTTTGCAGTGGAATCAATATGGGTTCATGAACGAGGTGCAGCGATGACTACAGAATTAATGACAGAAATGAATGTAAGAGAAATTGTGTCTGCCAAACAGGTCATGAAAGAATATAGCGTGAGCATTGATGGTGTTATTGAAGTGCCAGAAAGCCTCGACCAAAAATCTTTTTTTGATGGGTTGCTTGATGCTATTATTGAATATGTAGAAAAGCATGATGCTTTTGCCGGTCTCTCGATGTCGCATAAAGAATATGTAGAAGACAATGACAACGAGGATCTCAATGACGAACAAGCAGCCTAAAACCGGCAAAGATTTCATTCAATTAGCGCGCGAATCTGACAAGGTATCCAAAATACGAGAAGGGAAAGGCTCTCACGTCGTTGTAGAATTTAAAGACGGCACATCGGTCTCTGTGCCAGTGCATGGCAACAAACAGTTAAGCAAAGGTATTCTGCACGCGATCATGAAAGCATTTAAGTCCGCTGGCGTGATTGGCCTTATACTTTTGTTGCTTTGGCTGTTCTTTCCTCAGTCGCTCTATTCACCTTTTTCGCGTTGAAAAGCGCCCATCCAAACCGCCTCCACCAGGGCCGGTAAAATCTCCCCCGCCTTGCCTTGCAGGGCGTAGTCCGCTTTTTCGGTCAGGGGCGTCGGCTCGGCGTTGACCTCCACCACGACCGCGCCGCGGTTGCGCGCCGCAAATGCCAGCGAAGCCGCCGGCTGCACCAATCCCGACGTACCCACAGAGAAAAAGACCTGGCAACCCCGCGCCGCTTCCACCGCTTGTTCCAGCGCCTGCCGGGGAAGCGTCTCACCGAACCAGACCACGTCCGGGCGCAGCAGGCCTCCGCAGGAGGCGCAGCGCGGGACGCTCCCGCCCGCCTCCTCCCATCCTTCGGCCTGCTCGCCGCACGAGGCGCATTTCACCCGCCCCAGGTTGCCGTGCAATTCGATGATGGGATAGAGGCGCACAAGGGGAAAAGAGGCTGCCAGGCGCTCCTCCGCCTTCTGGTGCAGGCCGTCCACGTTTTGCGTGACCAGGCAGAAGTCCGGGACGAAGCGCGCCATGCGCGCCAGCGCCAGGTGAGCGGGATTCGGCTCGACCGTCCGCACCTTTTCGCGGCGCATGGCGTACCAGTCCCATACCAGTTTCGGGTCGCGCGCAAAGGCTTCGGGCGTTGCCAGGTCTTCGGGGCGGTACTGCGCCCACAGACCCGCCTGGGCGTCGCGGAAGGTACGCAAACCGGATTCCTGCGAGACGCCCGCGCCGGTGAGAATCGCCACGCGCTCGACGCGGCGCAGGAAAGAGATCAAATCAGGAGGATGGTTTTTCCACATGTTATCAGGGAAACGAGCGAAAAAACAGTTTTATCCAACCTGGGAAAACGGTTTTCGTCCATGCGTTAAGTATAATCGCAAATGCTGCTGGCCGCCGCCTCTTTTTCCGGCCTCTCGCCCAGGGCCTCCCTGCGGTGATCTTCTGGCTGCGATTTCACGCAAATAAGCAGGGTTCTGGCTTGTGCAAGCCGTCCATTTCTGCGTTATCATTCATCAATCGCTCGTTCAGGGCCATTTCCTCAAAGGAGACGCCATGCAAAAGAATCTTCTTCATTCATTTTGGATCGGGATGTGCATATTGGCCTCGTGCAGCCCTCTTACCGAGACGCCTGTCTCGCCTCTCCCTCAGTCGCCTGCTCCCGTTACCCTGACGCCCTTCCAGCCCTCTGGCCTGGTACCCGCCAACCCACCGGCCGGCTACGGCGCTCACGGCCCCTGGCTAGACCTGTATTTTACCGACCCCACCAACCCGCTCTCAGCCCAAGAGACCGGCGGCCTAGACGGTCTGCTGGCCGCCTCGATAGATAACGCCCGGCTGAGCGTGGATGTCGCTATTTACAACTTGACCAACACTCTCATTCGTGACGCCCTCATCCATGCCCACCAGCGCGGCGTGCAGGTGCGCGTAGTTATGGAAAGCGACAATCGCGACAAGGACGCGCCGCAAAGACTGATGGAGGCCGGCATCACTGTCCTGGGCGACCGGCGGGAAGGGCTAATGCACAACAAATTCGTGGTCATTGACCGTTCCGAAGTATGGTTAGGTTCGATGAATTTCACCAACAATGGCGCTTACAAAGACAACAATAACATGCTGCTCTTTCGTTCGGTCAAAATGGCTGAAAATTACACTCGTGAATTTGAAGAGATGTTCGTAAACGACAAATTCGGGCCAGATATTGTGGCGGCGACCCCGAATCCTTCTTTTACCCTTGACGAAACATTAATAGAAACTTACTTCGCCCCCGACGACGCTCCAGCCTTCAGCCTGCTCCCTTTGCTCCAAAATGCCCAACAAAGCATCTATTTTCTGGCTTACTCCTTTACCTCCGACCCGCTGGGTGAGGCTATCCGCAGCCGCGCCGCTGAAGGCGTGGCCGTAGCCGGCGTGATGGACGCGGAACAAATCCAATCGAACATTGGCACAGAATACGACCTGTTCAAGCAAGCCGGGCTAGATGTACGACCCGATGGCAACGCCGGCCTGATGCACCACAAAGTCATCATCATTGATGAGGAAATCGTGATCACCGGTTCCTACAATTTCACCAACAGCGCCGAAACCCGCAACGACGAAAATTTGGTCATCCTCTATAACCAGCAAGTGGCAGAATACTTCTTGCAAGAATTCCAGCGCGTCTTCGGGCAGGCGCAGCCGTAATGTGGCTTTTCCAGGCTGCGTCTGGGCCACTAGAGGCATTAAGCCCTCGAAGTGAGAAGGCAGTGAAATAAACAGTGACAGTCATTGTTGCAATGACTGTCACTGTACGACCTATGAGCCAAGGCGGCTTATCTTAACATCACCTTTGGGAAGTTATCTAGTGTAATATTCGATCAACAAGCGCGGCCGGGCGGTCAGGTCGTTGTAATCGCCGCTGTAGAAGAGCAAGTAATCATCGCCCAAATCATCATTGTCATCCAATTGGAAGCGTAAGCGCAACTGGGTGAGGCCGCGCAAATTGATATACTGGAGCGACTGGTCGCTAAGCCAGGCCCAATACCAACTATCCAGAGGGTTATCCTCGATGACGCCTGCAGCCTCTAACGTGGCAGGACTCTGGAAATCGAGCGCTTGCAAGCCTCTAAACGAGAAGGGGCCAAAATAGCCAAAAGCGCCATTGCGAATATCTACCAGGATATTCTGATGCGTAGTGAACGGATTCTCGCCAACCTGACCGGTCTTCTTGATCATCAAGAGCGCGCGGGTGATGACGGCATTATCGGGCAGATAGTGGGTCGGGAAATGCAAAATGGCGCGGAATTGGCGATCCTGAGCATCGTCTCCCAGAGCAAACGTAATGGCAGTAGAATCTTTTGAGCCGCCTTGATCGCTGTCTTCGCTCGATTCCAGCACCCAGCCGTCGTTGGCGCCAGTGGAGCGGAAGGACTCGATGATCTTGTTGACCGGCGTGCGAGCAAAGGTGTAGGCTTCGCCGGCCGTGAAGTTGCCATTGCCTGCGCCCGTCCCGCCCAATGGGTTACCGCTAACGTCCAGGATGCTGTCGTCGTCCAGGATATCGAGCCGCAGCGTGCCATCGCCGCTGCCGGTGGCCACTGTGACAACATATACACTACCCGAGCCAACAACGTTGAGGATGGACTCGCCCACCAAGCCGCCTGTTTTGGTCAGGATGAAATCACTCACATCCACCCCGCTGACAGTTTCGGTAAATGCTACCGTGAAGTTGACGCTGGCAGCCGCGCTTGGAGAGGGATCGGATCGCAGGCTATTGATCACGAGAGGCGCAGTTTTGTCTATGGTGTAGGCTTCGCCGGCGGTGAAGTTCCCGTTGCCGGCGCCCTCGCCGCCCAATCGAAGACCTGAAGCATCTTGTATGCTGTCATCATCCAAGACATCCAGGCGTAGGGTGCCGTCCCCGCTGCCGGTATTGACGATAACGGTGTAGGCGCTGCCGCCGCCGGTCACGCTCTGGATGGACGCGCCACTCAGCGCGCCGGTGAGAGTCAGGCTGAAGTCGCTCGCATCTACGCCGCTGACCTCGGTGGAAAAGGTCACGTTGAAGCCGACGCTGGCGGCGCCAGTTGGATCGGGGTCAGCGCGCAGGCTGCTCGTCGCGGTGGGAGCGCCCACGCTCTTGTTGACGGTATACACGTCGCCGGCAGTGAAATCCCCATTGCCGGCGCCCGGCCCGCCAAGAAATTCTCCCTGACCGTCTACAATGCTGTCGTTGTCTATCAAATCCAGCCGTATCGTGCCATTTCCGCTGCCGGTGTTGACGGCTACAATATAGTCTGAACCTGAAGAAAGGATTTCGGCCACAAATGCGCCGCTAATGGCTCCTGTTGTTGTGATGACAAAATCATCGGCTGTGACCCCCGTAACTGGCTCAGAAAAGGCGATGGTGAAATCCACAATCGGATCAGCAGGGGATATGCAACCGCGCGGGCAATTCTGCAAGATGGATACCACAGAAGGCGCCGTTGTTGCGCTTACAGCCATCTCATAAACGAAGATGTCTTCAGCATCATTTGTATCCCCACTCACCAAGTTGCTGGCCGCAGACCAAAAGGCAACGATACTTCCGTCAGCAGACAGGGCCGGGGCAAACGAGGAGGCATTACCATGCCTGGTCTCTTTCGATTTGGCGGTTGCCAAGTCACGCACCCAGATATTGGCGATTCCATCGTTATCGCCCTTGTCGTAGAAAGAAAACGCAACAAAACGTCCATCGTTAGAGATGGTTGGCTCAGTGATGAAGCCTGTAGTCATGATATATCCATCGGAATACACTGAGACAAGCGAGGTCTGTCCGCTCTGGAGGTCACGGCGGTAAACCAATTCATCATAATCTTCTGTGCCAGACGCCAGATTATTCGATTTAGACAGGAATACGACATAGCGCCCATCTCCCGATATGGCCGGACTGCTTCCGCCGCCATCCGCCTGCTGGCCGCTCGAATTGACCGAAACAAGGGTGGTTGTGCCGGTCTGCCGGTCGCGCAAGAAGACATCTCGCTTTTCATTCGTATCTCCCCCCACCAGGTTGTTTGCCAAAGAGTCGAACACCACATAACGGCCATCGTTGGAAATGGATGGGGAGCCGCAATTGGCGTTGGCTTGCTCGCCGCTAGAAGAGACCGAGACGCGGCTGGTTTCGCCAGTTTGATTATCGTGGACGAAGACATCCACAAAGCCGTTGGTGTCGTCGCTGACCAGGTTGCTGGCATACGAGTAGAAGACCACGTAGCGGCCATCTCCAGAGATGTCAATTTCGTAGTCTACTACATTGTCGTTTGCCTGCGTACCGTCGGAGGCAACCGAGGCGCGCGTAGTCGTCCCCGTTTGGCGATCATATACGAATACATCGGTGAAGCCATTGGTATCGTCGCTGACCAGATTGCTGGCATCGCTGACAAAAGCGACATAGCGTCCATCGCCAGAAATGGCAGGCTGCCGGGAACCGCCGTTGGCCTCCGCGCCGCCCAAAGCCAGCGAAACGCGGGTGGTCTCCCCTGTCGAGCGATCATAGACAAAGATGTCGTCTGTTTCGTTGGTATCGCCGGCCACCAAGTTGCTAGCCCCGGAGGCAAACACCACATAGCGCCCGTCGGCAGAGATGTCTACATCACGGGAAGCATGATTAGCCTCTGCGCCGCCTAATCCAACCGAGACGCGCGTGATATCGCCTGGGGCTGCATGTGCCGCTGGCATGAAGCCCGGCAAGGGGCCAATCAAAGCAGTCATCAGTAGCACAACTGCCACGCTGTACAAGATCGTTTTGTGAGATTTAGGATTCATTTTTTTTCTCCTTCTCATGAGCCCACCTGCGCATTTGCAACATATTCTTTGCAACGTGCCTGGCATGGTGTTATTACGCGTTTATACAATCCCATTCTATAAGAAACAAGAGAAACCTTCGATAACAAACGCATTGCACTTATCTAAACAAAACGTCCTGCGCTTGTGACGCAGGACGCTGTTTTGGAACGGGATCAACGAAAGCCTAGAGATAATACGTCATCTTTTGCAAATGCGTGGCCGGGTCAATATGTTGCACCTTGACACCTGCTGGCACATTCAAACTGATGGGCGCGTAATTGAGGATGCCTCTCACCCCGGCTTTTACGAGTTGATCGGCCACCTCTTGCGCAGCTCTGGCCGGCACGGTAAGCATGGCAATTTGGATGCCCGCCTGGCGAATTTTTTCAACCATCTCGGCCGTATCCTGGATAATAAACTTCCCAATTCGTTGGCCTATTTTGGCTGGGTCGTTGTCAAATACCATGACAATCTGAAAGCCGCGATTGATGAAACCAGGGTAGTTGGCAAGCGCGTGTCCCATATCGCCTGCGCCTACCACCACCACATCCCAAATACGATCTACTTTCAATATCTCACTCAATTTTTCAATGAGATAGGAGATATGATAACCGCTGCCCTGCTTGCCAAATTCCCCAAACTGCGAAATATCTTTCCGAATCTGAGCGGCTGAAATCCCAACCCTCTCTCCGAGCTCTTTCGAGGAAGTCGTGTGGCGACCAGCCTCAGCCATGCGCTGCAAGGCACGCAAATAAATGGGCAAGCGGCCAACGATAATATCTGGAATCTTATCTGTGTTCATAAAAAGCCTCACCATTTAGGATAATTTTCATAGACTCTACCATAAAATTCTTATTTGTACAATTGAACACAAACACAGGTAAGCAAATTTCGATGTGCGCGCAAGATTGCTCAATCTGGCAAGAATGGCTCTGGTCTGCACTCATCTGTTTTCTCCTGATGCATTCGATTACTGCATCACCACAATTTCCATGAAAATGGCGTCTCCAAACGCTTCTCCCTCTGGATCAAAAGCCTGCCAGGCGGTCTTATAGGTTCCCGGCTGGGCGGGCGCAATGAAATGAATGCGAAGGACAGCCTGCATTCCGGCACGGGCCGGAAAAAGCGCCTGCTCTATGGACGCGCCCAAAGCATCGCCGCCGGCAAATTTAAGGCGATAGCGTGCGTCCCAATTGCAAGAGCCGCTGTTCTGTACTAGCCATTGCTTGTCTATGCTGGCGCCCGGAGAGACAACCGCGCCATCAGGGATGGTCAGGTCTTCAAGAAAAGCCAGTCCGTTCGTGCAGGGTGGGGTAGGCGTAGGACTGACGGTGGCTTCGGGAGGGGGGGTAAAGGTGGGGATGACGGGCTGTTGCCCCAGCAAAGCAGATTCGGTTGGTTGAACGGCTTTAGGCGCCAAGAAAGGCGTGGGGGTGGGAGCAGGAGAGCAAGCCGCTAGAAAGACAAAAACCCATAGAAAGGCAAACAAGTCAGAGCGCAGAGCGAAGCGGGGAGGGATGACAATCATCGCTAAAGAAACAACATCCCGCAAGTTGTACTACAAGGGAGACTGTCAAATTTCCTCTTCGATGGCCCCGCTTTCGTCTTCGACCGCACTGAGAGGCAAAACCAACTCCCCGCCCAGCGCTTTTTGGCGAATAATGGTCTCCATTTCAAAGGCCAGGTCAGGATTTTGGCGCAAAAATTCTTTTGCGTTCTCACGCCCCTGGCCAAGGCGGACATCGCCATAAGAGAAGAAGGCGCCGCGTTTGTCCACAATTTCCAGTTGAGTCGCCAGATCCAACAAATCGCCCACCTTGGAAATGCCTTCATTGTACATGATGTCGAACTCAGCGGTGCGGAAAGGAGGCGCCACTTTGTTCTTGACTACCCGTACACGCGTGCGGTTGCCGATGATTTCGGCGCCGACCTTGATAGACTGGATGCGACGCACATCCAGGCGCACGCTGGCATAGAATTTGAGCGCCTGACCGCCGGTAGTGGTCTCAGGGTTGCCAAACATGACGCCAATTTTCTGACGCAATTGGTTGGTAAAGATAACAGCGGTTTTGGTTTGGTTGATGGCTCCAGAAAGTTTGCGCAACGCCTGGCTCATCAAGCGGGCATGAACGCCCATGGTTGGATCACCCATATCGCCTTCGATCTCAGAACGCGGCACCAACGCAGCCACCGAATCGATCACCACCACATCTACCGCCCCAGAGCGAACCAGCGTTTCGGTGATTTCAAGCGCCTGCTCGCCCGTATCGGGTTGTGAGACCAGCAAGTTGTCAATATCCACACCCACGCGCGCAGCATAGACGGGGTCAAGGGCATGTTCCATGTCAATGAAAGCGGCCGTACCGCCCATTTTTTGGGCTTCGGCTACAATATGCTGGCAGAGGGTGGTCTTGCCGGATGATTCTGGGCCGTAAATTTCGGTGATGCGCCCTCGCGGGATGCCGCCCACCCCTAGAGCAATATCCAGGGAAAGAGAACCGGTAGGGATGACTTCGGTCGCCATGCTGTGAGCCTCGCCCAGGCGCATGATAGAGCCTTCGCCATAGCGTTTGATGATGTCGCCCACTGCTTTGTCCAGCACAGCCCGGCGGCCATCGTCCATTTGGGGAGCGTCCTGCTGACTTTTGCGTGCCATCGTTATATCTCCAAATCTAGCGTCATAAACGTATCATTGTGCGTATAGAGTATAGCACAGATGTTCGGTTCGTCAAGGGCTTGCCCGCTGGTGTAAAGCAGACCTTTGGTCTGCTCACGCAAATTGAAGATTTGCGCTACTCTCCCTGGTTACATTGGCCTGCAAATATGACCTCACCAGATTGCGGCGCGAGAAATGACCGAGCGTAAAGAACTCAATGAACTGTGGCCCACCGAACAGAGTGCGCGCAATGGCGCCCATCTCCCAGCCCTTGGAATGCAAATCGAGCACTCGCCTCCCCATTTCCTCCAGGTAAGCGATTTTGTCCTGCAACTCGCTTTGCGGATTTTCACGCACACGCGCACTACCAGGGAAAAGACAGGTCAACTCCAAGCCGGCAATCTTTTTCAGAGAAGCAATTATGCTCCAGATGTCGGCTTCGGCCAATAGGGCGCGCTCCTTGCCGCCTACGAACAAATCACCGCTAAAAAGCCACCCCCGTTCAGGTTGGTAAAGACTCAAATGGTCAGGAGCATGTCCAGGCGTAGCAATGACGCGGAAGGTTAAGTGTCCAACCTCGATGAGGTCGCCATCCGTCACCGGATTACCGATGGAGGTCAGCGGCCATCCCCATGTTATGCGCCGGTAGGGATGGAGCGGTTGCCATTGACGAGGCGAATGCAACACAGGCAAAGCCAACGGATGGGCGTAGATTTCCAGGGCAGGCCAGGCGCGCTGCAAGAGACCATTTCCTCCTATGTGGTCTTCGTGGCTGTGCGTATTGAAGAGTTTGCGCGGCGGTTGGGCGCGCAAAAAAGCAAGTAATTCTGGCGCACTGTGCGCACAGCCGCTATCAATCAACAGGCCGTCCACCAGGTAGGCGGTCGTCCAATAACGGCCGCGCCCCGCCAGGGTGCGCGCCAGGTCGAGACGGGTAACGGAGCCGAAATAGATAGAATGTCGAAGCGCCACAGCGGGTTGATTCAGGGCTTGAAAATCAAATCCAGATACTGCTTCAGCATGTCACTGATCAGCCCCCGCAAAGGAACAGAGGCTGCCATGCCGTACACAGGCGCCATGCTGCCTTTTTCTTCGGGATGTGCCTTGACATGCGCCACCGCCTCGCGCAAATCGGCAAGGAAGCGTTCGGCAACCCCCGGCTGAGTGTGGCGCAGGGTGACGCACAAGTGGACACAAGAAGGCTTATGCAACCCATTCAGGCTCCACTTTTTGTGAGACATGGCTTCTAGCACTTTATAGATATCGAGTGAATCCGAAGCAAAGGCGATGACAAAAAGCGGGTCTCCCAACAGACGCAGTTCGGGGATTTCACGGATACCTTGTTTGATGAAAGCCGCCGTTTCGAGAATTTTGCGCGTAGCAGAGAGATATCCTTGGGCGCCAATAGAAATCATAGCCGCCCAACAGGCTGCGCTTAAAGCACCCGGCCGGCTGCCAGCAAAGGTGGGCGAAAAATATAAGCCGCCCGGCCAGTCGGTGGCCGTGTAATACTGATAATGCAGTAAAGCGCGTTCACGATACAGCACCACCGATGTGCCTTTGGCAGCATAACCGTATTTGTGCGTATCAGCCGACATGGAAGTGACACCAGGCAGGCGAAAATCAAAAGGCGGGACGGGATAGCCTAGTTTTTCTGCCCAAGGTAAGACAAATCCGCCCAGGCAGGCGTCGGTGTGGAAGCCAACGCCATGTTTGCGCGCCAGTTCCGACAACTCTTCAATTGGGTCAATGGCGCCATGCGGGAAAGAAGGCGCCGAACCGACGATGACCACTGTATTCGGCGAAAGAGCCTTTTTTACGGCCTGCACATCGGCGCGAAAATGAGCATCCAAAGGAACATGTACCGCCTTGATTCCAAAGTATTGGCTGGCCTTGTCAAAAGCAGCGTGCGCGCTGAGCGGCAGAATCATTTCGGGATGGGTGATGCCTTTTTCGGCGCGCGCCCAATCGCGGTAGGTTTTCATGGCCAGCAGGATGCTCTCCGTGCCGCCCGAAGAGACCGTGCCGCACACGCCCTGGCCGGCCCCGCCCAGCATATCGGCAGTCATGGCAACGATTTCGGCCTCGAACTTGGTGGCGCTCGGCCACACGTCGGCGTGCAGGGGGTTGCTTTGCGAATTGAGCGCATACACCCGATTGAGAAAATCAATATGTTCCTGGTCACCGTGATAGACCGCGCCCGAAACAAAGCCCTCCTTCCATTGCGCTTCCTCCTGCTGGCGCATGACTTCCATGTCATGCAGGATGTCGGCATGCTCACGCCCCGTCTCAGGGATAGAGGTAAAGACCGGCAATCGTCCCTGATAAGGCTTTACAGACGCTTCTAACCCAGACATCATGCCTGCGTACTCGCTCTCGAGCCTTTGACTCACCCCCGGCAGCGACTTTACGCCCCTTTCCAACCAAGAGAGCAGGCGGGGGTTTAGTTTGCCCAGGGCGGAAAATAATGTATCTTTGTAACTCATGATGAGGCTCCTGGCATTTCAGCGCGGTTCAAACGAGCATAGGCCTTGCTATTGTTTTGATAAAGCGCAACGAACTCTCGGAAAAGTTCGTCGTAAAGACGGCGGTTAGACGGATTAGGCATGTACGTAGCCGCCACCGGCACATGTCTACCAATTTCATCATAGCGCAGGTAGCCCAGAGCAGCCGAGGCCAACAGAGCCGCGCCGCGCGCATTGACCTCAAGGGGAGCCTGCATTTGATGGATGGGACGATTCAACACGTCGGCATGAATCTGGCACCACACGTCCGACTTTGCGCCGCCGCCCACCATATGGATAGCCTCGACGGGTTTGCCGATGAATTGCTCTACATATTTCAACAGCCAGCGTGAATTGAAGGCAACCCCCTCGAACACTGCCCGAATCAGATGCGCGCGCGTAGTTTGCAGAGACTGGTTGAAAAAGCCGCCGCGCACCAAATGATCGTCCACCGGCGCACGTTCCCCGTACAACCAGGGCGTAAAAATGACCTTTCCGCTGCCGGCCGGCGTCCGCGCTGCAATCTGGTCGAATAACGGGTACACATCGTCAGGCATCTGGCCGGTAAATAATTCGTCCCGATGAAAAAACAAGTTGTCGCGCAAGAATTTCAGGCACACGCCGGCGCATTCCTGCTCGTCGGTTAGCAGATAACGACCAGGAATGGCCGACGGTAAAGACGCCAGGTTGTGGAATAAATCGGTTTTCTTGAATGGTACATGGCAGACCAGCCAGGAAGACGTGCCGATATATAGATGCGGCTCATAATCCCGAACTGCCCCCGACCCAATGGCTGCGGAATGAACATCCGGCGCTCCCATCACCACCTGCACATCTTCACGCAGCCCCCAAGCGCGCGCAATGTCAGGGAGCAGGTTGCCCAGGACGTGGTTAGCGGGCTCGAGGTCCGGCAATTTGGCGCGTTCAATGGTAGAAAGCGCAAGCAGGCCATCGTCGTAGCGCACTTGCTCAATGGCGCGGTTATCTGTCAGCCAGTGTAAAGTGATCGAATCAAAGGAAGCGGCAAAACGGCCAGTCAGTCGCATCCCGATATAATCTATGGGTTCCAAGAACTTATATGTCTGCCGGTAAATCTCAGGGCAGTTGTACTTGAGATACAAGATGTGGGCGAGGGGGTCTTTGCCGGAGTTGGCCGGCACGCCGCCTGTCAGCCGAATCCAGCGCGCCAGTTTGCCAAGCGCATAGCCTTGCACTTTGAACCAGCCGTCTACTATTTGCGCCACATACGGCGCGCCGCGTGCATCCATCCAAATGATAGCATTGCCAAGCGCCCGGCCAGTCTCGTCTACCGCCACCGTCCCCGACCATTGGCCGGTGATGGCAATGGCAACAATGGAGTCGGGAGGGGCAAGATTCCCAGCCAACAGACGGTGCACTGCCTTCTCGATGGCGCTCCACCATTCATCGGGCGACTGCTCGGCCCCGCCGCCGGGCGATAGAAACAAGTGTGTTTCCTCGAATTCGCTGCTCACCAATTCCCCTTTTACAGTACACAATGCAACCTTAGGCCCAGAGGTACCAAGGTCAATGGCTAGAATAATCGGTTCGGCTAATGCCATCTCACACCTCGCTCGCAAGATTTGACAACATCTCCATTATGGCACAAATAGGGCTTGCAAAGCAAGCAGGTTTGGGCTGTCAAATCCAAGCCCCCGGACGGCGAGGCAATCAAAGGATTGCTCTGTTGCAAAAAACGCCTAAATGAGCCGCAACGGTCAATCCCTTTTTGCCAGGTTGAGAAATACATCCTCCAGAGTGGCGTGTCCCGGCATGACTTGAATGACTTGCACCCCCTGGGATTGCAACGTCTTTACCCAAATGTCCTTTTTCAAACCGCGCTGTACGATGATGCGCAAATGGTCGCCGGATAATCCCACCCGCAGTACACCGGGCAGGCCGGGCAGCAAGTCCAAACCTGGCTGCAAAGGTTCAGCAAAAACTTCCCACACATCGCCAGTGATGAGGTTGGCCTTCAAATTCAAGGGGGTGTCCATGGCCAGCAATTTGCCGTCACGCATGATGCCCACCCGCTCACAATATTCGGCTTCGTCCATGTAATGCGTTGTCACCAAAATCGTCACGCCGCCTTCGGCCAATTGGTAGATGAGCTCCCAAAAAGTGCGCCGGGCAGTGGGATCCACCCCGGAGGTGGGTTCGTCGAGAAAGAGCAATTTGGGTTGATGCACCAGCGCAATGCCCAACGCCAGGCGCTGCCGCCAGCCGGTAGACAGGTGCCTCGTCAGTGTAGAGGCATGTCCCTGGAGGCCGACCAGTTCGAGGGTCCGTAAGATGCGGGTTTTGTCGGTAATACCGTAGACGCCGCCATAGAAAGTCAAATTTTCCAGTGTGGTCAAGTCGTCATAAATAGCAAATTTTTGCGACATGTACCCAACACGCGCGCGGACTTCTTCCGATTGGGCGAAAGCGTCATATCCCAAGACAGCCGCTTTTCCTTCGGTTGGCTCGAGCAAGCCAAGCAACATGCGGATGGTGGTGGTCTTGCCAGAACCGTTCGGGCCGAGATAGCCAACTACCTCGCCCGCCTGTACCTGGAAATTGATGTGGTCTACGGCAACGAAATCGCCAAATTTGCGCGTCAGGTTTTCGACCAGGATGACAGGCTCATTCATGGTTTGGCTCCGAGAGGGCAATGAACACATCTTCAAGGACGGGCGGAATGGGGCGTAGTTCAGTCAACTTGCCGCCCGCCGTTTCGATTTCATGCGGCAGGCGTTTCAGAACATCTTGCGCTGTGGAGGCGCGCACGCGCAGGTGCAGGCGGTCGCCAAAGGCGGCCACGTCCTCTACATCTACATCCTGGCGCGCCACATGGCGTAAAGCGCTGAGGGGCTGGCCACGCAATTCCAACACACGCCCCTCCAGCCGAGCGCGCAGGTTGGAGGGAGTATCTTCGGCAATCAAGCGCCCAGATTTCATAAAGCCCACCCGATGACAGCGGGAGGCTTCGTCCATGTAAGGGGTGGAGATGAGGACGGAGACGGAGGGTAGCGGGGTGGGATGTAGGGGGGAGGAGGTAGGAGGTAGAGGAGAGGAGGTGGGAGGTAGGGGATAGGAGGTAGGGGGGAGGGGTTGCGCGGCGCGTGTTCCGCGTTCCGTGTTTCCGTGTGTACCTGTGTACCTGCCTACCTGCGTACCTACATTCTGCGATACCAACCTGACGACCAACTGCCAGAAATCCTGGCGCGTGACGGGGTCAACGCCTGTGGTGGGTTCGTCAAGCAGCAACACGCGCGGACGGGTCACCAGAGCCGAGGCCAGGCCCAGTTTTTGCTTCATGCCGCCAGAGAGTTGACCGGCGCGGCGATCTTTGAAGTCAGCCAGGCCGACAAATTCGAGAATCTCCATCGAACGCGGCAGCCACTCCGTTTGGGACAGGCCACGCACTTCGGCAAAGAAGCGGATGTTTTCCAGCACGGTCAGGTCTTCGTACAGGGAAAAACGCTGCGAGAGGTAGCCGATTTGCGCGCGAGCCAATTCGACCTGTTTGAGAACGTCATAGCCACAGATGGAAATCTGACCTGCATCGGGACGCAAGGCGCCCACTAACAGGCGGATTGTAGTCGTCTTGCCGGCCCCGTCCGCCCCAACCAGGCCATAGATTTCGCCAGGCTGGATGTGCAGTGACACATCGTCAACGGCCACATTTTCGCCAAAGGTTTTTCGCAGGCGGTTGGCTTGAACGATTGCGGTCATTCCACTCTCCTTGCAGCCAGGAAAACAGGAACAGTGACTGAACACTGAGCGCTAATGCTGATCACCGATCACTGACCACTGATACTGAACACCACATCGGCCGGCATCCCAGGCTTGAGTTTCCCAGCCGGGTCGCTGACGCTGAGTTTGATAGCAAAGACTGTGCTACTGCGGCCTTCGACAGTCTGGACATTGCGCGGAGTGTATTCGGCCTGGTCGGCAATTCGAATGACAACAGCGTCAAAGGTCATCTCAGGGAATGAGTCCACCGTCACTTGCGCCTGCTGGCCTATGCTGATTTCTCCATAGCGGTCTTCGGGAACGTAGACTGTGATGGTCAGATTCTGCAACTGACCCAGAACAAAGAGCGTTGAGCCAGGTTGGACGAACTCGCCAGGTTCCACATTACGGGTCAAGATCACCCCATCCATGGGGGCAGAGAGGGTCAATTTGGCAATCTGTGTGTCGAGCAGGGCCAGGTTGGCTTCGGCTTGGGCGAGGGCAGTTTTGGCCTGGTCAAGCGCCTTTTGGGCTATTGCGACTGAAGGAGAGTTGAGTCCAGTTTGCAAGGAAACGTAGCGAGCATAGGCCGCATCATAACGCTGCTGAGCAACAACCACTTCTCCGCGCGCACGTTCCACGTCCTTTTTTGCCTGCGTATCGAGCATGGCATTATAAGCATCCTGGGCGGCGCGCAATTCATCCAAGGCTCGGTTGTAGGCCTCGTCAGCGGCTTTTTGGAGCGCACCGCCTTCAGCGGCATTATCGGCATTGATTTTGACCGTATCGGCAACCAGAAAAGCAGCGCGCGCCTTAGAAAGACGCTGCTCAGCGGCCAAAAAATCGGCATTGTTCAAGTCTGCAAGAATTTTGGCAAGATTGGCCTGCGCGGCCTCAAGCGCGCCTTTGGCAGCCTCCACTTCGGCTTGGGCAGATGTCAATTGCTCGCCCGGCTCGAAGTACCAGGCTGGCTGGTTGAACTCGTCGGGCGCCGAAAAACGCCAATCGCGGGCTTGCGAAGCCTGTTGCTGGGCCAGCGCAGTCTGAACCGCCAGGTCGTAGTTGGTTTGGGCAGCAGCAAGGGCAGCGTTAGCAGAATCTATCTGAGCGGCGGCTACCTGTCGTTGGGCAGCCAGCAGGCTGGGATCCAGGCGAAGAAGCGCAGAGTCTTTGGCTACCGATTGGCCTTCCTCGACCAAAACCTCCATGACTTTTCCCGAAAGTTCAGGAGCAATGTCCACTTGAACGGCTTCGATATTGCCAGAAGCAGTCAGCACGCCATTGTTTTCTTTCAGGCTTTGACTGACGATGAAATAGAGGCTGACGGTGAGAACCAACAAAATGACAAAGATCATAGGAAGCGGTGGGCGTTTGTGGTTCATAGCAAATCTCCTTGGGAGGATATCTTTCTTTGGAAACAAAAGAGGCAGGAAATCAATCCAATCTCTTTCTAAACCGCAAAGCGGCAGCGGTCATAATGCCGACTGCAAACAGGGTCATTGCAATTACGTCCATCTGAATCATTGCAAGGCTGACGTCCTTGAGCAGCAGCGAACGGATGATTACCAGGTAATAGCGCAAAGGCATCAGGTAAGATAACCATTGCAGAAAAGCAGGCATGGCTTCAAGCGGGAAGAAGAAACCCGAAAGGAAAATACTTGGCAAGAGCGTCATCCAGACGGTGAGCATGGCTTCTTGCTGGGTGTTGGCGATGGTGGAAGCAAACAGGCCAATGCCCAAACCGGTGACCAGGAAGATGCCCGACATCAGAAAAATCAGGCCCAGGTCGCCTCGAATAGGCACTCCAAACCACCAATGGCCAACAGCCAGCACCTCGACGGTATTCAAAAAGCCCAGGATGACATAGGGCGTCAATTTTCCAACGATCAATTCCCACGGACGGATAGGGGTAACGATAAGTTGCTCAATAGTGCCGCGCTCACGTTCACGCACAATCGAGGTGGCGGTAAGAACGGCGGCAATGGCATACAAAATCATGCCAATCACGCCCGGAATCATGAAGTAGGCGCTGACCAGGTCGGGGTTGTACCAGACGGTGGTGCGGACTTCGACCGGCGGTTTGACGTGCAGGTTAAGCCCGGTGCGGGTAAATCGCTGGGCGAGTATATCGGTGGAATGGTATTGGCTGATGAGTTGCGCCGCAGAGAGAGCAGTGGAGGCGCTGGTAGGGTCGGAGCCATCCAGAATGAAGGCTACTTGAGCATTGCCTTCGTTCAACCGTTCTGCATAATCAGGCGGGATGATGACGGCTGCACGCGCTTTTCCGCCAGCGATGAGGTCTTCGATATCAGCCTCGGAATCAACAGTGTAAGCGATTCGGAAGTAGTCAGCGGCGCGATAAGCATCCAGCAAGGCGCGCGATTCGGGGCTGCGGCTACGGTCTAAGACGGCCAAAGGAACGTTGCGCACGTCGTTGGTAGCAGCATATCCCAATAAGAACAATTGCATGATGGGAATGACCAGAATGAGAATTAAAGTACGACTATCACGGAAAATCTGAATGAATTCCTTGCGAATAATAGACGACAAGCGTGCGTTCATAGGCGCTCCAGGTGATGAGGGTCAAAGTCAAGGTAAGGTGAGACTTGTTCTACTCGCGTTTCAGGATTCCGTACAGGAAAATATCCATGAAATCTTCCAGCCGCATAGCGCGCAATTCAGACGGCAGGGCAGGCTGAGACATCAAAAATTCAGTGGCATAGAAGGCAATAATGTTGCCCATAAAAGCGCGTATCAAGCGCAGCAGAGGTATTTCCCGCACGCCGCTGCCAGGAGCGGCAAAACGCTGCAAGAGAGGCAAGACTTGTGGAAAGATGGTCTCATACAACTTTGGGAAATGCTTGCCATGAAATTCTACGATTTCGATGAACATCAATTTGATGAAATCGGGATTTTGCCCCATTTCTTCTTGCACGACACGGGCTGAATTATGTACAAACTCTTCTGGAGAGTCGCCCGGCGCGTTACGAATGAGAGGCAAAATTTTCAGATAAGGATGCTCGACAATAATGAGTTCCTGGAAGATTTCATCTTTGCTGGCAAAGTGATTGTAGATGCCGCCGAGAGCGATGCCGGCACGTTTGGCAATCTGGCGCATGGAGGTAGCATGATAACCATGCTGTAAAAATAATTCGAGCGCGGCTTTCTCGATGGCCTGGCGAGTACGCTCACCTTTGGATAGCGTGGATTCTGTCATCGTGCATCTCGTTTTATGAACGAACGTTCGTTTATATTGTAAAGATTTTTTCGAGATTGTCAAGAGGTCGCGCAGCAGGGTACAATTCAAGCCATGTCACGCCTCTCTTTCAACGAATCGTACATTGAGCGCAACTTACGCTTCAACTTGACCGTCAACCTGCTGGATGGCGGCTTTTTTGGCCTGGGACTGGGATTTGCTTCGTTCATTACCATCATCCCACTCTTTGTTTCTCAACTGACGGACTCGGCCCTGCTGATTGGACTGGCGCCGGCCATCCACAATGCAGGCTGGCAATTTCCTCAATTGTTGACTGCCGACTGGGTATCGCGCGCAAAACACATTAAGCCCTTGGTGCTTTGGACGACCATCCAGGAGCGCCTTCCTTTCTTGGGACTGGCGGCGGTAGCCTGGTTTCTGCCTCGATTGGGGACGCAAAACGCGCTCATCCTCACCTTCTTCCTGCTCATCTGGCAAGGATTTGGGGGCGGGCTGGCAGCCAACGCCTGGACCAGTTTAATCTCTAAAATCATACCCACACGCCTGCACGGAACGTTCTTCGGCGCCCAGGCAGCGGCGTTCACCGCGCTGGAAGGGCTTTCGGCCATCGCCGCAGGGCTGATTTTAGGCGGTTTAGAGGGGCCATTGGATTTTACGCTGTGTTTCCTGGCCGCCAGCGCGTCGCTGACAATTTCCTTCGTGTTCCTGTCTCTAACGCGCGAAGCGGAAAGCGAGGCGCGCCTTGCCGAAGGCAAAGCCGGCAAAATCTGGCGGGAATCGTGGCGCATTTTGAGGAGCAATGCGAATTTCGTTTCTTTCCTGGCGCTGCGGTGCTTGAGCCAGTTTGCTGCCGTAGCCTTTTCGTTTTATATCGTCTACATAGTGTGGACATTCGGAATCAGCGAAGCCGAAGCCGGCCTGCTGACGGGCGCTTATATGTTCTTTTCGATCCTGTCCAGCCTGGCGATGGGGCGATTGGCCGACTACTGGAGTCCGCGGGCAGTGATGGCGGCGGGCGGACTGGCAGCCTCTGGCAGCGCGTTCATTGCGCTGGCAGCGCCCTCCGCGCATTGGTTTTATGCCAGTTTCTTGCTGACCAGCATTGCCACTGTAGCCATCTGGACGATCCCCCTGCCGCTGACGGTGCGTTTTGGAAGTGAGTCAGAACGTCCTTACTATATCGGTCTTTCCAGCACGCTGACCGCGCCAGCGACCATCCTGGCGCCGGTCTTGGGCGGCTGGCTGGCAGATGCCGTCGGTTTCCAGGCTACGTTCATTGTCTCGATTGTGTGTGGGATATTCATGGCTGCGATATTGACCTTTGTAATCAAGGACCCGCCACGCGAGAATGCGGCCGTCTCATCATCGGCGCTGCAAATTGCAGGTGAGTAGATGACAAAACCGCCCCTGGTTGTTTTGGTGGGACCAACTGCGGTCGGCAAGACCGACCTGGCTATTCAATTAGCCAAGCGGCTGGAAGGGGAGATTGTGAGCGCCGACTCGCGGCTCTTTTATCGCGGCATGGATATCGGCACTGCCAAGCCTACGCCAGCCGAGCGCGCGCGCATTCCTCATCACTTGATTGATGTCGCCAACCCAGATGAGACCTGGTCGCTGGCGCTTTTTCAGAAGGCGGCTTGGGAAGCCATTGCCGGCATCCACGCACGCGGCAGACTGCCCTTTTTGGTGGGGGGAACAGGGCAATACATTCGCGCTGTGACCGAAAACTGGACGCCGCCGGAAGTTGCTCCCAACCCTCGTCTACGGGAGGCGTTGGAGAAGATGAACAAAGAAAGAGGGGGCGCATGGTTACACGAAAAACTTAGCCTGCTCGACGCGCAGGCGGCTCAGAAAATTGACCCCCGAAACGAGCGCCGCACCATCCGCGCGCTGGAAGTCATCCTGACAAGCGGCCAACGTTTTTCGGAACAACAGCGGCGCAGAGACTCGCCCTATCATGTATTGACGATTGGGTTGAAACGTCCGCGCGCTGAATTATACCGGCGCATAGACGAGCGCATTGAGAGCATGTTTGCTGCCGGGTTACTGGACGAGGCGCGCAGCCTGCTTGCAAAGGGGTATTCCCCTTCCCTGCCAGGTTTGTCAGCCATTGGCTACCGCGAAGCGACAGCGGTTGTGCTGGGGCAGATGAGCATCGAGGAGGCTAAAGCCCAGATGCGCCGATTGACGCGCGTCTTTGTGCGGCGACAGGCCAATTGGTTCAAGTTAGACGACCCCTCCATTGCATGGTTCGAGGCAGGGGAAGAGGGGGCAGCGGAAGCGATTGAGGCGTATGTCCGCGTCTGGTTAACGGAGGCAGGTTCAGGCTGAGAAAGAAGCGCGTAGGTCAAGAAAGTCATCCGTTCGCGCACTTAAGAAAGTCTCTTACAGAACCAGCATCCCAAAGGTTTTGAAAGCGGCGTCATCCAATCTGTTTCATCAAGGATGTCCAATCTTCGTAAAAAGGGATGCCGGCTTGCTGAAACATGTTGGCTTTGACCGAACCGGCCAGAGCAAATCCCAAAGGCCGCACGACGATATTCTTCCCTGCCCGTTGTAAAATTTTGGCGGCTTGCAGGGTCGAATGGATGCCGCTCATCGTATCTTCCACGACGAGAAGTTCGAAGGAAGGCGGTAGTTCCGAAAAGACGCCGTCCAGACGACCGGTCTGCTGCCAATGTGCAACAGCCTGAAGCGCAGGCCATTCTTGTCGTGTGAAGGCGGCAGCAATGGCCGCCAGCGCGTGAAACGGCGAGGGTTTTACCCATGTCTCAGGGTCGGTTCGCTGCTGCGCTGCGATATATTCTAGTTTGCCGAAGGCCAGCAGGGGGATATCTTCCAATCCAACCAGCGCCAACGCCATTTCCGCTTCGGGGGGGTAGCCAACCGCCGATTCGTTCACTTCGCGCGGCGGCCTGGACGGGCGACCTGTGAAAATGACAGGATACATTTCCTCTTGAAACAAGCGAGAGCGACTTTCTGCGTCTATGTTGGGCGTATCGTAGGCCAAGAGTAACGATTCGGTTTTGAATTCAGCCGGCAGGCGATAGGTTTCTGTGAACTTCTGGCTGCCAAGCGTAAAATGTTGAAAGACCCGCATGGTGGCCGAGGCGTGGATGTGGCGTGTTTGGGTCAGCAGGTTTTTGCGCAGTTCAAGGGGAATGGCGGGAAAGCACCCCGCTTGAAATGCGCTCTCGGCAGGATATTGGCCTGGCGTTAAGGGAAATTCTGGAATGGATAAACGAGCAGGCACATCTACTTTGCGCCGAAGGTTGATGGCAGCGGCGGCAGAGGAAACGTCGGCGGGGAGATTCGGCATGGGCTGGCGCTCCAGAATCGAGGTCCAGTAAGAGGCGAGCAAGAGGGGCGCCATGTCCCATTCGCTGGTAATGCCGCGCCGTTCTAAACCTTCCAGCGTTTTTTCATCCACTTCAAAGTGAGCATTCCAGAAGCGATGGAGGGTAGCGCGCAAGGCGGCGCGGTATCCGCCGGGGCGCAAAAGCACGCCGTCAATATCGAGCAGAATGATTTTTGTCATTTGCGCCGTTTCTCCAATTCAGTCATCACGTCGGCAGGGGTCAATCCGCGCGCAGCGAGCAGGACAAGCGTATGGTAAGTCAGGTCGGCCACTTCTTCAATAAGGCGCTGGTCGCTTTGCGCGAGGGCCGCCACGATCACTTCGGCGCTTTCCTCGCCGATTTTCTGGGCGATTTTCGGCAGGCCTGCCGCAAAGAGGCGGGCAGTGTAGGATTCTTCGGCAGGGTTTTTCTGGCGGTCTTGAATGAGGTCGAAGAGCGATTGCAGGTTCATGAGAGGGATGGTTTAGAGCGAGGGGATAGGGTTGTGGGTAGGGGCTACAGGGAGATTACCCAAATTCTCGAGGCTGCGATAAAAGCAAGTCCGGTTTCCTGTGTGGCAGGCAGGGCCGGCAGGATGGACGCGAATCAAGAGGGTATCTGCGTCGCAATCGGGGCGGATTTCTACCACACGTTGAATGTTGCCAGAAGTGGCGCCTTTATGCCACAATTGCCGGCGGCTGCGCGACCAAAACCAGGTTTCGCCTGTTTCGAGAGTCAAGCGCAGGGCTTCAGCGTTCATGTATGCCAGCATCAAGACTTCACGCGTATCGGCATCCTGCACAATAACAGGGAGGAGGCCGTCGGGGCCAAAGTTGAGTTCGATGGAATTCCAGTTTTCACGTTTCATGTTTTATGTTCCATGTTTCATGTTCCATGTCCATTCGCACAGGGATATTCAGCGATTGCAGGTATCTTTTCAAATCAGGGATTTTCAGTTTGCCATCGTGAAAGAGGGAAGCGGCCAGGGCGGCGTCGGCTTTACCTTCGGTCAGCACATCGGCAAAGTGAGCCGGCGCGCCAGCGCCGCCCGAAGCGATGAGGGGGACGGAGACCGCTTCGGCGATGGCGCGCGTCAACGCAAGGTCATAGCCCGCCAGCGTGCCGTCTGCATCCATGCTGGTCAACAAGATTTCGCCCGCGCCCAGGTCCACGCCGCGCTGCGCCCACTCGATAACGTCTAGGCCGGTAGGGATGCGTCCGCCATGAATGTACACTTCCCAAGCCGAAGGGCCGCAGCGGCGCGCATCAATCGCCAGCACGATACATTGCGCGCCAAAGCACGCGGCCCCCTGGGAGAGCAGTTGCGGATTTTTCACTGCCGCCGAATTGAGGCTGATTTTGTCGGCGCCGGCCAGCAGGAGATTGCGCATATCCTCTACGCTGCGGATTCCACCGCCAACGGTTAGCGGCATGAAAACCGTCTCAGCCACACGGTTGACCAGTTCCAGGGTAGTTTTGCGCCCTTCGTGCGTGGCAGAAATATCCAGGAAGACCAGTTCGTCTGCGCCCTGCTGGTCGTACAACCGTGCCTGCTCCACCGGATCGCCCGCGTCGCGCAGGTTGACGAAGTTGACGCCCTTCACCACGCGCCCGTCTTGAATGTCGAGGCAGGGGATAATTCGTTTGGTCAACATAACTCTCTACTCTCTATCACCCGCAACGCCTCTTCCAGTGCAATCGTCCCATCGTACAACGCACGGCCAATGATGACACCAGCCAGCCCGGCTTCCTTGACCGCGCGCACATCATCAAGCGTATGCACGCCGCCTGAAGCGATGACCTCCAACCCGCTGGTCTCAGACAGTTCGCGCGTAGCGGCAAGGTTCAAGCCTCCGCCCAATCCGTCGCGGGAGACATCGGTAAAGATAACGGTACGCAGGCCCAGGTCCCTCATGCGATGCGCCAACTCCATGGCGGATATTCCGCCGTTCTCTTTCCAGCCGCGTATGCGCGCTATCCCATCCCGCGCGTCAATTGCTGCCGCTATTCTTTCGGGACCGAACAACTCGATTGCCCGCGCAACCGTCTCAGGCTGCTCAACAGCCAGCGTGCCGACGACGACGCGGTTCACGCCCCAACGCAACGCCTGTTGGATGGACTCCAGCGAGCGCATCCCGCCGCCAAGCTGCACCGCCGCGCCAGATTTCAAGATAGCGTCCAGCGCCAGACGATTTGCGTCATCCCTGTCGCCAAACGCGCCGTCAAGATTGACCACATGAAGCCAGCGCGTGCCTGCATCCAGCCAGCGCCGCGCCATTTCGGCAGGATGATCGCTATAAGCCGTCACCCGCGACGGGTCGCCTTGCTTCAGGCGCACTACCTTGCCGCCGCGCAGGTCAATTGCGGGATAGACAATCATCTCACCTCCAGAAAATTCCTCAAGATTTGCAGTCCCACCTTTTGGCTTTTTTCGGGATGGAACTGAACGCCAAAAATATTTTCGCGCTGAACGGCGCAGGCAAATTCAACGCCGTAGTCGGCGGTTGCGATTACAGCGGATGGGTGGAGCGGCCGGCAAATATACGAATGATTGAAATAGACATACGCCCCGCTGCGGATGCTATGAAACAAGGGCGCTTCTTTCTGGACCTCGATCTGATTCCACCCCGTGTGCGGAATCTTCACCGACAGCGATTCTGCAAACCGCTCCACCCGGCCGGGCAGCAACCCCAGGCCGGCATGTCGGCCCATCTCCTCTCCCAGGTCGAACAGGGCCTGCATCCCAACGCAAATGCCCAGCATGGGAACGCCGCCGGCTGTAACTTGCATGAGCGCTTCATCCAGTCCGCGCGCGCGCAAACCCAACATGAAATCTCCAAACGCGCCGACGCCCGGCAGAACGACTTTCTGCGCCGCTAAAACTACTTGCGGGTCGTTTGTGCGTATGACTTTTGCGCCGGTATTTTCCAACGCCTTTTGCACAGAACGCAAATTGCCTGTGCCGGCATCGAGGAGGGTTATTTTGTTCATATCTTTCTCGTCATGGTGAGCAAGGTGGGGGTAGGTAAAAGGTACACAAGTAGACAGGTAGACAAGTAGGCGAATTACAATGCACCCTTTGTAGAGGCAACCATCCCGCCGCGCCGGGGGTCGAGTTGCGTCGCTATATCCAGCGCGCGCGCCCAGGCTTTGAACAAGGCTTCGGCTCGATGATGGTCGTCGCGTCCGTACACAATGCGGGCATGGATATTGCAGCGCGCCGTGACCGCAAAAGACTCGAAAAAATGCGGGAACAGGGTGACAGGGATATTGCCCACATACGACGTTTGCCATTTGGCCCGCATGATTGCATAAGGGCGCCCAGACAAATCCACCGCCACGTGCGCCAGCGTCTCGTCCATTGGCGCGAAGCAATCGCCTATGCGCTGAATGCCACGACGATCACCAAGCGCCCTATCGAAGGCTTGTCCCAGGGTCAGGGCTACATCTTCGAGGGTATGATGAACGTCAATGTGCAAATCTCCCTGGGCTTGCAGCCGCAGGTCAAATAAGCCATGCACCGCAAGGTGGGTCAACATGTGATCGAGAAAGCCTATGCCGGTAGAAATCTCGTGAACACCCGCACCGTCCAAGTTCAATTCAACGCGAACTTGCGTTTCGTTCGTCTTTCGTGATATATCTGCGGTTCGCATCTTTGCTCCTTGTTCAAGCAAAATCAAGAGGCTTCAGACATCAGCGCTTGCAATAACGCATCGGTATCCTGAGGCCGGCCCACGCTGATGCGGATATGGTCGCGCAGAGCAGGCTTGTCAAAATAGCGGATGAAAATGCCGTGTCGCTGCGCCAGGCGCGCTTTCAGTTCAGCCGCATCGCGTCCCACCACCCGGCATAAAATGAAATTAGCCCGCGTAGGGTAAGGCTGCAAATAAGGGATTTTCTGTAAAGCCCTGAACAGCCTCTCTCGCTCGGTCGTCAAACGTTCAACCCCTTTTGCCAATTCGTCCACGTGCGCCAATGAGACTTGCGCCGCCACGCTTGCCGCCACATTGACGTTGTATGGCTGTTTGGATTTCCACAAAGTCGGCATCAGCCACAGCGGAAAAGCGCCGTATCCAATGCGTAAACCAGCCAGCCCAGCCCACTTACTGAAAGTTCGCAAAACAACCAGATTTTCACGCTGAGGCACGTCGCCAATGCGGCTAAGAGATGCGCCAAGGCATTCGTCTGCAAACTCGATGTAGGCTTCATCCAACACAATCAGGGTCGGCAATGCCAACAGGGCCTCCATCGTTTTTGCATCCACAAGCGACCCATCGGGATTGTTGGGCGAGGCGATGAAGAGGAGCCTGGGGCGATAGGCTTCAACCGCCTTGCGAATGGATGGCATGTCGAGCGAAAAATCGGCGCGGCGAGGGACTTCGATACAACGTGCGGCGTTGAGTTGCGCGTCAAAGACGTACATGCCAAAGGTTGGCGTGCATGTGAGAACGTAATCCGTCGGCTCGAGAAAAACGCGCATCAGCAAATCAATCAACTCGTCTGCCCCGGCGCCGGCAAGCAAATACTCCGCTCCGAGACCTGTAAATCTGGCAAGCGCTTCTCGCAGGGCGCGGCTTTCGGGGTCGGGGTAAACGTGCGGGAATGGCATATTTGCCAGCGCCTCGCGCACCGCTTTCAACGGACCGTAAGGGTTTTCGTTGGCGTCCAGTTTGACGATGTTGGCGGGGTCTCTTCCCAGGCGCGCAGAGAGAACTTCAAACGGTTCGATAGGAATATAGGGAGGGAGCGATTGGAGGTGTTTTCTGATTTGCATGGCGGCTCCTGGATATATCCCGCGCTACGCCGCGGCCCGCAAGAGAGCAGCGTTGGCGTGCGCATCTAAACCTTCAGAACGGGCAATCGAAGCGGCTAGCGGAACGATGGTCTGAGCGGCGTTTTCGTCGAGCGCTACCAGGCTGACGATTTTCACAAAGTCCCACACGTTGAGCGGAGAAGCAAAACGCGCCGAGCCGCCCGTCGGCATGACGTGGCTGGGACCGGCAAGGTAATCGCCCAGCACTTCGAAAGAATGTTCGCCGACGAATATACCGCCAGCATGGTTCACTTTTTCCACCCAACCCCATGGCTCGCGCACCGATAAAGCCAGATGCTCGGGGGCATAGTCATTTGCCAGTTGCATGGCTTCCTCGAGGTCACGAGTCAACACGGCGCCGCCGCGATTCTCCAACGAAGCCAGGATAACGTCCGCACGGTTTCGTTGTTCAACCTGCCGGGCAATTTCGATTTGCACATCCTCAATTAATTTCTGGGAGGGGGTCAATAAAATTGCAGAGGCCAGCAAATCATGTTCCGCCTGCGCCAGCAAATCTGCCGCCACCCAGACAGGGTTGGCAGATTCATCGGCGATGACGACGGTTTCGGTCGGCCCCGCCAGCCCATCAATGCCCACTACGCCATAAACTTGCCGCTTGGCAAGCGTGACAAAGAGGTTGCCGGGACCAAAAATCTTATCCACAGGCCGGATGGTCTGCGTGCCATAGGCCAGGGCGGCAATCGCCTGCGCCCCACCCAGCGCATAGACCTCATCTACGCCGGCGATGGCGCAAGCAGCCAGGATCACAGGGGAGATAGGCGGGGTTTGTTCTGCAAGCGAACGATTGGGAGGCGTGACGACCACAATCTCTTTCACGCCCGCTACCCGCGCCGGAATGGCGCTCATCAAGACCGTGGACGGCAAGGGAGCGGTTCCGCCGGGGACGTATAACCCCACCCGTTGAATGGGACGAATGATTTGCCCAAGCGTGCCGCCAAGTTCATGGGTGAACCAAGAGGTCAAAGGTTGGCGGCGGTGAAAGGCTTCGATGCGGGCAGCCGCCTTTTCGAGCGCATCACGCTGAAGGGGCGGCAGCGAGTCGGCGGCAGATTGAATCAAGGCCGGGGCAACGGGAGCAGGCCGAAGGGAGAGCGAATCGAGGGTTTGCGTCCACTTTTGCAGGGCGGCGTCGCCGTTCATCCGCACATCCATCAAAATTTTTGCAACGGCTTGCTCGGGAGGCAAAGGCTCTCCAAACATTTGCGCAATTCCCTCCAATACGCGCTGACTGATGGGAAATTCATCGGGCGGTGTGCGTTTGAGGATGGTTTGCCGAGCGGTTTCGGGGTTGTATTGTCGCAACATGGTTATCCTTTCAAGGCCGCAAGCATGGCTTTGTAACGCGGCGGCTCTTCTTCAAAAATATAGGTGAGAGGCGATACGAGAATGCCGCTGCCACCAACCAGCCGCAGTTCCGTGATGGCTTGAGGCAGGCAGTCGCGGCGCACGACGACGGTGACAGAGTGCCAGCCTTGCGCGCTTTCGCGTGTGACGACCGGGCTAATGGTAGGACCTTGCAAGCCGCCAACGTGAGTCTGCGTAAATATTTTTTGGGCGATGGTCGCTGGGCTATCACCGCGCATGTTGGCAATGACCAGCACGTTATCCTTGGCGCGCAGATGGGCTTCGATGTATTCGAGCAGGCGGCGCGCCATTTCCAGCGCTTCGGGCCGGGTTTGCAAGGCTTTGCGGTTTGCAATCAATACGGCCTGAGAAAGTTGGATGACGCCATCAGGCAAGGGGCGCAGGCGGTTATCGAGCAGGGTTTGACCCGAAGATACAAGGTCCGAAATCATATCGGCATAACCAATGGCCGGCGCGCTTTCGAGGGTGCCTTCGGCAGAAATTAGCACATGAGCAATATGATGCCGCTTTAAAAAGCGCTCGGTCAAGACAGGAAATTTGGTCGCCACGCGCAAAGGTTTTTTAGACCGCGAGGCGTGCGCCTGGAGCGAGGCAAGGTCTGTTACCGTTTCCCAACTCTCTGGAACAGCCAGGGTCAACGCGCAATGTCCAAAGCCAAGCGCGTCGTGCAGAATGAGCAGTTCACCGTTTTCGCCACGCTTTTCTTCGACCATGTCGAGGCCCGTAATGCCAAAGTCCACGCTGCCCTGCCGCACGCTGACCACAATGTCACCAGGGCGCTGGAAGATGACTCCCAACTCAGGCAAAGCAGGCAATTCGGCCTGATATTGCCGCGGGTTGGATTTGAAAATGGGCAGGCCGGCTTCTGAAAGGAACGCTAAAGCGCCCGCTTCGAGGCGGCCCTTGGAGGGCAGGGAAAGACGAATGATTTTTTGCGAGAACATAGATTATCCTTAAAGTGGATTGGCAAACAAAAAACCCCAGTCTATGACCGGGGTTCGATGAACAAAGCGCTTGACTCTGTCAATTGAATTCAGGTGCGCGCAAAGAACTCCGGCCTTTCGGGGAGCAGATGATGATGAGCATGATGGCGATGCGCGAATACTGAATTCATCATGGGAGGTAGTATACCAACCTCTAGCAGATTTGGCAAGTAGAAACAACCCAAAACAGCAGATTCACGCAAGACTTATACCCGTCTGTGCGCCCCACGTTTTGTTGCACGCTTTTGACATAGTCTGATAGTCTGATGGCCAGAAGTTTGAAAGTGACTAAAACAGCCTAAGAACCTGCATACCTTCAAATTGTTGTAAATTTAGACTATTCAAAACACTGCTTTTTATAGGGCGTTTTTCGTCCCAAAAAAATAGCCGCTTCCTTACGTAAACTTTCGATGGTTAATTTGAGCATAAAGAAAGACTTTTGTGAAACATTTCCCTTGATTTTACCCCAATAAAAAGCCACTATTTTGGGAAAAAGCGCGCTAACAACTCACTCAATGGCAAGGATGGCGTCGCGTCGCCCTGGCGGCCCGTGTTCCAGGTGACGATCAGTTCACGCTTGGCGCGGGTGATGCCCACATAGAACAGGCGCAAGCGTTCCCTGACGTAATCCAGCCGCGAGCGCAGCGTCGCCACGCCTTCCTCGTACCAGTTATATTCGCTCGACGACTCCAGCGCGGTCAACTGCGCCAGCGCCTCCGCTTCGAGATTCAACCCGCCCCGCAC
>JBBITF010000013.1:0-67525 GCA_037440925.1 Chloroflexota bacterium
CGCCATCTACAACGCGGTGGGCGTGCGGGTGGATCGAACGCCGGTGGATCAGGAGATGATTGCGAAAAGCCTACGAAACGTTCCGAGGGTTTTATAACCTACAAACGCGCATCCAGGCGAATCAGCCCGGCCTGACGGGCCATTTCGACGGCGGCCCGATATTCTTCTGGCGCGAGATGGCGATTTAACTCTGGAAAGCGGCCGGCATGATATGACGGGTAATATTGGTCCATCAAGTTGAGGTACGTGTTCGGAGAGATTTCGTTTACAAGGAAACGCACCGTCTGGCGCGTTCCTGCCAGGTTATGGGGCAATACCAACAGGCGCACCAGCAAGCCGCACACGGCCAGCCCATACTCATCCAATCGTAAATCGCCCACCTGACGGTGCATTTCTTTGACTGCTGCGCGATTCACACTCGCATAATCCCGCACCAGTGAATATTTGCGTGCCATGGCGCTGCTGGCATATTTCATATCGGGCATGTAGATATCCACCACGCCATCCAACAGGCCAAGCGTCTCCAGCGAGTCATAGCCGCCGGTGTTGTAAACCAGCGGCAGGCGCAGCCCATCCTGCACAGCCAGCGTCAAGGCTTCCAGGATTTGCGCCACAACATGGCTAGGCGAGACCAGGTTGATGTTATGACAGCCGATCTGCTGCAAATGCAGCATGATAGCGGCCAGTTCTTCCGGTTTCAATTCCTGTCCCGCATCCGCCTGGCTGATGGTATAGTTTTGACAAAACTGACAATGCAAGTTGCAGCGCGCAAAGAACACGGTTCCAGAACCATTCCAGCCGCGCAGAGGGGCCTCCTCGCCGAAATGGGGCCCGTAACTGCTCACCCTGGCCCACCGCCCAGTTTTGCACACGCCGCGCTCATCTGCCAAACGGTTGGCGCCACAAGCGCGCGGACATAGGTCGCATTTTCCCAAACGCGCCACAGCCTGTTCGGTGCGTGCTTTCAATTCAGCCGGCGCAAGGCGCAAATAAGCCGGCAGGAACGTCATTTTGTCTTCTCCTGGCAAGAAAAAATGCCGTCTTCAGTGACAACCCAATCCAGCGGCACATCGAATTTCCCATGCGGAAGCGACTTTAAGAAAAGTGCGGCATAGACGATGCCCAGGCTCACACCCTCGAAGTTTTGCAAAAAGCGGTCGAAGTACCCGCCGCCATAGCCCAGCCGCCAACCACGACGGTCGTAGGCCAGACCCGGCGTTAATACCAGTTGCACCTCCGCAGGAGAAACTTCCGGCAAATCAGCGCTGGGTTCTAACATTCCAAACGGATGACGCACCAAATACTGCGCATCGTAAACATGCAAAGCCATGCGATGATTTTCCTGCGGCAGGATACGCGGCACCAACCAAAGTTTGTCAGGGTAGCGCGTCAGGAGAGGCGTCACATCCACCTCACCGCGCATCGGCAGATAGGTCAGGATGCACTGCGAGCGCAGAAAGAGATGCCAGGACTCGATATGATCGCAAATGGCCGCGCTCGCCTGCCTCCACGTCTGTTCGCCAAGCGCATCACGCCTCTGCCGGCATTGCCGGCGAAGTTGCTGCTTGAGTGTAGCAATGGCTTCGGACATACTGCTACTCCCCTCCCTTGTAAACCAATTTCTGTCCATCGGGCGTATCTTGCACCAGCCAGCCCAGGGCAGCGATTTCGTCCCGCAAGCGATCGGATTCGGCCCAGTTCTTTTCCACACGGGCTTTTTGGCGGGCTTCCAGCAGCGCTAAGACAGCGGGCGAGAGGACTTGGTCCTCGGCACGATTGGCTGCTTGCGCCATTTTCCATATCTCGGGCGAAATGCCGCTCTCTAGCGGCTGCGGCTCTACAAAATCCCCTAACTCAGAAATAGGAAAGACAGTCTCAGCAGCATAAATCTTCGTCTCACAGGAACGGACAATAGACACGCTGCTGACGCCGCTAACCAAGCATTCCCTTTTAGCAAAATCGAAAACGAAGCCAGTATGCTCATCCAACCCTAACACGACGCTATCCTGCGGCAAACTGGCGCGCCAAACCGCAAAACGCTCACGGCCGATGAAACAACGGCTGGTGTCCAGGTCTGCGCCGCCTTCGGCGTTGTTCCAATGGGGAACAAAATTGAGGCTCAGGCCAAAGTCGGCAAACAGGTTCAGGCCGGGTTTCTTATGCACGTCTTCGCCCACCTTGAAGATCTCGTAAACGGGCAATGCCCAGGCGCCGGCAGCGATTGTGGCGGCGGAAGCAAATACCAGCGTGGTCCCGAGGCGATGTTTCGCCCGCAAGATGTCCCACGCCAGGCTATCCTTCAATTGTCTCACCGCATAAGTCGGGCTACCGGGTCCCAAAAAGATCAAGTCGGCAGTCAACAAAGGCCGGACGATTTCGGGATTGTCGGGGCTTAAGGTCGTGCCGCGCTTGCGAGCCGGTATGGTGACAATCTGCGGCGCGTAGTTTTGCAAGCGTCTTGCCAAAAAATCGGCCACGCGCCCGGCTACCAGGTCGGCGTTGAGTTCAAAACCGGCCGGCGTTTCAAGGATGGCAATTTTGAGCGGCTGAGGCAACTCCCGCGCCAGCGTCTCGAAGATGCGCCCGCCCGCCAGCGAGGTTTCGCCAGAGCCTAAAAAAGCAATTTTTCCTAACGTCATGCTACTTTGATGAGGCTGAAATCTCGCCTATTACCCGCAGGAAAGTCTCGTTATCGGGAATGTCGGCCATGCTTTGCCCATAATACACAAAGCGCAGGCGGCCCTGGCGGTCCACGATGGAATTCATCGGCATACGTCCCAATTTGAACAAATTGACTTCTTGTTTATACAATTTGGCTACACGATGTTCAGGGTCGGGCAAGCCCACAAAAGGAATGCGGTTCTCTTGCCAGTAATGGACAAACGCTTGCGGCTTATCGGGCCCAACCGCCAAAATCTCGGCCCCCCGCGCGACAAACTCAGCATAACTATCCCGTAAGCGCGCCAACTGCGCGCGGCAGAAGGGTCACATAAAACCGCGCAAGAAAGCCAGCAAGACAACTTTCTCGCCACGATAAGAGGACAGGCGAACTGGATGCCCATCTACATCATTGAGTTGGAAATCGGGGGCGATTTGCCCTTCAAAGATCATATTCCGCTTCTCCCTACGCTCGAAGGTGCTTCCGTTATATCGAGCAGATTCTTCACCCGCGCCCAGAGCGCATCGAACATGGCTACGGTCAGTTTGCCGGTGCGTGTGTTCTGCTGGCTGGGATGGTACGAACACACCAACCACGGGCCGGTGTCCAGACGAAAAACCGCGCCATGCGCAAACCTCCAGGCCGGATTTCGCGCACAATATAGGCGCAGGACTCTATCAAATGCTATCCGGCCCAGGCAGACGATCACTTTTGGTTGAAGAATTTGGATTTCGCGCTGCAAGAAGGGCCGGCAATTTTCTAATTCCTGCAAGGCAGGCTTGTTCTGCGGCGGCGCACAACGACCAGATGCAGTGATGTACATGTCTGTCAAGGTCAAACCATCGTTACGGGAAACAGCATCCGGCTGGCTGGCAAACCCCGCGCGGAACAAAGCCGGGTAGAGGAAATCGCCCGAAGCATCGCCGGTAAACTGCCGACCGGTGCGGTTGGAACCGTGCGCGCCGGGCGCCAGTCCAACCACGAGAACGCGCGCATGAGGGTCGCCAAATCCAGGCACGGGCTTGCCCCAGTATTCCTGATGCGTGTAAGCCTTGCGCTTCGTGCGCGCCACTTTTTCGCGCCATTCCACCAAGCGCGGACATTTGCGGCAGGAAACGATTTCAGCGTTCAGTTCATCGAGTGTCATAGCAAAAGTTTATATCACACAACCTGTTTTTTTTGTAACTGCCTACCCTCCAGCGCAAATTTGCCTTTCAAAGTAGAGAAACCATCCACGAATAGGGCCACGAATGCTCGAATGGAACGTTATTCGTCAATTCGTGGGGCATTCGTGGACGGTTTGGACAAAATATGATCCCATCAGGGTAACCATTCAGGCATCGCTGGCCTGGAAAGTACCCAGAATGGGTATTGCCAAATCCAGGCCGAACTGGGCAAAATTACGTTGTAAACCGTTGGATTTGGCAATCCAACGGAGCAATAGGGCAATTTTCAAGTCTTCTCCGACAGGCTGTTAGGGCCTGCTGAATAGTTACAGATCAGGAAACTTATCCTGTCTATACAATTAAATCTCAGCGCTAAAAGTTGTGTGAACAAGTAAAAACAGAAGTTTGTGATGTATGTCACTAGATAACGATGACATCCCATACTTACATATTTGTGACAAAAATCACATAGTAATAATAGTCAAGAAGCGTATTCTTGTCCCTCACCATAGCCCGCGCTTCGACGGAGATTCTATTTTTCGAGGCAAAGAGGACACATATGGCTACACCCCAAACGCTTGATCCCCCTAAGGCTGTTCCAAAGATGATTGAAGATTTGACGTTGCTCGAAGAAGTCTCAGCCCGCACGGCCGGCGTTTCGCGGCTGGAAATGTGTATCCAGTGCGGAACTTGCGGCGGCTCTTGTCCATCTGCGGCAGACATGGATCATACACCACGTATGCTATTTGCCATGCTACGGGCAGGGATGCGCCAGGCCGCATTAATGAGCAACACCCCCTGGATCTGCGTCTCCTGCTACCATTGCGTAGTGCGCTGCCCGCAAAATGTTCACATTGCGGATGTCATGTACACTCTCAAGGGGATGGCGATTGAGGCAAAACTTTTCCAAGACTCGACCGCCCCAGACTTCTCACAAACGTTTGTAGATATGGTGGAAGAATATGGGCGCAGTTATGAGTTCGGTTTGGCTACCCGCCATTATTTGAAACATTTCCCCTTGCGCTTGCCGGGCATGGCTCCAATGGGAATGGGCCTGCTAAGCAAGCAGCGCATGAGCATCACCCCTACACGTATCAAAGACATCAAACAGCTTAAAGCCATCTTGAAACGTGCAAAGGAAATCGAAGGAGACAACCATGGCTAAATATCTTTTGTATCCGGGTTGCTCCATGGAATCGAGCGCTAAAGCCTACGCCGACTCTCTGGCAGCAATTACCAAACCAATAGGCTTGGAACTAGAGGAAATTCAGGATTGGAATTGCTGCGGCGCTACGGAATACCTGGGCATCAGCCTGACACCCGCTTACGCGCTTATCACCCGCAACCTGGCCTTAGCCGCTCAACAAGCCAATGGTCATCGAACCGTCGTTGCTCCATGCAGCGCCTGTTATCTCAACCTGGCCAAAGCAGATTACTACATGCGCGAGCAACCCAAATTGGGCAAAATGGTCAATGAGGCGCTTCAGGCCGGCAACTTGAGTTATAAACCTGGTTCTCTAGAAATCCGCCATCTGCTGGATGTAATCATCTACGATATTGGCCTGGAGAACATCAAGAGCAAGGTGGTGCGACCGCTGACCGGCTTGCGGGTTGCCCCCTATTTAGGCTGCATGGTGCCGCGCCCCGACTACGAAGGGCGTTGGTCCGATCATGAACATCCTGTCGAACTTGATTTGCTGCTCAAGGCATTGGGAGCAGAGGTAATTGATTTCCCGCTCAAGACGCATTGCTGCGGTGGTCACATGACACAAATAGGGCCTGAGACGGCCTTCGAATTGATTCGCCGGCTGATTGCCTCCGCTGACCAGTATCAGGCCGATCTCATGGCAACGCTTTGCCCAATGTGCCAGATGAATCTGGACGCTTATCAGTCAGAGACCAACCGCCACTTTGGCACAAATTACCACATGCCGATTGTGTTCTTTACGCAATTGATGGGGGTGGCGTTTGGAATAGCGCCAGAGAAACTAGGATTTGGAATGGAATTGGTCAGCGCCAAAAAAGCATTAGAAAAAATTGGGCTAGAAATACCAGAGCAAGAAACGTTGCTCACGCGACCTAAAAAAGCCGAAGGATTGCCCATGCCTAAACCACTCCCCTTGAAGCATCAAGTTGCTAAGAAAGATGAGGTGGAAAAATGACAAAAACCACAACAAACCAGCCCGACGGTCAGGAAAAAATTGGCGTTTACGTTTGCCACTGTGGTTCCAACATCGCCGGAATGGTGGATGTCCAACAAGTTGCGCAATGGGCCGGCAGCCGCCTTAAGGATCGCGGCGTTGTCGTTGCACGCGATTATAAATTCATGTGTTCCAGCCTGGGGCAGGAACTAATCGAAAAAGATATCAAAGAATTGGGGTTGACGCGCGTGGTCGTAGCGGCCTGTTCTCCACATCTGCACGAGAAAACGTTTCGCACAGCATGTGAACGCGCCGGCCTGAATCCTTTTCTATGCGAATTGGTTTCCATTCGTGAACAAGTATCGTGGGTGCATACTGATAAAGTGGTGGCCACGCAGAAATCACAAGCCGTGGTTTCAGGCGGCGTGGAGCGCGTGCTGCACCATGAACCGCTAGAACCGCTCACCGTGCCAATCCATCCAGACACGCTCATAGTAGGGGGCGGTATTGCGGGGATTCAGGCCGCATTGGAAATTGCCGATGCCGGTTACCATGTATTCATTGTAGAACGCGAGCCGTCCATCGGTGGGCATATGGCACAGTTCGACAAAACCTTCCCCACGCTCGACTGCGCTGCCTGTATCCTGACGCCCAAAATGGTGCAGGCCGGCACACATCCTAACATCACTTTGCTGACCTGGAGTGAGGTGGAAAAGGTCGAAGGGTATGTTGGCAACTTCGATGTGACGATTCGCAAAAAGGCACGCAAAGTGAATGTAGAGAAGTGCACTGGCTGCGGCATCTGCCAGGAAAAATGCCCCAAGAAGATCATTGACGATGTATACGAAGCCGGCCTGGGATACCGCAAAGCGATTTATACCCCCTTCCCTCAAGCGGTGCCTAAGTATCCTGTCCTGGATGTGAAGAATTGCATTTTCTTCGAGAAAGGCACGTGCAAGGCTTGTCAGAAATTCTGCCCTACCGATGCAATTGACTTCGAACAACAAGATGAGATCTTGAACGTCAAGGTAGGCAACATCATCCTGGCAACCGGCTACGATTTGTTCGATGCCCGCAAGGTGACCAATTATGGCTATGGCAGGTTGGCCAACGTATTTACCAGCATCGAAATGGAACGTTTAACCAACGCTGCCGGTCCGACCAACGGGCAGATCGTCTTGCGCGATGGCAAGACTGTGCCAAAAGCAGTAGGCATTATTCACTGTGTTGGCTCCCGTGACCGGAACTTCAACAATTACTGCTCGGTCATCTGTTGTATGCAGAGTCTGAAATTTGCCCACTTGGTCCATGAACGGACGGGGGCGACCGTTTACAATTTCTATATTGACATGCGCACTCCCTTCAAAGATTACGATGAATTCTATCAACGTGTACTGGAGGAAAGCACGCTCTTTGTGCGCGGCAAGGTAGCCGAGGTGACCGACGCGGCGCGTTTGCCCGGCGAGGAAGGGAAACTCATCATCCAGGTCGAGGATACGCTGGCAGGCAAGCAGCGGCGTATCCCCGTGGATATGGTCATCCTGTCCACCGGCCTGGAACCGCGCAGAGACTCGAGGGAGGTCGGTAAATTATTTGGGATCTCTTGCTCGGCAAATGGTTGGTTTACCGAAAAGCATCCCAAACTCGACCCGGTGGCTACGATGACAGAGGGAATCTACATTGCGGGTTGTGCGCAAGGGCCGAAAGATATTCCAGCCAGCGTTGCGCAGGGGGCTGCTGCTGCTGCACGGGTGCTTGGCAAGATACAACAAAAAGAGATGGCTCTCGAACCGGTACGCGCCAGCGTGATTGAGGAAAAATGCTCTGGATGCCGCATTTGCAACAATCTGTGCCCGTTCAATGCAATTTTCTTCCACGAAGATCGCATGGTGACCGAAATCAACCCAGCGCTATGTCAGGGCTGTGGCACGTGCGTGGCAGCCTGCCCGGCTGGAGCCATTACCGGTACCGGCTTTAGCAACGAACAGGTCTTGGCGCAAATTGACGGCCTGTTATTGCTCAATGTCGGCGATGAACCAATCCCTGTATAGGAGGTGAAAAATGAGCGATGTATTCGAACCTGTCATCGTCGGCTTTACCTGCAACTGGTGCTCGTACCGCGCAGCAGACCTGGCGGGTACAGCGCGCATGAAATATGCGCCTAACATCCGCCTGATTCGTCTGATGTGTTCGGGACGCTTGGATCCGACGTTCGTTTTCAAAGCGCTGGCCAATGGAGCCGATGGGGTCATGATCACAGGCTGCCATCCAGGTGAGTGTCACTATCTGGAACAAAACTACAAGGCCCTGAGGCGCTTCCATTTGATGCGCCGCACGTTGAAAGGGCTGGGGGTAGAGCCAGAGCGCGTCAAACTGGTATGGGCTAGCGCAGCCGAAGGCGCAAAATTTGCCAGTGAAGTCACCGCATTTGTGGAAGAGATTCGCGCCTTGGGCCCTCTCCACTGGGGCAAAGCCCTAGGAAACGGCAGCACGCCAAATGTCGCGGAAGAAGCGGTGGGCAAAGAAAAAATGGAGGTGGCAGCATGAGTAAGCCTAAATTTGCCATGTACTGGGCGGCTTCCTGTGGAGGTTGTGAAATTGCTGTCCTGAACATCCACGAGAAAATTTTAGACGTGGATGCAAACTTCGATGTCGTGTTCTGGCCGGTAGCCGTAGATACCAAGTATAAAGATGTAGAAGCCATGCCAGATGGAGACATTTTGCTAACGCTCTTCAACGGCGGTATTCGCAACGATGAAAACGAGCATATTGCCAAACTTCTGCGCAAGAAATCTCAGATTTTGGTGGCTTTTGGCTCTTGCGCCTGCGAGGGTTGTATCCCTGGCCTGGCTAATCTGAGCCCGGCCTCGGAAATTGTGGAGACAGCCTTTAGCACCGTTTCGACGGATAATCCGAACAACGTTCGCCCACAAACACATTACACGGTGCCAGAGGGTGAAATTCAAATTCCGCGCATCTACCCCACCCTTCGCACTCTGGATCAGGTGGTTGAGGTAGATTATTACATGCCCGGCTGTCCGCCCGAATCGCATCAAATTGCGGCGGTGGTGGATTTGGTGGTGCAGGTCTTACAAGGCAAGGCGGAGTTGCCGCCCAAAGGCTCCGTCATCGGCGCAGGCAATTCAACCGTGTGCGACGAATGCCCCCGCAAGCGGAACGTCAAATCTATCACTTCGTTCAAGCGCATCTTTGGACAGCCCATTGACCCTGAGCTCTGCCTCTTAGAACAGGGGATTCCCTGCAACGGCATCGCTACCCGAAGCGGTTGCAATGCGCGTTGTCCAAGCGCCGGGGCGCAATGTATCGGATGCTATGGGCCGGCAGAAGGGGTGATTGATTACGGAGCAAGGTTGATTACGGCCTTTGCCTCGGTGATCAACAGCACCGACCCAGAAGAAATTGACGCCATCTTAGACGGCATCCCCGACCCGACCGGTCAGTTTTATCGCTTCAACCTGGCAGGTTCCTTGCTCAAAGCGGGCAAATCGGCTTGGGACAAGGCATAGGAGGCAACCATGACGCAACGAATCACAATTGACCCCATCACTCGCCTGGAAGGACACGGCAAGATCGAAATCTTCCTGGACGAGGAAGGTAATGTTGCCAATACCTATTTTCAAATTCCGGAATTACGCGGCTTCGAACGCTTTTGCGTTGGTCGTCCGGTGGAAGAAATGCCGCTGCTGACCAATCGCATTTGCGGCGTTTGCCCAGAAGCGCACCACATGGCAGCAGCCAAAGCAGCCGATGCGGTCTATCATGTTGATCCGCCGCGCACCGCTAAGATGCTACGCGAGTTGCTTTACTCGGCGTTCTATTGCACCGACCATACCACCCACTTCTATGCGCTGGCTGGCCCCGATTTCGTCATCGGACCGGATGCGCCTGTAGCCGAACGCAACATTCTAGGCATCATCCACAAAGTGGGTCTGGAAATCGGTGGCAAAGTCATTCAGATGCGCAAGTATGGGCATACCGTAGTCGAAATGATCGGTGGCCGCAAGGTGCATCCCTGCACGTCTATCCCCGGCGGATTGACAAAAGGGATCAGCAAGGAGCAGCAAAAAGAAATCCTGGAGATGGGCAAGTGGGCAATTGAGTTTGCTCAATTTAGCCTGAAGTTGTTCAACGATATCGTACTAGGTAATAAAGAATATGTTGACTTGATCTTAAACGATATCTATACCCATCGCACCTATTACATGGGCCTAATGGATGAGAACAACCACGTCAACTTCTATGACGGCAAGGTCCGTGTGGTGGATCCGGAAGGAAAAGAACTGGTGAAATACGCTCCACAGGACTATACTCAGCATATTGCCGAGCATGTAGAGCCGTGGACCTATCTCAAGTTCCCCTACCTCAAAGCAGTGGGCTGGAAAGGGTTTACCGATGGCAAGGACTCGGGTGTGTATTGCGCTACCCCGCTCTCACGCCTAAACGCCGCCGACGGTATGGCTACGCCGAAAGCGCAAGAGGAATACGAAAAATTCTACAAGACACTGGGCGGCAAGCCGGTGCATCAGCGCCTGGCAACTCATTGGGCACGCCTCATCGAATTGCTCTATGCGGCCGAGCGATGGGTAGAACTAGCCAGCGACCCGGAAATCACTTCAGACAATTTCCACACCGTCCCCACAGAAACGCCGACGGAGGGCGTAGGCATCGTGGAGGCTCCGCGCGGTACACTCACCCATCACTACATTACCGACGAACGCGGTGTGTTGACCAAGGTCAACTTGATTGTCGGCACCACCAATAACTATGCACCGATCAGCATGTCTATCAACAAAGCCGCCCGCAATCTGATCAAGAAAGGCACGGTAATTAGCGAGGGCCTGCTCAACATGGTTGAAATGGCTTTCCGAGCGTATGACCCCTGCTTTGGCTGCGCCACGCACTCCTTGCCCGGCCAAATGCCATTGCAAGTAACCATCCGCGACGTAAATGGCACACCCGTAGAAGTGTTCAAACAGTTTTGCTAGACAGGAGGAGCGTCCGTCCAGGTGAGGGCTGCGCACGTATCATCCAGCAGCCCTCACCACGGAGGCAGAACAACATGAAGAAACTCATCATTGGGCTAGGCAATCCTATTCTCGGTGATGATGGCGTGGGCTGGAAAGTGGCCGAAATCGTACAGAAATCTTTACAAGCCCAGCCTGGCTATCGCCTGCCCTATCGGCCGAGCAATTCGAAGACCATAGAACATCTCTCGCCGGTGGAAGTAGAATGCGCCTCATTGGGGGGATTGAGCCTGATGGAACGTTTGTTGGGATACGAACATGTGATCTTGATTGACTCCCTCACCACAGGCCAAAATCCAATCGGAAGCGTTCAGGTTTTCCCGCTGGAAAAGCTGCCTCATCCTATGGCCGGCCATTCTGCCTCTCCTCATGACGTAAGCCTGCTCACTGCCTTGCAAATTGCTGCGAACATTGGCGCCAACGTCCCTCTAAAAATAGATGTGGTTGCTATCGAAGCGCAGAACGTGTATGATTTTTCAGAAGCGCTCACCCCGGCCGTCGCAGCAGCCGTTCCGGTTGCTGTAGAACAAGTTTTGCTATTACTCCAGGAGGCCCCATGATTTCCCCTGAACTTTTACGCCGTTTCCCTTTTTTCAACTTCATGAATGATGCTCAGTTGAAAGCCGTTGCTATGATCGCCGAAGAGAAGGCCTACAGCAGCGGAGAGGAGATCGTTGCCAACAACACTCCTGCATCAAAACTATATTTTTTGGTTGACGGCTCTGCCTCATATTATTACATCGTCACAAGCGAGCATGACCCTTATTACAAAAAAGAATATTACATCAGTGACTTCAACCCTGGAGAGATTTTCGGCATCTCAGCCCTGATTGAACCCTACATCTTTATAGCCTCGGTACGCGCTGAAAAGCCCTGTCGCTTGATCGAGATTGACGCCTCTGCCCTGCGCGCCCTGTGCGAAGTGGATGCGGAACTAAACTGCGGATTGCTGCGCGCTGTGGCAAAAGCCGCTATGGAGCGTTTACAGCATACTCGCGTACAGCTGGTGGCAGCCAAGGGCTAGAACGAATATCGCAACAAGAAAATATGTCAGTTGTGGGACAGGTCTCTAACCTGTCCCATAAAAGGCAAAGGTAGTAGGACAGATCGGAGACCTGTCCTACTCAGGGTTTGGCGATAGGCGCGCTACCGCGGACCAGAGAAAGTGCGCTACGTTCTTGGAAAGAGGTAGCCGCCTGCGTTTGTAAATATCCCGTCGAACGCTTGCTCATCTACCGCCCCACCTCCCTGCGCCAGGGATGAGTCCCCACCGCCGCGCAGGCCGAGAGGGGCGAGATGTTTTTGGAGGAGGTCGCGCGCATCCAAACCCGTATCGGCAGCGCAGACAGCCACCAGCGAGAGTTTCCCACCCTCGTAGCCGGCCAACAAGGCCGCCAGTCCAGGCTTTTTGCGCAGTTCGAGCGCCAACCCGCGTAGTTCGGCAGCAGGTCGGGCGCGGAAAGAGGCTGTGACCAGGCGCAGCGCACCAACCGTCAGCGCAGAGGCGGCCAGTTGGTCGGCCTCAGCAGCCAGAAGTCGGGCGCGAAGCGTTTCGAGGTCAGACTGGGCGGCCTTGAGTTGGTCGAGTTTGCGCGTCAAGGCAGCGGGGACGTCTTCCCATCCCGTCTCCAGCAAAGCGGCGGTTTGTTGGGCCACGTCTTGGTAGAGGTCGAAATAGTCGAGCGCCTGGTAGCCGGCCACGAAATGCACCCGCAGTTTCTGGTTGACGCGCTCGGTCTTGACGATCTTCAAGATGCCGATCATGCCGGTATTGGGACAGTGTGTGCCGCCGCAGGGGGTGTAGTCGAAGCCTTCGACCTCCACCACACGGATCATCCCGCTGACCTTGGGCGGTTTGCGCAGCGGCAGGCGCGCGATCTCATCCTGGGTGAGGTGATAAGTCTTAACCGGGCGGTTCTCGAAGAAGATGCGGTTGGCAAAGGCTTCGGCGCGGCGCAGGGTTTCAGGAGACGCCTCGCCCACTTCCAGGTCAATGGTGGACGGGGTGTAGCCGTTGATGTTGGCCGAGAGGCTGTCTATACCGGCCACTTCGAGGAAGGCGGCCGAGAGGATGTGCTGGGCGGTGTGATGCTGCATGGCGCGAATGCGGCGCTCGCGGTCTATGCGGGCGGGGTAATCGCCGGGCGGAATCGGTTGGTCAGCGATATGGAGGATGTCGTCATCTTCTTTGACCACCTCCAGAATGCGCGCCGCGCCGATGAAGCCGGTGTCGTGTTCCTGCCCGCCGCTGGTGGGATAGAAGTAGGTGCGCGGCAGGAGCAGCCCAAACCTGCCCGCCCGCAACGGACGGCATTCGCTCACCTGGGCGGTGAATTCGAGGGTCAGCGGGTCGTCGAAGTAGAGTTGTTCGGTCATGGGGTCATCCTATCCAACCGCCTGGCGGGCGCGCGCCTTGCCGCGCAAACGCATCACATCCAAAACGCGCGGGATGATCTCGGAATAAAGTTTATAGACCAGCGGGTTGGGCGCGTAGTCCCAGGCGCCCAGTGTGCGCACCACCTCTCCGCCCAGCCCCTCCTTGAAACGGAACACGCCCCACATGCCGTCGCTTTCATCGAAAACGTCCGGCGCGCCCCATAAATCGTAAACATTACAGCCGGCCGCCTTGGCGCGCCGCATGGCTTCCCATTGCAGCAGGTAGGCCGGCATCTTCTCGCGGTGGGCGTCGCGCGACATGCCATACAGGTAATAGGCCCGCCCCGCAAACCAGAACAGCACCAGCGCTGCCACCGGCTGGCCGTCCACTTCGGCGATCAGCGGCTCGGCGTGTGGGGGAGACCATTTTCGATTTTCGATTTTCGATTCGGGATTTTGGATTGGCGTTTGCATGAAAGTCTGCCAGATCGCCTGGTAATAGGCCTGGTCGCGGATGACAAACCCGTCGCGCACGGAAGTTTCGGCGTACATCTTGTAAAGCATAGGCAAATCATCCAGATTGCCTACACGCACCGTGACGCCCTTCTTGCCTGCCAGGCGGACGTTGTAGCGCGTCTTCTGCTTCATGCGCGCCAACATCTCCTCTTCGGATACGGACAAGTCCAGCAGGACGGTATTGCGGAATTGAATCTGCTCGGACGAAAAGCGCCAGCCCCTGCGCTTCAAGTCGGACATTGTGGCCTGCCCGCCGCTATCGAGGCTTTCTTCCTGCCCGCCGGGGATTCCCGTCCCCAGCCGCACGTCGGGGTCTATTTTCAGGAAGATACCGCCCTGGCGTTTGGCAAAAGCCTGCAAATCGTCCAGCACCCGCCCGCGCAGCGCCTCGTTCGACCAATCCAGCAAGGGACCCTTAGGCGCGTACAACACGCTCAAGCGCGCCGCCATGCCGCGAATGGGGATACGACGCTTGAGAATCATGGCAGCCGCAACCACGTTAGGCCCATCTATCCAAACGAACGGCATCGCCTCCCACCCATATTTGGCCTTGACCTGCGCCCACTCCCAGGTTTGCAGGAGATGTGGGCCCGGCAATCCGGCAATCAGTTCGTTCCAGTGCGAGGGATCGTGTGAGAAGGGGAGCATGAGGATTTACGATTTGCGATTTACGATTTACGCTTCACGTTTCACATACCGCGTATAGAGCCAGTACAACGGCAGATTGTACACCCGGTCCAACGCCTGCGCCGCGCGCCGCACTTCCCCGCCAAAGCCGCGCTTGAAGCGATAGACGCCCCATAAGCCGTCGCTGCGCTCGGTGAAATGCGCTTCGAGCGTCTCTTCGTCCACGTCGGGGACGCCCCACAGGTCATATTCTTCCGCGCCGCGGGCGCGCGCCCAACGCATGGCTTCCCATTGCAGCAGGTAGGTCGGCATGCGGTTGCGCTCCTGGTCGTTGGAGGCGCCGTACACGTACCAGGCGCGCCGTCCGCGCGCAAAGACCATCAGCGCCGCCAGCGGCTGCCCCTGGTATTCGGCCAGCAACAATTCAGCCATGCCGGTTGGATGGAAGAGTTCGTAAGCGCAGCGATAATACGCCAGGCTGTGGACTCCGAACCCGTCCCGCCGGCCGGTGATTTGCATCATAGCATGAAAAGCGGGCAGGTCGTCCCAGGCGCGCACAGTGACGCCCTTCTTCTCGGCCAGGCGGATGTTGTAGCGCGTTTTCTGCTTCATGCGCGCCAGCAGGTCATCTTCGCCCCCGCGCAGGTCAACGATGATGGTGCGGGGAGGCTGGATGTTGTGAGGGGAAGTGCGTAATGCGTGATGCGTAAAACGTAAAACGTAATCCGTAAGGCGTAAAGCGGAAGGTTTGAGTCCCAAAGCAGGGGAAGCTGTCGCCCAGGCATCCGGTTCGATTTTGAGGAAGATGGCGCGGCGCGCCCGGCAGACCGCATCCACCTCCGCCCAGAACTGCTCGCTGAACATTGATGACTGATGACTGATGACTGACGACTGATCGCTGAACGCCGGCTTTGGCAGGTAGGCCAGGGTCAAGCCCAGGGGCAGGGAACGGAACAGAATCTGGCAACCCGGCCCCTCGTCAGGGACGAGGCGGACGGGGTCCCATCCAAAATCGGATTTGAGTTCGCCCCATTCGCCCGTTTGGAGAAGATGCGCGTTAGGAACGTCCCTCAAATAATCGTTCCAAGCAGCTAACGAGACTTCAGCCATGCTCTGCCTAAACAATTGAGGTTATGTCGGACGGCGGAGCGGAGCAGACAGCGGCGCTAGGGATGGCTTCATCCAAAGCGCGCAGGATGGCCTTGCCTTCTCCCTGACGGGCAAGGCGTTCAAGACGCTCGACAATCTGGAAAAGCCGCCGACTATCTACCTGCTCGTCTTCGTGAGCGCGATAGATTTCCGGGTGAGCGGTGGGCTGAAAATGAGCGCCTTGTTCCCACAAGTCTTCGCTCAGTTTCTCGCCTGGACGGATGCCGGTGAAGACGATTTCGATATCGCGGCCTGGCTCCAGCCCCGACAGGCGGATCAAGTCTTCGGCCAAGTCGAGAATGCGCACTTGCTGACCCATGTCGAGCAGGAACACCTCGCCCCCCTGCCCCATGGCCGAGGCTTGCAAAACCAGGTGAACCGCTTCGGGAATGGTCATAAAGTAGCGGCGCATCTCTGGGTGCGTGACCTTGACCGGGCCGCCGTCAGCGATCTGCTTCTTAAAAAGCGGCACTACACTGCCGCGGCTGCCCAGCACGTTCCCAAAACGGACAACGCTAAAGGCGCGCCCGCTGCGCTGAGCGGCATCCAACACGAGCATCTCGGCCAGGCGTTTTGTGGCGCCCATCACATTGACCGGCCGCACGGCCTTATCGGTGGAAATCATCACCAGGCGCTCCACTTCCTGCGCCAGGGCTGCTTGGACTACATTGCGTGTGCCTGATACGTTGTTGCTGACTGCATCTTCGATATTGAATTCCATAAGAGGGACATGCTTATGCGCTGCCGCGTGGAACAGCACCTGGGGGCGATAAGCGGCCATGACCGCTTGCAAACGCGGCCGGTCGCGCACATCTGCAATAACAGGGCGAAGCGGCAAGGAAGGGAAGTCGGCCTGCAATTCTAGCATGGCCTCGAAGATACTGTTTTCGCCATGCCCCAGCAAGACGAGTTCGGTCGGCTCCCAGCGCGCTGCCTGGCGGCAAATCTCGCGTCCGATAGAGCCGCCGGCCCCAGTGACCAGGATGCGCTTGCCGCGCAAACTGCCGCCCACCAAGCGGTCGTCAATTTTGGCCGGTTCGCGCCGCAACAGGTCAGTGATGTCCACCTCGCGCAGACGGCTGACGCTCACCTTGCCATCAATCAACTCGTAGATGCCCGGCATGGTGCGCGAAGGGATGCCCCTCAAGCGGCAAATATCTGTGACCGTGCGCAGCACTCGGCCGGGGGCGGAGGGAATGGCAATGATAACCTCGTCTACCTGGCGATTTTCCAGCACGCTCAAAAGATCATCAATCTTTCCAATCACCGGCACCCCATAAATCTCATGGCGCTGCTTGGCAGGGTCATCATCCAGGAAACCAATGGGAGCGATTTCGCCGTGCGAGGGTTTTTGCAACTCGCGCGCCACCAGCGCGCCCGCATCCCCGGCGCCCACAATGAGGGCCTTGCGCACCTTGCCGCTACGCCCTGGCCAAGACTGTTCTGCCAGGATGCGCAGCGCAAAACGCGAACCGCCGATCAACACCAACGAAAGGAGCCAGTCAATGCCCAAAGCCGAACGCGGCATACCCGGTAACACGCGCCCCGCGCTCAACAACAACAACATCACGCCAGAGGTCAACACTGAAGCAGCCGTCACAGCGGCGGTAATCAAACGCAACTCACCCGTGCTGGCATACGCCCACAGGCGACGATACAGCCCAAATGCAAAATAGACCGGCACCTTGACAATCAGCGCCACACCCATCATCACCAGCATAGCCGGGAAATAATAGGGCAGTTGGGCCACATCCAGGCGCAAGGCAAAACTGCCCATCACCGAGACGATGATGAGCGCCAGGTCACCCAACAGCACAAAACGGTTGCGAAGATGCAAGCGAGAAGGAGGAAACATCATCAGGAAGGAAGTCAGGGAGAAGAGGTAGACAAGTACACAGGTATCAAGTACACAGGTATCAGGTAAACAGGTATCAAAGGTGCGAATGACGCATCCAAGCCACCGTTTCGGCCAGGCCGTCGGTCAGTGACACCCCGGCGCGGAAGCCGATGGTCTGCGCCGTGAAGTCGGGGCTGCCCACCGAACGGTAGATGTCGCCCGCGCGCGGATCGGTAAAAATCGGTCGAGGGGCGTCCGGGAACAGGCGGTGCAACACTTCCAGCAAATCGAGCAGGCGCGTCTCCAGGCCGGTACAAACGTTGAAGACCTGGCCCGGCGCGGCGGGATGCTCCGAAGCAATGAGGTTGGCGCGCACCACATCGCGCACGTTGATCAAGTCGCGCGTCTGGCCGCCATCGCCAAAGACCGTCACCGGTTTACCGTCCAGCAGGCGGTGGATGAAAATCGGCACCGCAGCGGCGTACATCGAATCCGGTCGCTGGCGCGGCCCGTAGACATTGAAATAGCGCAGCGCCGCCACCTCCAACCCGAAGGCCTGCGTGTACAACTGGGCGTAAATCTCATCGGCGCGTTTCGAGGCGGCATACGGCGAAAGCAAGCGGGCAGGCTCGGTTTCCTGCAAGGGGCAGGCCTCCGAATCGCCATACACGGCCGCGCTCGAAGCGATGACCACACGCCGCACGCCCGCCTTACGCGCCGCATCAAACAAGGAAACCGTCGCCGCCACGTTGATCTCGAAGCACTCTTGCGGCTTCTCCATCGATTCGGGGACGGAAACAAAAGCCGCCTCGTGAAAGACGACCTCCACGCCTTCGAGCGCGGAGGCCACCGCAACCGGATCGCGCACGTCTCCTTCCTGGACCTGGAAGCGGCTACCGTCAAAACGGCCCGCCAACCCTTCCAGGTTCTCCCGTTTCCCCGTCGAAAAGTTGTCCAGCACGCGCACAAAAGCGCCCTGCTCCAGCAAAGCATGGACCAGGTGCGAACCAATGAAGCCAGCCCCGCCCGTCACCAGATAACGTTTCACAACTACCTGCCTTTACCAGAGAGCATCGTTCCCACCGTGCGCAGGATGATGTTCAAATCCATGCCCAAGGTGCGATGCTTGATGTAATACAAATCATATTCTAGTTTGACGGCCGTATCTCCTACCGTAGAGACATACCCATAATTGATCTGCGCCCAGCCGGTCACGCCCGGCTTGACCAGCAAACGCGCTCGGTAAAAGGGAATCTGCTTCTGGAAGGTATCCACCAATTCCGGCCGTTCGGCGCGCGGCCCCACCAGGCTGATCTCACCGGTCAGTACATTCCAAAACTGCGGGAACTCGTCCAGGCGGGTGCGGCGCAAGAAGTTGCCCACCCGCGTCACGCGCGGATCGTTCTGCTCGGCCAGGCGCGCCTGCCCATCGGCCTCCGCATCCTGGCACATGGTGCGGAACTTATAAATCTTGAAGGTGCGCCCGCCTTTGCCGGAGCGAATTTGCGAATAGAAAATCGGCAGGCCGGAATCAAGGAGAATAGCCAGCGCCGTAAACGGGAAAATGAGGGCAAAAATCAGCAGACCAACCAGGCCGCCCAGAATGTCTACAAGGCGCTTGACCAATAAATAGAACCCGCTCACACGCGCCTGGTCTATAAAAGAGCGAACGACCCAATCCGACTCCAGGTGATGAATCGGCACACGTCCGGTCATTTCCTCATACAGCGTTGGCATCCGCGTTACTTCGATGCCCTGCTCCTGGGCATCCAGGATGGTTTGGAACGTTTGGCCCTGGATGACGCCGTTTATGGCAACCACAATATCCGAAATATGATACAAGTCAATGAGATCCAACAACTGCGCGCTGCCGCCCAATACCGGCAGGCCATACACTGATTTGCCCAATTTCTTGGGGTCATCATCTACAAAACCGATAAAGTTGAAAGGTGGGGGATTTAAGGAACGATACACTTCAGCCAGCGTATGGCCGGCTTTGCCGGCGCCCACAATCAACATGCGGCGCATCTGCCCGGCAGACGTGTAGAACCGAATGTACAGGGAACGCCACAATAAAGTCAGCGCCGAGGAATAAACCAAAAAAGCGCCCACGCCCACACGCGGCAATCCGCCCGGATCCAAGCGGATGATGAAGACCAGCGAGTATGCCACCAACCCCACAAAGGCGGCAATGGCCACTCCGCGCAAAGTCTTGCGCCAGTTCGAGGCGGCGCGCGGCTCATATAACTCAATCATTAACAGCAGCCAGGCTATCGGCAAGAAATAGAACCAGTATGGTACTTTGATGTTTTGCAGCAGTTGCTCGACGACTTTTGGCTTGATATTGTCGGCCAGCAAAACCAGCCGTGAATACTCCCGCCAGGTTAACACAGCCGCAAACACCGAAACAACCGACATCAACAGATCGCCGAGAAACAACAAGGTACGATGCTCGCTGGGCCGTAAACGCAGATGAGAAGCGGGAGAGAGGTTAGCCATGCTTTCGATGCTTTAGGTTCAAGGTCAACATACTCCACAAGAAACTGCCGCCCCAGGCTAAGTGCATGGTTGCAAGGGCAAGCGGCAGTCCGATGAGCAAAAAAGGTTTGCGCTGGCGGTAGGCTGCGTGCAGGCCCGCCAGGAAGAGAGTGGCGCTGTACAGGGTCAATTCCAACGCCAGCAGCCAGCCGGCAGGCGGCCACCAGGCGAACGCAACCAAACCAATCAAACTGGCGGCAAAAAGCGGCGGGAGGGCCTGCCGCCAACGTAAGGTCGCCGGGTAGCGCTGCAACATGCGGAATTTCCAATAGCCATAGCGTGCATATTGGCGCGCCAGGTCGCTCAGGCGAGAGCGAGCATAGTAAACGGAGACAATTGCCGGGTCCAACCAGATGCGCCCACCCGCGCGGCGGAGGCGGACGTTGAATTCGTAATCCTCGTTTGAGAGCAGGGTTTCGTCTATCCAACCGATCTTATCTACCAAGGAGCGGCGAAAAGCCCCAAAGGGAACGGTATCCGCTTCTGCGGCTTGTGCATCTGGACGACGGTATCGCGCATCGCCGGCGCCAAACGGATGGGCAGCGGCGGCGGCAATGGATTGCGCCATCCAGCCCTGGCCGCCTGGCTGGATGTCCCACACGCCGCCCACGTTGTCGCCCAAGCCGGCTTCCAGCGCCTGCAAGGAACGCCGCACATAATCGGGATATGGACGCGAATGGGCGTCCATACGAATGATGATTTGACCGCGCGCCGCTCGAATGCCGCAATTGACCGCCGAAGGGATGGTGCGCGCTGTGTTGTCCACGATGTGCACTTGCAAATCGGGGTGTTCGGCTTGAAAAGCGGCAATCTCGGCTCGCGTGGCGTCCTGCGAAAGGCCGTCGGCAATGACAACCTCCATCTGCTCACGCGGATAGTCCTGCTGGAGAAGGGCTTCCAGCAGTTTGCGAATGGTCGCCTGTTCGTTGTAGCAAGGGACAATGATGGATACAAGTGGCGGCATCGTTTCCATGAACGCAGCCCGTATTATACAGATATATCGCGGAGTACGGAATGCGTAAAGTTATTTTCGTCTTACAACCGTGGTTGCGGTAGACCGGGAAAGCGGCAAATGGACGTAGAATTCCGTCCCCTGCCCCTCCTGGCTGCGGAGGGTAATTCTACCACCATGTGCGGCAATAATCTCATGCGCAATCGCCAATCCCAAACCAGCGCCACGCTTCTCGCCGCCCGCGCGGGAGGCATCGGCCTGGTAGAATCGTTCGAAGATATGAGGGAGCGCCTGCGCCGGGATACCCACGCCCGTATCTGCCACGCGCAGGACCAGTTCGGTTCGCTCCAATTGCGCCCCCAACGTCACCTGGCCTCCAGGAGGCGTATGCTTGAGGGCATTGTCTACCAGGTTGGTCAGCACTTGCGCCAGGCGGTCGCCGTCGGCTGTCAGAGACGGCAAGCCGGGCGGTGCATCTACTTGCAGCCTTACGCCTGCCTGCTGCGCCTGCAGGGAAAATTTCTCGGCCATGCTGTTTAACAACGCAGTCACATCCAGCGGCTCCATCTTCAAATCTGCGGTGCCGGCGTCCAGGCGCGCCAGGTCGAGCAGATCCAGCACCATGCGGTACATGCGCGAGGCTTCGGTATAAATCACTTCAGCGGCCTGCGTCCGGCTTTCGGAAGTATCAGCCGTACCGTCCAGGATGGCCTGGGCAAAGCCTTGGATAGAAGTAAGCGGGGTCTTCAACTCGTGAGATACATTGGCAACAAAGTCGCGCTGGGATTTCTGGCTGCTCTGCACGCGGGCAATCATGGCGTTGAAGGCGCGCGTCAACTCGCGCACCTCTCGCGGCCCCCCTTCTTCGAGCGGGGGCTGATCGGCAACCGGGACATGCTGCGAGGCGGTCACGATGCGCTGCAAGGGATCGGCCACCCAGCGCGCCATGAGGAACGCCAACGCCAGGGAAAGCAATAAAGCAATGCCGCCGCCTTGTAGAAAAACGGGCAGCAAGTCATCGCGCAAGAGAGTCAACAACGGCACGCGTAAACGCGGCGCAACCACCAACAAGATAGAACCGTCTTCCAGCGTTTGGCGAGTGTACAACCACGTCTGCCCGGCTTTATCGCGCAGGACAGGCACCTCGCGCCGCAAGATGGTATCGCGCGGCAGGTCAATGGCCGGTTGGGACGGGTCGGTATCCTTGAGCAACGAGCCGTGCGGGTCGAACCACAGCAAACGCACGTCGAAGGCTGCCGCAGCGCGTTCCATCGCTTCTGGCAGCGAGCGACCAAACGACTCGCTGCTCTGGCGTTTAGCGATGGCCGTTTCCACCGTCCGTAAACGCGCTAGCGTTTGACGATAAAGCAACGGATTACGCCACAAATAAATGCCCAGCGCCAACGCCATCACGCCCAAAGCAAGGGCGATCAACACAGCATAACTCAACCACAGACGGGAACGCAGAGAGGAAAACATCTCCCTCACCCCTTTCCCCCCTCTCCCTGAGGGAGAGGGGATGGGGGTGAGGGCCTTCCCCCCTCTCCCCTCGGAAGAGCGGACGAGGGTGAGGGCCTTCCCCTCTCTCCCCTCGGAAGAGCGGACGAGGGTGAGGGAACAACCAACTTATATCCCACCCCGGTCACCGTCTCGATCTTCACAGAACCGGCCGCCATCTTCTTGCGCAAATGAGCAATATGCACATCCACAGTACGAGTCTGGCCGTAAAAGTCGAAGCCCCAGGCCTGTTGAAGCAACTGCTCGCGCGTAAAGACGCGCCCCGGCTGTCCGGCCAGCGTCAGCAGCAGGTCGAATTCCTGAGCGCGCAGGTCGAGGGTACGACTGCCCAGACGCGCCTCTCGTTGCAGCGGATCAATGACCAGATCGCCCACTGTCAGGGGCTTTTCTTCTGCTGATGAGTGACGTTCCCGCCGCAGAATAGCCTTGACGCGCGCCACCAGTTCGCGCGGGTTGAACGGCTTGGTCAGATAATCGTCGGCGCCCAATTCCAGGCCGACAATTTTGTCAATATCATCGTCGCGCGCCGTCAACATCAGGATGGCGACCGGGTCACCCCTGGCGCGCAAACGTCGGCAGACCTCGAAACCATCCAACTTGGGCAACATCACATCCAGCACGATGAGGGCCGGGCGTTGATCTGCTCCGCCCCTCGGAGACAATGTCGCTTCGAGAGCCGCTTCCCCATCTCCCACCGCCTGCACACGGAAGCCTTCGCGTTCCAGGTACATGCGCGCTAACTGGACGATGGAGGGTTCGTCGTCTACGAGCAGGATAAGTTCGGGCATTTGTGTCAGTGATCAGTAGTGATTAGTCGCCGTGACTGGGCGACGCCAACGCCACCGCCTCGATTTCTACTGCCGCCCCTTTCGGCAAGCCGGCGACCGCCACCGTAGAGCGAGCCGGTGGGTTTTGCGGAAAAAACTCCGCATAGACCGCGTTCATCTTCGCAAAATCGGCCATATCGCGCAGGAAGACCGTGGTTTTCATCACACAGTTCAAGCCAGAGTCGGCGGCTTCCAACACATGCTTCAAGTTGGTCAATACCTGGCGCGTCTCCGCCTCCACGCCGCCACTGACCAATTCCATGCTGGCCGGGTCCAGGCCGATCTGCCCGGCGGTGTAAACCAGGTCTCCAACGCGAACAGCCTGCGAATACGGACCAATCGCCTGCGGCGCATCATCAGAGTGAACGATTTTCTTGCCCTCGGACGTGTACATAGACAAACTCCTTAGCGTTGAAATACGCCATGATTGTAAGCGAACTCAAGAGAAAAATCAAAGAAACTCTCCCTTTCATCCCCAAAAGTCCACATTTTGTGGTAAACTTCGCCCGCTCAGGTACGTTTCAACGTGCCTTTCCGCCTCCAGCCTTATCTACGATACGGTCTGGGGGCAATCCCATGGAAAGGAGGTTTCCCTCATGCGTAACTATGAATTGGTTTGCGTCGTCCAGCCCGACCTGGATGAGACTGCCTTGAATGGCGTGGTCGAAAAGGTCAAAGGCTGGGTAACCGAAGCGGGCGGCAGCGTGAGCAAAGTCGAGATGTGGGGCAAACGCAAGTTAGCCTACCTCATCCGCAAGCAGCGCGAAGGGCAGTATTTCTTGCTCAACATCGAACTGCCAGCCGAGGCCGCCACCACCCTCGAACGCAATATCCGCTTTCTGGAGCCGGTGATGCGGTATCTACTGACGGCAATCTAACTTTACCTGATTTCTCGGTTGTATTGTAAGGAGAATCCGATGAGCCGAGGCTTGAATAAGATTATGATTATCGGCCACTTAGGGCGCGATCCAGAAATGCGTTACACCCCCTCCGGCCGCCCGGTGACCACTTTCACCGTTGCCGTGAGCCGCTCGTGGAACACCGTAGATGGCGAACGGCACAACGAAACAGAATGGTTCAATATCGTTGCCTGGGGCAACCTGGCAGAGATTTGCAAACAATACCTTTACAAAGGCCAACAAGTGTATGTCGAGGGCCGCTTACAAACCCGCCGCTGGGAAGATAAAGAAGGACAAAAACACACCAGCGTCGAAATCGTTGCCAGCGAGATGATGATGCTCGGCGAGCGGCGTGAAAACAACCAGGCCCAAGAACTCGATACTGCCAGCGAGCAGCCCGAGCCAGCAATTGATGAAGACGAATTTCCTTTCTGAAAAGGATAACCGGAGTAACCCATGAGTGAAGAACGTTCCAAAAACAATGGAAGCGCTCAGAGCGCGCCAGGGGGGCAACAAGAGCGCCGCTTCTTTGCGCGCCCCAAATTCTGCCAGTTCTGCTCCGACAAAGAACTGGTCATTGACTACAAAAAAGTAGACCTGCTCAAACGCTACATCACCGACGAGGGCAAGATACGCCCGCGTCGTCAAACCGGCACGTGCGCCAAGCATCAACGCGAAATCGCGGCAGCGGTCAAACGCGCCCGGCATGTTGCCCTGCTACCCTTCACCGGCAAATACTGGGAAGAAGGCTACAACTAATCCCTGTGCAGCCAGACAAGCGGTACATTCCTTCCCCTGCCTGGCTGCCCAAAGGAGGTATTCCTTGGCGCCCAATCCCAAAATTGAAAGCAAAAAGCACATTGCCCGCCTGGAACGCGAGCGACAACAAACGCGCCTCATCAAAATTGCCGCCACTCTCATTGTCCTGGCGGTTGTTCTCATCCTGGGCTACGGCTACCTGGATATCAACGTCCTGCAACTGCGCCAGCCGGTTGCCGAAGTCAACGGCGAAAAAATCACCACTAAAGAATTCCAGGCACGCGTCCAAATCCAACGCCGACAACTCATCAACCAATACCTGGAGTATCAGCAATATCAGCAAGCCTTTGGCATGGACGTCAGCCAACAACTTAAAGAAATCGAAACCAAACTGAACGTCCCCTCCATCGTAGGGAAAGAAGTGCTAGACGCGATGATTCAGGAAGCCCTCATCCGCCAGGAAGCCGCCAAACGCGGCATCACCGTCACCCCAGAAGAAATTGAGGCCTTCCGGCGCGAACAGTTCCGCTTTTTCCCCGACGGAACCTATACCCCCACCGTCACCCCCACAGCGGTAGAAATCGTCTATCCTACCCTCTCGGCAGAACAAATGAAACTGGTAACGGTCACGCCCAGCCCAACCAGTGGCCCTACCGTCACCCCGCCTCCTACGGCGACCCCAAACCTGTCTGCCACGCCAACTGCCCAATCTACCTCTCAGCCGACCTCCACACCCCGCCCCACCGCAACGCCCTACACACTGGAAGGTTATCAAGAGCAATTTGCAACCGCCCAGGCCAGTTTCGTCGAAATCGGCCTCACCGAAGCCCAATACCAGCGCCTGTTCGAGACCGAATTACTACGCCAAAAACTCTTTGAAGCCGTCACGAGCGATACGCCTGCGGAAGAAGAACAAGTCTGGGCACGCCACATCCTGCTCAACGATGAAGAAACGGCCAAACAGGTTCTGGAACGCTTGAAAAAAGGTGAAAGTTTTGCTAAAGTGGCCCAAGAAGTATCCCAAGACCCTGGCAGCGCCGGGCAAGGCGGCGATTTAGGTTGGTTTGGCAAAGGACAAATGGTAGAACCCTTTGAAAAAGCCGCTTACGCCCTCGAAGTCGGCCAAATCAGCGAGCCGGTACAAACAACCTTTGGCTGGCACATCATCCAATTGATTGGCCGCACGACCCAACCGTTGACAGCCTACCGCTACAATGAGATTCGCCAGACCGCCTTCGAGGATTTCTTGACCAAACTGCGCGAAGAATCTGAGGTCGTCATCCATGACTATTGGACCGAGCGCGTTCCAAATACCCCCAGGCTGGAAGATTTATATCAATGAGTCCATTGCAAAAACAGAAAATCTCAACGTAAAGACGCCAAGGCTCAAAGAAAATGAAATTTCCAATACAAAATCTTCATTTTTTGTTTTGGATAATGCAAAAAAAGAAATAGACCTTAAAAAAATCTTGGTGACTTGCGCCTTTGCGTTAGAAACACCCTTTTTGCAGTAGAGTCATGTAATAAACGCCACATCTCGAAGGTTTTCTTAAAACCCTCGAGATGTTTTGTTATAACCCCTTCTCTCATAGCGTTCTACCTACCCTCCCTCGCCCCCGCTTCCTCTCCCCGATGGGAGAGAATTAAGGGGAGGGTAAGCAGTTACCATAGCGGCCAAAATTCTGGATATAATCCCCTCCATGCTCTTCCGCCTCTTGCGCGTCCTCGACGTACTGATTTACCTGCTTATCGGCGTCCTCCTGCTCGCCGCCGGCGACCCCATTGCGACCGAGCCGGTAGAACGCGCACGCGCCTATACCCGCGCCATCGAATTCGACTACGTGCAATGGAGTGCCGAAGCCGCCCTGTCTAAACTACAAATTATCGCCAGCGGCATGTCGGCCTATTTTCGGCATGAAGATCGGCGCCAGGTGGTCATGGAATACCTGTTTGTCACCGAGCGGCTCATCCAGGCCGAAGATGCCCTCACCCGTCTATATGCCGATCCTGCCATCTTGAACAAAGAAACTTCCTCGGCCTCCCTGCGCAGTGAAGTGGCACGTTTGAGTCAGCGCCAGGAAGAATTAGGGCCGCTGGCCGAGGCCGTCTTGCAAGAACAAGTGGCAGAGACCCTGGCCGAGGCCGGCTTGACATGGGGCGGACAACCTTTGCCGCCGGTGCTGTACCGTTCCAGCGCCGTGCCGATGGGCCTGGTCATCTCGCCGCGCGACCGCATCGAACAACTTGCCAACATCTCGCTCCAACCCTCTCTACCCGTTGACCGCCAGGCGGCGCTCGAAGAACAAGTAGATAGCGCCCTAAACGTCTCCAGCCTGGTTGTGCCGATAGGCGGTGTGGGCGTCTATCCCACGATGATTATGCGCACCACAAATCTGCCCTGGCTGCTAGACACCATCGCCCACGAATGGACACATAACTACCTCACCTTGCGCCCGCTTGGTTTTCTGTACGACGCTACGCCCGAACTGCGCACCATGAACGAGACCACCGCCTCGATCGTAGGCAGCGAAATTGGGACGCTGGTCTTGCAGCGCTACTACCCCGACTTGCTAGCCGCCTCGCTGCCTGGACTTCAACCTGCTTCCGCTTCTCAGCCCTACAGCCCTCCCCCAGATGACGCCCCGCCCCCCTTCGACTTTCGCGCCGAAATGCACAAAACGCGCGTCACCGTAGACGCCTTGCTGGCTGAAGGCAAAGTGGAACAAGCCGAAGCCTACATGGAAGCGCGCCGCCAAATCTTCTGGCAAAACGGCTACGCCGTGCGCAAACTCAACCAGGCCTACTTCGCCTTCTATGGCGCCTATGCCGACGTGCCAGGCGGCGCAGCCGGCCAGGACCCGGTTGGCCCGGCCGTGCGCGCGCTGCGCGCACAGAGCGCCTCGCTAAGCGATTTTGTCAACCGCATTTCCTGGATGACCTCCTTCGAGCAATTGCAGGCCGCTATCCATTCGCCCATTCAGTGACCAATCCTCTCATGAAATCTCTTGCCCTGCCTTTTCTCCTCATCCTGTTTCTGACAGCCTGCAATCCGGCCAACCCGACGGCCTCGCCTGCTCCCACCCCCACCGAAACGACAATCATCCTGCCTACCCCGCCGGCTGCCGAGCAACCTACCTGCAACACCTTGAGCGCCCAGCCAACGCCCCTGCCCGGCAGCGATTCGCGCTTCCCGCCTGTCGGCGACGAGGAGCCTGTGCGCGGCGCACAAGACGCCGTTGTAACCATCATCGTCTACAACGACTTCCAATGCACCGATTGTAACTATCTGCCGCTATCCCAAAAACTGCTGGAAGCCCATCCTAAAGAGGTGCGCTTTGTCTACCGCCCTTATCCCTATACGCAATACTTCGACAAGGGCGAGTTGGCCGCGCGTGCTGCGCACGCCGCCGCCGTCCAGGGCAAATTCTGGGAAATGCACGACCTGTTGTTTGAGCGTCAATCCGAATGGGTAGAACGCTCGCCAGCCTCCTTCGAGGCGTGGATTCAGGCTCAGGCAGCGGATCTCGGGCTGGATTCGGCCCGTTTTGAGGCTGACTTCCATAGCGCGGAAACAGTTCAAAAGGTCCAGAAAGAAGCGGAAGCGGGCGCCGCGTTGGGCATCCCCGTCCTGCCTTTCCTGCTCATCAACGGGCAGGTCTACACCGGTTCTAAAAATTTCGATACGCTCGACCAGGTAGTGCGCCTGCTGATATTGGGAACACGTCAGTTCAACGATTGTCCACCCTGGGTGATTGACCCGACCAAAGAATATCTTGCTACGCTGTACACCGAGAAAGGCGAGGTAACCCTGGAACTGTACGCCGATAAGGCCCCGCTGGCGGTCAACTCGTTTGTTTTCTTGGCGCGCGCCGGGTGGTACAATGACATCACCTTCCATCGCGTCTTGCCTGGCTTTGTAGCGCAAAGCGGCGACCCCAGCGGCACCGGCCAGGGCAACCCTGGCTACTTATTCCAAAACGAACTCGACCCTTCGCTGACCTTCAATGATCCAGGCGTGTTGGCCATGGCCAACTCTGGCCCCAACACCAACGGCAGCCAGTTCTTCATCACGCTGGCGGCCGCTCCACATCTGAACGGCCAATACACCATCTTTGGGCGCGTGCTGCGCGGTCTGGACGTGCTGCAAGCCCTCACGCCGCGTAACCCTCAACCGGGCCAGGCTCTGCCGCCCGGCGACGCCTTGCTGCGCGTCGTCATTCAGGAACAATAACAAAGTGAACAAACAACCCATCACTGCCGACTGGCGCGTCATTCTGCTGCTGCTCTTCAGCCTGGGCGGGGCGCTGACGGCGATCTCGATAGCGCTGGTCATCCTGGCGATGACCCTTTTAACCCTGTCAAACTGGATAACGCTGGACCTCTCGCCGCTTCCCAGCCTGCTGGTCGCCAGCACATTGGCAGCAATTGGCTTGCTCTTCCTGCCGATTGGCTATTACAGCCTGCGACGCCTGCGCGGGCAACCAGAGACGACCCTGGTTTTGCCTCCGCTTCGCCTCTGGACATGGATTTTGCTGCCGCTGCTGTGGACTGTTTTGGCGCTGCTGGCCTCGCTCTTCTACGACGGCGCCGGGGCGCTTATCTACGCGCCTGCGCTCCATTTTTGGGCGGTAGCCTTGCCGCTTTACCTGCTGGTGCGCGTAGCCTCTAACCGCATCTCGCTAGGTTCACACTTGCGCGCCTGGAGTGTTCTGGGCAGCAGCATGTCGCTCAGCCTGGCTGTAGCGCTCGCCCTGGAACTAGCAGCGTTAGCAATCATTGTGGTTATAGCCGCTTCGACGCTGGCAGTGGTCAAACCTGCTGCCCTGGACGAAATCCAGCGTCTGCTAGAGAGGCTGCAAAACGCGCCCGACCTGGAAAGTATGTTAATCCCGCTGTCTCCGCTCATCAAGCATCCCTTGACGCTGGTTGCAGCCCTGTTTTTTCTATCGGGTCTTACGCCGCTCATCGAGGAGCTCGCCAAGTCGTTGGGCGTGTGGTTGGTTTCGGGGCGATTATCCAGCCCGGCGCAGGGTTTTGCTTTGGGCGCGCTAAGCGGGGCCGGCTTTGCCCTGGTGGAAAGTTTATCGGCTTCCCTGACCCCCGACGCGAGCTGGGCGTTCGCATTCGCAGCACGCGCCTTCAGCGGTCTGATGCACGTCCTGGCAGCCGGCTTGATGGGTCTGGGCATTGCCTATGCGCGCTTGGAAAAACGCTATATCCGTATGGCCGGGCTGGCGTTACTGGCCACACTGGTTCATGCCGCCTGGAACGCGGGCGTGGCGCTGATTGTAATAGGCAGTTTGCGCATCATGCTGACCGACGCGGAGATAGACCCCGCCGGCGCGCTGCTGGGCATGGAGGGCCTCCTCCTGTTACTTTTCATGGCGGCATCATTGGCCGTTGGGCTGCCGGTCTTGAATGCGCGCCTGGCAAAGGCCGAACTCCGCTCCCCGCCAACGCCGCCCGCCGTGCAAGAACGACCGCTGCCTTCATCATAACCTGTTGCGCTGGGCGATATGCCGATTGTCCTTGTTCTCTCTACCCTCGTGTTCTTTGCCGGGCTGGTCATCCTGGCCTGGCTGCACAATCAACATTGGTTGGACATTGCCGTCCCGCCCCTGCCGCCGCCCTCCGATCAGGCGCCTCTCATTTCGGTGTGCGTGCCGGCGCGCAACGAAGAGAGGAACATTCGCGCCTGCGTAGAGAGCCTGTTGGCTCAAACCTATCCAAACTTTGAAATTATCGTGGTAGATGACCGTTCGACCGATGCCACGCCGCAGATTTTGTCTCAACTGGCGGCCCAAGACGCCCGCATAAACGTCATCAGCGGATCAGACCTCCCCCCCGGCTGGGCCGGTAAACCCCATGCCCTGGTCCAGGCTGTGAACGCAGCACGCGGCGACTGGCTGTGTTTCGTGGACGCCGATACGCTGCTGGCGCCGCAGGCCCTCTCGGCTGTCTACGCCAAAGCGCTGGAAACGGGCGCCGACTTGTTCACCATTCTGACGCGCCAGGTCATGCTCTCGTTTTGGGAGCGGGCTGTCTTGCCCCTGGTGATGACGGCGCTTTCGGTGGGATTTTCGCCGCGCAAAGTCAACGATCCCAAGCGCAAGGACGCGATCGCCAACGGACAGTTCATTCTCATTGCGCGCAGCGTCTACGAAGCGGTCGGCGGTCATACCGCCATCAAAGGCTCGATCGTAGAAGACAAAGACCTAGCCGTACTGGTCAAGGGAAAAGGCTACCGCCTGGTGATAGCCGATGGACAACAAGTGGCCGCGACGCGCATGTACACCTCGCTGGCTCACATGTGGGAAGGCTGGACGAAGAATATCTATCTCGGTCTACGCGACGAGATAGGATTGCTCTTGTTGGGGGTTTTTGGGGCCTTCCTGGCCTTTGCCGCCGCAGCCCTGTTGCCGCTGTGGGCCGCTTCGGGCGTCTATTTAACAGTAGCCGCCTCCAGCCGAGAGGGAAGCGTCATCTTGCTGGAGGCGCTAGGGCTATGGATCGTCTTGCTGTATTATCGCGCCCAGGCCGCGCACAAGATGGGGATTCCAAAGTGGTATGCGCTCACCATCCCGCTAGGGTCAGCCGTCTTTGCCGCCATGATGCTGGCCTCAGCCTGGAAGGTGCTGTCGGGAAGCGGCGTGACATGGAGAGGACGCCGCTATTCAACCAACTAACCTGAGTTCGAGATAGACCGTTGAAACATCCAGAAGGTTTTACCGACCGCGCTGCCGCCTTCCTACTTACTCCCTTGTTTGCGCAAACCTGACTCACGCCCTCATTCTACCTCAATGGCTTCGAGCGAGAACTCTTCGCCAGCGACAATCTTAGCGCCGACGCTGCCGCAATTGGGGCAAAGAAATTCCTTTCCCTGGGGGGTATACTTTGTAAAACACACCATACATTGCAACTCCGCTGGAACACGGCGGAAGTGCAGTCGAGCGCCTTGCGCAATGCTGCCCTCCGCAAGAATATCCCAATAGAACTGGATAGAGTCGTCCACCAGGGTCACCAGTTCCCCTATCACGAGATACAAATCGGTCACGCGCTTGGCGTTTGCCTGCTCTGCGTGCCTCAGGGCAATTTCGAGAATGGATTGGGTGACGGGTAATTCATGCATGAAGAGATTATAGCCTGAAATGGAGATTTGCCTGCGCAAATACCTGTTCAATATTTCTCCTTCAACTCTCTAACCGGTAAAATCACCAAGCCCTCACGCTCATCTCCTACGGCCAGCGTCTCCTGTGGCTTGAGCGCCGCCAGCCAAGCCGTATATGCCGCCGCCAGCGCATCCAGGTGCTCTGGCAGATAAACCAGATGTAGCGGTAAAAGACCTTTCTTCAACTTGAAGCGCGTCAGTTCCTCGAAGAAATCCATCGGGTCCTTAATGCGCAATCCGCGCTCGTACAAAACCAATTGCCGCTGCAACCGTCCCTCCAGCGTCGGCTGGGGGAACGGTGCCTGCTCCAAAAGGACACAAAAACAGGCATGCGGATGTGTCTCCAGCCATTGGTGATTAGCCGCCTGCGTCCGATACGGCTGGAAGCCCATCTTCGCCAACTTACGATACAGTGCAAAACCCGTCTGCACCCAAGCCGGGCAAGACTCCTCACGCCCCGGCGTGCCGCTGACAGAGATGCCGCGCGCCCGCAAATCATATTCTGCCAGGCGCATATCCGCCCCACGCACAACATGGCCAGGCGCCAGGCTCTGGCTTGCCAATTTCTCGCGCAGCAAGCCAAAGTTGACACGCGATGGGGCGTTGACGGCCACAGTAGCCGCTTGCTGGCCACCCAAGAAAGCCGCCAAATCTTCCATATCGGCATCGGCAAGCGCCAGCAAGTTCAAGGTCGAGTCAAGCGCAGCGTAGACAAAATCCTTGTGACCCGAAGCCGGCTCGACGCCTACATACACAGAATCGCTGAAAAACATAGTAAGATATACTCTTGAAAAACCGAATGGCCTGCTCTCCCTCACTGCTAACCCTGAGCCGGTGCGAGAGGGTTAGAACGAGGATAGAGAAATTACCGAAAAGCGACCTGGACGAAAGGCTGCCTATACTAAAAGTGTAGCCGAAAAGGAAAAGTTATGCAACCATTTCATAGACGCCTGATATATATCTTCTTGCTGGCAGCCGGCCTGGTTTGGATCTTCGTCAGCGCCGACCGCAGCGGGGCCTCCACCGTTGGACGAATTCCCGCACCACGCCAAGGCTTCCCGGCGCCCGATTTCACCCTGCAAACCCCGACAGGTGAAAGCGTGCGTCTCTCTGACCTGCGTGGGCAAGCCGTGTTGGTCAATTTATGGGCCACCTGGTGTCCGCCCTGCCGCGCCGAAATGCCCGTCATCCAAAAGATGTACGATGAGTACAAAGAGCAGGGCTTCACCGTATTGGCTATAGACATGACCTTCCAGGATGATGCGGCTGCCGTCCAGCCTTTCGTTCAGCAATATCGCCTCACCTTCCCGATTTTACTCGACCCTGGCGGCACGGCTGCCCGTCTGTATGAGTTGCGTTCTCTGCCCACTTCTTTCTTCATAGATCGCCAGGGCATCATCCGAGAAGTGGTGATCGGTGGCCCTATGTCCGAGGCCCTTTTGCGAACGCGCATAGAAGCCTTGTTGCAGCCATAGGGAGACCACTATGCTCAATCTATTTCGCTCGCTCTTCGCCCCGCCGCGCGACCTGATTCTGGTCCTGGCCGCCTTATGGCTTGGCTCTTGGCTGGCCGAAAAACATGCTCGCCGTCATGGGCTGACACCCAACGACATAAGCAACCTCACCTTTTACCCTTTGCTGGGCTATATCCTGGGCGGGCGTCTCTTGTTTGTTCTCGAAAACCTGCCGGCCTTTACCGCAGCCCCGCTCAGCCTGTTTTCGCTCAACCTCGACCTGTTCGACCCGCTGGGCGGATGGATAGCCGCGCTGCTAATTGCTCTGGTCTATGGACAGCGTCACAATCTATCGCTGTGGCCCGCGCTGGACGCTCTCACGCCGCTTTTGGCCGTTCTTGTGATTGGAATCGCGCTTTCACATCTGGCCTCTGGCAGCGCTTTTGGGAAAGAAACCGACCTGCCTTGGGGAATAGACCTGTGGGGAACGCGTCGTCATCCCACCCAACTCTACGAACTGCTCGCCTCGCTTCTAACCCTGAACCTGCTCCTGTTCCAAAAAGCGGAGACCCGGCCTGGGCAGTTCTTCTTGACCTTTGCAGCCCTTACCAGTGGATGGACGCTCTTCCTGCAAGCCTTTCGCGGCGACAGCATACTCTTGCCAGGTGGGCTGCGACTGACACAAGTGCTTGCCTGGATGGTGTTGACAACAGCGCTGTTCCTGCTGGACAAAAAGTCGCCGGCACGATCTATCGAGTAGGAAAAACAAATCTGGCATTTGTGGACAAATTCGTGGATGGTTTACGATGCAATCACAAATTCCGTTAGAACCAGGAAAAAATTACATGGCTACGCGAAAAACAACAGACAAAATCATCCTCAAAGATTTGCGCGCGTATGGCATCTTGGGCATCTATCCACAAGAACGTCAGATGCCGCAGGAAATCGTCATCAACATCACTGCTTACACTGCTCCCTCCCAAGCCGCCCAAACAGACGACATCGCCGACTGCGTGGATTATGAGGCGCTTGCCAAACAAGTCAAAGCGCACGCCGAAAGTGCCGCCCGCTTCACCGTAGAGGCGCTGGCTGAAGATATTGCCAGGTTATGTCTGCAAGAAAAGAGGGTAAGGAAAGTGCGCGTCAGAGTGGAAAAGCCCCAAGCCCTACCAGAGACTGCCTCGGTAGGGATAGAAATCACACGCCTCCGGCAAGAAACGGGGCGTTGAGCCGCTTGCATTAGATTTGTAAGGGTCTTGCGCCGCGCGAGATGTTGTCCAAAAATTCTTGACGGGTAGCCAGATTAGCCCGAAAAGCGCCGTGCATAGCCGAGGTAGTCATGCGCGCATCATGCTTTTTAACCCCCCGCATCATTGAACACAAGTGCAAACCCTCGACGACCACCGCTACACCTTGAGGTTTGAGCAAGTCGCGGATGAAATCAGCAATCTGGCGCGTCATCCTTTCTTGTACTTGCAAACGGCGGGCATACATATCTACGATGCGGGGAATCTTGGAAAGGCCAATAACTTTTCCATTGGGAATGTAAGCCACATGAACCCGTCCAATAATAGGCAATAGATGATGCTCACACAAACTATAAAACTCAATGTCGCGCACCAGCACCATTTCATCGTAGGTTATCTCGAAGAGAGCACCATTGATCATGGCGTGGGCATCTACGCGATAACCAGCCAACAGTTCCGCATACATACGAGCCACGCGGCGAGGAGTAAATTTAAGCCCTTCACGCTCAGGATCCTCGCCAATGGCCTGTAACAATTGCAAGATAGCGTTCTCAAGAGCCTGCTCGGCAATTTTATTGTCCTCATATTCATCAGGAATCAGGGCATCGTCGAAATCAATCCATTCTTCCATTCCATCTCCATAAAAACTGGCCCAGCATGTAACGTGCCGGGCCAGCAAACTTCAGACACGATATTACTGCCTCAAGCGACTTCTGGCTCAATGAGGCCATATGTGCCATTACGTCGGCGGTATAGCACTTTGATTTTGTTAGCCTCCACATCGAAAAAAATAAAGAAGTTATCATGGCCGAGCAAGCGCATTTGCTCAATAGCCTCGGCCTCATTCATCGGTAAAAGAGCAAATTTTTTACGGCGAACGATGACCGGTTCTTCTTCGACTTTCTCTTCTTCAGGCATAGGAATCACTTCAGCCGCAGAACGGCCATCGCCGCGACCGCGATAACGTTTGCCCTTGAAACGGTCTATTTGACGCTGGAGTTTATCCAGCGCGGTGTCAAAAGCGGCAAAGATATCTTCGGCGCGCTCTTCAGAGCGCAAAAGTAAATTTTTGCCGCGTACAGTAATCTGCGCCACATGGCGATCTGCCGCACTGCGAGCCGATTTCTCAAAGGTCAACTCGACCCGTGTTTCTTCAATAGCCGGTAAAAAGCGATCTAACTTTTTGGCTTTTTTGGTAACATAATCGTTGATACGCTTGGTCACTTCCAAGTTACGAGACTGAATTTCCAATTTAGATGACATAGAACCTCCTCAAGGATGGAGAGATGCTTTTCTGAAAAGCGAGATGATCAAACAATAGACAAACTGTGATAAGGCAGGGCGCGCGCAATGGTCACCGCATACACATCAGCCGCTCCCCCGGCATACAACGCCTCTGCCGCCGATGAGAGCGTAGCGCCCGTTGTAGATACGTCATCTACCAACAGTAAAATACGCCCACGCGCCTTCGAGGATGCGTTAAAAGCATTGCGCACATTCTCCTGGCGTTCAGAAGCCGTCAAGCCCACCTGAGAGCGAGTATCCCTCACGCGCTTCAACGCCTCCGGGAAGTAATCTACATTCAAAAATCTTGCAAGCGGTAAGGCCAGCATGGCAACTTGATTATACCCCCGTTCCTGAAGGCGTTTACTTCCCAAAGGCACCGGCACGATAGCCTCAAAAGGCCACTGCAAACCAGATACAAAAGGCGCCATCTGTGCAGCCAAAGCCTCTCCCAGTCCTACGTCGCGGCGGTACTTCATGCGATGCAGAGCCGCTCGCACAGGACCCTCAAACGCAGCCCAAGAACGCAGGGACTTGTAGATTGGCCGCGCCTGCATACAACGATGACATAAACCACTTTGAGTCAACGGCAAGCCGCAAATATCACACACCGGCAACTTTATAGGCTGAACCTTGCCGCCGCAATCGGAACACCATCGCGTGCCTGGACGGCCACACCCCCCGCATACTGGCGGGAACAACAGGTCCAATGCAGCGAGGAGACCGCTTAGAATCTGAGCCTTCCAAATCTCTTTTTTCACCCGCCGATACGACCACCACCTGTGAACGTCCTCAAGATGCGAAACGCTGCCGGCACTAAAAGAATAATCATGATCGAGGGAAAGATCAACAGCGCCATAGGCAGCAACATCTTGATCGGGGCCTTATGGGCCTCTTCCTCTGCACGTTGCCTGCGCTTCATGCGCATCTGATCAGATTGAATGCGCAGCACCCTGGCCAGGCTAACGCCCAACATCTCGCTCTGGATGACCGCCGCCACAAAACTGGTTATCTCATTAATACCAATTCGATCTGCCATATCGCGCAGCGCCTCGCGGCGTGTTTTGCCAAGTTGCACTTCTCGAATAACGCGCGAAAAGGCAAGGGAAAGTTGATTTTCCCATTTCTCGGCCACCTTGGCCATGGCCGCATCGAAACCTAAGCCAGCCTCTACACAGATCGTCAGCAGATCCATGGCATCTGGCATGGCTTTGCGAATCTCCTTTTGCCGTCTATCAATCTTGCTTTGCAGCCACATTTGCGGAAAGATAAAGCCCAACACAGTGAATAACAAAACCACCAAAACCCTGACGATCAAGCTCCAGGTAGGAGGATTAACGATGAAAACAAAGCCAAGAAGGCCTCCAAACAGCGCCGCAATAACAAAACGCGAAGCCAGGAAGACAGAGGCGTCTACCCGAACTGGATTGCCCGCCAATTCCAATTTTCGGTTGGTCTCTTCCAACGCTTTCTGAGGGGTAAAGCGGGCTGAAAATTCACCAATATTTTGCAGTAATGGAATGATGACACGTTCTGTAAACGGCTGGGAGAGTTCTAGTTCTTCGAGGGAAACCACGTCTCCCCGCTCGGCAAACTCTGAAAGACGCGCCATCAAGGGATCTTCTTCGCGTCTGTTCGAGACGGTTCTGGCTCCAACCACCACAAGAGCAATGGCGCCTACAACAATGACTATCCCAACAATGATCCAAACCATAGTCAAGATATTCATATCACACCTCGATATCAGCAATTTTCATCATCGCAAAGTAGCCAGAAATGATCATGATTACAATCACTGCAATTGCGCTCCAACCGCAAATCGGGCCATTATCAAAGAAAGACAACAGGTACTCTTTGTTGATCAACCATAGCATGAGCGCCAGGCCAGCAGGGATCAAGGCCAAAAGGGTGCCAGAAGCGCGCACCTGCGCAGTCATAACGCGAATTTCCCCTTTGATGCGCACGCGTTCACGGATGGTAAAAGAAATAATATCCAGAATCTCAGATAGGTTGCCGCCGACTTCACGTTGAACGTTGATGGCTGTAACGACAAAGTCGAGATCGTCGCTAGGGATGCGGCGCAGCAAGTTGTTGAGCGCGGTTTCCATAGGAATACCTAGTTGCATCTCTTGAACGACACGCCGGAATTCCTCGTTCATAGGAGGAGGCATCTCCTTACTCACCGCTTCCATTGCTTGCATGGTCGAATAGCCGGCGCGTAAACCGTTCACCATCAGGTTCAACATGTCGGATAATTGCTCGTTAAAACGCCGCAATCGGACTCCTTGCTGCCGCTTGACATAGAAACGAGGGGCAAACAAACCCAATACGCCACCAATCAAAGGAGAGACGAAGTCGTTGAAACCGCTCAAGAAGGCCAGGAGGAAAGCGCCGCCCAATACCGTAATAATATACAATGCAAAATACTCAGCCACTTTGAGTTTTAAATCGGCGCGCGCCAACTCTCTGCTAATGCGATCGCCCCATGAAGAACGTTCTACCCTTTTATTGAGCCATTCGGTGATTACAGTGCGCTCTTCTGGCTTTTCGACAACTGGTTTCCCCTCGTCCAGGTATGTCTTGAGGCGCTGCTCCACCATAGAGCGTTCGCTACTAATCGAAATGACTATCCCCACAACCAGGAGAATCACAACCAATGCCCCACCAACAATCAGGATCGTATTCAATATCTCTGGCATATAGTAACAACGATAAAGCAAATAGAGATTAGTAACGTCGCCGGTCGCCAATCCCAAAGATCGAAGGCGGAAGGTGAATGCCGGCCGCCTCGATCTTATCTATGAATTTCGGCCGCAGACCGGTGGCTCGCAGCCGACCTACAATTCTTCCATCCTCAATCCCAGTTTGCTCAAAGGAGAAAATATCGGTCATTGTAATTACGTCGCCTTCCATACCGCTGATTTCGGTAATGAAGACCACTTTTCTTGTGCCGTCACGCAAACGTTCTTGATGTACAACCAAATCAATGGCCGAAGCGACTTGCTCACGAATGGCGCGCACAGGCAATTCCATGCCGGCCATCATCACCATCGTTTCGAGACGCGCCAGGGTATCGCGTGGGCTGTTGGAGTGTAACGTAGTCATAGACCCGTCATGGCCTGTATTCATTGCCTGGAGCATATCCAGGGCGGCCTCGTCACGAATCTCGCCCACAATGATACGGTCAGGGCGCATACGCAAACAGTTGATCACCAGCTGGCGGATGGTCACTTCTCCGCGCCCTTCAATATTGGGCGGGCGCGATTCGAGGGTTACAACATGCTCTTGCCGCAATTGCAACTCGGCCGCATTTTCGACCGTGACAATACGCTCATCCGCAGGAATGAAGCTCGAAAGAATGTTCAATAGAGTGGTCTTACCAGAGCCTGTACCACCGGAAATCACGATATTCAAACGGGCTTCGACGCACGCCTTCAAGAATTGCAGCGCCTCGGGCGTAATCGTGCCAAATTGAATGAGTTGCTCCAATGTGATGGGGTTCTTGGCAAATTTACGAATGGTCAGAACCGGCCCGACCAACGAAATCGGAGGAATGACAGCATTGACGCGCGAACCATCCGGCAAACGAGCGTCTACATAGGGGCTGGCCTCATCAATACGTCGGCCCAGGGGAGCAACGATACGATCAATGATGCGCATGACATGTTCATTGTTTTCAAAGGTAACAGGAACACGATGCAATTTGCCCTTACGTTCAATATAGATATTCTTGGCGCCGTTAACCATAACTTCAGTAATGGTTTCGTCTTCCAATAAAGGTTGCAAGGGACCCAACCCCAAGATTTCGGCTGCAATTTGCTCAAACAAACGCGCGCGTTCTGGCCGGGAGAGGACGATGTTCTCTTCCGATAGAATTTGCTCGAACAATTCCTGAATGGTACGCTTGACCTCGTCAGTTTTGGAAATATCCATAGAAGGGTCAAGCTCACCCAGCAACTTGTTCTGCACACGTGTCTTCAAGTCGAAATAAGTTCCGGCTTGCGGTGCAGTGATGGGCGCGCTGGTACGACGGGTTTGCAAAGAAGATAACCGCGACGAATCTGCGCCTGTAGGTGCTCCAGGGGGTAACGTTTTGGACTGGGGCGTTGCACCCTGGCCTTGCTCGATACGTTTAAGCAATGACATAAACTACTCCTGCACTGACCGCTAACGCTTCACCGTTTCAGCCTCTTCTGCCAGTTCCTGGGCCTTCAAAGAGGCTCGAATGCTTTCCGCCAGAGAGAGGATGCCTTTCCCAGCGGGTTGCATTTTATGTTCGAGGATGAATGGAACGCCTCGATTGACGGCTGGAATGACAATGCGTTCATCCAACGGGATGACGGCTGCGATAGGCTGTTTGAGATTATCTCCAACGCGCTCCGGCGTGATACCAATGCGTTTATCAAAACGATTCATCGCAAACACAATACGTTCACGAGAAATGCCAAGCGTTTGTAAAAGATCCAAAAAGAGACGAGCATTCTTGATGGCAGGGATATCCTGTGTGGTAACCAAAACAATCACGTCGCTCTTGTCTATGGCGCCCAGGGTAATATCCGTCAAGATGGGAGTTGTATCAATAACCACATACGCATAATGTTGCTTCAAGTACTCTATCAATCTTACAAACTGATCGCCAGAGACCTTTTCAGCATACTCGGGCCGTGAAGGCGCTGCCAAGATATGCACCCCCGAAGCGTGAGTGACCATGACGCTTTCGACCACCTCGTAGTCTAATTCGTCAATGCGAGAAGCAAGATCAATCAAGGTATTTTTGCCTTGCTCATTGACAAAAATAGCTACATCTCCATATTGCAAGTTACCGTCCACCAAAACAACCCGCGTCTCACTATTGTGCAACAACAAAGCCAGATTGACAGCAATGGTAGTGCAACCCGTCCCCCCTTTAGGGCTGTAGACCGTAATAATCTTTCCATGCGTCAGCGCAGGCATAAGACCTTTGCCTCCCCCAGGCATCATGGAAACAACACGAGCCTGCTCCATTTTGGAGCGTTCTTGGAACGACATCTCGCCTGCCCGGCGGATGGCAGAGATCAAATCATCCGCCATAGGGGGCTTGGTCAAAAAATCGCGCGCGCCCGCCAGCATGGCGCGTCGCATATAATTCTGCTCCCCCTGCACAGAGAGAATAACAACCTGCACATGGGGCTGTTTAGCAAGGATTTGCTCTGTGGCGGCGATGCCATCCAAATCAGGCATATTGATATCCATCAACACCACATCTGGATCCAGCTCTCTCGCCAACTGGACCCCTTCCTTGCCGGTCTTGGCTGCGCCAACCGCTTCGATATCGGGCTCAAATTGCAATAACTTGCGAACGTTCTCCCGCGTCTCCGCAATATCATCCACGATTAAAACCCGAATTTTTTTATCCGTCGCCATGTCTATAGAATTCCCATCTTTTCACTTATTGAGGAGGCGGAACATCATTCTTAAGAACTGGTTCTACCAATTTATCCACGCGAGGCTCAATCACATACGGCAACTTTACCGGTATAGGGATATTATACTGGCTCAGCAAAAATTGAAGCGTAGCCGCCTCGGTCGCCATACGAGACTGATCGCCAGCATAGCGCAGGCTGAGGGACAACTTAGCATCCATGTAGATCAGCCATTGAAGGGTATTCACGTCTTGGGGAGAAACTACCAACGTGATGACATCCGGAGGGCTTTGGGCGGGCTGCGGCTGTCCCTCAGCAGGCTGCTCTTGCACCTCCCCTGCATCGGCAGCCGAAAAGGTGCCTAATTTCAACACAACAATATCCTGCAAAATGGTCTGGCAAACCAAGCGGGGACGCTGCTGTTCTCCAGGGACCACATATACGCCTTGCTGGAAAGAGGGTTCCACTTCCGTGCGGCCTTGAACCAACGGCTGGTCTACGGTGCCGGCTCCCAACGTAATGCCGGGCATCTCATCGGGCGGCACGCCGGCCGGCCCGCGCAAGGTCACTACCGTGTTCGGGGTCTTGGACTGGAAGGAGGGATCAGCATCCACAAACAGCATACAGGCTGTCAAGTTGACATGAGCGCCGTCTGTAGCGCCATAGGCAACCGAGGCCAAGCGCGAAATCGGTATCGAAACCGCCACTGAGCCAGGAGGAATGCGAGCCGCCCAAGCAGGGCCACTTATTGCCAGCGCGCCTTCGGAAATCATAGATGAGGTGATGACCACCCCCTGTTCCAATGGGTATTTTGCAACCTTACCAATGACCTGGTCTTTTTGATCCTCAGTGTACATCACGGCACTGACTGCATTCGATGGAATCTCGATGAAATCTAAGGCCTCGGCCGTAATCTTCTCGCCTTGCGGAATACTCTGCCCGGCAATCACAATTTTCACCGTGTTCGGCGGAGGGGTTTCCCCTCCAGACGGCCGTGGCGGGTTCAAGAAGCGCTGCATCAAAAGCGCTACCATAACCAGGATAATGACCAAAACCACGGCTATCATGATGAAAATACGTCCCCGTCGCATAGAAGCTCCTCTCGTACAAGGGTCAATTTACACTTTATCATGTTGATTATACAGGAAAAATCCCCAAAACATGCTGGTAAATAAGTATGACGTAGAAAGTTGCTCTACCTCTAAGCAACGCGCTCATCGGTTTGTAAATTACTATGGCCTCCGAATAGGTAAGAAAAACATCACCCGTGTACCTTTTCCGGCAGAAGACTCGATCTCGAACGCGCCGCCAAGCATCTCGGCCCGTTCCTGAATCAACTTTAATCCAAGGCTTTTGCTTTCTTGTAGGGTGTCTGGATCGAAACCTTTCCCGTTATCGTCCACAATAACCCGAATCTGTTCCTCCGATAAATCCAAATTCACTTTCAACAAAGAGGCCTGGCCATGCCGAAAAGCATTTCCCATCAGTTCCTGGATGGCGCGAAAAACCATCACTTCCAGATAGGGTTCTATCCGTCTTTCTGCGCCAGTAATGGTCAAGTTTACTTCCATTCCTGCTTGTTCTTTGAAGGCTTCAGCGTACCGCCGCACGGTCGGAATCAACCCCAAATCATCCAACATCATTGGACGCAATTCAAAGATGAAGCCGCGCACTTTCTGAAACGTGCTCATGGCTGAGGCCTTCAAACTATTCAACTCATCGCGTGCTTGAGCAGGGTCTACATCCAGCAAACGCATGGCGATTTCTGTCTGTAAAATAAAGTTCGAGAGCGCCTGCGCAGGGCCATCGTGCATTTGGCGGGAAAGTCTCTGACGCTCGGCCTCTTGAGCATTGACCAGCATCTCCACACTGGCCAACGCCCCTTTGCTCGAAGAAGGCGCAGCAGCCGAGGTCGCATGGTCGCCACTGTCTTGGAGACTTCGCAACAAATCCCGATATTTTTCCAAATGGGCTTTATCGCTTTGTAACTTTTCTAATTGACCCCGCATGACAAATAATCTCTGCTGGGCGTCTAGGGCAGAGTCATACGCCATCCGAATTTCTTCGACAGAGGTAGCATTGATTTGACTTTGCACCTGCTTGAGGTGAGAGGTAATTGCCGCATTGCGCTGGGTTAACTTGGATACTTCTCCCTGGCTTTGTTCGATCATCAGATTCGTTTCGCGCAGCGCGCGTTCTGTCTCTTCCAACTGAGCCTTGAAGTCAAGGTCTGTTTCATTCTGTCTCGTTTCCACGTCTTTTGTCATGAAAACATCACTCCTGCGACTTGTTTAGATTAGCATCTTGTAATTTGACCCATCCCCGCTTCAAAGCGTATACCACAGCCTGCGTGCGGTCTTCGACGCCAAATTTTCTCAAGATAGAAGTGACATGATTTTTGACTGTCTGATGGCTGATGCCCAACAAGTTGGCAATTTCTTTATTGCTCATGCCGCGCACCACGCAAGCCAATACTTCCATCTCACGATCGGACAAGGGATGAAAAGGACTGCCGGGTTCGCTGTAAGAGCGCCGCGCCCCTTCAATTTGGCCTTCAAGCCATTCATCCAATTCGTGGCGCGTAAACACGTTGCCATCCATAACGTATTTCCCCTTGGACACCTCATAAATGATTTGAACAAGGCGCTCCGGCGAAATGTCTTTCGCACAATACGCGGCAGCGCCGGCATGGGCAGCATGGACGGCCTGTTCTACGTCATCATAGCCTGTCAACAACAAAATGCGGGTGGGTAATTTTTCCAAGCATACTTGATGCGTAATTTGTTGACCGTTCATATCAGGCAAATTGACATCCAAAATAGCAATATCGGGCCGCAGCGTGCGTATCTGCTCCAACGCCTGCCTGCCATCAGCCGCTTGACCCACCACCCGCAAGCCAGGCTCAAGGGCAAGCGCATCGGCCACGCCCTGCCGAAAGAGCGGATGATCGTCCACAATTAACAAAGTGATTTGACTCATAGTTGCCCCAACCTATCAGGTAAGGATATTAAAAGTATAGCACATGTGTCACAATACGGGAACAATTGCAATCTAACGCCAATGAAAGACTACCATGTTCTGACCGCCGAGCAAAAGGGTAACTTGACTGCCAGTTGTAAAGACCGGCTTGGCTTGCCGGCTGAGATGCGGATAAAACTCAGGAAAAGCAATTAAGTACGACGCGCCCACCTCGTCCAGGTAGGCAGCCAGGCGGGTTTCATCACGGATGAATGGAACGACCTCTGGTGAAATCAATCCTGCCAGGTCTACCAGTGGATGATGGTCGAAATAACCTAGCGCGCCAATATCATGAGCAGCCACCAACTCTCCTTCTGGCACATTCGCCGATACCCACTTTGCCGTCACAACCATCTCACTTTCGATGAAGGCTACATCCTGCGCATACGTCCGCGCTCCAAATAACCAGAAAGCCACGCCCAGGAGTCCTATTAACAAGTTCCCGCCCGTGCTGGCCGCCCAGCGGAAACGCCCCAGGTGTTTAGAGTGTGTCCACGTAAGCATAGCTGCCAGCCCCCATAAGAAAAAAACCGGCATGGCAGGCATCACATAACGCCCATGTTGGTAGACCGGCAATCGCTCGATATACAAAAACAGATAGCCGGCAAACCAGACCATGCCAACCAGGGCGCCCCAATCACGCTTGCGCAGCGCCACCGCTGCCCAACCAATCACGCCCGGCAGCAAGGCCAGGCTGGCGCCTGCCAAAAATTGCAATGTCAATTGCCCAAATCGTTCCAGGAATGGCTTCGACTGCCAGGCAACGTACTCGGCTTGCTTGGCATAGAATGTATTCGGCATGGGCGTTCCAGACAGGATCAGGTTGAAGAGCAAGTAAGGAACGAACAGGACCGCAAAACCCAACGTTAATAGGATCAAATCACGCCAACGTCTCTTTGCCGACCCGCAACCTGTTAGCGCAAAGACGACGATCGGCCCGAGGAGCGTGATCCCGTCAGGGCGCACCCAAACACTGAGGCCGGCAAGCAGGCCCAGGGTCATGAAACGACGCGAACCGGTCATCAACATCCCCAAGGTCATCGTGATGAAAAAAGCATGTAGCAGAGTCTCCATTCCCGAAGCCGCCGCCCAAACCAGATGCCACTCCGTAACCAGGAACAGCCCCACCCAAGGAAGACGCGGCCGATACGTCTGAGAAATTTGACGCAAAATCATCTCGCCCAACATTCCCATACCCCACAGCAGCAGCGCGCCAAGGAGGTATGTCCAAATATATGGAGCCAGTTTAAGCAAGAACCCAATAGAAAGAAGGCCCGTCCACAAGGGGGAAGTGGAACCAGCAGAGGGTTTTCCAGGCTGGAAAGCCCATTCGCCATAAACCGCCAAATTGCGGGCATAAGTCAGGTGAATCCAGGAGTCATCGAGCGGGAAACCAATTCGATAAAAGAGCGCGCTGGCGCCCAGATAGAGCGCCATGCTGCCCACACTGGCTAACGCCAGAAAGATAATCTCTTTCCTAGTGAGCGGGGGAAAGCGCAAAAATTCTTGCATCCTCCACCTCTCCAAGGTATTCGATTCCCACATATTGCTCGGTCTGATCGTACAAACCGCGATACTCCGGCAAGACGCCTTCCTTTTCAAGAATGTAATATGAGGCGCCGTAACGCGCCGCCAAAGCCAGGAGGGTCTGCGGCCCGCCCGGCGGCGCCACGATAGCCGAACGCCCACTGACTAGGTAATACCCCGGCGGATTGAGCGCAATTACAATTTCATTTGGCTGCGCGCCCTGCTCTACCAGGAATCGCTCGACTTTTACATACAATTCCTCTTCCCATTGCCAACCGAGTTGAAAGATACGCTTTTGCAAGACCACAACGGTCAACAAGGCGCATAGGCCCACCAGCGCAACGCGAAAGATGCTATAAGCGCGTTCATCCAAAAACCCTCTGCGGCGAATAGCCGACACAGTCTGTTCCAATCCGAGCGGCGCCAACGCCCACCATAAGGGTTGAAAGGCCACGCCAGCATGGAAGAACCCGCCGCGCGCGCCCGCTAGAGGGAAAATCAAGGTCATTACAGCCAACAGCAACAGCCAGCCAATGGCTGCCAATCTGACACGCAAGTCACGCCGCGCCTGCCACACGCCCACCAAGATAAAAGGAAACAAAAGGATGCCGCCTTGAGCCCCAATGGCATTCTGCGCATTCATGCCCAAAGCCCAAAAACGTACCTTCAGCGCTGCCTGCCAGCCAGCCGCCAGCCAGGATTGCAAATTGACCTGTTCGGCAGGAAAAGCAAACGTATCGTTGTAATTCGTCAACCATAGAATGCGGTCCCCCCCTGGCGCCATGAGCGAGCCAAACACGGAAAGGTTGCGAGCGTACCAAGGCCCCATGATAAGCAGGTAGCCGAGCAGGGTAAGGGGAAAAGCGCGGAAGATGTAAAGCGTGAGGGGTGATACGTAATGCGTAATTTGTGTCCTTAAAACGTAATCTTGCGCCCGCCAGAGAGAAAGCAAGCCGAGCAACCCCAGCCAAAGCAGGCCATCGCTGCGCGCCAGGTTCATCAGGCCGGCCAAGACGCCTAGCAACCCAAAAACCCAATGACGTTCATCCTTTGCCAGCAAGAAAATCAGACCGCCCAGGAACATGAAGGGAGCAAAGTTGTCGGTGACGGGCAAGAAAGGAGCATGAAAGATGGAGAAGACGGCCAGCAGGCCCGAGGTCAAGGCGAGAGCGCGGCGATCGGTAAAATCCAGCGCCAGGCGGGCAGTCAAAGGCGGAATGCAGGCGGCAATCAAAATGAAAATCAGGCGAGCGGCTGCGTAGGTTTGTTGGCCGGTCAGGAACATACTGAGCGCCGCCAAGATGGATGAAAGCGGCAGCCAGTAGGTATGTGAGGGATGCGGCAGGCCGGCCGGGTCATCCAGATAATTCCACAAATACGGCTCGGTAAAGCCCTTGCCCTGTATCAGTTGCAAGCCGCCGGCAAAGTAGTAGTCTGCGTCCATGTAGCCGGGGTAATCCTGGAAGGAGGCAATCGTCAACGCCCCTCCCAAGCCAAGTAGAAAAAGTAAGAGATAGAGACGCCAGGTCATTGAGACTCTATGTAGAGATGTGTTCTAACCAAGTACGCGGCGGGCGAATGATCCACCAACGCATCCAGTACAGTCCTAACAAGGCGGTAAGCGGCAGGAACAGATATAAGGCCTCTGAAGCCGCTAGAGAGGGCAACGCCAGAAAGCCAAAGAAAAACAACCACGCTGCTGCAAAGAGCGCTGCCAGCAACACAATGGCTATCCCCTCTCCAATGCGCTTCCACCGTTCACGCACCGTAACAAGGAATAGGATGATAGGAAAAAACAACACAACCAGGTTGTCTAGTTCTGAGCGAAAGCCCAACAAAGGGGTGGCGGCCAACGTAATAGCGGCCGTCCATACAAAACGCCGAAAGTCCGCTCCACGGCTGCGCCCCCATTCATAGCCCAGCGCAATCAACAGCACGCCGCTCAGGGTCAAAGACAACAGACTGCCATGGCCGGGCCAAAGGAGGCTAAAGACGCGGAGAGTGGAGTAGCCAAAGTCGGCGCGCAGGCTGTTCCAGGCGGCGCGCAAGAATGGCAGCAACCAGCCCGGATAGGAGAGAAAGGAAACAACGAGAAGCACAAACAACAGCATCCCCGCCCCGGCCAACACCCGCCAGCGCCGCGCCCAGAAAACAGATAAGAAGATGAACAGCCAAAACGGGGCGCCTATCTCCCATTGAAAGGCTGTCATCACCAGTAATGCGCCTGCCAGTTCGTCCCATTGGGCGCGCAGCGCCAGGAGGATGCCAACATAGGCCAATCCGAGCAGAATGGCCGCGGAACCTTCCAGAAAAGCCTGCCAGGCGTAGTAAGAGGATAAGCAAAACAAGAACACCAAAGCGGTAAAATAGCGCGGGGGTTGTCTTTCGAGCAAGCGAAAAAGGAGAGCAAGGAAGGCCAGCGCCGCCGCTTCTGTCAACGTCATCCAAAAAGCGCGCGCGGCCTGCGCATCGGGAAACAACGCCAATGGAAAGAAGAAAGGCATTAAGTGAAAAGGAATGTCGAGGATATACAATTCTTCTCCTGGCCGCGCCGGGCGCCCATAGACCCGCTCTTGTACCGCTGACGGAACAGCGGCGCTATAGGGTTCAATGCGATCGAACAGAAAAGCCCGACCGCCGATGTAAAGCAAATAAAACTCGCCGCCTCCAGGCAAAGTACGCGCCAAAGAGAGATTAGCATACCCCAGCAAGCCCAAAACTACGGCCAGCGCCGCCACAGCCAGGAACAGGAAGCGCCACTCCTGGGGAGTCAATTTGCGGGAGTTTTTTTGGAATTCCTGAAATGACATGCCCTACCCAAAGAGGCGACAATAAGCCAACCGGTCAGGGCGCCGCTGACAAGGCCAAACACAGGCAAGAGGTCTGTCATGGCATCAAAATCTGCAAACGCCCTGGCAAGATGCTATACTCGAAATCCTGTTTGTACTCCGAGAAAAGTTCGCCGTCGGTATGTGCGGGAGATGGCCTGTTCAGATGAATTGTCAAATGGGTGGTATGCACCTCGTACATACCGGGCAGTTCCAGATAATTCCCTTTGCCCGGCTTCATGGCGCGCGGCAACGCCTGGAGCAAACCCAATCGTGTGGCGCGATAACCATAGGCAAAAGTTAGTTTTCCATCGAAGGGATTGGCATGAGGGGTCATGTAAAAGCCGCCCGTGCGGGGGGCATTGCCAATCGAGACCAGAGAAAGCGGCCCATCGTATTCGCCATCGTCCCAATAAACCTTTCCCTGCCATTCAGGTTTATCTAGGATCGCCCAAATGGCTGCTACCAGGTAACGCGCGATGCCCTTGATCCAGTGAATGCGCTCATGTTTGGTGGTGACATAAGGCTCCAGGCCGGCGGCAGAATTGTTGACAAAATAGCGCTCATTTAGCTTTCCCACGTCTAACAAGCGCGTTTTCCCCGCTGCAATCACTTGCGCCGCCGCAAACAAATCGAGCGGCAGCCCCAAATTGACCGCCAGGTCATTGGCCGATCCTAGCGGAATGACGCCCAACGGCCCTAACAGGTCTTGGTCAGATTTTGCAGCCCGCATCATGCCGTTGACCGTTTCTCCGATGGTGCCATCTCCGCCAGCAACAATAAGAGGGGAAAAACCCGCCCGCGCTGCTTCTTCGGCCAATTCTACTACTTGACCTTTACGCTGCGAAACAGATACATCGAACTCCACGCCAGCCGCCTTGAGCGCGGCCTGCGCTTGCGGCCAACGTTTCCGGGAGTTCCAGCGATTGGAATAGGGATTCAAAATTACTTTAGCAACCATGTCGCCTCTAATTTAGTCAGGCAAGGTAACTGCCTACCCACCCTCACCCCCGGCCCCTCTCCCGGCGGGAGAGGGAAGAAAATCCCTTTCATCTATCCGTTTCCCTCTCCCTTTGGTGGTCGAGCTTGTCGAGACCTGGGAGAGGGTTGGGTGAGGGTAGGTAATTACCAGGCAAGACTATTTTACTCTAATTTCTTCTCTCGCAACTGAGTCAACAGTACACCGCTCAACACAAGCAAACAGCCAATCACCTGGGAACACGTCAACTTCTCATTCAGCAAAAGAAAGCCAAATAAGGCTCCAAAGACGGCTTCCAGGCTCAAGATGAGGGCCGCATCGGTAGGAGGAGTGTGCTTTTGCGCCCACACTTGCAGCGTATACCCCATCCCTACTGAGAAAACACCCGCGTACAAAATGGCCGCTATCAAAACCCCAGGAGTGGAAATGGACGGTTTTTCCAAAAAGAGGCCTGCCAGGATATTCAATGCAGCGCATACAGCAAAATGCCCCATAGAAAACGTCACCGCATTGTAGCGGGAGGCAAATTTTCCCAAGACGACAAAATGCAGCGCCCAGAAAACCGCTCCCAGCAACTCGAGCGCATCGCCTTTCTGGACCTCGAGCCTGCTTCCCGCCGAAATGAGGTAAGCCCCGCCCGCGGCCAATGCCACCGCCGCGAGCGCCTGCCAACGCGGACGCTCGCGCCAGCCGACGAACAACACGAACGGCACAAAGACGACGTATAAACTGGTAATGAAACTCGCATTGCCCGCCGTCGTGGATTGCAATCCGGCCTGCTGCAAAGCCGCCGCAGCAAACAATACTACCCCGGCAATTCCCATCCAAAGCCATTGGCTACGCGAAATCCGCCAAATGCCAGGCACACGAACTGCCGGTAGCAGCAAAACCAACGCGCCCAACAAAAAACGCAACCCATTAAACCAATAGACGACATTTTGTTGCCCGGCCACACGCTGAGCAGCAAAAGCGCTGCCCCAAATCAGGGCAACAAGGAACAAAGCCACATCAGCCTTGAGGCGCATAAAGATCTTCTACCTTCTCCGAAATAACATGCAAGCATCACCCCAAGGCATTTCTCGAACGATTTATTCGTCTGACGGCAACCTCTGGGACATTTTTGTCAATATACGCGCACTGGTGATTGCCCACATCTTGAGGGCAGGGCGTATTCTCTAAAATTACGATGTAAGTTTGGGTAAATGCTTTCGAGCGCTCCGCCAGCAAGGGGCTTGGATTTGGCAATCCAAGCCAGCGTTTCCAAGCCGCCATTTTTTTTGCTCGTGCGGATTGCCAAATCTGCACATGCCTCCCTTGTGGGCAATCACCAAACGCGCAGGCAGGACAAGCATACAACTTGCCCTGCCTGCCTTTGTAGAATAGTCTACACTATGCAACCCCGTCCATAGCCGCACCCAGGCGCTTCACAATTTCGTCTACCTCTTCTTCGGTGATAGTGATGGGGGGAGAAAAAGCCAGTGTGCTACCCAGCGGGCGAGACCGCAATCCGCGCTCCAGAGCCGCTTTGTAAATTTTCATCGCCATCGCAGGATCAGCCGTCTTAGCGGCCTTGTCCGAAACAATCTCGACGCCGCACATCAAGCCCAAGCCACGCACATCGCCCACAAAGGGGAATTCCATCAAAGTCTTCAAACCATCCAGCAGGCGCTTGCCCAGTTCGCGCGCGCGTTTCGGGAAATTTTCCCTTTCCATGATTTCCAGGTTCTTCAATCCGACCGCACAAGCCATGGCATGACCGGAATAGGTATAACCGTGCATATACGTCTCAGGCTCGCTGGCCGACTCGATAGTTTCGCGAATCGCATCCGAAATCTGAATGCCGCCCAATTGGGCATAGCCGCTAGTCACTGCCTTGGCAAACGAGAGGATATCTGGCTTGACGTTCCAATGCTTGAGCGCAAACCATTCTCCGGTGCGGCCAAAACCGGTAATGACCTCATCGGAAATGAACAGGACTTCATGCTTATCGCAAACTTCACGTACAAGCGGGAAGTAATCATCCGGCGGCACAATTACGCCACCCACGCCCATAACCGGCTCGGCGATGAAAGCCGCCACTGTATCCGCGCCTTCGCGCAAAATAGTCTCTTCTAACGCGCGCGCCGCTGCCTGGCCAACCGTCTCGCCTGGCTTCATTTCGCCTTCGAAGCGATACGGATTTGGCGCGGGGACGTGAATATATCCTTCCAGGGCAGGGCCAAACATGGTGTGATATTTCTCCAGGCCGGTCGCAAAAGTGGTGCCAAGCGTCACGCCGTGATAAGCGCCCTTGCGGGCAATGACCTTGTACTTGCCCGGCTTCCCCTTCCGCTTCCAGTAATAGCGCGCCGTCTTGAAAGCCGAATCATTGGCCTCAGAACCGCCCGAAGTGAAAAACGTTGTGTTCAATCCCTCATAAGCAAAGCCAGATAATTTCTCGGCCAGACGAATGGAGGGTAAATTGGTCATGCCCGAAAAGTTGGACGTGAAAGCCAGTAACTTCATCTGCTCATAAGCGGCCCTGGCCAATTCTTCGTTGCCATAACCCGCATCTACGTTCCATAAGCCAGCCATAGCATCCAACACTTTCTGCCCGTCAGTGGTATAGAGCCAGACGCCCTCGCCACGCTCAACCACCAAAGGGTTAGCGTGGCTCTTGGGGTGGTAAACGGGGTGCAATTGCATCTTGTCTTTTTCGATCCATTCAGTTGTATCTTGCCTGGTCATTGTGCCTCCAAATATCTTAAGACAAATTTCCCCTATTTTAGCGTTATTGGCTAAAATAGGATAGACTCAAGACCCATGCAAACGCCATTGCCCCGCAGTTTCTACGACCGTCCAACCTTGACCGTTGCCCGCGAATTGCTCGGAACGCGGCTGGTGCGTATTTTGGATGGGGTCAAACTGGTCGGCCTGATCACCGAGACGGAAGCGTACATCGGCGAGGAAGACCTAGGCTGTCACGCCAAAGCCGGACGCACGCCGCGCACACAGGTCATGTACGGACCGCCCGGTCATGCCTACGTCTACTTCACGTATGGCAATCATTGGATGTTGAACGCCGTCACGGAACGAGAAGGTTTCCCGGCGGCGGTATTGATCCGCGCCATTCAGCCGATCGAGGGCGTAGAAGTGATGTCGGCGCGGCGCAACGGACGAGATACTTTTGGGCCAGGCAAATTGTGCCAGGCGATGGGAATCACCAAAAGCGAGAACGGGGCAGATTTAACGGTAGCAAGCACAGGCTTGTGGATCGAAGCGGGGGTTTCCGTCCCCGATAAAAGCGTGACGATTGGGCCGCGCGTGGGGTTATATAGTGTGCCTGAGCCATGGAAATCCATCCCCTGGCGGTTCCTGACTACTCTCTACTCATCTAGTCTCTACTCATCTACTCTCTACTCATCCACTCCCTACTCATCTACTCTCTTCACTTTGGAGGAATAATGGGCCTACTCGAAGGTAAGACTGCTTTGGTATTTGGGCTGGCAAACGAGCGCTCGATTGCCTGGGGCATCACGCAGGCGCTGCACCGCGAAGGCGCGCAGATTGGCATCAGTTACGCGGGCGAGGCGCTCGAACGGCGCGTCAAGCCGCTGGCCGAGAAAATCGGCTGCACATGGGTAGAAGAATGCGACGTGTCGAAAGATGAACACATAGCCGCCGTTGCCGAGAAGGCTGCGCAGGCTTTTGGGCAGGTGGACGTGCTGGTGCATTCGATTGCCTTTGCCGGGCGGGACGAACTGACCGGACCGTTCTACAACACCACCCGCGAAGGTTTCAAGATCGCCATGGACATCAGCGTCTTTTCATTCGTAGCGCTGGCGCGCGCCTTCCAACCCATGTTGCGACCCGGCGCTTCGTTGATGTGCATGACCTACTATGGTTCGGTCAAGGTTGCGCCGCATTACAACGTGATGGGGGTCGCCAAAGCGGCGCTGGAGGCCGCCACTCGCTATCTGGCTTATGACTTTGGGCCCCAAGGCGTGCGCGTAAACGCGATTTCGGCCGGCCCGATCCGCACCCTGGCGGCGGCCGGCGTGGGCGGCTTCCGCGATATGTACAAACATTTCGCTGATATGTCGCCCTTGCGCGAGAATGTGACCATCGAAGATGTGGGCAATGCGGCGGTTTTCCTGGCGTCGGACCTTTCCAGGCATATCACCGGCGATGTGCTGTATGTGGATTCGGGTTTCAATATTGTGGGAGTGCAGATGGGGAGGAGGGAGGATAGTGATCAGTGATCAGGGGTCAGTGATCAGTAAACAGTGAGTAGTGGAGCGGCGGGAAATAGGAGGCGCGGGCTTTGTGTCCGCACTTTTGGTTTAACGGTAAAATAAAGCTATGTTCAAACGCAACGCCTCTCCCGCCGCAAAGCCCTCGCAGGGCGAAACTGCCCAGCCCATCCAGGCCGTAGAACGTATCACCTCCGTGCTTGGGCCGGGCGTCATCTGGCATGGCAGCATCAATGGCAGCGGCGGCGTGCGAATCGAGGGCGCCTTCGAGGGCCAGATTGCCCTGCGCGGCATGTTGGTGGTCGGCGAGACCGGGCGCGTCACCTGCGAGAACATCCGCGCCAACACCGTCATCGTGGCGGGTGCCGTGCGCGGCAACATCACCACCCAGAAGCTCGAAATCCGCGCCAGCGGACGAGTGTGGGGCGACGTGGTGACGACTGCCTTTGTGACCGAGGAGGGCGCCTTCCTGCGCGGCCAGATACGGATGGAAGAAACGGTCGAACTGGACCTGGAACCTGCTCCCGAGTCCACGCCGGCTGAGGCTGCCCTGGCCGAATCCACTGCCCCTGCGCCCCTGCCGACTCCGCCCACCGGCGAAACGACCATTGTCAACAAAAAGAAGAAAACGTCCTAACCTTATGCGCTACCAAGACCTATCCATCCAGACCCTGCGCGAAGCGCCTAACAACGCCCGCACGCCCGGCTTTGCCTTCCTTGTCCGCGCGGGATACATAACCCGCGAAAAAGAGTTGACCCCGCTGGGCCAATATGCACTCGACCGCCTGCGCGAACTGGCAAAGGACACCTCTTTCCGCCTTTCTTCTCTCGTTCCTTCCCTCTCCAGCGGAGATGAAACTTTTTTCCCACTCCCAACAGGCGACATCCAACTCACCCACTGCCCGGCTTGCGGATATACCGCCCGCCAGGAATGGGCTGTCTGCGCCAAAGCGGCCTTGCCGCCCGAAGAACCGCTCCCGCTCGAAAAAATATCCACCCCCGAATGCCACACCATCCAGGCGTTGGCAACATTCCTGGGCATTCCCGAAGCCAAGACCGCCAAAGCGCTGATGTACACCCGTCCCTCCGACGGCAAATTTGTCTTCGTTGTGGTGCGCGGAGACATGCAACTGAGTGAAGCCAAATTGAAGGGACAAGTGGGCGAAGTCCGTGCGGCGACAGCAGAGGAAATCGCCGCCTGCGGCGCAGCGCCGGGATATGCGTCGCCCATTGGCTTGCAGAATGCGCTCATTGTTGTAGACGACCTCATCCCCCGCTCGACCAACCTGGTAGCAGGCGCAAACGAGGCTGGCTATCATCTGCGCAACGTCAACTACGGGCGCGATTACCAGGCAGAAATTGTCGCCGATCTAACCCAGACCCAAGAAGGGAGTGCTTGCGCGCAATGCGGAAACCCATTGATAGCCCAGTCCGCCCTTCTTTTGGCTACACGACAAACTTTTGACTTGACCAACGCTTTGCTTGCGCTGGCAGAAACCCACCATGATGACAAGGGGTTGTGTTTGCCAAGCCTGGCCGCGCCTTTCGCGGTCTATTTGATGCATGTGCCAGGCAAAAGCATGGACACCAAACCGGCTGCCGAAGAACTCTACGTCAACTTGCAAGAGGCTGGCATATCCGTGCTATTCGACGATCGCAACGAGCGCGCCGGGGTCAAGTTCAACGACGCGGATTTGATTGGCTGCCCCGTGCGGGTCACAGTGGGAGAAAGAGGCCTGCAAAATGGAACAGTGGAAATCAAAGCCAGGCAAGCAGGAGAAAACATCTCCATCTCGATTGACCAAGTAAGCGTCTCGCTCAGACAATACCTGGGGGGAAACTGATGGCGTCCTCCAGCAACATCCAAATTCCCATGTCCTCCCCTGACTTGACGGACGCTGACCGCCAGGCGGTAATGGATGTGCTTGCCACGCCCTTTTTGAGCATGGGACAACGCATCTTAGATTTTGAGCAGGCCTTTTGCCGGCACACCGGACGCAAGTATGCCATCGGGGTCAACTCTGGCACGGCGGGATTGCATCTCTGCGTTCGGGCGGCGGGAATCGGGGCAGGAGACCTGGTCATCACCACGCCGTTTTCGTTTGTGGCTTCGACCAACGTCTTGTTGTTTGAGAATGCCGTGCCGGTATTTGTGGATGTGGAGGCGCGCACGGGCAACATTGAGCCGAAACTGGTTGCCGACGCGGCCAGGAACATCGAGAAATACCTGCCGCGAGAAGGGATACAAGGGGGGAGGTATACAGATACACAAGTAGACACGTACACGGGTACGCGCAAAACGCCCCGCCTCAAAGCCATTCTCCCCGTAGACGTATTCGGTCAGCCCGCCGATATGGACGCCATCAACGCAGTGGCTCAAGAACATGGCCTGACGGTCATCGAAGATTCGTGCGAGGCGCTGGGGGCAGAATACAAGGGCCGCAAAGCCGGCACGTTGGGCGATTACGGCGTCTTTGCGTTCTACCCGAACAAGCAAATTACCACCGGCGAAGGCGGTGTGGTGGTGACGGACGACGAACAGGCCGCCAACTTCATGCGAGCGCTGCGCAATCAGGGCCGCGCCGTGGGCGACACCTGGCTGCAACACACCTACCTGGGCTACAACTACCGCCTGGACGAGATGTCGGCTGCGCTGGGGGAGGCGCAAATGCAAAGGCTGGATGAGTTGCTCAGAAAACGGGAACAGGTAGCGGCGTGGTACGAAGCGCGCTTGAGTGAGATTCCCGGCGTCGAGACTCCCTTCGTCGAAGCCTACACCACACGCATGTCATGGTTCGTCTACGTCATCCGCCTGGATGCCAAACTCAACCGCGACGCGCTGGCAAAACATCTGGAAAGTATGGGTGTGCCGGTGCGGCCGTATTTCTTGCCCATCCATTTGCAGCCTTACATGATGGAACGCTTCGGCTGGCGGGAGGGAGATTTTCCCGTGACAGAGGACCTGGGACGGCGCGGGCTGGCGGTGCCGTTCAGCGGCGTAATGAGCGAAGAGCAAGTGGAATACGTCTGCCAGTCTATCCGCAAAGCGGTGAGCGCCGCATGAAAGAGGGACATTACCCACCCGAAAAACGCCTGGGGCTGGCCTTGCATATTGGCCTGCTGGCGCTGCTGGCAGGGTTGTCTGCGTGGGGATTTTGGAGTCTAGGGCAAGCGAGCGTCGGGCCAAATCTGGTCATCTTTTTATTAGACGGCCTGCTGGCGTTTCTGCCCATTCCCTTGTTTGCCTATCGCGCCTATGCGCTGTTACGCGCCGACTACATCCTTGACCGTGACAGTTTGGAGTTACGCTGGGGACTGCGAGACGAAGACATCCCGCTGACAGACATCGAATGGGTGCGACCCGCTAGCAGCCTGGCCACGCCGGTGCGCCTGCCCTGGCTGCCCATGCCAGGCGCAGTGTTGGGTCTGCGGCGGCATCCCGATTTGGGCGTGATAGAGTTCCTGGCGTCGGACACAAAAAACTTATTGCTGGTGGGAACAGCCAGCCGCGTCTATGCCATCTCGCCTGCCGAGGCCGCTCAGTTCGTGCAGACCTTTGCCCGCGCCATCGAAATGGGCAGTCTGACGCCCACCGCGCCAAAATCGGTTTACCCTTCTTTTGTATTCTCCCAGGCTTGGGAAAATTCTCTTGTCCGCTTTTTGTGGCTGCTAGGATTTTTCTTGAATCTGGGGCTGTTCATCTGGGTAGGAATAAGCATTCCTGGCCTGGCTCAAGTGTCGCTTGGCTTTGATCCTGCTGGCGCACCGCTGGCCGCTTCACCCGCTGTACGTTTGATTCTTTTGCCCTTTGAAAGCGGATTGCTATATCTGATCAGCCTGTTTGCCGGCTTATACTATCACCGCTGGGAAAAACATCGTCCGTTGGCAGTGGCGATATGGGTTTCTAGCGCCTTGACCAGCCTGCTGTTCATACTGGCAGTGTGGTTCATCGTCTCAACAGCCCCGTAAGTATCTGTGTACGTGGGTACCTCTGTACCTGTGTACCTCTGCAAGTGTGTACCTCCCTACCTGCTTTGATATAAGGAAAAAATGTTTGAGCAATTGTCGCTTGGATTTCTTCTGGCTGTTTTAATTGCCGTTGCAGCGCGTAAGACAAGAAGTTTGAGCCGCAGTGGAATGTATGCCGCCATCTTGACCGGAACGATGATTTTTGGGCTGGGCGGCTGGCAATGGGCAGTGTTGCTGCTCACTTTTTTCTTCTCTTCCACAGTCCTGACGCGCGCCTTCAAGCAGCGCAAAAAGGAAGCCAACGAGAAATACGCCAAAGGCGGAGAACGAGATGCCGGGCAGGTCTTTGGCAACGGCGGGGTCGCTGCCTTGTTGGCGGCCTTACACTTCTTCTACCCTGAAGCCGCCTGGCCGTGGTTAGGATTTGCCGCCTCTCTGGCAGCCGTCAACGCCGACACATGGGCCACTGAATTGGGCATACTCAACCCAACTGCACCCCGATTGATTACTAACCTGCGCAAATCGGTGGAAAAAGGGACTTCTGGCGGCGTTTCGGTTATTGGGACGCTGGCGGCGCTGGCCGGCGCCGGCCTGATCGGGATTCTGGCCGCTTCTTTCTACCCGCTGCCTCTCGATAGACCCTGGGAGGGTTTCTTCCCCCTGGCGCTGCTGGTTACGCTGGCCGGGCTGCTGGGTTCGTTGCTCGACTCCTGGCTAGGCGCAACAGCCCAAGCCATTTACTACTGCCCGGCCTGCCAAAAAGAGACCGAGCGCTATCCTCATCACGCCTGCGGCGCGCAAACGCATCAAATTCGCGGTTGGCCCTGGCTGAACAACGATTGGGTCAATTTTGCTTGCGCAGCCTTAGGGGCCGTGTTGACTATCGTTGCAGTCTGGCAGTGATTTTTCCAGGAGGCCGTATGTCTGCACCTAAGAGAGATATTTATCTGTTATCTTCCAAAAACCTGTCCCCCGAAACCATTGCAGTAGCGTTTGCCAAGACCTCCCGCTTTCCCAATTCCTTTCGGGAAATCGCCGCTGAATTGACCGATGAAAAATCGGCGCAATTTCATGAAAAATGGGTCGTAGGATATGGTCACGCCTCGGTAGCGGAACATGCCGTGCTGCACCTGGCGATCGAGAACGTCTCCCGTTTAGCCATGGAAGCCATTGAAAGCAACCGTCTGGCGTCTTACACCGAAAAATCCACCCGTTACCAGAAATGGGATGCAGACTCTTTCCACACGCCGGTCGAGTTAGAGCATCATCCTTTGCGCCAGGAATACATGGGGACGATCCGCCATCTCATCGAGACGTACACGGCTTCGCTGGAGGCGGTCAAGACGGTTGTGTCCAAGCAATTCCCGCGCCGCGAAGACGAATCCGAGGAGGCTTACGACCGCCGCATCCGCTCGCGCTACGTGGATGCATGTCGTTTCTTGTTGCCGGCCGCTTCGCTGGCCAACGTGGGCATGACTGCCAATGGACGCGTCATCGAGAACGCCATTCGCAAGTGGCTCTCGCATCCGCTGGAAGAGGTGCGCGCCATTGGTGAGACGGTAAAAGAGGTGGCGCAGCGCGAGATTCCCACCCTGGTCAAGTATGCAGACAAGGCGCCATATCTGATGGAGGCCAACCAAGCGTTGACTGCTCTGCTTCCAACCTCCCCGCCCAGGAGCGCCGACGGGGAACAGGATGGAACGTTGGGAGAGTGGTGTGAACTCGTTGACTATGAGCCAGACGGCGAGACCAAAATCCTTGCCGCGGCGTTATATCGCTTTGGCAATATGCCTTTTGCAGAGGCAATGAGAGTTGCGCAAAATCCGTCACAGCGCGAGAAACTGGCCGAGGCCGCCTTGGGCAAACTGGGCCGCTACGATACGCCGCTGCGCGAACTGGAACATTGTCACTACACCTTCGATTTGGTCATGGATCAGGGCGCATACGCCGAATTCAAACGTCATCGTATGATGTCACAGACGCCGCAGTTATTGACGGCAACGCTGGGATATGCAACGCCGCGCCTCATCACGGCAGCAGGTTTCGGGTCGCGCTATGAGGCGGCAATGGAGGCAGCGCAGGCGACTTGGAAACGTCTGTACGACTTCCATCCACAAGTCGCCCAATACGTTGTGCCAAACGGCTTCAATCGGCGCGTGCTGGCAACGTTCAACCTGCGCGAGGCGTATGCCTTTTGCCAGTTGCGGGCGGCGGCTAATGCGCATTTTTCCATCCGGCGCGTAGCACAGCGTGTGTACGAGAAAATCGCCCAAGTCCATCCCTTGTTGACAAAGTTCATGCGCCTGCCAGAAGAACCCTGCCAGGCCATCGAAAACGAACATTTATCGCCTTTTTCTGGACAACGACTGCAAGGCGACTCATGATTGACTTTACTGCAAGAAGGGCGTCTAACGCAAGGGCGCAAAGCCGCCAAGAATTTTTTACCGATTCCGCAAAGAAGGGTTTTGCAAATTTTTAACCCTGCGCGCTCTGCGCTCTCGGCAGTTAATGGTTTTTGCAGTGGAGTCATGATTTTGACGCGCCAGATAGATTACAATAACACCCATGCGCCTGATTCTGACCCACGAACAAGCGGACTTCGACGCCATCGCCTCGCTCTTTGGCGCTTCGCTCCTGGACGAAGCGTCTGTTCCCGTGCTGCCCAGGCGCATCAACCGCAACGTGCGTTCTTTCTTGACGCTCTACGGTCAAGATTTTTCCTTTGTGGATGCGCGCGACCTGCCGCAGGAAAAAGTGGAGGCGGTCACGCTGGTAGATACGCAGTCGCTGGTCACGCTCAAAGGCATGGGCGCCGAGACGGCTGTCCGCGCACTAGACCATCATCCGCTGCGTTCTGGTCTGCCCGCCCATTGGCAAGTGACGATAGACGAGGTGGGAGCCACCACCACCTTACTGGTGGAACTCCTGCAAACCCACAACGGACATCTCTCGCCCATCCAGGCTACACTGTTACTGCTAGGCATTTACGAAGATACCGGGGCGCTCACCTACGCCCGCACCACCCCTAGAGACGCGCGCGCCTGCGCCTGGCTGCTGGAACATGGCGCCAGTTTGCGCATTGCCGCTAATTTCCTCAATCCGCCGCTCTCGCCAGCCCAGCGCAAGTTGTATGAGGCCCTGCTCGAAACCGCCCAAACGCACAACATCCATGGCCACCGCATCATCGTAGCCTGCGGAGATGCCAGCGAAGTGGACGAAGAAATCTCCACCCTGGCGCACAAATTACGCGACCTGCTCGAGCCGGATGCGCTGTTCGTCCTGGTGCAAACGCAGGAGGGCGTGCGCCTGGTGGCGCGTTCCACCAGCGACCTGATTGACGTTTCCGCGATTGCGGCCGAGTTTGGCGGCGGCGGCCACGACCGCGCAGCCGCGGCCCTGATGCGGCGGGAACCTGCCGATAACGGAAGCAGTTCCATCGTCCTGCAAGAAGCGTGCGAGAATCTGCTCCAGGCGCTGAATCGCCATGTCCGCCCGTCGGTGACGGTGGCGCAGATCATGTCCCGCCGCCCGCGTTTGCTCAAGCCAGAAACCAGCCTCCAGGAAGCCGCCCGCCTGATGCAGCGCACCGGCTTCGAGGGTTTCCCGGTGGTGCAAAACGGCCGCGTGGTCGGTTTGCTCACCCGCCGCGCCGTAGACCGCGCCCTGGCCCACAAACTCAACCTGACGGCCGCCAGCCTGATGGACGCGGGCGAGGTGAGCGTGCACTCCGACGACTCGCTGCAAACCCTACAAGCGCGCATGATGGAAAGCGGCTGGGGGCAACTACCGGTGGTGGACGCGGAAGGCCGGGTGGTGGGCATCGTCACCCGCACCGATCTCTTGAAAACGCTTTCTCCGAAACCGTTTGTCGCCTCACGCCTCAATCTGGCCGATAAGTTGGAGAAGGCCTTACCCCCCGAACGCCTGGCTCTCATTCGCGCTGTGGCCGAGGAAGCGACCGTTCAAAAGTTGCCGCTCTACGTGGTGGGCGGCTTTGTGCGCGACCTGCTGCTCGAACGCCCCAGCCTGGACTTCGACATGGTTGTAGAAGGCGACGCCATCGCGCTGGCGCGCGCACTTGCCAAACGCTATGGCGGCAAGGTCACCAGTCACTCCCGCTTCGGCACGGCCAAATGGTTTTTAAAAGAGTCTTCCTTCGCTGGCGGTCTGGACGCGCTCGACCTGATTTCCGCCCGCCAGGAGTTCTACGAGCATCCCACCGCCCTGCCTACGGTGGAACGCGGCAGCATCAAGTTAGACCTGCACCGCCGCGATTTCACCATCAACACCCTGGCGCTGCGCCTGGATGGGCGGCACTATGGCGAACTGCACGACCATTGGGGCGGCCTGGCCGACCTGGAACGCGGCCTGGTGCGCGTGCTGCATTCCCTGTCTTTCGTGGACGATCCTACCCGCATGTTGCGCGCCGTGCGCTACGAACAACGCTACGGCTTTACCATCGAATCGCGCACGCGCCACTTGATGGTAGAAGCCCGCTCTTTGCTCGAGAAACTATCTGCCGAGCGTGTGCGTCACGAACTGGATTTGATTTTGGATGAAGAAAAAGCGCCGGCCATGCTGTCGCGCCTGGCCGAACTGGACTTGTTGACCGCCATCCACCCCGCCCTGCCGACTTCCGGTTTCGAGCGACTGACGCCAAGCGAGGCCCCCGCTTCATCCTCGCCCCCCGGCCTGCTTCCGTTAAAACGGACTCTGTCCTGGCTGCTGTGGCTGGCGCCCGTTCCCCCGCCGCAAATTCGGGCGCTTTCCCGCCGCCTGCGCCTGCCCGCCGCCCTGACCAAACTGCTGTTGGCCGCCGCCAGCCTGCGCGCCGACCTTCCGTCCATGCTTGGCGCAAAACCCAGCGCCTGGGTGGAGCGACTGGAAGATTTACCTGAATTTGCTATCTTCGCTGTTTCCATTTCAGAGGAAGGGGAAACGAAGCGCGCCTTGCAAGCCTACCTGGAGACCTGGCGGCATGTAAAACCTCACACCAGCGGGCATGATCTCAAACGCCTGGGCCTGCCGCCCGGCCCGCAATACCAGCGCATCCTGCGCCGCCTGCGAAAAGCCTGGCTGGATGGGGAAGTATCCACCAGCGAAGACGAACGGGCTTTGCTGGAAGAGTTGTTGCATGGAAGCGCTGAGCGAAGCAACGTCCCGCCGCGTAGCGCCCTGTAAGGGAAGGTTGCTCGAAAACGTTAGGGGCGGGTGTGTCACTCGTAAGCCAGCGTATCGCGCACAGTCAGTCTCGATGCGCGCTGGGCGGGCGCTTCGCTGACGTTGGAGTTATTATGCCAATTCATCTTCTGAACCTAGCAAATGAACGTGACAAGGATCGTTTCTTTGGTTTCCCCTTTTTGCTATACCGCGATACGCCGCAGTGGGTGCCGCCGTTGGCATCGGAGCGCCAGAGTATCTTTGGCGGGCATCCGTTTTTCGAGCATTCGGTTGCGGCATTTTTCATTGCAGAAAGCAATGGCGAAGTTGTCGGGCGTATCGCCGCCCTCCACAACCGCAATCACAATGCCTACCGCCAGTGTAAGACCGCCTTCTTTGGCTTTTTCGAGTGCGTGGAGGATGCGTCTGTTGCGCAGGGATTGTTTGCCGCTGCCTTCGAGTGGGCGCGGGCGCGCGGCCTGGACGAAATCATCGGCCCGCGCGGCCTGATGGGCTCGGACGGCGGCGGGATCCTGGTCGAGGGCTTCGAGCATCGCGCCGCGCTCAACGAGAATTACCATTTTCCGTATTACGACGCACTCGTCCGCGGGGCCGGCTTCCAAAAGGACCGCGACCACTTAAGCGGGTATCTGCCTGGGGATTACCAGTTGCCCGAACGATTGCACCACATCGCCGCCCGGGTCAGGGAAACGCGCGGGTTCAGGGTGCAGGCATTTCGGTCCGCGAAAGAAGCGCGCGCCTGGGCGCCAAAGGTTGCGGAGGTGCACCGGCAGGCTTTTGTCAACAACCACGAGTATTTCCCGCCCAGCCAGGCGGAGGTCAATCTGTTGACTGAATCGATTCTTGAGGTGGCCGATCCACGCCTGCTCAAACTGGTTTTGCATCACGGGGAAGTGGTCGGCTTCATCATTGCCTATCATGACATTGGTCCCGCCTTGCAAAAGTCGAAGGGAAAAATCTGGCCGCTCGGTTGGTGGTATATCTGGCAGGAACGGCGGCGCGCCGAGTGGGTTAATGTGAATGGCATTGGGCTTTTACCGGAATTTCGCGGCTTGGGCGCCAATGCTTTGCTGTACACCGAGTTGCAAAAGACCGTTCACGAGTTTGGCTTCAAGCACATCGAGATCATCCAGGTAGATGAATTCAACTTCCAAAGCAAGTCGGACATGGAGGCCATTGGCGTACAGTGGCGCAAGCGGCATCGCAGTTATCGCCGCAAGTTGTGAGGCTGCCAGAACAATCGCTTATCGCATTGCTCTTGAGAATCTATCCCAACATTCATCTTTCGGAGGAAGCGCATGGGCTCCGATTCTAAAGAAAAACTCTCGGTTTGGACGAAACTGGCCTACGGCATAGCCGATTTCGGCTTCGCGTTTACCGACAGCGCCATTGCAGTATTGTTTGCCCTCTTCCTGACCGACATCGTCGGGCTGACGGCTGCCCAGGCCGCGCTGGCTGTCTTCGTGGGCCGCTCATGGGATTACATCAATGACCCCATCATCGGTCATTTCACCGACCGCACGCGTTCGCGCTGGGGGCGCCGCCGCCCATATCTTTTATTTGGCTTTATTCCGTTTGCGCTGGCCTTTGTCATGATGTGGTGGATTCCGCCCATCTCGGCAACGTGGGGCCTGGTAGCCTACTACGCCTTTGCGTATTTCTTCTTCGATACCGTCGTGACCTTCGTCACCATGCCCTACTTTGCGCTCACGCCCGAATTGACCCAGGATTACGACGAGCGCACTTCGCTTACCAGTTACCGCATGTTCTTCTCGCTGGTGGGCGGTTTGGTGGCCTTCGTTGTGCCATTGGCGATGATTGGCGAGACCATCCCCGCCAATGCCGACCGCGCTTTGCGGATGGGGCTGGTCTTCGGCGCGGCTTCGGCCTTCCCCTTGCTGCTGACCTTCTTTGGCACACGCGAACGGCGCGAGTACATCGCCCAGGAACAACCCAATCTGCGCGAGTCGCTGCGGGCGGCGCGCCGCAATCGGCCTTTCGTGTTTGCGATGGGCATCTTCCTCTTCACCTGGACGGCCATGTCCATCATCGAAAACCAACTCTTCTACTTCCTCGAGTATCGCATGGGGTTAGAGGAAGAAGCACCGCTCGTGGCGGCGGCGGTCTTTGTCACGGCCATCGTGGTATTGCCCTTTTGGGTTTGGGTCTCAGAGCGCACCGACAAGCGCAAGGCCTATATCTTCGGAATGCTTTTCCTCTCCGGCGTGATGGTGACGCTGGTCTTTGTCAACCCGTCCTTGGGCTTCCCAATCGTGATCGCGCTGGCGTCACTGGCGGGAGTGGGCGTCTCGGCCGTACATGTCCTGCCCTGGGCCATGATCCCTGACGCGGTGGAGGTGGACGAACTGGAGACCGGCGCGCGCCACGAAGGTATGTTCTACGCGCTGGTGACATTGTTCCGCAAGATCGCCTCCTCAATTGCCATCCCGCTGGCGCTTTTACTGCTGGACCGGAGCGGCTTCGTCTCCAACGCGGACGTTCAGCCGGCTTCCGCTATTTGGGCCATGCGCCTGCTGATGGGCCCCATCCCGTCCATCTTCCTGCTGAGTGGAATCGCCTTTGCCATTTACTATCCCCTGAGCCGTGAAGTCCACGCCGAGACGCGCGAACAGATTGCTGCCCGGCAGGCAGTGGCAGATTAAAATTATTAAGGAGTCCGAAGTCTCCAGACTTCGTGCGAAATCGGGAGATTTTGTACTCCGGAAATGTTACCTAACAGTAGTGAGACTAAAACCGCCTGGCACTGTGCGCAGAAGAGACGGCCTTTTTGAGCGCCGCCGCGATTCCAACCATCACCAAAATCATGCTTGCGCCTGCGAACATCCACTTGACCATCGTGAAAACGGTCGTGGCCCAGGCCAGGAGCGCGGGCGTAGCCGGGTAGACCGAGAGCATCGTGACGATCCCCAGGTTTTCCAGAAGATCGAAGGCCCAGGCGCCGAAGGGAATCGCGTTAAACCGTTGCATGTTCGACCCGGCCTCGAAGCCGCGCTGGAACAGCCACGAGATGAACAGGCTGAGGAATAGTGTGTAAACAATGGGATACAAGATGTCAATGGTCAGTTCGAAGTTGCGGTAGAAAGCGCGCCCATATTCCCCGTGTGCGGCGATGACGGCATAGGCTTCTTGGGGCGTGTAGAAAAATTTCAAGTCGAGCGGACCCACGCTGCTCGAGCCGCCTTTCAGCAATGCTTCGCCCCCTGGCAAAATCAAGCCCATGAACAACCCGTCCAGCAGGAACAGGGTGAAGACCAGCCAGCCTCTCGTGGCCTTGTGCAGAATATTCGACAAGCGATTCAACATAGCGCGGCCTCCAGCCGCAACCAAACTTACCTGTCATTGCGAGACCGGGTGGTTTTCCGGTCGAAGCAATCCCCTCGCACAGGAGACTGCCTGTCTCCTGGACTGTCCGTTCAGGACAGGCTGGCGTCAGGCCAGGGCTTCGTTCCTCACAGTGACATTGGCAAAATATTTGCGCGGTAATATCTTACCGGATGTACGCCTCAGCCTGCTCGGCCAGCGCGTCCGCAACCCGGTCGGCGTGACGGTCATGGATCGGCATAGACTCCATCTCGGCCAGCGTGAAATACCCAAACTCGCTGGTCTCGTCACTCAAACCGAGTTCTCCCCCCACCACCTCGACCTCGAAATTCATGACGACGAAGTGCGCCTGGTTGCCGTCCGGGTAGATCACCAGTTGGTCCGGGTTGCTATATACGCCGATGAGACGTTTTACCTTGACGCGCAGGCCGGTCTCCTCAAACACTTCGCGGATGCAGCATTCCTCCACCGACTCGCCGGCCTCCATGCCGCCGCCCGGCAGGCACCACAAGCCGTTGTCCACGCGGCGGGTGAGCAGCACTTTCTGGCGGGTTTCATCGAACAGAATTGCCGAGCAGCCGATGGTCAGTTTGCCGTTCTTCCCCAGCCGTTCACCGTACAAGATTTGACTCATGTTCCTCTACCGAAATGTGGAATCCAACAACTCTCCTGAACTACCCGCCATGGCAGGCGATACGCAAAGAACGCTACTCGCCTGTGCCTGCGGCAAGGCGTAGGCGACCATCAGGCTCGCCATGATGCCATCGCGAAAAATCTTCGCGGTTGGCGTTGTTTTAACGAGCAATTGACTCCACTGCAAAAACGAGAGAACAAATTTTATCCGAATACCTTCCTCAAAATGGCGAAACTTTAATAAATGCAGCC
>JBBITF010000014.1:0-65685 GCA_037440925.1 Chloroflexota bacterium
AACCAGCAAACAGTCGGCAAAAGCGGAAAAATACCAGATTTTTCGACGCGCATACCCGGATATCAAACTGGAGTTTTTTGATTTGGATGACATCGTTAAGATGCTTTAGAAGGATGTCCTTTTCCGTATATGAGCAAGATAGAAAAATAGGAGGGACGTCCATCTCAGGTGGACAGTTCACGGATGACAACCTGGTCTTGCAGGGAGGCCTTCTCTACCAACGCGGCTCTATCCAGGCAGTTGGTTTGTTTCAGGATCTCGGTCAGGGGGCAAAGAACGGAACACTTTGAATAGCACAATGACTTCGAGTTTGTCCCCGCTACCGCCGATGAAAACTGCGCCGGGGCCAGCTCCTAAATCTTCGGCACAATGGCGCGGCAATCTTCCAGCGGGTCAAAACCGACCGACACGCCGCCAATGAAGAAATCACCGTGACAGGAAACCAGGTTGCAGCTCGGGCCGGGCTCTTTGCCCGCACACCAACGCGATTGTGCGGCTTGCTTGCCTGACGAAAATAGCCAACCCGTCTCCCTGTTTCATGCAGTCGGAGGGCAGGCCCCGCCTGCCAGGAAGTGCGCAACAAACAGTGACTTCGCCGCTTCAGGATATGCGCCGCAAAGTCAGCCGAGTTGCGTCTTTGGTGAAGGAATCTTGCCCGCGCCGCCGCTGCCGCTAAAACCTATTGCAGGGCAGTTCAGCAAAAGGAAATACTAACGTCATGAAATGTAACTGCCTACCTCTAACATCGGTTTGGTTTTTGGGTGAGAAAACCGTCCACGAATAAACCACGAATGCTCGAATGACGGCGTTATGTATGTATTCGTGCAGTATTCGTGAACGGTGGACGATGGACGGTTTGCGCTCAAATATAGGCAGGGTAGGCAGTTACTTGATCTCAGCCATGTCTATCCTCGCCATTGCGGCCGCAGTTGGCGGATTCAGCGGAATCACTATGGACCATCTGACAAGGGATGTGGTTGCCATTGCAGAGATACACCCTCTCCGGCGTTCTCTTCTCTCTTGGGATATTACTGTGGTGTATGGCGGCATCGGTATCTATGTTCGTTGCCGTCTTTATTCGCAACAAGGTTTCCAGAAGTACGTTCCTCTACGTTCTGGCTTCCGCCCTTCTGTCAAGTTGGCTCTTGTTTGATGATTTATTCTTAATTATGGTTGTGGTGGCTCGGCAATTCGCGGTTGTGATAGTTTTTCAAGAGCAATTCTATATTGCGGCATTAATAGCCTTTGGACATGGTTGTCGTGTGCACTCAAAAGTTGTCAGCGGCGACGAGGAACATCCACAGAGTGCGCAGATTACGCAGAAAAACTGTAACTATTCAGGCATTTGCCAGGGCTGGCAATTCGTCGGAGAAAAAAATGACTGCCTTCTGGCCTGGGAAGTACTCAGAATGGGTATTGCCAAATCCAGGCCGAACTGGGCAAAATTACGTTAAATAACTTTGCTTTTTAGAAGCCTCAACTGCCCCCTGCCGCGCCAGCCGGAGCATAGTAGCGCACACGCCAGATACCCGTCTCTTTCTGCGCCACCTCGCTGAAAGGCGTCACAATCACAATCCAGGTGCGCCCCGGCCTGAGCGCCGCCGGGGAACCATCTTGCTGGATGAAACGAATCGGGCGGCGCAGACCGCTAGCGCGCTCATAGTCGGTCGAGCGTGTACTCCACTTGATTTCGTAGACCCGCCCGTCACGGAATAGCCAGGCGTGACCCTGCTCGCCCTGGTCAAGGTGGATGTTCAAGTTGGTAGGCGAGATGACTTCATGCTCGGCCATGATCACCACTACATTCTCGAATTGCAGTTGCCGTCCATTCAGCCGGTCGGTATCGGGGTGCAATTGGCCGGCGGTGGCTTTGTCGGCGTCGTCGGTATAACGCAGCCAGGTCTGTGAGGCGGCGTCATATTGCCAGCCAGACTGGTTGAGCAAGGAGAAGTAGACTTGCACCTCACTGGCCAGAGAGCCGCCCGGTGGCGGCGTTTCGTCGAACAGATTGCTGGCGTAATTGAACTCGGTGTCCAGTTTCCAGTTTTCGCGCGCAATGGCTTCCATGCGGCTGATTTCCAGCATGGCCCCGCCGCCTGCGTCTTCATGCGCCACAAACGAACAGTGAGGAATTTCTGCCAGCACTTCCTTGGAGGCAAAGGCGTAAATCAGGCAGGACTCCTGAAAGAAGGCGCCGATGTGAGCGTATAACAGCCGTCCTGAGCGCACCGGTCCCACCTCCGCTTTGGGCAGGGAGACGGAAGACGGCGGCGGCTCGTTCAGGAATAGACCGGCGTCCCAGCGGCGCATATCGGCCTGGACGGAGATGGGCGCGGTCTTTCCGGACCCTGGGTCTGCGTCGCTGTCCCGGTCGTCATCTCCGCGATGGGCGGCAGTGAACGACATACCAGGCGGTTTCTCAAAGCCGAGCATGTACTCCCCGCCTGGTTGGACATCGAAGGCAAAGTAACCGTTGGAATCGGTGGAGGTGGTTTCGAGCAGGGCCCCGGCGGCATCATACAGGTTGACGCATACGCCGCCAATGCCGGCCTCGCCAGGATCTTGCACGCCGTCGCGGTCAGCATCCAGCCAGACGCGGTTGCCCAACAGGGCCGCGCCTGACTGAAAGACGCCTTGACGCACCTCGCAATTGCCTGTCGGCGGCGCTTCGGGAAAAGGAAACTGGCCGTAAAAGGCCGCCAGGAAACGATCTGCGCCCTCGGTAATGGAAAATTGGAACACCATAGGCGCAAAGGACAGGCCTGCCTGCGGGCGCGCCGTCGGCGGAAAATTAGAAATGGAGACGAGCAGAGCCGGCAGCTCGAGCAGCGACGGATCGGCAACCGGCTGGCCGGTGAGAGGATTGTAACCGGGCGGGAAGTCTTGCTCGTCTGGCCCCAGCGTGAGAGGGGCCAGCGTAGGCTGCGGAGTAGGGAGAGGAGTAACTGTGAGCGTAGGAAACGCCGGGGCAGGCGAGGCAGGCGCGGGGGAGGCAGAAGCGGGAGCGTCGGCTTGCAAGGCTGCGCAACCGCTCAGCGCCATCGTCAGCGTCAGCGTCAGTCCCCAAGTTATCCTCCCGCGATAGATTTTCCTGTCAGATTCCTTTGCTTTCATCAGACTCTTACACCGTGCATGGGTTTGCAAGGTCTATCTGCGACAAGATACGTTTGTCATTTGTCCAAAAAACCGTCTCGGACGCGGCGGTAGGTATCCTCCAGGGCTTCAGGCAAAACGCGGGTTTGCGCCAGGACAGACATGAAATTGGTGTCGCCAGCCCAACGCGGCACGATATGAATGTGAACATGCCCTAAAACGCCCGCTCCGGCCACCTCGCCAATGTTTGCGCCCATGTTGAGGGCTTGTGGGTGGTAGGTCTTGCGCAGCACGGTCATGGCGCGCGCGGTGAGTTCCATCATTTCAGCGCGCGTTTCGGCATCCAGATTCTCCAACGTGGACTGGTGGTCAAATGGCACTACCATGAGATGCCCGCTGGTATAAGGATAGCGGTTGAGGATGACATAAGCGCGCCGGCCACGATAGACAATCAGGTTGGCCGGGCTGTCAACCTGGGCTTGCGCAATGCAAAACACGCAGCCTGCATCTTTTTCGTGATTTTCGATATATTCCATACGCCAGGGAGACCAGAGATGATTCATTTTTATTGACTCTACTGCAAAAAGGACATTTCTAACGCAAAGGTAACTGCCTGCCTTTAATAACAACAAGACCCTAACTCGGGGAAGCCGAAACCAAAAAGGATTCAACCACGAAGGTCACGAAGGAGCTCAAAGGAAAACCTTAATTCCCCTTCGTGTACTTTGTGTCCTTTGGGGTGAAAAATTCTTGCACAAAGAGCAAGGATTTCACTTGTGAGGCACTAAAGGTTTGCGCTGCTGTCGAAACCTTTTGGTGTCAGAAGGCTTTTTCCGTAGAATTGGCGTCTTGTTTGCAAAAGAAATCTTTAGGGTCTGCCACAGGACCGAGCGGTTAGGTAGTTGCTACTTTGTGTACTTGTGTACTTTATCGGCTTGTCCGGTTGAGGGCCTTGCCCTGAGTAAGTATGAGAATTTTACCGTAAGGTATGAAATTTTGGAACACTAGAGTAGAACAAGTCTATAGTTATGCTACATGACCTTGTAAGAGCGATTAGAATAGAGTATCCTTGCAGGGGTACTTTTATGGCGCAGCCCTCCCTCTTTGCTTCCGTTATCTGGAGTGTCAGCCGACTGACACAGCACATTCGCAGCCTGTTGGAGACCGATGCCACCTTGCAAGACGTATGGGTGCAAGGCGAAATTTCCAATCTGGCGCGCCCGGCCTCTGGGCATGTTTATTTTACGCTCAAAGACGCTGCGGCTTCGCTGCGCTGCGTGATTTGGCGCACCGACGCCCGCCGTCTGAATCTGCCTCTCCAGGATGGCATGGCCGTCGAAGCGCACGGCAAAATCGGCGTGTACGAGCCGCAGGGACAATATCAGTTCTATGCCGACCTGCTGCGTCCGGCCGGCGAAGGGGCGCTTTACCAGGAATTCCTGCGCCTGAAAAGCAGGCTGGAGGCCGAAGGCCTGTTCGACGCGCAGCGCAAACGTCCCATCCCGCCACTGCCTCACACAATTGGCATCGTCACCTCGGCCAGCGGGGCGGCCCTGCAAGATATGCTGAACATTTTGCGCCGCCGCCTGCCGCTGGTCAAGGTCATCGTGGCGCCCTCGCCGGTGCAAGGCGAGGAAGCCCCGCCGGCCCTGGTCTCTGCGCTGCAGGCGCTCGAGCGTCTCTCGCCGGATGTCATCTTGCTGGCGCGCGGCGGCGGTTCGATCGAAGATTTGTGGGCTTTCAACGATGAACGGGTGGTGCGGGCGGTGGCTGCCTGTCAGGTTCCGCTTATCAGCGGGGTAGGACACGAGACCGACTTCACGCTCACAGATTTTGCCGCCGACCTGCGCGCCCCTACTCCAACTGCCGCCGCCGAACTGGCCTGCGCGGTAACGGTGGCGGATTTGACCTCTCGCCTGGGGGAAATAAAAAACCGCCTCGCCGCCTCGACCCTGAGCCTGCTGGCCGCGCGAAAGAGCGAACTCGCGTCCGTGGCCGCCCGCCTGCGATTTTCCTCTCCTCAGCGCCGCATCCAAACCGACCGTCAACGGCTAGACGACCTGACACGGCGCGGATTCTCGGCCCTGAATCATCGCTTGTCCTTGAATGAGACTCGCTTGCAAGGGCTGGAACGGCGTTTACAGGCTCTCAGTCCGCTGGCAGTGTTGAGGCGCGGCTATGCCGCCGTAACCAGGGCGCAGGATGGCGCGCTGGTGTCGAGCATCAGTCAAGTGCAGACGGACACTGAAATCTTTGTCCGCGTGACGGATGGGCAGTTTGAGGCAGTGGTGAGGAAGCATGAACCCTAATACGTGATCCCTGTGTACTTTACCTGTGTACTTAGTACTTGTATACCTGCAAGGAGCCTTATGCCAAAGAAAACATCTCCTAAACTTATAGAAGACCTGACGTATGAAGAAGCCTTCGACGAATTGGAAAGCATCGTCGCCGCTTTGGAAGGGGAACAAGCAACCCTCGAGGAGGCGATGCAATTGTTCGAGCGTGGGCAGGCCCTGGTCAAGCGCTGCGGTGCGTTGTTGGAGCAAGCCGAGTTAAAAGTCCAGACGTTGTCTGCGAATGGATTGGACGAGTTCGAAATGGATGAATGAATTATGAACCTGCTCGCTCTTCTTCAGAACCACGTTTTGATTGTCATGTTGATAGCCTGGCTATTGGCGCAACTTATCAAAATTCCCCTCGATTTCTTGTACACGCACCGTTGGAATTGGGCTTTGCTATTGAGCGTGGGCGGCATGCCCAGTTCGCACTCGGCGCTGGTTTCTTCGGTGACGATGGCCGTTGGGTTATATCATGGCTTTGACAATCCCTTGTTTCCGGTGAGTCTGGCAATGGCAATGGTGGTGACTTACGACGCGGCCGGCGTCAGGCGGCAGGCTGGCATTCATGCGCAGCGCATCAACATTTTGTTCGATGAGTTGCTGCGCGGACATATGTTCAACGAGAAAGAGTTGCGCGAGGTGTTGGGGCATACTCCGTTGGAAGTGACCGGTGGGGTGTTGTTTGGCATCGCAGTGGCTACGGTGGTGTGGCTTTTGTGGCCGGCGTAAAACGCAGGACGCTTCAAGACCCTCTGCGGCGGAGAGCAGCCATGAGGGTCTCCCATTCGGGGACGCGCAAGGCGGCCAGGGTCAAGGCGTAGGTCAAACTGCCGGCCAGGATTCCGCCGGGGGCCAGCAACCAGGCTGATTGTCCAAAAAAGAGGCGCACGATCCCCAGCAACACAACGCCCATGCTCAACGTCCCAACCAGAGCCAGGGCCAGGCCGCGCAGCAAATGTATCCCATGCATGCCATTCAGCCGTCTACGCATAGTGACGAAAAGGGCCGTCGCTTCGAGGGCTGTGGCGAACGAGTTAGCCAGCGCCAGCCCGCCATGCGGCATCCAACCCAGGCGCGCAAACAGGGAGGAGAATGCAAAACTGAAGATGACATTCAACCCCATGGCAATTGCCCCAATCACTACCGGCGTGCGGGTATCGTGCTGGGCATAGAAAGCGCGCGTCAACACTTCCATGACGGAGTGACCCACCATGCCGGCCGCGTACCACATCAAGGCCCAGCCCACCAACGCTGTCATGCGCGCGTCGAACTGCCCGCGCTGATAGAGCAGGGAGACGATTGGCTCGCGCAGGATCATCAGCCCTAAACTGGCGGGCAGGGCCAAGAAGATCACCCCGCGCAGGCTGGCAGACAGGGAGATGCGCATCTCCTCAAGTTTGCCAAGCGCAAATTGCGCCGAGAAAGTCGGCATGGCGGCAATAGCCACCGATTGGGCAATGGCGGCCTGCGCCATCAGCATCAACGAGAAGCCATATTGCAGTCCGGTTACGCTGCCAGGCGCCATCTGCGAGGCCAGCCAGGTATTGACCCAGAAATTGAGTTGCACCACCGCCACCCCCAGCACGCGCGGCGCCATCAAGCGGAAAACTTCGCGGACGGATGGATTGTGGAGGCCGAGGGAGAGGGGGAAATTGCGTAATACGTAATTGCGTAATACGTAATTGCGTAATTCGTAAGGCGTAATTCGTAAGGGGCGTCTCCCTCTGGGCGCAACCTTCACGAGCGATGGGATTTGAATGAGCAGGTAGAGCGCCGCGCCGAGGACGACGCCCCAGGCCAGGCCGTAGATGCCCATCCCTGGCGCGAGGCACAGCACACCGAAGATCATGCCCAACTGGTACATGGAGGGAGTGAGCGCCGGGATGAAGAAGACCTGGTGCGCATTCAGAATACCCACCATCAACCCACCAAGTCCAAACAGCAGTGCCGAGATGAGTTGGATGCGTAACAAATCTATTGTCAGCGGGAACAGATAGGGGTCAGCCGCCAGGCCAGGCGCCAACGCATAACGGACGATGGACGGAGCAAAGAACGCCGCCAGCGCCGCCAGCGCAGTTAACGTCAACAGCAGCAGATTGGCGATAGAGGCAGCCAGTTGCCAGGCAGCCGTTTTTTCGCCTTTGGCAAGCAAGCCGATAAAGGTAGGGATGAATGCAGAGCCTAAGGCGCCGGCCGCCAACAAGTTGAAGAGGGTCTCAGACACCCGATTGGCGGCAAAAAAAGCGTCCAACTCAGCCGGCAAAAAGGCGCGCGCTACCAAGATGCCGCGCAGCAGGCCGGTGGCTTGTCCAAGCAGGATAGCAAACATCACAGTGCTGGCGGCACGGGCAATTTGACGGTTGGAAGAGGAATTCATCGCAGCATAGTTGTGGGGGGCGTCAAGCCAGGCTTGTCACAGGCCGTCCCGAATTCTTACCCCAACATTAACTTGGGCCGATACTGCAGCGCCTCTGCCAAATGGACAGATTGGATGGTTTCGCTCTCCGCCAGGTCTGCAATCGTTCGGGCAAGTTTCAGCATACGATGGTAGCCGCGCGCGCTCAAGTTCATCTGGCTCATGGCGGCGCGCACTAAACTCTGGCCAGCCTCGTCCAGTTTACAAAACTGGCGCACTTCTGCTACACGCATATCGGAATTGCAGACAATATCTGTGCCTGCAAAACGGGCTTGCTGTCGTTCTCTTGCCGCCTGCACTCGCGCGCGGATGGAAGCCGAACTTTCACCGAGGCGGTCACTGCTCAACTTCTCGTAGTCTACGCGTGGGACTTCGATGTGAATGTCAATGCGGTCAAGCATGGGACCGGAGATACGCTTTTGATACTTCGTCACCATAGCAGGCGCACAGGTGCAAGGTTTGAGCGGATCGCCATAATAGCCGCACGGACAAGGATTCATGGCCGCTACCAGTTGAAAATTGGCCGAAAACGTCAATGCCCCCTTGGCGCGGCTGATGGTCACCACCTTATCTTCCATCGGTTGACGCATCACTTCCAGCACACGCGTACCAAATTCGGGGAACTCGTCCAAAAACAAAACGCCCCTGTGGGCCAATGAAATTTCGCCGGGTTTGGGGATATTGCCGCCGCCGACCAAGCCGGCGTGGGAGATGGTATGATGCGGCGCGCGGAAGGGACGATGACGGATAAGAGGCGTGCCGGGCGGCAACTGGTCGGCCACCGAGTAGATTTTGGTCACTTCTAGCGATTCGTCGAGGCTCATTTCAGGCAAAATGCCCGGCAGGGCGCGCGCCAGCAGGGTTTTGCCTGCTCCGGGGCTGCCTACCATCAAAACGTTGTGACCGCCGGCGGCCGCCACTTCGAGCGCGCGTTTGACATGTTCTTGCCCTTTGATTTCGGAGAAATCCGTTGGCACGAACAAGGGCGGGGGGGGATCGCCAGAGGGCCGAAATGGCTCAATAAGACGGCGACCAGATAGATGGGCGTACAGATCCGCAAGGGTTTTGACCGGGGTAATTTCCAGGCCCGGAATCAGGGCCGCTTCGGCCGCGTCGGCCTCGGGGACGAACATCCGCTGATAGCCATTGGCGCGCGCAGCCGCCGCCATGGGCAGCACACCGCGCGTGTGGCGGACAATGCCATCCAGTGAGAGCTCTCCAACCACCAGGGTGCCTTCGAGAGCCTCATGCGGCAGGAAGCCCGCCAGCACGATGACGCCCAGCGCAATGGGCAGGTCATAGGCCGGGCCCTCTTTACGCACCGATGCAGGCGCAAGGTTGACAACGATGCGATGGCGCGGAAAGTGCAAACCAGCGTTCTTGACGGCAGTCTGTACCCGTTCTCGGCTTTCCTGGACGGCGGCATCAGGGAGGCCTACGATGGTCATACCAGGCAAGCCGTTGGTATAATCCACTTCGACTTCGACGATGACACCGTCCAGGCCTACCACAGCGCAAGAAAATACGCGAGCCAGCATAGGGAAAGTTTAGACCAGGTTGGATGGAATGTCAATTGTGTTAAGCGCTTGAGAATAGAGTAAAATGACCTTGATTGATGAGGCGCCATGACCGATGAACTGCTCGATGTGGTGAATGAAAAAGATGAAGCGATTGCTACTGCTACGCGCTCTACTGTACATGAGCGCGGTCTGCTGCATCGAGGCGTGCATGTTTTCCTGTTCGATGAGGCAGGTAGAATGCTGGTGCAAAAGCGCAGCGCCGCCCGCGCCCAATATCCGTCTGTGTGGGATTGCTCGGTATCGGAACACGTCAAGGCAGGTGAAAGTTATCACGAGGCGGTCAGGCGCGGACTGTTGGAAGAATTGGGTATAGGGGATGCCGCTTTGCAGCCTCTCGTCCACTTCAAAATGGAATATGGACCCAATGATCACGAAATCAGCATGCTCTTCAAGGCTGTGGTTCACACAGACAGGGTTGAGTTTGATCCGGTGGAGATAGAGCAAATCGAATATCACAGCCTGGCCGAATTGCGCTCCTTCTTGGAAAACGGCGAACGGCCATTCAGTTACTGGTTCGAGCAATTGCTGCTCTGGGCGCTGGATGAACCTTGCGCATTACAGACGCTACATACCTACTAAATTCATCCAACAGAATTCCCGCTTGCATTGGCCGCGCTATCCCCAATGGAATCAATGATGCCTCTACTGCGAAAGGGTGTTTTTAACGCAAAGGCGCCAAGAATTTTTAAGGTCTATTTTCTTTTTTTCGTAACTGCCTACCCTGCCTATATTTGAGCGCAAACCGTCCACGAATACTGCACGAATACACGAAACACGCCGTCATTCGAGCATTCGTGGTTTATTCGTGGATGGTTTTCTCACCCAAAAACCAAACCGATGTTACGAGGTAGGCAGTTACCTTTTTTCTGCATGATTCAAAACAAAAAACGAAGATTTTGCACTGGAAATTTCATTTTTCTTTGAGCCTTGGCGTTTTTGCGTTGAGATTTTCTGTTTTTGCAGTGGACTCAATTATGGGAAGATGCGATTGAGGGCCCAATAAATTCCAGCGGCCACCAGCGCCGTAGCCGGAATGGTGGAGACCCACGCCACAGCAATTTCCTGCGCCACGCCCCAGCGCACTTTGTTGGCGCGCTCGGCTGCTCCCACCCCCATGATGGCAGAACTGACCACTTGAGTCGTGCTGACCGGTCCGCCTGACAGAGAGGCTGCCAAAATGACGGCGGCTGAGGCCAGTTGCGATACAAAGCCATCCACCGGCTTGATTTTGTAGAACTTGCCTCCCAGCGTGCGGATCAACCGCCAACCGCCCAGGGCTGTGCCTAATCCCATCATCGTACTGGAAAGCAAGATGACCCACAAAGGCACATGAAACATCTGCAAATAGCCTCCCGTCACCAATGCCAGCGTGATGATGCCCATCGTCTTCTGCGCGTCATTGGTGCCGTGGCTGAGCGCCAGCGCCAACGCTGTCACCGCCTGGATGCGTTTGAAGAAGATGTTAATCTTGGGCGTGGCATTCCAAGACAGCAGAAGAGTCACTCGCAGCAAGACAAACCCTGCCAAGAAGCCAAGGATAGGCGAAGTAAACAGAGCAATCAAGACCTTCTCCAGGCCATGAAGTTTGATGGCGCCCCAACCCGCCCCCACCATCACGGCGCCAATAAAACCGCCAATGAGCGCGTGGGACGAACTGCTGGGAAAGCCCAGGTACCAGGTCAGCAAATTCCAAAAGATGGCACCCGCCAGCGCAGCAATCAACACCTGCATATTGATCGTCCCGGCAGCCACGATTTCATCGCCAATCGTCGTGGCCACGGCTACGCCAAACAACAGCGGTCCTAAGAAATTAGCCAGAGCAGCCATGCCCAATGCAACACGCGGAGAAAACGCCCGCGACGAAATCATCGAAGCCACTACATTGCTGGAATCGTGAATCCCGTTCAGGAAGTCGAAAATGAGCGCCAGGAGGATGATGACAATGATCACTGCTTCCATTTTGCAAGGCCTCTCCTAGGTCATCTTGACGACAATGTCTGCAATGACGTTGGCTGCCTCATCGCCGCGATCGGCCGCATTGCTCAAGTGACGGTACACCTCGCGCGATTTCAGCATTTTGACCACGTGCTTGATATCTTCTGCGCCGCCGAACAAATCAGCCAGCGCCTCTCGATACACATCCTCCACGCGGTTCTCGAGCGCCTTGGCGCGCTGGGCATGTTCAGTGGCTACCGCAGGGTGTTTTTCCAGGCGGTCAACTGCCAGAGAAAGTTCATACGCCGCATCTCTAAGCAGGGAGGCGATACGCTGCATATAAGGTGTCGGCGCTACTTTCAAGATTTCCATTTCGTTCACGGTGCTATAAGCATAATCCAACACATCATCAATTGCCCGTGAAAGCGCAAAAATATCCTCGCGGTCGAACGGCGTAACAAACGTCTTGTTCAGTTCGTCAATCAAGATACGGCGCGCTTCATCGGCCTCTTTTTCTTTTGCGCTCACTGTGGCTGCATCGGACGGGTCTCGACTGGCAAAAAAAGCCTTCAAGGCATCCATTCCCTCCAGCGTCAGTCTGGCTTGTTCCTGCATCAACTTGATGAAAACGCTTTGGCGTTTCGAAAACAGATTTCGCATTCGCTCAAACTCCTTCTTGCTCAGTCAACTGTGCGGAAAATCCGCCGGCTGTGTTAAAATGTTGACAGATTTTACTCTAAATATCGAAAGTTAACAAATCCGAATTAGAATTTAGAATATAGCATGTCGCTCGACCGCCGCCCTCTCCCTTTGCTCTGGCTGGCGCTCCTTTTTCTGACCGGGTGCGTACCGGCTTGGCCGGGCTTATTGCCAGCCTCCAGCCCGTCTCCTGTCTCTCAACCTTTGGCTTCTCCCGCCCTGGTCTCTCCTACGGCAGACTATCCGTCTCTGGAGATTCCTGCTTCCCCAACGGCCGCCTACTTACCCACCCAAGCGCCTCTTGAATACTCAACTCCCACCTCCTCGCCGCCCGTCCGCGCGGCGCGCGTTCTGCTCCTCAGTATAGATGGCTTCCGCCCCGATGCCATCGAACTGGCCCCCATGCCCAACTTACAAGCCTTGATGCAAAACGGCGCTTACAGCCTCACTGCACAAACCATCTTCCCTAGTTCAACTCTCCCTGCACACTCGTCCATGCTAACCGGTCTATGTCCATCCAAACATGGCGTTGACTGGAACAACTACCTGCCCAAACGCGGTTATGCCAACGGCACAGATATTTTCGACCTGGCGCAAGCCGCCGGAATGCAAACTATCATGGTGGTCGGTAAGGAAAAACTGCGTCAGGTCACTGAGCCGGAAAGCACCGATTTTTTCACTTACATCAACGACCGTGACAAGGTCATTGCCCAAGAAGTGGTTGAACTCATCCCCCACGGATTTGACCTGCTGTTTGTCCACTTTCCGTTGGCAGACGGCATGGGACATGAATACGGCTGGCTCTCGCCCGAACAACTCAGCGTCCTATACCGCGCCGACGAAGCCCTCCTGAGCCTCTTACAGGCGCTCGAAACGGCCGGCTTTCGCGAAACCACGCTCATCATCATCACCGCCGACCATGGCGGCCATGGCACTACGCACGGCTCCAGCCTGCCAGAAGACATGACCATCCCCTGGATTGCCGCCGGGCCAGGTATTCAGCCCGGGCCGTTGACCACCGCCGTCCACACTACCGACACCGCCGCCACAATCGCCTGGGCGCTAAATTTACCCATTCCGCCCGAATGGGACGGCTTGCCCGTGCTGGAAGCCTTTGGTATGCCCGACCAACCGCATCCTCAGGCGCGTTGTCATTAACAGGCGTAGCGTGAGATACACCCATTTGTCATGCGCTTTCCCCTAATTCGCTCCGAATCTGATCGCTCCACTTGATTCCCTCGCGCGCCAGGTAATACGCGCCCAATAGCGTGATCGGCAGCCATAGCGCCACGTGCAGCACCAGCGTATACCCGGCGGCCGTGGCCTGCTCCACGCCATAGGCCGAAAGAACCGCAATCCCTGGCGCGTCGAAGGTGCCGATATACCCTGGGGCAGATGGGATGGTAGTCGCCAGGTTGACGATGCCGTTCATCAGCATCAGCGCAAAGAACGAGACGCTGAAATCGAAGGCGTGCATCACGAACCAATATTTTCCCGTCTCTAGCAGCCAGATGAGGACCGAGGTGAAGAATACCATCAACACGTTGAACGGCGAGCGCAGTGAAGCCAGCCCGTCCAGGAACTTATTCATGATACCGATGATTTTCCCATGCAACTGCTTGGGGGTGAAATGCTCAATACCCCACAACCCCACCCTGGCCGTCACCTGCGGGAACATGGCCGCCAGCAAGAAGCTCACCAGCGCCCCCAGGAAGGCGCCCGTGCCGATCACCGCCACCTGTTGGATGTTGCCCACAAAACCTGATGCGCTGGTCAGTTTGGCCAGTTCGGGCAAGTTGACGAACACAAAAGCCAGCATCACCACGCCATCGAAGATGCGCTCCACGATGATAGTTGCCAGGGAGGCCGAGACCGGCACTTGCTCCTTGCGCTTCAGAATGACAGCCCGCAGCACCTCTCCTGCGCGCGCCGGATAAACATTGTTGCCCATATAACCTATAGTCGTAATGGGGAACATCGTCCTGGTGGGAATTTTCTTGATGGGTCCTAACAGATAATGCCAGCGCCAGGCGCGTACCCACACGCCCACAAAATAGACTGCCACCCCAGGCAGCAGCCACCCGTAATTGGCCTGTTCCACCGCATCCCAAAATTCGTCCAGGCGCAAGCCGCGCAGCGCCAACCAAATGAACACCAGACTGATCCCTACCCCAAGCCAAAATTGCCATTTCTTCATACCTGTCATTGTACCGCAGAACGGCAACGGCTTGCCAATGCTTCAGCCATTCTCACACCCTAACTCGGATAAAACGAAACCAACATTAAAGTACACAAGTACAGTGGATTACTGAGGTCAGGATAGGCTGGAGGCCACACGCCATCAGGAACGTTCCAGAGTTAGCAGGGAAGACCCAAAATCTTGAGATTTGAGGCCGCTTTTCGTATTTCGGCGGCTGATGGCACAAAAGTCAGCCTGGCAAGCCTGTCGGAGAACACTTGAAAATTGCCCTATTGCTCCTCTGGATTGCCAAATAATTTTCTATTTGCTCCGTTGGATTGCCAAATCCAACGGTTTACAACGTAATTTTGACCAGTTCGGCCTGGATTTGGCAATCCAGGCCAGCAAGGCAATCATTTTTTCTTCTCTCCGACGAACTGCTAGCCCTGGCAGACGCCTGAATAGTTACGATTATTTCTTTGAAAAGCCCTACACAGTTGCTGCCAACGCTTGACAGTCCTCTGAGCCTGTGTATAATCCAAGCATTCTGAAAGACCCGCCCAAAGACAAGTACCCGCACAACTGTCCAGAGACCTGCCGTTTGGTGCGAGGCAGGCAGCCTAGCGGCGAAATCCCCTTTGGCTGTAAGGCAACACAACATTCTGCCTTGCAAGTTGCTCTTGCAGGGGTGTGGGGCGATTTGAAAATCGCCCTACACCGTAAGAGAGCCGGGCTGACGCCCGTTACAGCGCAAGCCGAGGCTGGCCCCACCCAAACCCTCCCCAAATTCTGGGGAGGGTGTCCGAAGGACGGGAGGGGCAAGCGAAAGCAGGTGGTACCACGATTCGCCCCGTCGTCCTGCACATGGACGGGGCGTATTCTATTCTGGCTGTAAGCCGTGCGCTGACAGCCCAAATCGGAGGTACTGCTATGCTCGACATCACTCTCATCCGCGAACAGCCCAACCTTGTCCGCCAGGCGATGCAACATCGCCAGATGGACCCGGCGCCGGTCGATTCCATTTTGCAATTGGACGAACGCCGCCGCGCGCTCCTTGCACAAGTGGAAACGCTCAAGGCCGAGCGAAACGTCGCCTCGAAAGAAATCGGCCAGATGAAAGACGCTGCCGCCCGCCAGTCCAAGATCGAAGCGATGCGCGCGGTGGGGGACCAAATCAGCGCCCTGGACTCGCAATTGGCCGAGGTGGAGGCCGAACTGCGCTCGCTGACGTCCACCCTCCCCAATATCCCCGATGAACGCACGCCGATAGGCAAGGACGAGAACGACAACGTAGTCATCAAGACGGTGGGCGAGCCGAAGCAATTTGACTTCCAACCGCTTCCGCACTGGGACCTGGGGCCGGCTCTCGGTATCATTGACTTCGAGCGCGGGACAAAGATCACCGGTTCGCGTTTCTACGTGTTGAGCGGGGCGGGGGCGCGTTTACAGCGCGCACTGATCGCCTGGATGCTCGACCTGCACATCCGTCAGGGTTACACCGAGAAATATCTGCCCTTCATGGTCAAGAGCGAAACGGTCTTCGGCGCCGGGCAGTTGCCCAAGTTTGCCGACAATCTGTACAAAGACCACGAGGAAGACCTGTACTTTGTCCCCACTGCTGAAGTGCCGCTGACCGGCTACCACATGGACGAAATTCTGGAGGAAGCCGAACTCCCCCACCTCTATACCGGCTACACCCCTTGCTTCCGGCGCGAAAAGATGAGCGCCGGGCGCGACGTGCGCGGCATCAAGCGCGGCCATCAGTTCGATAAAGTGGAAATGTATATCTACTGCAAGCCAGAAGAATCGAATGACTGGTTGGAGAAGATGCGCGAACATGCCGAGGCAACCTGCGCCGGTCTTGGATTGACCTATCGCGTGAAACAACTTTGCACCGGCGACCTCGGATTTGGTTCGGCCATCACCTATGATGTCGAAGTGTGGGCGCCGGGCTGTGGCGAGTGGCTGGAAGTTTCATCCATCTCGAATGTGACCGATTTCCAGGCCAGGCGCGCCAATATCAAATACCGCCCGTCCGACGGCGGTAAGGCGCGCTTCGTTCACACCCTGAACGGCTCGGGGCTGGGGCTGCCGCGCACCTTGATTGGCGTTATGGAAAACTACCAACAGGCCGATGGTTCGATTCTCGTGCCGGAGGCTCTGCGTCCCTGGATGGGCGGCATAGAGGTCATCCGCGCCTAGCCTGTGTGACATGTTCCACCAGCGAGGCAAAGCCGACGCTCATTCGTAAAGCCATAGACAACCCCACTGCAAAAACAGAAAATCTCAACGCAAAGACGCCAAGGCTCAAAGAAAATGAAATTTCTAATACAAAATCTTCGTTTTTTGTTTGGACAATGCAGAAAAAAGAAATAGACCTTAAAAATCTTGGCGACTTTGCGCCCTTGCGTTAGAAACGCTCTTTTTGCAGTAGAATCAATAGACCTTCTCAGAAACAACGTAGCGCGACTGTGCCGCAACCAAACGTGGGACAAGTCTTAAGACTTGTCCTACAAAATCTTCGCGATTGGCGTAGTTTTTGCGGAGCAATACTATACAAGCGCCGTCCCGAAGGCTTTTCTCGAATATTGGCCTAACGACAACCTTCGGGACGTTTTTTAATAAAGTCCAAACAATGACTGAACTTGAATTTCTCTTGCGCGTGATGCTCGAAACATTGACCTTGTTTGTCTTGTTGGTCGGGCTGGTTGGATTGCTCATCCCCATCTTCCCCGGCCTGACGGTCATGTGGCTGGCCACGCTGGTATACGCGCTGATACAGGCCAGTAACGGCAAGATGGATTGGATAGACTGGACGCTGTTTGCCTTCATCACCCTGGCAATGATGATTGGCAACGTTATTGACAACATCCTGATTGCCAAACATGTGCGCGACAAACAAGTGCCCTGGCGTTCGATTTTGCTAGGCTTTTTGGCCGGTATCGTAGCCAGCCTCTTTTTCACGCCCATCATTGGCATCCTGGCTTCACCGCTGGGTCTGTTTGGAGCCGAATATCTGCGGCTCAAAGATCGCGCCTCTGCGCTTGAGTCTACCCGCGCCTGGCTGACCGGCTGGGGTTTATCCGTCCTGGCCCGTGTAGGCATTGGCGTCTTCATGATTGGCCTGTGGATGACTTGGGCCTGGCTGTGAGGCACAGCCGCGCTATGCTCTATCCTTTCCTCTTCTCGACTGTGGAGGCCAATTCGCGCGCTTCTATCAGGCCCCAGCGTCCGGCTGCCAGGTACAGGATTTCCAGGATCAAATCGTTGTAGGCAATGCCCTCCGCCTTGGCCTGCAAGCACAGGTCGCTATAATCGGGCGTCAGGCCGGGCAGGGTGTTGATCTCGATGAGGCGCGGATTGCCCTCCTCATCCAGACGGATATCGGTGCGGGAGACATCCAGCGCATTCAGTACCTGGTGCGCACGCCAGGCAAAATGTTTGAGTTTTTTGCCTAATTCAGGCTCTACCTCAGCAGGGCAGATATAGCCAGGCGCGCCTTCCTCTCCCACCTCCTTGGACTTGGCGGCCTGGCTGTAAACGCTGGGGGTTACCGAGCGGCTGCTATCGAGTTCGAGGATCGGGAAAAGATGGAAACCGTCCTTGTCATACCATTCAGGATGGCGGGAAAAGTATTTAGCGTCTGCCCGCCCCATCACGCCAACAGTGAATTCACGCCCAGAGAGAAAAGTCTCTACCAAAGCCGGTTGCTGGTAATTTTGGATGACATATTTGACGCGCTGACGCAGTTCTTTCTCGTCATGGACAATGGCTTTCAAGTCCACACCCATGCCGGTGCCTTCACGAGCCGGCTTGACGAACAATGGAAACTTCAACTCCGGGCGCAGCGGCTCATCTCCAACAGCAAACTCCTGAAAGGGCGCCACAGGCAGGCGTCGGTCGCGCCAGATGCGCTTGGTGAGGGTCTTGTCGAGGCTGATGGCATTCGTCAATACGCGCGAACCGGTGTAGGGAATGCGTAACATTTCCAACAGGGCCGGCACTTGCGCCTCACGCGCATCGCCGCCCAGTCCCTCGGCAATGTTGAAGCAAATGTCAGGGCGGTATTCCTTCAAAGCATAGGGCAGATTTTCGTCGGCAAGCAGGAAGGCGGTTTCGTGACCGTCGCTTTCGATGGCTCTCTGAATGTGGTGAACGGTTTCAATGTGGTCGAAATCGGCATACGCATCTGGCGGGACGCCCGGCGGCAGGGGCTTGTTTTCATCTTTGATGTTTGCCAGGACCGCTACGCGCCAAAAACGCTTCATCCGACGACTGGGAGGCTGCCCGGCCTCAGAAGCGGACGGGGAGGACGCAGAGGACATTCGAACTCCTTGGCGAAGAGATGACTTACATTACACAGTATATCTCAACACCATCGAATGGCAAGAGTGATGCTATCCAAACAACCGTCCCAGCCCTCTACCCCCGCTCTTCTGGAGGGTCTTCAACACCTTTTGCATCTCACGGAATTGTTTGATGAGGCGGTTCACATCTTGCACCTGCATTCCAGAGCCGGCGGCAATGCGGCGTCGGCGCGAGGCGTTCAAGATGTCGGGATTGCGGCGTTCCTGGCGCGTCATCGAATTGATGATGGCCTCGTTCCCCTTGAAGGCTTGCTCGGCTTGCTTTGGATCTACCTGGCGCGCCATCTGTCCCAGTTGGCCGGGCATCATTTCCAGAATTTGGGCAAACGATCCCATCTTCTTGATTTGCCTCATCTGCTCCAGAAAATCTTCGAGCGTAAATTCCCCCTTGAGCATCCGCTCGGCGGTCTTTTGCGCACTTTGCTGATCGAAGGCAGCCTCGGCTTTTTCGATCAAGCCAATCACATCGCCCATGCCCAAAATGCGCGACGAAAGCCGCGCCGGGTCGTAGACTTCGAGCGCGTCCAGTTTCTCGCCGGTGCCGATGAACTTGATTGGCACACCCGTCACAGACCGAATCGAGATGGCTGCGCCGCCGCGCGAGTCGCCGTCCATTTTCGTCAACACCAGGCCGGTGATAGCAATGGCATCGCGGAAACCCTGGGCAATGTTCAACGCTTCCTGACCAATCATCGAATCGACCACCAACAAGGTTTCGCCCGGCGAGACTCTGGCTGCGATGGCTTTCAATTCGTCCATCAACTGCACATCCAATTGCGACCGGCCGGCTGTATCTACAATCAAGACGCTGTATCCACCCTTTTGGGCTTTGTCCAGGGCGCGCGCCACCAGGTCAGGCGGCGACATGCCGCTGGCAGACTCAACCGGCACGTCCAGCCGCTGCCCCAATTGCTGCAATTGTTGGACGGCGGCCGGACGATAAGGGTCGCCGGCTACCAGCATGACACGTTCTCCCTTTGAACGCAGCAGACGCGCCAGTTTGCCGGCCACTGTGGTCTTGCCGGAACCCTGCAAGCCCACCAGCAGCACGATTCGCGGCTTGGAGCCGCTCAAGTTTAACGGGACAGGCTCACCCAATGCCTGAATCAACTCTTCGTGGACAATTTTGATGACCTGCTGCCCAGGGTTGAGCGCCCTAGAGACTTCAGCGCCTATTGCCCGCTCGCGCACCCTTGCGATGAAAGATTTGACCACGCTGTAATGCACGTCCGCTTCAAGCAAGGCCAAACGGACTTCGCGCATGGCAGCGTCTACGTCGCCCTCGGAGAGTTTTCCGCGCCGGCGCAGCGCATCGAAGACCTGATTGAGTCGTCCGGTGAGTGTCTCGAACATAGATTCCTTTCAAAAAGCGGTCGGATTGTAGTGCGGAAGCAGGCTAAGGTCAAGGGAAGAGGCGTTGGTAATTGCCCACAAGGGAGGCATGTGCAGATTTGGCAATCCGCACGAGCAAAAAAATGGCGGCTTGGAAATCGCTGGCTTGGATTGCCAAATCCAAGCCCCTTGCTGGCGGAGCGCTCGAAAGCATTTACCCAAACTTACATCGTAATTTTAGAGAATACGCCCTGCCCTCAAGATGTGGGCAATCACCAGAAATTCAGCGGCTGAATTTTGATTATTTTCTCTCTTCGCACAACGATACAACCTCCACCTCCCCCAGCGCGCGCCGGAAATCCTCCCGTTTCAGGATGATGGCCACGCCGCGCCAGCCGGAACCGAGCGAGACCTCCTCCTCGGCGAACACGCCCGCATCTGCCACGATCCGCAACTTACGCGCCGTTCCGAAAGGCGATACCGCACCGACAGGATATCCTGTCACCCGTAAGACCTCGTCTTCTGTTGCCATCGTCAACCGCGATTGACCCAGGTAGGAGCGCAGCGCCTTCCAGGAGATTTGCGCCGCTCCCGCCGCCAGCGCCAGCAAATACTCCTCCTCGCCAATGCGGAAGAGGATGCTGCGTATCACCTGCTCGGGGCGATGACCGCGCTCGCGGGCGGCTTGCTCCAACGAGGTCAGCGGCCCGGCATGGACGAAGACGCGATGCGAGATGCCGCGTTTTGCCAGCGCCAGGCTGGCGGGAGGTGGATCGTTGATTTGCATGGCCCTCACACGCTTACGTCGCTCAACGCGCCTAGGACCGACATCAAGGTTGGGTAGTCGTCGCGCAGCAGGCTGATGATTTCATGAATGGCGGCTTCGACCCAGGCCTGATCTTGGGTCATATCACGCACCTGCTGGATATGGGCGCTCAGCACTTCACTGACTGGGAGGCCTTGGGCGCTCAAGAGGTGCCGCAAATAGCCAAAGCGCCCGGCCTTCACAAAGCGTCTCAGTTCACTTTCGCTGCACGAGTAGATGATGTCCAGGCTCAAAGGCGGGCGGGGCGGCAAGAGATGGAAAATCTGGCCTCCCTGTTCGTACCCGACCACCAGCACCGACATCTCGACCGGCACGATGCGGCGCTCGCGGTTGTCGCGCATCACCTCGTCGCTGATGCCTTCGGCAGTGACCAATTGCCGTACCAGGCCGTCATCTTCGATGTGAATATCATAGATGAGACCGTAGATCTGGTAGCCGTCTTCCAGCGGGGCGCGCACCAATGCGCCGAAAGCCGGCGCGGTCAATTGCGCGACTCGGCAGCCGGCCACAAAGCCCGTCGTGCCAGCGCGCAGTAAGCGTCCGATTTCGATTGGGGTCATGTTGCCTCCAAAACTAAAGGCTTGCGTTACCTGCGGGTTCTGCCTGGCAGGTTTTTTGCCGATTGTTTGTACGAGCCGTCGTCTACTTCTTGTTCTTGGCGGCGTAATTCCTGAATCAGCATTTGTTCTACCTGGTATTTTTCTTCCAGTCCAACCACCGCCACCTCGTGAGCGCGGTGCAACAGGTATGGATAAGGGCGACTGCCCATCAGGCGGCATTGTTCTACCAGGGCAGCATGCAACAGGCCAAGTATTTGGGCGTCATCGGCCACCCAACGGGGAATCTCCACCCGCACCGGCCAGGGGTGGCCTTCTGCGCCGACGTTGAGGTAGAAGAAACACAACGCCAGCCGGCCCTGGTACTCTTTTTCGGCCCGCGATTGCAGGCCAAACACCGCCGAGCGGTGGCCGGGCGGAAGCAGTGGAGCGGCCTTTTCGCCGTACAACCAGCGGTCGCTGACGCCGCGCAGGGGATGGTAATCGCGTAAGTTGGACAAGATACTCTCCTCTCCTACGCTGGCCGAGGCAATTTCGAGCAGGCGCGCCACCAGGTTGGCGGATGGCTTGTCTACATACCCGGCCGTGACCACGCCCTGCGCTTGCATTCGAGACAACACAGATAGGTAACTTTGCAGGGCGTCCTGGTAAGCGCGCGCGTCTTCGCCATCCCTGCCGCCCCATAGTTCGAGGGGGCCATCGGTAAAAGTGATCACAGCGCCTTTCTCGTCACGGCTGAGTTCTTCGAGCAAGGAGCGTTCCTTCAAGTCGCGGCGCAGGGCCACCAGCCTTTCGGTCATTGTGCCGGTTTGCGTCTCCAGTTCCTCTCCATAAAGCAGTTGGCTGTGGGTATGGATTTCAGGCGCAGCGCCAGAACCGCCGCGTAAAACGATGGCTCCGACATTGATGAGGCAAAATTGGACGGCGGCGTGCCGGTCGGGGTTGATTTGCGAGCCATCCGCAGCGAGGAGAACAGCCGGGGAAACGGAGGCAGGCGGCGGGTAGGAAGAAGCGAGCGTTTCGTCCAAGGGGCAGGCGCAGCGGAGGTTAGGGTCCGCCGCTTTGGCGGCTTCCACTTTCGCGCGCAAGGAGTCGAGTTCGCAGGCGTATTGTTCGAGCAGGCGGCGAGCCGTGGTTTGCGCCTGTTCTTTTTGGATGCGCCTTTCTTTGGCGCTCTGCCCAATGTCTTTCACCTGAGCGTAGATTTGTTGGAAGTTGATTGTCATAGCAGCGTAGAACAAATGTACAAGCATTTTACCCACAAATGAGGCAGCGTTCAAGTTGTTCGTTAAGTTTCAACAGATCAATATCCTGCATCCGGCGCACGCACGGTCATTTTTGGAGTACAATCAGATACGCAGCAAGCCAGCGTTCTGCCTGTATTTTCGAGATTTGGCAATAGCCATGCTGGTACTTTTCCTCGTCAGCAAAACCACGGCAATTCCCAAAAAATCCTTTTTTTGGAGGTAATATGACGGCGCAAGCACACACCCCCCCACTGCTCGACGATCGGCGTGAAATCTTTGGTTGGGCGATGTACGATTGGGCCAATTCGGCCTTCAGCACCACTGTAGGGACGGTCTTCTTGGGGCCGTATGTTGCCAGCCTGGCGCGCAGCGCAGCCGAGGCAGCCGGCGCATCTACGGTTTCCTTTCTGGGAATCCCCATCGCACCGGATTCTTTTCTTCCGTATTGTATTTCTTTCTCGGTGGGAATGCAGGTGTTGTTCTTGCCCATTTTGGGCGCGATTGCCGATTATTCGCACCTGCGTAAACAGATGATGCGGCTGTTTGCCACCATTGGCGCTCTGGCAACGATTTTGATGTTTTTTCAGGCCATTCAGTGGTGGTGGCTGGGGGGAGCGCTGTTCATTATTGCAAATTTGGCTTTTGGGGCCGCCATGGTGTTCTACAATGCTTATTTGCCCGATATAGCCAGCGAAAGTCAGCGCGACCGCGTTTCTTCTTATGGCTGGGCGATGGGGTATCTGGGCGGGGGGCTGCTGTTGGTGCTTAACCTGGCCTTTTACTTGTTCAGGGAGCAAATTGGGGTGCCCGGCGACCTGGCGGTGCGCATCAATTTGGCCTCGGCCGGGGTGTGGTGGCTGGGATTCTCTTTCATCACCTGGAGCCGCTTGCGCGCCCGTCATGCCTCGCGCGCCCTGCCTCCCCATGAGACCTATGCCAGCATTGGTTTCAAACAATTACGCCAGACATTGGGCGAGCTCAAGCACTTTCCCGAGACGCTTAAGTTCTTGCTAGCCTATTTCCTGTACAACGACGGTATTCAGACGGTCATTGCCGTCTCGGCTACCTTTGCCGCCGCGCCGCTCGTTCAGGGCGGCCTAGCGCTTGAACAACAGACGCTCACTGCCGTTATTCTGATGATTCAGTTCGTGGCCTTTGGCGGCGCGCTATTATGGGGGCGGCTTGCCACTTGGATTGGCGCCAAACGAGCCATCATCGTCAGTTTGTTCATCTGGGCGGGCGTGGTCATTTACGCATATCTGGGCTTGAAGAGCGCCAACATCACGTTGGAGTTCTTCATCTTGGGCATGTTCATTGCTCTGGTCATGGGCGGTTCGCAGGCTATCAGCCGCAGCCTGTTTGCCCAGATGATTCCAGACGGCAAAGAGGCCGAATTCTATTCCTTTTATGAGGTCAGTGAACGCGGCACCTCCTGGATTGGGCCGCTGATTTTTGGCCTGGCCAACCAGCTCTTCGGCAGTTTGCGCTATGGCATTCTATCGCTGATTTTCTTCTTCGTTGCGGGTCTGCTCATCCTGCCCTTCGTGAAGGTGGAAAAGGCCATTGCAGACGTGAAACAGTACGACGCAGGGCGCCCCTGAAAGTCTCTCGACTTGCAGGGGCGCGGGGGGATTCTATTCTGCCTAAAGTTCAGGGGATGTTGTGGGGTTCTTAAACCACCACATTCACTAATCGTTTTTGCGCTACGATGACTTTCTTGGGCTGTTTGCCCTCCAGATATTTGCGCACCGTCTCGCTTCCCAGCGCAGCAGACTTGATGACTTCCTCATCGGCGTCGGCTGGGACAGAGATGCGGTCGCGCACTTTGCCATTGACCTGGACGGGGATTTCAATCATTTCCTCTTTGGCGGCTTCTTCGTCTACCTGCGGCCAGGGTTGCTGGTGGATGGAGTAGGGCCTGCCCAGATGTTCCACCCACAGTTCCTCGGTAATATGGGGAGCGACGGGCGCCATCATGCGCAGGTACAGATCTTGGGCCTCTGCCCATTCAGGAGAGCCAACTGCCCCGGCCTCACGGGCTTTGTACATCTCGTTCAACAGTTCCATCAAAGAGGAAACGATGGTGTTGAACTCGAAATTCTCAAAGTCGCGCGTGACGCGCCGCAGGGTTTGGTGGACCTTTCTTCGTAAGACCTTTAGGGTCTCCGGAGACCTTAAAGGTCTCTTCTCTTCAGCATCCGTGAACAGCGTCCAGACGCGGCGTATCCAGCGGGCCGTCCCCTCGATGCCCTGTGAGTTCCAGGGGCCGCCCATTTCCCAGCGAGCGAAGAACATCAGGTAGGCGCGCACGGTATCGGCGCCGTATTGTTGCACCAGTTCGTCGGGTGCGATGACATTGCCGCGGCTCTTGGACATCTTCTCATGGTCTTCGCCCAGCACCATGCCCTGGTTGCGCAATTGCAGCATCGGCTCAGGGCCTTTGGTGATGCCCATGTCGCGCAGCGCCTTATGGAAGAAGCGCGTGTAGATGAGGTGCATGGTCGCATGTTCGACGCCGCCGGTATAAATATCTACAGGCATCCAATAATCGTATTCGGCCGGGTCAAAGGGGCCAGCATGATAATCGGGGCTGAGGTAGCGCAAGTGATACCATGAGGAGCACATGAAGGTGTCCATGGTGTCGGTTTCGCGCGTGGCCGGGCCGCCGCACATCGGGCAGGAGGTGTTCTTCCAGGTGGGGTGCAGTTTGAGCGGGCTTTCGCCGGTCGGCTTCCATTCTACGTCATCGGGCAAAAGGACGGGCAATTGCTCGTCTGGCACAGGCATCCAGCCGTCCTTTTCGCAATAAATCATTGGAATGGGAGCGCCCCAATAACGCTGGCGGCTGATGAGCCAATCGCGCAGGCGGTAATTGATGGCTTCTTTGCCGATGCCTTTTGCCTCGATCCAATCAATGGCGGCAGCAATGGAGGGGTTTTTGCGTCCTTTTTCATCGTTGACGGGCGTGCCGTTGATGGGGCCAGAGTTGATGATTTTGCCAGGGCCGACGTAAGCGGCTTCGGCAATGGCTTTTTCTGCATCCTTCTCCCCTTCAGGCTGGATGACCGGGATAATGGGCAAATTGAATTTACGGGCAAATTCGTAGTCGCGCTCGTCATGCGCCGGTACTGCCATGATAGCGCCCGTGCCATAGGACATCAGCACGTAATCGGCAATCCAGATAGGGATACGCTGGTTGTTGACCGGGTTGATGGCGTAGCCGCCGGTGAAAACGCCGGTCTTCTCTTTGTTGGCAGCCTCGCGCTCGATGTCGGACTGACGGGCAGCCTGTTCTTTGTAGGCCTGCACCTCGGCCTTTTGCTCTGCGGTGGTCACTACCTCTACCAGCGGATGTTCAGGAGAGAAGACCATGAAGGTTGCTCCCCACAACGTATCGGGGCGGGTGGTAAAGATGGTGACCGCTGTTTGCCGATCGGCATTCGGTGAATTCACTGATGACTGGCTAGTGATAACCGGAAACTGAACTTCTGCGCCTTCCGAGCGGCCAATCCAGTTGGTCTGCAAGGTGCGGACGCGCTCGGGCCAATCAATGGTGGAAAAATCCAGCAACTCTTCGGCATAGCGAGTGGTCTTGAAGAACCATTGTTCCAAATCTTTCTTAATGACCGGCGTGCCGCAGCGTTCGCAGTGACGGTCTTCACCCCACACCTGCTCGCGCGCCAGGGTGGTATTGCAAGAGGGGCACCAGTCCACAGGCGACATCTTGCGATAGGCCAGTCCATGTTTGAATAGTTGGATGAAGAACCATTGTGTCCACTTATAATATTCCGGGTCAGAAGACACGGCTTCTCGTTTCCAATCGAACATAGCGCCCATGCTGCGCAATTGAGCACGCATGCGTTCGATGTTCTTATAGGTCCACTCCTTGGGATGAATGCCGCGCTTGACAGCCGCGTTCTCAGCCGGCAGGCCAAAAGCATCGAAGCCCATCGGGAAAAGCACATTGTAGCCTTTCATGCGCATAAAGCGGGCGCGCGCATCGGAGGGCGTCATGGCGTACCAATGACCGATGTGCAGGTCGCCGGAAGGATACGGCAGCATGGTGAGGGCATAGAACTTGGGGCGGCTTCGATCCACGACCGACCGATACAACTGATCGGCTTGCCATTTCTCCTGCCATTTTTTTTCGATTTTTGCATGGTTATAGGCGATCTCTGTCATTCGTGCCTCGATAAAAAAAATTCCTTCATCCACTCAGGGACGAAGGTTGATGCTCCGCGGTACCACCCGGTTTCGTCTGATAGACCAATCGCCTCATAGTCGCATAGCCTTCTGGATGCATGACCCAACGGCACTGAGACACAGCGACAATCAGCCCAAGCGACGCGCTCCATTTGCGATAACGGGCAACCCCGGCGCCGACTACTGAGATTCACCGGCGCAGTCCTCTTGCGAGAAGCAGGCGAGTTCGGTCTTGAATGGCATTCCCGCTCGATGCCGGCGAAGGGCTTACACCTCGCTCTCCCTTCTCGCTGACGGGATGACTTACTACTCCTGCCATGACGTTTGTTGGGGCGAACCTTACATCTACCCGTTATTCGGGCGGATGCAAGTCTCGCCCTTACATTGTGTGGACCCAGAGGGATTCGAACCCTCGACCTCCTCAATGCCATTGAGGCGCGCTCCCAACTGCGCTATGGGCCCGGGGTTTCAGTGATCGGTAATCAGTGTGCAGTGACCGGCTTTTGTTTCTGTTCAGCGACGGATGACTGAACATGATCACTGAACAGATGGACCTGAGGGGATTCGAACCCCTGACCTCCTCAGTGCGATTGAGGCGCGCTCCCAACTGCGCTACAGGCCCGCGTACAAAGCGAGCGTAATTCTACCTGAGGGGTAGGGGGATGTCAAGTAGGTTTTTGAGAACGAGAGCAAAGCAGGGCAACAGGGAATGACAAAAAACGGTAAAATAAGCGTATGTGGAAAGCCTTGTTCAAGGCCATGCGCCCCAAACAATGGGCCAAGAATATCTTCTTGTTTGCGGCGCTGGTATTCGACCGTAAATTGACCCATGTAGACGCCATCTTGCACACGGTGGGCGGGGCAATTGTGTTCAGCCTGGTTGCCAGCGCGGTGTACATCGTCAACGACATCGCCGATGTAGAAGCCGACCGTCAGCATCCTATCAAGCGCAAGCGGCCCATTGCGGCCGGCGATCTACCCATCCCGCTGGCCTGGGGGGTGGTCGTGCTGCTTGGGCTGGTCGCTTTTCCGTGCGCATATTTTCTCTCTCCAACCTTTGCGCTGATTTTGTCGCTCTACCTGCTGCTCAACCTGGCCTATTCCAAATGGCTCAAGCATGTAGCCCTGCTCGATATCATTGTGCTGGCATCGTTCTACCTGATTCGCGTGGCCGCCGGCGTGACCCTGATTGATGTGGTGCGTTTTTCGCCCTGGATCTACGTATTTACCACCTTTCTTTCTTTGTTGATTGGCGCCGGCAAACGCCGCGCCGAACTCTCCGAACTGGCCGAAGGCCCGGCTGCCCAACGCCGCGTGTTAGACGGCTACACTCTGGGCTTCCTCGACCAACTCATCACGCTGGCTTCTGGCATCACTATTATCACCTACAGCCTGTACACCTTCTCGGCTCCCAATCTGCCCGAAAATCATGCCATGATGCTTACTATTCCTTTCATCATTTACAGCGTGATGCGCTATCAGTACCTGCTGCAAGTACAGAACGTTGGCAGCGCGCCCGAAGAGTTGGTGCTGCTTGACCGCCCGCTGCAAATTGCTATTCTCCTATGGGGGTTGGCCGTGCTGGCGGTGTTCTATCTCACGTAGCGCAGCACAGGATATGCTTGCGTCTTTATCATGATCACCTCTTCTGCTCCCGGCAAAATCATCTTGTTCGGCGAACATGCCGTTGTATACGGGCAGCCGGCCCTGGCCGTCCCTGTAACACAGGTTCATGCAGACGTGCGCATCGAGGAGATTTTCAGCCCCGGGGTGTGGATCAACGCCCCTAACATTCAACTCCATTCTCGTTTGGATTCGCTCGCTTCTTCTCACCCGCTGGCTGCTACCGTTAAAAACACGCTTTCTACGCTGGGAGTCTCGTACCTCTCCGGCATTAGCATCCTCATTCGTTCCAGCATCCCGGTGGCTTCGGGGCTGGGTTCGGGCGCGGCGGTTTCAGTGGCTCTCATCCGCGCACTGGCAAGATACGTGGGCAGGCCGTTGACAGACGAGCAGGTAAGCGCCCTGGCTTTCGAGACCGAAAAACTCTATCATGGCACGCCTTCTGGCATAGACAATACGGTTGTCACCTACGCCAAACCGGTCTACTTTGTCAAAGGTCAACCGCCCACGACTTTTCGGGTTGGACAGCCTTTTACCATTGTAATTGGAGATACCGGCATTGCCGCCTCGACCAAAGAGACGGTGGCTGACGTGCGTCGTCTGTGGCAAGAGAACCCAGCGCGTTTCGAGACCTATTTCGAGACCATTGGCGGCATCGTCCAGACGGCGCGGCAGGTGATCGAAGCCGGCCTTCCCGATAGCCTGGGACCGCTGATGGACGAGAATCACGCTTTGCTGCGCCAAATGGACGTCTCCTCGCCGGCGTTAGAGCGCCTGGTGGCAGCGGCGCGCGCAGCGGGCGCGCTGGGCGCCAAACTTTCGGGCGGGGGGCGCGGAGGCAACATGATTGCGTTGACGCGGCCCGAAATAACGGAAGCCGTTATCGGGTCGCTGAAAGAAGCGGGGGCGAAGCAGGTCATCCAAACCCAGGTCGGGTAAGCCCATACCGCCTGTCCAATCTCTAACAAAAACACAATCTTTTGCTTGCGGTTTTCTTACGCTCTCCTGTTAAGATAGGAGCAATTCGACAAGCAAAACAAAAGGAGACCAAACATGACTCTCTACATTCAACCTTATCCGTACCGCAATATGTCACGCCGCCTGGCCGCCTGGAATCGCGACGTTGCCTGCCAACAATCTCTGCGCGTGAACGTCCACGACGAAGAAGATGCGCTGGTGTTGAAGGCGCTGGTGCCTGGCTTGAAGGCTGAAGACCTGACCATTCAGGTGCTGGAAGATGTCGTTCACATCGAGGGCGCATTCCCCGCCGCAAGTGAAGACCAGGAATATCTGCTGAATGAACTTCCGAGCGGTTCTTTCCGCCGCACGCTGCGGATGCCGGCGGCCATCGAGGCCGATAAGGTCGAAGCCAAGATTACCGACGGCGTGTTGACGCTGCGCCTGCCCAAGGCCGAATCGGCCCGCCCCAAGAAAATTAAGGTTTCTGCCAAATAAGTGAACGTCAGTTCGGAATGAAGAACCAGCGCCCCGAAGGATTTGAACCCTTTGGGGCGCGCTTTTGCACGTTATAATTGGCGCATCCTCTTGTGGAGTATGACCGTGCAGAAATCGTGTTTCCGTCTCTTGCTCCTCTTTGCCTTGCTGGGCGGAGCATTCGTTCTCTCGTCTTGCAAATTGGGGGCTTCTCAGTCTACACCCATGCCCCTTCCTACCGATACACCCATACCAACGCCTACCTTCACAGCCACGCCATCCACGCCGTTGGTCATCCTGGTCATTCCGCCTGATTTGGCGCAAGCGACTTCAGACCTGTATCAGAAAACGGTCTATGACCTGGCCCAACAAAGCGGATTCCGCTATCAGGTGCGCAATACGCTCAGCGAGCAAGACTTGGAGCCAGACTTGCGGGTGGTGATTGCGCTGCCGCCCGATCCGGGTCCAGGCATAGCGGCGCTGGCTGCCGCCGCCCCACAGACGCAGTTTTTGGCGATCAATATCCCCGGTCTGACGGCCGGCGGCAATATCAGCGTGCTGGCAAACAACGCTCAAACGGATATTGTGGCTTTCATGGCCGGTTATATCGGCGCTATGATTACGACCGAGTATCGTATTGGGATGGTCATCCCGAAGGATAATCCAGACGCTTTAAGCGCGCTGGATGCGTTTACCAATGGCATGGCTTACTATTGCGGTATCTGTCGGGGATATTATTACTTGCCCTATACCTTCCCGCAATATGTGGAAATTCCATCCCAAGACCCGCCAGAAACGCATGGTTATTATCCGGTCTATTTGATCCAGCAGCGCGAGGTGGATTTCATTTACGTTTACCCCGACCTGGCGACGCCAGAGTTGTTGACGTATATCGGCTCCTCGGGGGGGGTGCAGTTTGGAATTGCCCCGCCTGGACCCAAGCCGCTCTATTGGGCCGGCAGCCTGAGTTCGGACGTGGTCAGCGCCATCCAGCAAGCCTGGCCAGGCCTGGTCGCTGGGCAGGGAGGCCAGGTGGTGCAATCGCCATTGACGCTGACAGACGCAGATCCCAACCTGTTCAGCCCAGGCAAGCAGGCGCTAGCCGCCCAGGTGCTGGCCGATTTGTTGGCCGGGCTTATCTCACCGCATGGGGTTCCGTAAAGCGTGAGGCGTGGGGCGTGAGGCGTAAAGCGTGAGGCGTGAGGCGTAAAGCGTCAGGCGTAAAGCGTGAGGCGTGAGGCGTAAAACTTACCAAGCCAAGTCGGTTTCATAGCCGAGCCGGATGAGCAGATCACCGGCGACTTGCTTGAAAATTTCCTTGTGTTCGGGGGTGAAATATTTCTTCCATTCTCCAGTCTTGCCAGAGCGAAAGGTGGGGGATTTCTTCGGGTTGATGCTGGTCTCTAGGGCTTCGAGAATCAGGTTGCGGGACGTCGGAAGCGAACCGCAGCGTTGGAGGAAATGCTCCAAGATGCGAGCCAGCGCCGTTTGGCGGTCATTCACCAGGTCTTCGAAGTGAATTTTCAGCACGGCGGGCTGTTCCAGCCAGCCCAGGTAGGGAGCAAAACGGGCGGCAATGTCGGGGAATTCGACATTTGCATCGGGTCTTCCCAGAATGCTAGCCTTCAATCGCGCGTCGAAGTCGGGCAGCGAGGCGTAGTATGCATGATGAACGTGCTTTACTTCCATATCGGTCACGTAGAAGACATGCGAAACGGCCACGTCACGCGGATCACGGAAGATGAAGTATGGCAGAAAGGCCGGCGTCGCAAGGCGGGCAACGACTTCGGGGCGAGCAAACAAGTGCGCCGAGGCAACATCGCGCGGGCGAAGGGCATCGAGCCAGGCCAGGCTTTCTTCTATGGAGCGCTTGCGGCCACTCTCGCCCTCGTATTCGGCATAGAAGGAATGCAAGCGGGTCGAGAAAGGCGCTATCCGTGAAAATCCCAGCAGAATCTGGTCGAGCAGATGGGTGCCGCTCTTGGGAAAGGAGATACCCAGCAAAACCGGCCAGCCGTCCGGCGGTGCAGGCAGGGCTGCAAAACGGACGCGCTGACCGGTCTTTTCGGCCTGATAGAGCCAGCGGCGGAGAAGCGCTTTGAGTTTCATCAATCGCTGGTCATGATGAACAGCGGATTCATCTCGAAACTTTCGTATTGCGGGCGCAAGCGGTCTGTATTGTAGAAGCGCGCCACGTTCACGTTTTTCTTGCTGCTGGTAATGATGTCAATGGGCAGGTTGTCGTAGCGCCCATTCTTGAGCGCCACCAGGCGGCCATGCGTGCGCTTGAGAATGAGATCGAGCGCCAGGTTGCCGTAGGCCATTGGCACAATAGCGTCTATGGCGTCTGGGTCGCCGCAGCGCACCAAATAGCCTAATTTCTGGTTGAGAATGTTAATGGACTTACCACGGTTGAATTTGGGCGTCAGTTCCTTCAGACGCGCCGCTACCAGGTCGCCGATGCCGCCTAGTTTGGCATGGCCGTAGGCGTCGGTGGTGCGGTCTTCAAAGACCATTTCGCCGCCTTCGAACATGGCTCCTTCTGAGACCAAAACCATAGCATATTTGCTGGGATTCCGATTGCGGTCGTCTACCAGCAATTCGGCCAGGCGTTCGATGTTGAATTTCCATTCAGGGATGACACAGCGGTTGGCCGCGCCGGCCATGGTGGGCAGCATAGATGTAAAGCCGGCATAGCGGCCAAACACTTCCAATACCATCAAACGTTCATGCGAACCGGCTACCGTCCGCAGGCTGTTGGCTAGTTCAATGGTGCGCGTGACACAAGTGCTAAAGCCAATGCAATAATCGGTGCCAGGCACGTCGTTGTCCATGGTCTTGGGAATGGCAATTACCTTGACGCCTTCTTTGAACATGCGCACGGCATAACTGAGCGTGTCATCGCCGCCAATAGGGATGAGGTAATCAATTCCCAGGAATTCCAGGTTCTTCAAAACTTCTGGAGTCAAATCGTTGATTTCTTCGTTGTATTGGTCTTTCAGATGCTCCGGCACATCGTCCCTTTTAACTTTAGAGGGATTGGTGCGAGAAGTGTGCAGAAAAGTCCCCCCCGTGCGCCCGGCCTTGTTGACCACCTCCTCGGTCAACACTTGAAAACAATTGCTGTTATCGGCTTTTTTATCGCGGACGATTTCAACGGCCCCTGCCCACCCACGCCGAATGCCAATCACTTTGTGGCCTTCGCGCAAGGCACGGATGGTGACAGCGCGGATGGCAGGGTTCAAGCCCGGCACATCGCCGCCGCCGGTCAAGATGCCGACTACGATACTTTTGTTCGTCATAGTTCTACTCCAAAGTATGGTTCAGGCTATTTTACTCCCATTTCGAGAGGTCTGGCGGGCTGCCAAAACGCCAAATACAGGCCCTAACTCGGACGAGCAGTGCAGTCATCCATTAAAACTTTGAATAGCCCTGACACCAGCGATTTCGGCTCGGTCAAGTCAGGAGGATGGCCTCAAATCCAGGCTGGTTCCTCGTAGACGCCGAACACCTCCTTCATGACGCCAATGATTTCGCCCAGGGTGGCATAGGCGCGGACGGCGTCCAGGATGAAAGGCATGGTATTTTCTGTTCCCTGACAGGCAATTCGCAGGCGGTCGAGCGTTTGTCCAACCCGACCGGCGTCACGCTGCTTGCGGGTCTCTTCCAGGCGCGAGACCTGTCTTTCGTAACCCTGCGGGTCCATTTCGAGCAGCGGAATAGTCAGAGGTTTTTGGTCAACATAGGCGTTCACGCCAATAATCTTGCGCTCGCCGGCATCAATTTCGCGCTGGTAACGATAGGCTGCATCGGCAATTTCGCTTTGGAAGAAGCCTTTTTCGATGGCCGGCAAGACGCCGCCCAGATCCTGGATGCGCTGGAAATACTCGTAGGCTTGTCTTTCGAGGCGGTTGGTTTGGGCTTCGACAAAGAAACTGCCCCCTAGCGGGTCAATGGTATTGGCTACGCCCGATTCTTCAGCAAGAATCTGCTGGGTGCGCAGCGCAATGGTGACGGCCTGTTCCGAAGGCAGGGCCAAAGCCTCATCCAGAGAGTTGGTGTGCAGGCTTTGCGTGCCGCCCAACACCGCCGCCAGCGCCTGGATGGCTACGCGGACAACGTTGATTTCCGGCTGTTGCGCGGTGAGTGAGCAGCCGGCCGTTTGCGTATGGAAACGCAGCATCCACGAGCGCGGATTTTTGGCGCCGAAAGTCTCGCGCATCTCGCGCGCCCAAATACGCCGCGCAGCGCGATATTTTGCAATTTCCTCAAAAAAGTCATTGTGGGCGTTGAAGAAGAACGACAGCCGCGGCGCAAACTCGTCCACCTCCATGCCGCGCGCCATGCCCCAACGCACATATTCCATGCCGTCGGAGAGCGTGAAGGCCAGTTCCTGTGCAGCCGTAGAACCGGCCTCGCGGATATGATAGCCGCTAATCGAGATGGTGTTCCACTGTGGGACGGTTTTGGAGCCGAACTCCATCGTGTCCACGACCAACCGCATGGAGGGGTCGGGCGGGAAGATGAATTCTTTTTGGGCAATAAATTCTTTCAAAATGTCGTTCTGGATGGTGCCACGCAACTGTTCAGGGCGCACACCCTGTTTCTCGGCGGCGGCAATGTACATGGCCCAAATGACTGCGGCAGGCGAATTGATGGTCATGCTGGTAGACACTTTGTCGAGCGGGATGCCGTCCAGCAGAATTTCCATATCCCGCAAAGAAGAAACCGCCACGCCGCATTTGCCAAACTCGCCCAACGCTTCGGGTTGATCGGTATCGTAGCCCATCAGGGTAGGCAAATCGAAGGCAATGGACAAGCCGGTCTGCCCTTGTTCGAGCAGATATTTGAAGCGCGCGTTGGTTTCTTCAGCCGTCCCAAAGCCGGCAAACATGCGCATTGTCCACAATTTGCCGCGATACAGGGTGGGATGGACACCGCGCGTGAAGGGATACTCCCCCGGCAGGCCAAGAGAACGCTCATAGTCGGCCTCGCCAACATCCAGCGGGGTATAGAGGCGGTTGACGGGCTCCGAGGAGGTCGTCATGAAGGAGTCCCGCCGCTCGGGCAAAGAGTTCAGGGCCTTTTGTAAACTGGTCTGTTCCCATTGTTCTAATGCGTCGCTCAACGCTGCAAGTTTTTTCTCGTCATACATGGTTCACTCCTTAGGCGAAGGTGCTTGCATTATACCCAGCCTGCAATCAGAAGTCGAATCTGGTATACTGGCCATAAATCATAAATCCACGTATATAGGTATTCCATGCCCCGTTTTGAACTTGATGTAGACCCTGTAAATCATATCACTGCCGATGCTATCGGTAAACCCGGTCAACGTGTATTCTACCTTCAGGCCTGGCAAGAGCAACGCACGATTACCGTATTGATCGAAAAGATCCAATTGCAATCGCTGGCGGTGGGGATAGAACAATTCCTAGCCGAAATTCATCGCCAAATTCCCACCTTGCAAGACGCCCCCGGCAATTACATCGAAGAGCAAATGCACATCCATCCGCCGCTTGAGCCGCTCTTTCGCGTGGGCGAAATAGGCCTGGGCTACGAAAAGGAACGAGACCTCATTGTCTTGCAAGTGCGCGAGTTGCTGGCCGAAGACCAAGACCCCGATTCTGCCGCTGTTATTCGCTTTTGGTGCAGCCGCGAACAAATCCGCAAACTGGCGCGCTGGGGCGCAGAGGTGATCTTGCGCGGGCGGCCGCTTTGCCCACAATGCGGCGCCCCCATGGAGCCGGAAGGGCACTTTTGCCCCAAGAAAAACGGCCATAAGCGCTAAGCAGGCGAATGATTTTGCAAAAAGTCATTTGACCGATTCCCCTTCTCCGCCGAAGCCATGTCAACCGTCCAAACTGACCTGCGCATCATTCTGCAACAGGGAACGCTCGATCTGGAAGGGCAGTTTGTGTTGGGGAGCAACTACACTTTCCTGGTCAAAGTCCATTACCACGAGCAGGAATATCAGGCCGTTTACAAACCCTTGCAAGGCGAACAACCGCTGTGGGATTTTCCCGAAAACACGCTGGCTCTGCGCGAAGTGGCCGCTTACCTGGTGAGCGAGGCGCTGGGCTGGCGTTTTGTGCCTTGCACCGTCTTGCGCGAGGACGGCCCTTTCGGCTCCGGCTCCGTCCAGCAGTATATCGAATATGATCCCAACTATCATTACTTCCGCTTTACAGACGAAGACCGAGGGCGCCTGAAAGCGGTCATGCTCTTCGACTTACTGTGCAACAACGCCGACCGCAAGGGCAGTCACATCCTCATCGAAAAGGGGACGCGCAAACTCTGGCTCATTGATCACGGCCTGTGCTTCCATGAAGAAGATAAATTGCGCACGGTCATCTGGGACTTTGCCGGACAAGACATCCCCCGCGACTTGCTTGACGATGTGGAACGCTTCCACGCGCATCTTTCCTCGGACCCCGACCTGCGTGCCGAACTCGAGCGTTATCTCAGCCCGCAGGAACTTACCGCTCTCGCTGCCCGAGCAGTCTACTTGATAAATAGCGGGATCTTTCCCCTCCCGCCCCGTGACCGCCGCGCCTTTCCTTATCCCCCGCTGTAAAACACAGGAGGGCATTATTCCATTGTGGCTCTTCTGGGAACCGCCGTGAGGCTCGGTTGAATGGACAAATTCAACCGTCAGCAGGCAACACAAGCCGCCATTTCGCCTGTATTTTGGGGATTGGGCAATCCCCGTTCTGGGCGCTTTTCCTCGTCAGCGCAATCACGGCAGTTCCCAATAAACCAAAAATCGAGGGAATGCCATGCAACAATATTTTGATCGTTTCATCGAGATGGTGATTCTGTCCATCCCCAATTTGCTCACCGCGCTGTTGATTTTCCTGGTCAGTTTGTACCTGGCGGGGGTAGTCAGCAAATTATTGCGCCGCGTTCTGGAGGGGAGAGAAGCCTCGCCGGGCCTTGCTCATTTGTTGGCGCAAATGACTCGTTGGGCAATCATCGCGCTGGGCGTGATAACGGCCTTACAACGTTTTTTCGATGTAACCGCTTTTCTGGCAGGTCTTGGGATTTTGGGGTTTACGGTGGGCTTTGCCTTGCAAAATATCATGCAGAATTTTGTGGCTGGCGTGATTTTGCTATTTCAACAGCCGTTCAAGGTGGGAGAAGTGGTCAATGTGGCCGGATTCGACGGCACCATCCTGCTGATTGACCTGCGCACGACCGAATTGAAGACCCTGGATGGACGCATCGTGATCCTGCCCAATAACGATATTCTGGCGGGGGCTATCATAAACTATACCCGCGCAAAACGTCTCCGCGTCGAGTTGCCTGTAGGCATATCTTATGGGGCCGATCCAACGGAGACACGAAAGGTAATCCTGGAGGCGCTTCGAGATGTGCCGGGTTTTGTCAGCGAGCCTAAACCGATGGTTGTCTTCCACACTTTCCCCGCTTCTTCCATAGACATGACCGCTTATTTCTGGATTGATACGACCGAAACCAGCCCCCTTCTTGCAAAGGACGCCGCTTTTGGATTGGTTAAGGCAGCCCTGGAGAAAAACGGCATCGAGATTCCGTTTCCAATTACGACGGTCTATTTGGAAAAAGCGTAGCATCGTATAACTGCACTTTACCCTCACCCTAACCCTCTCCGACCGGAAGAGAGGTTGGGGTGAGGGCTGGGCAGGCAATGACCCCAAGCAGGGAGAGTTCCCCGGTCACTGCCCAAATGCAAACGTGGACATGATGATGTCGAACACAGCCGACTCGGCAGCCTTGTCGAAGGAGGGCAGCGGAGTGGCAGCGCCGCTTTGGTCGGAGGAATGCAAGGTGAAGGTCAGGCTGATACAAGCATTCTCCTTGGTGACAGAATACGCCACAAAGTCATAGATGTTGCCGCTTGACGTCGTGACGCCCGCTTCCTTGAGGAAGGCGATGTTGTTGATGGTCACGGTTTGAGAGGCGGTCGCGCCGCTGGTGGGCGTTTTACAGGGATTGGCGTTCTCCACCACGCTGACATCCAGGAATTTTTCGAGCAAATTGGTGCCAGCAGTAAAAGGCAAGAAGATGCGGCCGGCGCTATCGGTTTGGGCAGTGACGATGGAGCCGGGCGGGAATTTGAACAGGAACTTGTATTTGTTGTTCTGATAGGTATTCCAGTTGGCGGTGGAAGTTTGAGTGGCCGTAGCGGTCGGCGTGGACGTTGGCGGTGTGGTGGTGGCTGTGGGCGTGAGGGTAGCAGCCGCCGTCCCCGAGACCTTGATTTCCACCCACCAGGGCTTGTTGGCCTGCGAGCCAATGCCAAACAACGCGCCGCTGGCATTCTTGAACATCCAGTTGCCGCGATAGGTGCCGGCGGTGTTGGGCGCCGTCAGGTTGACGGTAATGTCTACCGTCTGTCCTGGAGCGACCGATTGCGGGAAGGCCAGCGCGTCCGGTCCGCCCATCTTTTCGCCGCTGTAGAAGACCAATTGATAAGCAGTCGTCCACGTGCAACTGCCGACGTTCTTCAAGCGCCAGGTCTTCGCAAAGGCTGTGCCGGGCGCAAAGGTGGTGCCATCTGGCACGGTGACATCGGAAATGAATTGCACCTTGTCACAAGAAGAAGGCGGGACAGTTGGCGTCCTGGTCGGCGTGGCGCTGGTAGGAGTGGGGGTGGGCGGCGTGCCGGTGACGGTCGGCGTAGAAGTGACAATCACGCCTCCCGCGCGCGAGATGACCGGGTTGCCCCACAGGGCGCGGTCGCCAGTGGCCGAACCGTAGGCCGAGGTAAACAGGGTGAACTTGACATCTTGTCCAGCCAGCAAATCCAGGTTCAGGTTGACGTTGTAGGTCCAGCCTTCATACTTCTCGCGGAAGGTCCAAAAAGTCTTGACCGCACCCGATCCAATCTGATAGTTCAGGCGATACTCCACGTAACAGGTGGTCGAGCCGTATTCGCAGCCAATAGTGGCCTGAAAACGGTCGCCTTTTTCGACGCGAAAAGCGGGATAGGTGCCTTGAATGTAGCCGTTGTAGACGTTCTGTGGCGCTACCAGCAAGCCAGGGTTGCCCAACTCCACGCCGCTTTCGAATTTGGGCTTATCCTTCTTCAAGGCGAAACCGCTGGCGTTCCCGTCCGTGCCGGGGAAACCCAACGTCCCGGCGGCGCTGGACCAGGTTGCAGAGCCCGCGTTGGCTGTGAAGTCATAGCCGACGCCCGCCGACGAACTGACGTAGATCTCGGCCCAGAAGGCCTTGTTGGCAGTCGAGCCGATGCCAAAAATGACGCCGCTGGCGTTGCGCAGTTTCCAGTAACTGAAGTAATGGCCGGCGCTGCTGGGCGCGGTCATGTCCACGCTCAGGTCTACGGTCTGGCCCGGCGCGACGCTGGACGGGAAGTTGACCGCCGAGGGCGCGCCCATCTTCTCGCCGCTGTCGAAGACCAGGGCGTAGGAAGTCGTCCAGGTACAAGAGCCGATGTTCTTCAAACGCCAGGTCTTACGGAAGGCCGTACCCGGCGCGTACGACGTCCCATCTGGCACAGTCACATCGGCAATGAATTGCGCCCAGTCGCAGGTCGCGGCATAGACCGGAGACACTTGCTGAGCGGGGAGAATAGACAGCGCCAACATCAAAAGCATAAAAGCGGCTGTCTTTTTATAGAAGGAGCTCATCTCTACCTCCTGGTTGGAGTCTAAACTATGACGAAGGAATGCTATCAACGGTTCCCAAAAATTCAATTACACGATACATAGCGCAACTGTGCCGCCCATCCGCTGGGGCTCAAGCCCCTGCTCAGGGCATGGAAATCCGCTCAAGCGGATTCGGAGTCGGCTTGCTAAGAACGTGCTCCTGCTCGTTCATGCGGTTGGAAGGCAGGCCCCGCCTGCCAGGAAGTGTTCCAGCCGACTTGCATGGACTGAGGCGGGGGATTGATCCCCCCGCCAAAGATGGAAAAATACCGAATTATTTTTTCAAGTTTCATCAGTTTGCGCGACTGCCTTTTTGCTGGATTTAGCAAAGCAAATCGAGCATTGCTGGATACGTATAGTATAACTTTGGTTGCCAGATAGTACAATATGTAGAGGGTACTGGGTATGCGCTCAAAAGTTATCAGCAAGCGGCAGCGCTGCATGGCTCCATCTGGCATACACCGCCTGCGATAACAAACGGCCGGCAGAGGCCTCGCGCGTCGCCAATTCCCCGCATTCCACCTTTCCCCCCCAGTCTGACATCATAGCCTGCAGCGTCTGTCCAAGGTGGATAGCCGCAGCCTGTACTGCGTAGACCGTGAAAACAAAGAATAAAGGCTGTTGGCTAACGACCTCCCGGCAGGCTGCCAGCAACTTTGGCAAAGACTTGTACACCTCCCACACCTCGCCTTTTGGTCCGCGCCCAAACTTGGGCGGGTCGAGCAAGATACCATCATACCTGCTTCCGCGCCGCGCCTCGCGCTGGACAAACTTGAGAGCGTCCTCCACAATCCAGCGAATAGGCCTTTCAGCCAAACCCGAAAGCGCTTGATTCTCGCGCGCCCAGGCCACCGACTTTTTGGAGGCGTCCACGTGCGTCACCTGCGCCCCAGCCAAAGCGGCTGCCAGCGTGGCCAGGCCGGTATAACCGAATAGATTCAAGACCTTGACCGGGCGCTTTGCCTCGCGGACGAGAGCGGCGCACCAATCCCAGTTGGCAGCGCATTCAGGGAAAACGCCCAGATGCCGCCCCGGCGTAGTCATCGCCCAGAAACGCACCCTCCCATCGTTGCTCTCCTTTCCATCCAAAAGACGGGGGGAATAAAGGGGGGCATACTGCATCTCCCATCTCTCTGCAACCTTCTTTTTGAAAGCCCAATGGCCGCCGCTTTCCTCGCCGCTTGGCTGAAAGACGGCATGCGCCGCTGCCCACTCTTTTTCTGGCAGGGCGCGCGGCCACATGGCTTGCACTTCGGGGCGGATAAAGACGTATGGCCCAAAACGCTCCAACTTCAATCCATCGCCGCTATCCAACAGGGCGTAGTCTTTCCAGCGGGGAGATTCCAGGAGGGAAAAAGTGGGAAAAGAAAGCATTGCAACTCAGTCACAAAGCGCTCAGCGCGTGGGAAAATCCAAAAGTACTACTTGCTTTTTACCCACAAAATCAGTATAATGTGGGAAAAAGTGGTAGAAAGTGGCAAGAGCGCCGGAGCCCCCGGCGTTCGCCCATTAAATGGAGTATTAGAACTAATGTTCTTAGGCCAATTCCAGCACAACCTCGACGAGAAAGGCCGCTTGATGATTCCGGCGCCCTTCCGTCAAACGCTGGAAGGCAACGCCGCTTATATCACACAAGGTTTCGACCGATGCTTGATGGTGATGACCGAAACCTACTTTTCACAGGTCTACCAACGCATCAACGCCATGAACCTGGCCGATCCCACCGCCCGCTTGCTGCGCCGCCTCATCCTGTCTAACGCCTATCCGATAGAAGTAGACAAAGTCGGGCGCATCCTCGTCCCGCAAAACCTGCGTCAGTTTATCGGCCTGGACGGAGAAGCCATTGTCGCCGGCCAAGGCGAATACTTCGAAGTCTGGACTCCGGCAGACTGGAATAGTCAGATGGAGCAAATCCACAACACCGAAGCCAACAATCAGCGCTTCTCGGCGTTGGATTTATCGAGTAAAGGTGCATAATACGTGAGTCGTGAGACGTGAAACGTAAGGCGTGAAACGTAAACATGCCGCACCAACCTGTTCTTTACCATGAAATTATACTCGCGTTGCAGCCCAAAAACGGGGGGCGCTATGTAGATGGCACAGTCGGCGCGGGCGGACACGCTCGCGGCATCCTGGAGGCCAGTGCGCCAGGCGGGCGCCTGCTGGGATTGGACGTAGACCCACAGGCGTTGGCGCTTGCCCGCGAGACCTTGGCTCCTTACGGGGAGCGCGTCTGTCTGGCGCAGGCCTCTTACGTCTCCCTGCCAGAGCAATTGGCTAAACTGGGCTGGCAAACGGTGGACGGCATCGTACTCGACTTGGGGCTTTCGTCTATGCAATTAGACACGCCCGGTCGCGGTTTTTCCTTCTTGCATGATGCGCCGCTGGACATGCGCTTCGACCCGCATTCTGCCCTGACCGCCGCCGACCTGGTCAACGAATTGCCAGAAGACGAACTGGCGGACTTGCTCTATCGGTACGGGGAGGAACCTGCCGCCCGCCGCATTGCTCACGCCATCGTCGGCGCCCGGCCGCTTCGCACCACGCTCGAACTTGCCTCCGTTATCGAGGCTCTCTTGCCCCGCCGCGGACGCATCCATCCTGCCACGCAGACCTTCCAGGCGCTGCGCATTGCCGTAAACGCGGAATTGGAACAAGTCGAGGCGGCGCTTCCGCAAGCGGTAGCCAGTTTGAGGTCCGGCGGGAGACTGGCGGTTATCTCCTTTCACTCGTTGGAAGACCGCCTGGTCAAAGAATATTTCCGCCGCGAAAGCCGTAACTGTCTTTGCCCGCCGCGTCAGCCCATTTGTACCTGCGGGCACCGCGCAACGCTGAAAGAGGTCAACCGCAAACCGCTTACCCCCGGCGTGGACGAAATCAGCGCCAACCCGAGGGCGCGCAGCGCAAAATTGCGCATTGCCGAAAAATTATAACCACCCCTCTTGCGCCCTTGCAAAGGCTTGCCCACAAGAGCAAAACCTTAAGCAAAGATGCGCAAGGAAAGCGATGACCATCGCCCACTTTCAGGTCATCATGGACTCAGTGCATTCCTTCTCTCACGCCTTCAAACAAGCGCCCTGGCGAATACAGCGCCAATGGGTGAGTCTTTTCCTATCGCTCACTCTCGGCTTTGCTGTGGTGGCCGCTTTATATCTGATGGTGACTTCACAAGCCACCATCCTGGGGCGTCAAATTCAAGACCTGCGCGAAGAAATTCTTGTCACCCAATATAAAAACGCCGACCTGCAAACCGAACTGGCGAGGCTGACCTCGCAAGCAGAAATCGAACGACGCGCCTACGAGATGGGTTTTCGACCAATACAGCCGCAGGAAGTGGAATACCTGGCAGTGTCAGGCTACACCCCTCCACAAGCCGCTCTACTGGCCAGCACACCAGAACTCAGGCCCAACACGCCCACGCTGCGGCAGGAATACAATCAGTCTCTGCTGAGTTGGCTAGACGAGCGCCTGCAACTTCCTGGAGGCATGCCGTGAGACAGCAATATGCCTGGCGCTCATTGATTTTGAACACTTGCCTGGCTCTGGCGGCAATTGCCATCTTGTTACAAATGGTGCGCATCCAGGCCAGCGCCGAAGCCGAGCAATTTCGTCAACAAGCAAATGCTTTTGCAGGCGAATGGAAAACCTACTTCCCTGAACGCGGAAAAATCTACGACCGCAACGGCCACCTGTTGGCCGGCAACCAGAGCGTTTACGAGGTAGGCGTTGACCTGGCAGCCATGCGCGACCCGCATAGCATTGCTCTGGCCCTCAGCGTCAACCTGGGCAAAGACTATGACCAGATTTATAGCAATCTCCTCAACCCTCCCGAAGGAATTTCCTACCTGGTGATAGACAATTTTGCCGATTCTAATGCTGTTGCCTATTTGAAGCAGTTAAAGGAAGAATTAACCAACCAGCCATCAGCCCTTGCCAGCCTGGCCGGCCTCGAATTCCATGCTCGCTTGCAGCGCAGTTATCCGGAGGGCGCGCTGGCTTCCAACGTTTTGGGCTTTGTTAACCGCGAGGGGCGCGGCTACTTTGGCATCGAAGAAAAGTACAACGACCTGCTGGCCGGCCAGCCCGTTCAGGTGTGGGTGCCGTCTGACCCGAACCGCGCCGTAGAAATCCCTCGCATTCCCAATGGCACCAGCCTGATTCTCACAATTGACCGTGAGCTCCAGGGAGCATTGGAGAGCATCTTAGACGAGGCCCTGTATACCTATGGAGCCCAATATGGCGCTATTGTGGTCATCAACCCCAAAAACGGCGAGGTGCTGGGCATGGCCTCTACGCCCCGTATGGATTTGAATACCTTCTGGCAATACAATTCTATCTACAACAATGCCAGCGAATTCAACCGCCCTGTGACCATGCCCTACGAACCCGGTTCGGTCATCAAGATTTTGACCATGGCGGCTGCGCTCGATTCGGGGTTGGTCACGCCCGAAACCACTTACCTGGATACCGGCTCCATTCAAGTGGGCGGCAACACCATCAAGAACTGGAACGAAGAAGCGTGGGGCCTGCAAAACATGGTAGGCTGTTTGCAGCACTCGCTCAACGTTTGTATGACCTGGCTGGCTACCCAAATGGGGCCACAGACTTTTTACGGTTATATGAACTTGTTTGGGCTGGGAAAACCTACAGGCATAGACCTGGGCGGGGAAGCGGCCGGCAGGCTCAAGTTGCCGGGCGATGCGGACTGGTATCCGGTTGACCTGGGGACGAATTCCTTCGGGCAAGGCGTTGCTGTCACCCCCATCCAACTCATGACGGCGGCCACCGCCATCGCCAACGGCGGGCGCATGGTGACGCCGCATGTCTTGTACGCCCAATTGCGCGACGGCCATCAGTTCACCGTTTCGCCTCAATATGCCGGCTCTCCCATCAAGCCAGAAACCGCCGCCACGTTGAACGAAATGCTGGCCATCTCGCTGGAAGCCGAATCCTCGCAAGCGCTCGTCCCTGGCTACCGCGTGGCCGGCAAGACCGGCACCGCCCAAATCCCCACGCCTTACGGCTTTTATGACGCCTATCAAACCAACGCTTCCTTCATTGGCTGGGGGCCGGTGGATGATCCGCAGTTCATGGTTTACGTTTGGCTGGAGCGCCCAACCGCCTCCATTTGGGGCTCGGAAACCGCCGCGCCTGTCTTCTCAACCGTAGTCCAGAAAACGGTCGTCTTGCTCGATATTCCGCCCGACGCCGTGCGGCTGCATTTGACTGCTCCGTGAAGAGATTGTCATGCTCACGCTTGCCGATGTGCTAGAAGCCCTGACCAACATCCGCCTCGAGTCCGCCAGGATGGTCATTACAGAGGCGGCCATCGATTCGCGTCAGGTCATCCCTGGCTCACTGTTCGTGGCTATTCCCGGCGAGCGTGTGGATGGGCATGATTTTCTGCCCGAGGCTTTCAAACGAGGCGCCTCGCTGGCGCTTATCCAACGTGACGTAGAAAGTTCTTTTCACTCCCTTGACTTGCGTAATCTGCCTGCCGCCGGGGACTGGGCTGCAAGCGTTGCCGGTCAACTCGATGCCCCTCTTTGCCTGCGGGTGGAGAACACCCTGACAGCCTTGCAGCAGATTGCTCGCTTTTGGCGCCGCAAATTAGACGTGCGCGTCATTGGCATCACCGGCAGCGTGGGAAAATCTACCACCAAAGAGATGACCGCCGAAGTATTGAGCCAGCGCTACCACACCCTGAAAAGCCCCGGCAATCTGAACAACGAAATTGGTCTGCCGTTGTCCATTCTGCGGCTTTCCAGCGGTTACGAGCGCGCCGTGCTGGAGATGGGCTTCTATGTGCCTGGCGAGATTGCCTTCCTGTGCGACCTGGCCCTGCCGCAAGTGGGCGTAGTGACCAATATTGGCACTGTCCATGCTGAACGCGCCGGTTCGCAGGAAAACATCTTCATCGGCAAGTCCGAACTGGTGCAAGCCCTGCCGCCCGCGCCGCATGGCATTGCTATCTTGAACTATGACGACCCGTGGGTGCGCAAGATGGAAGAGAAAACCCGCGCTCGGGTATTCTTCTACGGTTTGTCGCCAGAAGCCGACCTGTGGGCAGATGAAGTCACCGGCTTGGGATTGGAGGGCATCCGTTTCCGCCTGCACTATCAGCATGAAACCCTGCACGCCCGCGTCCCTTTGATTGGGCGGCACTCCGTCCACACCGTCTTGCGCGCTGCCGCCGTTGGTTTGGTAGAAGGCCTGACCTGGCAGGAAATTTTCGGCAGCCTGCGGCAGGGACACACCCAGTTACGCCTGGCCGCTGTGCGCAGCAGCAGCGGGGCTTTGCTGCTCGATGACACCTACAACGCTTCGCCCGAATCCATGCTGGCGGCTTTGAATCTGCTGGATGAGATGGAGGGACGCAAGATTGCCGTGCTGGGCGACATGCTCGAGCTCGGTCCCTACGAACGACAGGGGCATGAAATGGTCGGCTTACGCGCGGCGCAAGTGGCACACATCTTGATCACGCTTGGGCAGCGCGCTCACTTGATTGCCGAAGCAGCCCGTCGGGCCGGCTTGCCAAAAACTTCGATTCAGGAATTCGAGGCCATCGAGCCAATCGTCGAATGGCTTTCCAAGAATCTGTCCGCTGGCGACAGCGTGCTGGTCAAAGGTTCGCATGGCTTACGTATGGACCGAATCATCAACGCCTTGGAGGTGAGATCGTGAAAGACGCAACTCTGGCGCTCAGCCTGGCCGGTTTGGCTTTCATGCTCACCGTCATTTGGGGCGGGCCGTTGCTGCGCATCTTGCGGCACTTCAAAATCGGTAAACTCATCCGCGTAGAAGAGCCGGGCCGTCATGCCGTAAAAATGGGCACACCCACCATGGGCGGCGTCTTGTTCATCCTGCCCGTCTTGCTGCTGACCGTCTTGCTCAACGCGGTGGCCCTGTTGGGGTTGGATGTGGTCGGGCGTTCGGTGCTTGTTCCCATGATCGTAATGGTAGGATATGGCATTTTGGGCGGCATAGACGACTGGCAAGGCATTCGCGGCAAACGACGCGGCGAAGGCATGAGCATTCGCGTTAAATTCTTGGCGCAGGTCTTTCTCGGCATCGGCACCGCCTGGGTGCTCAAATATTTGCTCGAAGTGCCAGAAATCTACTTGCCTGGCATTCACGTGCGCGGCGGCCTGGATTTGAACGATTGGCTGTATGTCGCCATTGCAGCCTTCATCATCGTCAGCGAGTCGAATGCCGTCAACTTCACCGATGGGCTGGATGGGCTGGCCGGGCTGGTGACGGCGACCGCTTTTGTAGCCTACGGGGGCATTGCCCTGGCGCAAGGACAAATTTATTTGGCGCGCTTTTGCTTTACCCTGGTAGGCGCTATCTTTGGCTTCCTGTGGTTCAACGTCCACCCGGCCGAACTGTTCATGGGCGATGCCGGCTCGCTTTCTTTGGGTGCAACCCTGGCCGTGGTAGCCTTGATGACCGGTCAGTGGCCGATGCTGTTGGTCATTGGCATTATTCCCTTCAGCGAGGCCCTCAGTGTGACGCTGCAAATTGCCTATTTCAAGTGGACGAAGGGCAAGCGTCTGTTCAAAATGGCGCCTCTCCACTTGCATTTTGAATTGCTAGGATGGAGCGAGACTCAAATTGTGCAGCGCTTTTGGCTGATCAGCCTGCTGGCAGCCATGTTTGGCATTGGGTTGACTCTGGTGTGAAAATGACCGATTGGAGCGGCAAACGCATCCTCATTTTGGGCGCAGCGCGACAGGGAACTGCCCTGGCGCGCTGGATGACCCATCACGGCGCGCATGTGACCCTTTCTGACAAGCGCCTCGCAGCGGACCTTGAACCTGCCCGCCGCGCCCTGGCCGATCTGCCCATCGAGTGGGCCCTGGGCGGTCATCCGCTGGAACTGCTCAACCGCACGGACGTGTTGTGCCTCTCCGGCGGCATTCCGCTAGACCTGCCCATCGTGACCGAAGCGGTGCGGCGCGGCCTGCCGCTCTCGAACGATACGCAGGTCTTCTTGGAGGCTGCGCCCTGCAAAACGGTAGGTATTACCGGCTCGGCCGGCAAGACCACCACCACCACTTTGGTAGGCGAAATGGCTGGCAAGAGTTATTCATCCAAGAACGTCAACGGCCGCCAGCCCAAAGTATACGTCGGCGGCAATATTGGCGATCCGCTGCTCAATTATTTGGATGAGATGACGGCGGAGGATTTGGCTATTTTGGAAATTTCCAGTTTCCAACTCGACCAGATGAGTATTTCGCCTAACGTGGCAGCGGTGTTGAACGTCACGCCCAATCACCTCGACCGGCACAGTACTATGGAAGCCTACACCGCCGCAAAAGCGCGCATTCTGGACTTTCAACATGAAAGCGATACCGCCATCCTGGGCCGCGACGACCCAGGCGCCTGGAACTTGCGCTCACGGGTAAAAGGCAGGCTGCTTTCGTTTGGGCTGAGCGATTTGGGCGAGGACCAATCTGGCGTGTACGCCAGCCAGGGACTGTATCATCTGCGAGATGGAAACGCCTACGTTCTGTTGCCTATCCAAAATGCCATTCACCTGCGCGGCGACCATAACCGCCTGAACGTGCTGGCTGCTGTTGCCATTGGTCACGCCGCCGGCCTGTCGCTGGACGCGATGTTAGAGGCCATTGAGCATTTCCATGGCGTGCCGCATCGTTTGGAACTGGTGCGCGAGCTGCATGGCGTGAAATGGTACAACGATTCGATCGCCACCGCCCCTGAGCGCAGCATGGCTGCCATTCGTTCGTTCGAGGAACCTATCGTGCTGCTGCTGGGCGGCAAGGACAAGAACCTGCCCTGGGAAGACCTGGCTGCGCTGGTGCGCGAGCGCGTAGACCATGTGGTGGTCTTTGGGGAGGCAGCGGAAAAAATTCTGAGCGCGCTGGGCGCTTCGGGTTCAGCAAGCAAGCCAAGGCGTGGAAAGAAGCGTCCGTTCAGCATCCAACGCTGCGGCGGCCTGCGGGAAGCCGTCCTCCGGGCAGCGGAAGTGGCCGAGGCAGGCGATGTCGTCTTGCTCTCGCCGGGCGGCACAAGTTTCGATGAGTTCAACGATTTTGCAGAGCGAGGAGAAAGGTTTAGAACATGGGTACAGGAACTTTCGTAAAAGAACGCCCGTTGGAGTTGCCGCACAGCCAGGAAGTCCTCAGAACGCCTGCGCTCGATATAGACGTTCCGCTCTTGCTCACGATCATCGGCTTGCTGGTGTTTGGGTTGGTGATGCTCTTTTCGGCTTCATGGGATTTCTCGCTGGGCGCATACGAAAACCCAATGTACATGTTCAACCGCCAGGTATTATGGATGGGGCTGGGATTGGCGGCGATGTTTGCCCTATCGCGACTGGATTATCACCACTGGCGCAAACTGGTGCTGCCGGCCATGGCGCTGACGATTTTGTTGCTGCTGGTGGTGTTATTGGTCAGTGAAGTGCGCTTCAATGTCAAGCGTGCCGTTTGGGAAGGCTCGGTGCAACCCTCGGAACTGGCAAAACTGGTTTCGATTCTGTATTTCGTAGTCTGGTTGTTCAACAAACGCGACCAGTTGCACAAGGTTCAATTGGGGTTGTTGCCGTTGAGCCTGATTATGGGTATCGTGGGCGGCTTCATTTATTTGCAGCCCGATTTGAGCGCGGCAGGGACTGTGTTGATGATGGGCGGCCTGCTGTTCTTCCTGGCAGGCGGCGACCTAAAACAAATTACGGTTTTGCTGCTGGTGTCAATGGCAATCGGATGGGTGGTGGTGCAATTCAGCCCCACCGGCCAGCAGCGCGTGAGAGATTTCGTGACCGGCATCATGGATCCCATGCAGGCCTCTTATCATGTGAGACGTTCATTCGAGGCCATTGTCAACGGCGGCTTGCTGGGCGTGGGGGTGGGGCGCGGTCAGACCAAGTTGCTGGGGCTGCCCGTACCGCCTACAGATAGTATCTTTGCTGTGGTTGTGGAGGAACTGGGACTGCTAGGCGCGATGGTCTTGATAGGTTTGTATGCCACGCTGGTCTGGCGCGGAATGGTGATTGCCCGTCGTGCGCCAGATATGCTAGGCACGCTGCTGGCTTCGGGCCTGGCTTTGTGGATTGGGGTGGAGGCTTTGATCAATATGGCCGTGATGGTTGGTTTGATGCCCTTTGCCGGCAATGCGCTGCCTTTCATCAGCGCAGGCGGCTCGAACCTGGTCACTTCGCTGGCGGCGATGGGTATCTTGTTGAACGTTTCGCGTCAAACAAGCGTTACAGTACAAGCAGGAGACGAATGGAGGTCTTTCGGTGCGGTTGTTGATTTGCGCTGGCGGAACCGGCGGCGGCGTGTATCCGGCGCTGGCCGTCCTTGAAGCGCTGCGCGCTCGATGCTCGACATGCGACGTTCTCTGGGTGGGCGGAGAAGGCGGCATGGAAGCGGATCTGGTGACGCGCGCCGGCGTCCCCTTTGACATCATCCCGGCCGCCGGTCTGCATGGCGTTGGCTTGCGCGCGCTGCCGCGTAATTTGGGTCAACTGATGCGTGGTTATTTTGCTTCGCGGCGCATTCTACGCGCTTTCCAGCCAGATGCATTGTTCTTTACCGGTGGATACCTGGCGGCTCCTATGGCGCTGGCCGGCCGGCGCATCCCTACCCTGCTGTATGTGCCGGATATCGAGCCGGGCCTGGCGCTCAAGACACTGGCTCGTTTTGCCGATCGTGTTACCGTTACCGCCTCAGACTCGCAGGCCTATTTCGACCAGAAAGTGATTGTGACCGGCTACCCGCTTCGCTCCGATCTGATGGCCTGGTCGCGCCAAAAGGCACGCACAGCGCTAGGGCTTTCTTCCCGCCGACCGGTGCTGCTGGTCTTTGGCGGCAGCAAAGGCGCCCGTTCAATTAACCGCGCTGTGCTGGCTCATTTAGCGGCCTTGCTGGAACTAGCCGAAGTAGTGCATATCAGCGGCCAGTTGGACTGGGAAGAAATCGAAAAAGCAGAAGCCGGCTTGCCGTCTGAATTGAAGAAGCGTTACCATACCTTTCCCTACCTGCATGAGATGGGCAAGGCGCTGGCAGCCGCCGACCTGGTCGTCTGCCGAGCGGGAGCCTCTACCCTGGGTGAGTTGCCCTTCTTTGGGCTTCCGGCGGTGTTGGTGCCATATCCCTACGCCTGGCGTTATCAAAAGATCAATGCCGAAGCCCTGGCGCGGCATGGCGCGGCAATCATCCTGGAAGACGGCCGCTTGCAGGCAGATTTGCTCAACACGGTGCAGGTATTGCTCGAAAATCCGGGCAAACGCGAGTCCATGCAGGCTGCCATGCGTTCACTGGCCCGTCCGCAGGCTTCGCAAGCCATAGCCAACCAGTTGCTGGACCTGGCCGGAGTGAAAAGCCTATGATGAGCATTGTCTATGTTTTTTGGATGTACGTGATCTTATTTGCCGTCATCGGCGGGATGCGCGGCTGGGTAAAGGAACTGATGGTCAGTTTCAGCGTCATCCTGGCGCTCACCACCAACCATGTGCTGCGCAAGTACATTCCGCTGATTCAGGCGCTGCCGGCCGATAGTTCCTCGCTTTTTTGGATTCGCGCGCTGCTATTGATTACGCTGGTGTATTTTGGCTACCAGACGGTCATCAGCATCCAGCGTCTGGCTTCGCGTGCAACTCGTGAGCGCTTGCAAGATACGCTCTTCGGACTGGTGATGGGCGCCATCAACGGCTACTTAGTGGCAGGTACAGTGTTGTTCTACATGCACGAGGCCAATTATCCCTTTCCTGAAATCGTTTCCCCCCCCGTCGGCGACGTTCTCGAAAGCGTCACAACCATGATGAATTGGATGCCACCCCATCTGTTGGGCGAGCCCGGCATTTATTTTGCGGTGCTGTTGTGCTTCATTTTTGTCATTGTTGTATTCATTTGATAGGTACCGACGACATTTGGTCGGCCTTACCAGGCAAAGCCTGGCAATCCAGAAGAGAGAACTATGACTCAGGTTCACTTCATCGGCATTGGAGGCAGCGGACTTTCCGCCATTGCACGGCTGCTTTTAGAAAGCGGCTATCGTGTAACCGGCTCTGACCGGGCGCTTTCGCCGTTTGCCCTTGACTTGCAAAAGGTTGGCGCCACGATTTACATTGGGCATCATCCGCGTAACATCGCCGGCGCTGATTGGGTAGTGCGCTCCTCGGCCATTCCAGACGACAACCCCGAAGTGCGGGCAGCGCGCGCGGCAGGCATCGCGGTGTATAAGCGCGCCGACTTCCTCGGTCAGTTGATGAGCGACAAGACCGGCATCGCCGTTGCCGGCACGCACGGCAAGACCACCACCACTGCCATGATTGCCTGGATCTTGAGCGAACTGGGACGCGATCCTTCCTTCATTGTAGGCAGCACCATGACCAATTTGGGCGTCAATGCCCGCGCCGGGAAGGGCAATGCCTTTGTCATCGAAGCAGACGAGTACGATCGTATGTTCCTGGGGCTGAAACCGCGCATCGAAGTTGTGACCAGCCTGGAACATGACCACCCGGATTGTTATCCTACTTTCGAAGATATGGTTTCGGCTTTTGAATCTTTTGTGGACTTACTGCCTGCCGACGGCACTCTGATTACTTGCGCCGACGACAACAACGCAGTGGCGTTGCTCTCCCACGCCCGCAAGGATGGGAAAAACGTGGTGGCTTACAGTATCCAGGGCGAGTTGACCATCAACAGTCCGCAATGGATTCAGGCGCGCGCGCTCAAGTCAAATCTCATGGGCGGTTTTAGTTTCGAGGCCGTCTCTAACCTGAGCGGCGGGTTGAGCACCGTCAAGGTCGAACTGCAAGTGCCAGGCGAGCATAATGTCCGCAATGCGCTGGCGGCGCTGGCGGTGGTAGAGACGCTTGGCCTGTCTTCCCAGAAAGCCGCCCAGGCCTTACAAGCGTTCCAGGGTACCGGACGACGCTTCGAAGTGCAGGGTCAGGCCAAAGGGGTAATCGTCATTGACGACTATGCCCATCATCCCACTGAAATCAGAGCAACCCTGGCGGCTGCGCGGGCGCGCTACCCAGAGCGGCGCATTTGGGCGGTATGGCAGCCGCATACCTATTCGCGCACGCAAGTGCTCTTCAGCGAATTTAGCCGCGCCTTCAAGGATGCAGATGAGGTTATCGTCAGCGAGGTGTATGCGGCGCGCGAGCCAAAACAAGAGTTTACCTCTGCCGAAGTCGTCAGCGCCATGCCGCACGCTGCGGCGCATTATATTCCTACATTGGAGGAGATTACGCAATATCTCTTGAAACATTTGAAGCCCGGCGATGTATTACTGGTTCTCTCTGCCGGAGATGCCGACCAGGTCAGTCGAGATGTGCTGGCCAGTTTGAACAGATCGTAGGACAGACCGAAGGTCTGCCCTCGGAGGCCCTCACACTGGCTATCAGGCAGTCATGCTCTAAGAGGTATAAGATGACAAAAAAGAACGAAAAGAAACGTCTATTCGAAGCCGAGGCTCTGGCGCTTCCGCCGTTGAAGATGGTGCTGAGCGAAGTTAGCGGACACGACCAGCTACCCAGCCGCAAGGCAAATGCTGTGCGGCCAAGCCTGGAAGCGGACAACGCCGTGCGTGAAGAGGTGGTGCTGCGGTTGATCGAGAGGTTGATTGCAAAGGAATGACGACGCCCGCCCTGCCCCTCTCTGCTCTACGCGCCGCCTTTGGCGACCGGCTGCAAGAGAAGGTGCCGCTTGCGCCCTATACCAGCGCGCGTATTGGCGGCCCGGCGGATGCGCTGGTGACGGTCACCTCGGCAGATGAACTGGCCGACACCCTATCTCGTTTGTGGGAGATGAACGTCCCCTGGGCGCTATTGGGCGGCGGCTCGAATGTGCTGGTCAGCGATCGCGGCTTGCGGGGGGTAGCGGTGCTGAACCGGGCCAAGGCCGTCCGCTTCGATAACGGGAGCCAGCCGAGGGTGTGGGCAGAAGCGGGAGCGGTGTTCGCCAATCTGGCGCGTCGCTGCGCCTCGCATGGACTGGCCGGCTTGGAATGGGCAGCCACCGTGCCAGGCACTGTCGGCGGCGCAGTGTATGGCAATGCCGGCGCATTTGGCAGTGACGTGGCCGCCTCGCTGTTGCAAGCCGAGGTGTTGACCGAGAGCGGGCGCCAAACCTGGCCGGTAGAAAAGTTTGCTTACGGTTATCGCACCTCGGCTTTGAAACGCGGCACTTTGAAAGGTATAGTACTTTCGGCTGAATTTGGTTTGAAACGTAGCACAAAAGAGGCTGTGTCGGTTAAAATCGCACAATTCAGCGCACGCCGCAAAGCGACCCAGCCGGCAGGCGCAAGCATGGGTTCGATGTTCAAAAACCCGCCGGGCGATTTTGCCGGACGTTTGATCGAAGCCGCAGGTCTAAAAGGTACCCGCATCGGTGCGGCAGAAATCAGCCCTTTGCACGCCAATTTTTTCATCAATCACGGTCAGACGCAGGCCGAGGACATACGGGCGCTCATCCGCCTGGCGCAAAAAACAGTTGCCGAGAAGTTTGGCGTGATGCTAGAGCTGGAAATCGAGTTAATCGGCGAATGGGATTCGTGATTGGGTGGTTCGACGTGACAAAATTAATGCAAGACCGCCGAACCATTGGTTTATTTGAACAGTTGTATGAGGCGCTTGGTTCCATCAGCGCCAATATAGCAGAAGGATACTCGCGCGGCAGCGGCAATACGTTTTACGCCTTACGTTTTACGAACTAACCATGAAAACACCCTCTCCCACCCCTCTCAAAATCGCCGTCCTCTTCGGGGGACGCTCTGGCGAGCATGAAGTCTCGCTCATGTCTGCGCGCTCGGTGCTGTCAGTCCTGGACACGACGAAATATGAAGTAACACAAGTGGGCATTACGCTGGATGGACGCTGGTTCACCGGTGCAGACGCCATTGGTGCGCTGGAGAAAGGCTCCACGCAGGGGTTGGAACACGTCATTCTTTCGCCCGATCCCTCTGAACGTGGCCTTTACGTTTTGCGAGGTACCAATTACGTAAAACTCACCGACATTGACGTCTACTTCCCCGTCATGCACGGGACATACTGCGAAGATGGCACACTACAGGGCTTGCTCGAAATGGCCGATGTGGCCTACGTGGGTGCGGGCGTAACCGGCTCGGCAGTAGGCATGGACAAAGCCATTTTCAAAGAAGTGATGACCGCCAACGGCGTCCCAGTGGTCGAAACCTTGCTCGTCCTGCGACATGAAATCGAGCAGGATATCGATTCGGTCATCCGCCGCGCCGAAGCGTTGAGCGCCTACCCGCTCTTCACCAAGCCGGCCAACCTGGGATCCTCGGTGGGTGTGACCAAATGTCACAACCGTTCTGACTTGCAAGAGGGCTTGTTCGAGGCGGCGGCTTATGACCGGCGCATCCTCATCCAGCGCGGCATCCAAAACGCCCGCGAAATCGAGGTCAGCGTGCTAGGCAACGACCACCCGCAAGCCTCCGTGCCGGGCGAAGTGTTGCCCAGCCGCGAATTCTACTCCTACGAATCCAAATACGTGGACGGCACCTCTGGCCTGGTCATCCCGGCGCCTCTGCCGGCTGAAATCAGCGACCGCATCCGCGAATTGGCTGTCCGCGCCTACAAATTGATTGACTGCGCCGGCATGGCGCGGGTAGACTTCTTCGTAGAAAAAGACACGAACGCCATTTACTTGAACGAAATCAACACCCTGCCCGGCTTCACCAAAATCAGCATGTACCCAAAACTTTGGGAAGCCAGTGGCCTGCCTTATCCGCGGCTGATAGACCGCCTCATCGAACTGGCCCTCGAGCGCAAAGCCGAGCGCGACCGCACCAAACGAACCTATCGGAGCGCCGCATGAGCGAAAAGGAAAGGTATAGCCGCGCCGAGCGGGTGCGCCAGCGCCGCTGGAAGCAAATGCGGCAACAGCAAGAGCAGCCACCGGCCGCCCCTGCCCGAGAACCGCGCCAGCCGCACCTGTTTCTGAAAAAGAAAGCAGCCGTCCGCGACCTGCCGCCTTTAACGGCCCGCGGCGTCGTCAACGACTTTGCCATTCAGCGCCGCAAAAAGATCGGGCAACGCCGTTTTCAGGCTGCGCTCAGCCTGCCGCGCCCGGCAGTTCGCCCCCTGACCTTGCCGCGCATACAGGTTGGCTGGCGGCTTTTGTCCTTTACGCTGACGATTCTTTTGGCTGCTGCCCTGTACCTGCTGTGGAGTATGCCGCAATTCCGCGTTGACGTCGTGCAAGTGACCGGCAATCAGCGCCTTTCAGCAGATGAAATCAACGCTGCCCTCGGATTGAACGGACATCCCATCTTTCTACTGACCCCGGCCGACATCGAGGCGCACACGCTTCGCAACTACCCGGAACTTGCTTCCGTTACCGCCAGCGTATCCTTGCCGAATCGCGTCACCGTCCACGTGGTCGAGCGGCAGCCGGTCATCCTGTGGCAGCAAGACGACGGTTACACCTGGATAGATGCAGACGGCGTAGCCTTCCGTCCACGCGGCGAGATGGCCGGCCTGATCGTGGTGCAAGCGCTTGCTCCGCCACCAGCCTGGCCCACGCTGAAAGCCGGCTCATTGACAGCGCGCCCTTACATCAGCGCAGAGACCGTGAACGCCATCCTGACCCTGGCAACCATCTCTCCGCCGGGAACGCCAATCCTGTACCACCCAGAAACGGGTCTGAGTTGGAACGATGGACGCGGCTGGCAGGCTGTTTTTGGCAATGATATGCAGGATATGGCCGTAAAAGCGCGCGTTTATCAGGCGCTGGTAGATTCTCTGCTGGCGCGCGGTATCCGGCCGGCGCTCATCAATGTCGCCTATTCCAACGCCCCCTTCTATCGTCTGGAACAGACTGAAGTCGGGAGCGAAGCGCAAGATACGGGATCTGTCGTAGTGGAAGAATAGTAAGCATGGAAGAAATTGTCGTAGGAATCGACGTTGGCACCACCAAAGTTTGCACCCTGGTTGGGCGCATCGAAAGCCCAGAGACCATCCGTATCCTGGGCGTGGGTATCGAACCGTCGGCAGGCATCCGCAAAGGCGTGATCGTGGACCTGGAAGCGGCTACGCAGGCCATCATGCGCTCGATAAAACGCGCTGAGAGCACCTCCGGCCTGGAAATTACCGCTGCGCTGGTCAGTGTGGCCGGGGCGCACGTCTCGTCGGTCAACAGCCGCGGCTCGGTGGGCGTGAGCAACGGCTTGATCGAAGAATACGATGTGCTTCGGGCGCTGGAACAGGCGCGCGCCGTAGCCATTCCCCACGACCGCGAGATTGTGCATGTCATCCAGCGCGGCTTTTCGGTGGATGGGCAAGAAGGCATCCGCTCGCCCATCGGGATGCACGGTTACCGCCTCGAAGTAGAGACGCATATCATCACCGCCGCTTCGGCCACCGTAGACAATTTGCGCAAGTGCGTCAATGCAGCCGGAGTACAGGTGCAACAATTCGTTCTCAATCCATTGGCCTCCGGCGAAGTGGTGCTGACCGACCAGGAACGCCAGATGGGCGTGGCCGTGTGCGACATTGGCGGCGGCACCACCGATCTGGCCATCTATGTGGATGGCGATGTCTGGCATACCATGGTGTTGGCAGTGGGCGGCAACCATATCACCCAAGACATTGCCCATGGCCTGCGCTTGCCGGTAGCGCAAGCCGAGGAAGTGAAGAAACAACAAGGCTATGCCGTGCGCGGAGAAGTGGGCGCCGATGAATACTTTTCCATCCGTCCTTTTGGCGAAGAACGCGCGGTGCAGGTCAACCGGCAGGACCTGGCACACATCATCGAGGCGCGCGTGGAAGAGATTTTCCACCTGACTTTACAGGAAATCAAACGCTCCGGCTACGACGGATTGCTGCCGGCCGGCATGGTGTTGACCGGCGGCACAAGCGCCCTGCCCGGCATCAAGCGCGTTGCCAGCGAGGTGTTGGGCCTGCCTGTTCGCACCGCCGGGCCAGAAAACCTGGTGGGGTTGGTAGACCGCCTGGATTCGCCTGCTTACTCCACCAGCGTTGGATTGCTACGCTGGGCGTTGACCATGCACAGTCACGAAATGCCAGTCTCCCGCCGAAAAGGAGAACAACGGATGAAATTTGGATTTTTGAAGAAATGGCTCGAAAGATTGTTGCCGTAATGCGATGTCCATATCGCGGCTGTGCCGCAAACTTCAGTTTGCGCGCAGCGCTGATCAAAATCTTCGCGGTTATGAGAGATTCTCAAGATTAATACTATCGCTCTTAGCCTGTCCTACGGCAGAGAGCCGGGAGCAATCCCGCTCTACGAAGTAAAGTTTATGCAAGGAGGAACCTATGGATTCGACCAAGAAACAACAAGTCAATGAAACCTTCGCCCGTATCAAAGTCATTGGAGTAGGCGGCGGCGGCTCGAATGCCGTCAATCGCATGATGGAAGAAGGCATTCAGGGCGTAGAATTCATTGCCGCCAACACCGACGCCCAAGCCCTGACGCTTTCCAAGGCGCCGGTGCGTGTGCGCTTGGGCGAAAAACTGACCCGCGGCCTGGGTGCGGGCGGCGACCCCGAAGTGGGACGCAAAGCGGCCGAAGAATCGGCTGACGAACTGTACAACGTGTTGAAAGGCTCAGACATGGTCTTTGTCACGGCCGGCATGGGCGGCGGCACCGGCACCGGCGCGGCTCCGGTAGTGGCGCAGGTGGCCAAGGAGTGTGGCGCGCTGACCATTGGCGTGGTCACCCGCCCGTTTACTTTCGAGGGCGGCCGCCGAATGCAAGGTGCGGAAGCCGGCATCAACAAACTCAAGGAACACGCCCACACCCTGATTGTCATTCCAAATGACCGTCTGCTGCAAATCGCCGATAAACGTTCTAGTTTACAAGATGCGTTCCGCTTGGCAGACGATGTTTTGCATCAAGGCATTCAGGGCATTTCTGAACTCATCACCATCCCCGGCCTGATCAACCTGGACTTTGCCGATGTGCGCGCCATTATGTCCGAAGGCGGCGCGGCTTTGATGGCAGTGGGCGTGGGCAGTGGCGAAGACCGCGCTAAGACGGCTGCCGAGAAGGCTATCTCCAGTCAATTGCTGGATATCACCATTGATGGCGCGCGCGGCGTGCTGTTCAACGTGACCGGCGGCCCAAACATGACGCTCTTCGAGGTCAACCAGGCGGCGGCCATTATCCGCGAGACGGCGCATCCAGATGTCAACATGATTTTTGGCGCCGTCATTGACCCAAGCATGGGCGATGACATCCGCATCACGGTCATTGCCACCGGATTCGAGCGCAACGGCGTACCGCGCCGCGTGCTGGAGCGGGTGGCAACTCCCCGCCTGACCGAACAGCGACCGCTGCATTTCGTTCAACCGAACGAATCGGTCAGCGTGGGCGTCGAGGCGCAGCGTGGAGAGACCTCCTCTCTGGGAAGTGAAGCGCGGCCCTCTGTGCCATCCATTCCTTCCGACGACCTGGATATTCCGACCTTCTTGCGCAAGCGGCGATGATCTTCTTTACTTAGAGCACCCACGAACCTGCCATAATCAAAATCGCGGTCCTGTGGGTCCTTCAGGATGTTTTTAAGCAATTGGGCGTGGTACTTTGTAAGATATAGAATCCGCTCGTTGTGCTGAGTAGGTTCCTCCCTTTTGCTGGGGCGGCCAGTGCGTGCCTGGGCGAGGCATGTGCAGGCCGCCCTGTGCGTTTCTATATATTGCGATTGGACACCGCCTTATGCTACAATAAGGACAATGAAAACCCCTTTGTATCTTCCTGAATCCCATTTGTCACATCGAAATCATCGCCGTCAGTTGTGGCTTCAAATCCTCTTGCCGTTCTTGATAACGGTCGTGTTGGTGATTGCCGCTGCTGTGCTGGCCAGCCTGGCAGCCTTTAGCGAAAGCGGCGACTCGCCGCGCTGGGCGGCTATTTCTACCATCTGGCTGGTCATCCCATGGATGGGATTTGGCCTTTTGCTCCTGACGCTACTCACTGCACTGGTTTATCTGCTGGCGCGGGCGCTCCAAATCATACCGTCCTACTCGGCAAAAGCGCAATATTACGTCCGCCGGGCTGCTGGTCAGATCCAGCGCGCCTCCGATCTGGCTGTACAACCTGTTCTGTTTCTGGAGGGTATGACAGCCAGTGTAAAAGCGTTCTTCGGCAAAAAATGACAGTCCCCCTATCATCTCAATCGAGCAGAGGACAAAGCGTTTTTCCCTTCTCTTCGAGAAATTGCCAGTCACTTGCCAACGGAAAGGATCGAACCGATGTCAAATAAACGTAACACCTTACTACTGGGCGCCCTGATTGGCGCTTTTACCGGTCTGATTGCTGCCATGCTACTCCAACGCCGCGCCGAAAAAAAAGGCAGTGAAACAGCCATCACTGCTGGCGAGGGGCTGAAACTCGGCATGTTGATTTTTGGCTTACTCAGGGCAATTGCATCATTAGGAGATGATTAGTCTTGCAGCACAGAGAAGAACCGACCGGAGCGGACGCCCGGTCGGTTTTGATTTCACCGTTCTCTCCCGCCTCAGTTGTTGTATACTATTTGTATCGTATTCCACCCACATCCAGCAAGGAGACAGCATGTTCACCTCTTTGCGTCAAATGCAAAACTCCCTGGCCAAGCAGCTCGTTTAGCGAACGACTATCAGACTACTCCCCAAAAGGCCGCCTATGTCCGAACAAACCAAAATCCTGGTTGTAGATGACGACCCCGCCATCGTCAGCGCCACCCGGCGCCTGCTGGACAAAGCCGGCTACCAGACCTTCCCCGCACAGACCGGCCTTGAGACTCTGGAAGCCGCCCGCCGCCACCGGCCGGACCTCATCCTGCTGGACGTGAACCTGCCCGACATAGACGGCTTCGAGGTCTGCCGCCGCTTGAAAGCCGACCCCGAACTGGCCGGCATTGGCGTCATCATCGTTTCCAGCACTTATACCGATGGCGAGAGCCAGGCCGCCGGCCTCGACCTGGGCGCCGACGGCTACATCGCCCGCCCGGTCTCGAACCGCGAACTGCTGGCGCGCGTTCAGGGATTGCTGCGCCTGCGCGCCGCCGAACAAACCGCCCGCCTGAGCGCGGCCGAGTGGCAGGCCACCTTCGACGCCGTCGGCAGCGGCATTATTCTGACCGATGACGCCTACCACATCATTCAATGCAACCGCGCTGCAGGCGAACTCTTTGGCGAGATACCCGAAAACATGCTGGGAAAAAGATGCTATGAGATCGTCCACAGCGCCGCCGAGCCGTACTATGCCTGCCCGCTGATGACGGTCAAGAAGGAAAAGAAACGCCAGAGCATGATCTTCGAGCGCGGCGGCCGCTGGCTGGAAGTGACCGTGGACCCCATCCTCGACGCCGAGGGCCGCTTCGCCGGTTCGGTGCATGTCATCAACGACATCACCGAGCGCAAACAGGCGGAAGAAGCCCTGCGCGAGAGCGAGGAGAAATACCGCCTGCTGGCCGAGACCACGCCGGACGTCATCATCCTGCACGATATGGAGGGGCGCATCCAGTATGTCAACCGCGCCGGCCTGGAATTGACCGGCCTGACCGCCGAAGAGGTCATCGGCCGACCGATTGACGTCTTCATCGCTCCGGAATTCCAGAACGGCATCCGCAAACGAGGCGAGCAGCGCGCCCGGGGCAATGGCGGCTTGTATCACTACGAAGTCGAAGTCCTCAGCAAGAGCGGTCAGAAACTTTGCATGGAAGTGTACTCCGCCCCCGTTGCCCGCCAGGGACAAACCGAGCAAATCCTGATTGTCGCCCGCGACATCACCGCCCGCAAACAGGCCGAAGAGCGAATCCGCCAGAGCGAAGAGACCTACCGCAACCTGTTCCACAACGCCCAGGTCGGCCTGTTCCGCACTCGCATCGCCGACGGCAAAATCCTGGAGAGCAACGAGCAGTTGGCGCGCATGTTCGGCTACGACAGCCGCGAAGAATTCATCGCCGAGTACGTCACCTCCCAGAATTACGTTGACCCCGGCACGCGCGAACGCATGGTGGACATGCTCCGCCGAGACGGATTCGTCCAGAACTTCGAAGCGCGTTTCTACCGCAAAGACCGCTCCATTTTCTGGGCACGTTACACGGCGCGCATCTACCCCGAACAGGGCTGGATCGAAGGCGTGGCAGAAGACGTTACCCAACAGAAACAGGCCGAAGACGAAATCCGCCGCCTGAACGCCGAACTGGAGCAGCGCGTCGCCGAGCGCACCCGTCAATTGCAGGAAGCCCAGGAGCAACTCGTCCGCCAGGAAAGACTGGCTGTTCTCGGTCAACTGGCCGGCAGCGTCGGCCACGAACTGCGCAACCCGCTGGCGGTCATCAACAACGCCGTCTACTTCCTCAAACTCGTCTTGCCCGATGCAGGCGAAAAAGTCAGGGAATACCTGAATATCCTCGAACGCGAAACGCACAACGCCGAGAAAATCGTCGGCGACCTGCTCGACTTTGCCCGCGTCAAGTCGGTGGAACGGGAGGCGATCGCCGCCTCCGAACTCGTCCGCCGCGTGCTGGACCGTTACCCTGCCCCCGAAAACATCCGTCTCCACCTCGACCTGCCGCCCGGCCTGCCGCCCCTCTGGGTGGACCCGCGCCAGATCGAACAGGTGCTGGGCAATCTGATCGTCAACGCCTACCAGGCCATGCCGGAGGGAGGGCGGTTGTCAGTGATCAGTGATCAGTATTCAGTGAGCAGTGAGCAGTGGGTGCGGATCGCGGTCAAAGATACGGGTGTGGGCATCCCGCCCGAAAATATGGGCAAACTCTTTGAGCCGCTCTTCACCACCAAGGCCAAAGGCATTGGGCTGGGACTGGCTGTCAGCAAGAAACTGGTCGAGGCCAACGGCGGCCGGATCGAGGTCCAGAGCGAACCGGGCCAGGGCGCCGCCTTTACCGTCATCCTCCCCGTCGCCGAGGAGAAGTCATCATGAGCCAGCCTACCCGCATCCTCATCGTGGACGACAACCCCGCCATGGCCCAAACCACCGCCGACATCCTGGCGCTGAAAGGCTACGAGGTGCGCGTCAGCGGTTCGAGCCGCGAGGCGCTCGACCTGCTCGGCCGCGAAAAGATCCACATCCTGCTCACCGACGTCATCATGCCGGAGATGAACGGCGTGGACCTCTTCGTGCGGGCGCGCAAACAACAGCCCAGCCTGATCACTTTCCTGATGACCGCCTACTCTGCCGACGAACTCATCCAGCGCGGCCGCAAGGAAGGCGCCAAGGCCATCCTGACCAAACCGCTCGACTTGAACCTGCTGCTGATGCTGATCAAGGCAGTGGAAGAAAGTTATCTCTGGAAATTGAGATGAACCGCCTGCGCTTCTTTCTGACCTTTGGCCTGCTTCTGGCCCTCCTGCTGAGCGCCTCGCCCGCAGCCGCCGGGCGCAACGTGCGCGTGGGCGTTTATCAGAATGAGCCAAAAGTCTTTCTGGATGAAAACGGACAGGCGGCCGGCTTGTTCATCGAATTGCTCGAGAAGATCGCGGCCGAAGAAGGCTGGACGCTCGAATACGTTCCCTGCGAATGGGAAGCCTGCCTGAACGCCCTCGCCGCCGGCGAAATTGACCTGATGCCGGATGTCGCCTACTCCGCCGAGCGCGACCAGCGCTTCGATTTTCACCAAACGCCTGTGCTGGAGAGTTGGTCACGCGTCTATGCCGCCCCCGCCTCCCAAATTACCGGCTTGAGCAACCTGAACGGCAAGCGCGTGGCCGTGCTGGAAGGCTCCATTCAAGAGACAGTTTTTCAACAACTCATGGACGGCTTTGGCTATCAAGTCAGCATCATCCCGGCCGCCTCGCTGATCGAGGCCTTCGAACTCGCCTCGCAGGGTGAGGCCGACGCCGCCATCGCCAACCACCTCTTCGGCGACTATTTCTGTAGCCGATACGGCCTGCAAAAAACGACCATTGATTTCAACCCGACGCAATTGTTCTACGCCGTTGCCGAGGGTCGCAACGCCGACCTGCTCGCAGCCATTGACCGCCACCTGAACGAATGGATTTCCGTCCCCGACTCGCCCTATTACACCACTCTCGGCCATTGGACCGACCTCTCGCCGCAAGCGCGCGTCCCGGCCCACCTGTGGTGGCTGATCGGCATCATGAGCGGCTTGCTGGCGCTCAGCCTGGCGGCGGTTCTGCTTTTGCGAAGACGGGGGACTTCCAGCCTGCGCGAATTGCTGCAAACCCGCGCTGCCCTGCGCCAGGTGGAGCGGCGCTACGAAACCCTGGCCAACATCGCCCCGGTGGGAATCTTCCGCACCGATCCGGCGGGCGCCACCACCTACGTCAACCCGGCCTGGAGCGCCATTTCGAGCCTGCCCGCCGAAAAAGCCCTCGGCGACGGGTGGATCGAAGCCGTCCATCCCGAAGACCGGCCGCGCATCCGCCGTGAATGGGAAAACGCCGCCGAGCGCGGCGCCCCCTCCCTGTCCGACTACCGCTTCGTGCGGCCGGATGGGAGCATCGCCTGGGTCATGGGGCAGGCCGTTCCGGAGACCGACGCGGCAGGCAACATCCTCGGCTATGTCGGCACCCTGACCGACATCACCGAGCGCAAACGAGCCGAAGAAGAAATTCATCTCTACAACGCCGAACTGGAAGCCCTCAACCATCTGGGCGAAAAAGTCAACCGCTCCGTTTCGCTGGAGGAAGTTGTCTCCAACGCCATCACTGCGCTGATCGAACTCACGCGCACAGAGGTGGCCTTCCTCTTTCTGCGCGAAGGCGAGCGCCTGATTCTGGCGGGCAGCGGGCCGCCCGAAGCCGTCCAACGCTTCGAGCAAATTCCCGAGCACCGCGTCGGCGAGTGTATGTGCGGGTTGGCCGCGCAAGAAGGACGGCCGCTCTACACCCGCGACATCTTTAGCGACTCGCGCTGCACCTGGGAAGAATGCAAAAAGGCCCGCTACCGTTCCTTTGCTGCCCTGCCCCTGCTGGCCGGGGATCAGGTCATCGGCGTCGTCGGGCTGGCCTGCTCCGAAGAGCGCGATTTCGAGGCGCAGGCTGAGTTTCTTGAAACCGTCGCCGCCCAGGTCGCCAGTGGAGTCCGGAATGCGCAATTGTATGCCCAAGTCCAGCAGCACGCCGCCGAACTGGAACAAAAAGTCAAGGAGCGCACCCAAGACCTGAACCTGGCGCTGGAAAAAGCGCAGGAAGCCGACCGCCTGAAATCGGCCTTTCTGGCTACCATGTCCCACGAACTGCGCACACCGCTCAACTCCATCATCGGCTTCACCGGCGTCCTGCTCCAGGGATTGGCCGGGCCGCTCAACGCCGAACAAACCAAACAACTTCGCATGGCGAACGACAGCGCCAGGCACCTGCTGGCGCTCATCAACGATGTGCTGGACATCTCGAAAATCGAAGCCGGGCAACTCGAAGTCCGCCACGATCCCTTCGACCTGCGCCTTGCCATTGAAAATGCCCTGCGCATGGTCACCCCGGCGGCCCAAAAGAAAGGCCTGGCCCTCAGCGCGGCAATTGGATCGGGCATCGGCCTCATCGTCAGCGACCAGCGGCGCGTGGAACAGATTCTCATCAACCTGCTGACCAACGCCATCAAGTTTACCGAGCGCGGCGAAGTGCGCCTGGAATGCGAAACCGGTCCCGGATGCGTGCGGCTGCGCGTGCGCGATACCGGCATCGGCATCCGCGCCGAAGACATGTCCAAACTCTTCCGCCCTTTCCAGCAGATCGAAACCGGCCTGGCGCGCCATCACGAAGGCACCGGCCTGGGCCTGGCCATTTGCAAACACCTTGCAGATCTGCTGGGCGGAGACATCACCGCCGAGAGCGAATGGGGCAAAGGCAGCGTCTTCACCGTTACTCTGCCTGTGGAGGCGCGGTAGATGTCTTGCCAGCCACCCGCCGGGGCTAAAGCTACCCCCAGCCGGCTGCCTGCCGGGGCTAAAGCCCCTGCTCAATACCTGAAAGTCCGCTCAAGCGGACTCCGCCGCCCGCCGGCCGAGTCGGCTTTAGCCGACTTTCACGACCTGAGGCGGGGGATTGATCCCCCCGCCGCTTCGGACTGCGCGCCTCGGAGTCGGCTTCCAGCCGACTTCCATGACCTGAGGCGGGGGATTGATCCCCCCGCCGCTTCGGACTGCGCGCCTCGGAGTCGGCTTCCAGCCGACTTCCATGACCTGAGGCGGGGGATTCATCCCCCCGCCGCTTCGGACTGCGCGCCTCGGAGTCGGCTTCCAGCCGACTTTCACGACCTGAGGCGGGGGATTGATCCCCCC
>JBBITF010000015.1:0-64292 GCA_037440925.1 Chloroflexota bacterium
AGCGGTGTCCAAGCCGCCATTTTTTGCTCGTGCGGATTGCCAAATCCGCACATGCGTCCCTTGTGGGCAATCACCAAAATGCCGGCGACTGAATCCAAAATTCGCCTGACAGATGGTTTGACAACCTTTGCGCGCGCACCGCTTATCTGAAAACCTTGACAAATAGAACAATTGTTCTATAATATCAACTGCATCCCTTTTTCATAATAGCCGCTTGGGTAACTATTCAGGCATCGCTGGCCTGGAAAGTACCCATAATGGGTATTGCCAAATCCAGGCCAAACTGGGCAAAATTACGTTGTAAACGTTGGATTTGGCAATCCGACGGAGCAATAGGGCAATTTTCAAGTCTTCTCCGACAGGCTGTTAGGGCCTGCTGAATAGTTACCCGCTTGGATAAATGAGGTTGCCATGGAGCATACTTTTCCTTTCCAACTTCTCCCTCTATTACGAAGCGCTGCAAACCGGCGCGGCGCAGTGTTTGGCAGCATCCTGATTGGCGCATTATTGGCCTTTGAGGTCTTCAATTATTCGACCACCGATTTTGCGCTGCGCGATGTCCTCGGAGATTTACGCTTTGCCGGCTTACGCTGGGCGACTATTCTCTCGATTGCCTTTTGCGGAATTGACTTTGCCGGTATTGCGCGTCTATTTACGCCCGAAAAAGGACGCAGCAAGCCAGCCGAAGTGTGGTACTTGTTTGGGGCCTGGCTGCTGGCGGCAGCCATGAACGCTATACTGACCTGGTGGGGCGTGTCGGTAGCCATCGTCAATCATACGCCAACAGGCAGCATTTTGATTGGACAAGCCTCCATGACAAAAGTGGTGCCTGTATTCGTGGCTGTGATGGTGTGGTTGATTCGCGTGCTTATCATTGGCACATTTTCGATTGCAGGCGAAAACCTATTCAGCCTGGCAGAGCAACAGCCTCTCGGCCGTCACAGCAACGCCCCCTCGCCAGAAGCAAAGCGCCCAGTCACCCCCGCTTATATTCGGCCGACGCCCAAACCGCTGACTGCCACCCCCAATAGCCGACCTGCGCGCACCGAGCCCACCTATCATCCAATTGGCATGAGCGCCAGATCAGAAGCCCAGCGAGGAATGCGGGAAGGATGATACCGTATTGTTTGTCAGAGTCACAAAATCACTCCCCGCTAGGGTTTCTCCAAACCATGCGCTTCGAGCAAAGCCTGGTCGTTCAGCAGCACAGAAGTCAAGCCATCGGCGACGATTCTCCCCTCGTCCATGATAATCATGCGCGGGAACAATTCCCGCACCATCGCCAGATCATGCGTCGAGACTAACATAGTAATGGGCAAATGGCGTAAAAGATGAATCAGGCTGCGCCGCGCACGAGGGTCCAAGCCGGCCGAAGGCTCATCTAGCGCCAAGATTTGCGGGTGCATGGACAAAACGGTTGCAATGGCAATACGCTTCTTCTCTCCCATGCTCAAATGATGAGACAACCTATCTTTGTAAGCCGTCATGCGCACCATTTCCAATGCCCGCTCTACGCGGGCATACACTTCTTCTTCAGGCAACCCCATGTGCAGCGGTCCAAAAGCCACGTCCTCGAACACCGTTGGCGAAAAGAGTTGGTCATCAGGGTTCTGGAACACGAGTCCCACCATAGCGCGGATGGCAGGCAAATTCTCCGGCGTGATACGCAGACCGGCAATGCGCACCTCGCCTTGCCCCGTCAAAATACCGTTCAGATGTAGCATCAAGGTACTTTTCCCGGCGCCATTTGGCCCCACCAACGCCGCCTTATCACCCGCACACATTTTGAGCGAAACGCCTCGCAGCGCTTGACGACCATCGGGATAACAAAAATACAAGTTCTCAACTGAGAGGAGATCGCTTTCACAGCCGCCCAACGGCGGCATTTGCAGAGAAGTGGTTTTGTGGACAACCGGCATTACAACCGTCCAAACAATTGCAAAAATAGAATGAGGGCTGACGAAAAGGCTGCAAACTGCCAATCGCTCGATTTCATTACGTGCGGATGAAGGGTGCGCAATTGACCGGCATAACCGCGCGCCAGCATGGCATGGTAAATGCGGTCGCTGCGCTCATAACTGCGCAAGAAGAGTTGACCGGCCATGTTGCCTGCTATCCGTGCCCGCCACACCACGTTTCTGCCGGACCTGAGGCCTGCTACCGCTGCACTGCGCGCTTCTCGCGCCCGCAGCAGACGCATCACCTCGTCGGTCAACACAAACAAATAGCGATACAAGAACGACACGATGGCGGTCAATACCGCCGGAACGCGCAAATGCTCGAAAGCGTGAATCATATCAGGAAAGCGCGTAACAGCCACCAGCAAAATCGGGGCTTGCACCGACAGCCACGAGCGCAGCAAAATGCTGCCAAATTTGACCAGACCGTAATCGGTAGGGGTGAGCGTGAGCGGCCCTATGGTCCAATCGGTCAGCGGCTTTCCATGCGGGGAAAAAACCGCCGAGACGGCCGCCAATGCAAACGGCAGGGCAATGAACGAACGTTTGAAAGTAAAATCCACACCCAAACTGGATAATTGATTGGCCCACAGCAGCAAAATCCATGATAGTCCAAAAGCCGCCCAAGCGCCATCGGGCAATAGAGCATTAGACAGGATGAACAAGAGAGACACGATCACTTTGACGCGTGGATCGAGGCGATGTAAACGGCTCTCGGCTTCGTGAAAGCGGTCAAAAATATCAGCATGCATTCCACTGTCCAGACAACAAATGCGCATCACGTATTACTTTCATACGTGATGCAGCGTCTTCTCAAAAAGAGAGGCAGGAAAGCGCGCTCACACGCCTCCCCCCTCCTTTATCGAAAGAATACGAGATACGTACTTTTTAGCACAATCTCGAATGGGTTGTCAAGCGTTTTTCCTGCGCAGACTTTGACCAATGACAACCGCCAACCCCAACACTACCAACGCGCCAACTGCGCCCGCTACAATGGTCGAAAGCGCTGTTTCTCCCAAGAAGGGAATGGTGTAATCTGGCAAAATCTCATACGGCGCAGACTGCCCCATTTCAAGAAAGCCCATATCCTCGGCCACGCGTTCTAACCCATCGGGAAAAGCCGAAGCAAGCGGCGAAAGCAATACCGCCAGCAAGGAAATGCCAACACCCGCATACACCCAGCCGCTGCCGCCTTTAGATGCAGTCGCTTCTTCGCTCAACAAGTCGGGGCGTGTCTGTTCGATGAAAGCCAGCGCTGCTACGGTAATGACCGCCTCGCCAATGCCAATCAGCACATGCACCCCCAACATAGCCGGAACAACGATTTCAAAACGGGAGGTGCCGCTCAACCATAACTGCAAAGAGACCAGCAGAGAAGCGATTACGGTCGAAAGCCAAGCCGCCAGGCCGGCCACAGCCAGGCGTGTGCCTTTGCTGCGCCCCATCACGCTGCGATACAAACCATAGCCGATGATGGCGGTCAGCAAACCCATATTGAAGATGTTGGCGCCCATCACCAACAAGCCGCCATCCTGGAAGAGCAATCCTTGTACGGCAACGACAGCGGTCATAACGAGAATGCCGGGCCAAGGCCCTAACACAATGGACGCAAGCGCGCCGCCCAAAAAGTGGCCCGATGTGCCGCCCGCCACAGGGAAGTTGAGCATTTGCGCGGCAAAGATAAAGGCCGCCATCACGCCCATCAGCGGCACCTGTTTCTCGCCAAGCGATTGATTGGTTTTGGAAATGGCGATCGCCACAGTGATGATGGTAATGCCCCAAAACAGCAGAGACATGACCAGGCTGAGAAAACCATCGGGAATGTGCATGGGAGCGGGAGAATACAACATGATTAGCCTCCTGAATGAAATTTTTGGCACTCCGGGCATAGCCCGAAGAACGTCACATGGCTATCAATGAAACGGAATCCACTGTTGGCTTCCAATTCGGTGTAGAGTTTTGCCAACAGATCATGCTCGATTTGCACTTCTGCGCCGCATTTGCGGCAAATCAAGTGGTGATGATTTTGTTTGGCAATTTCATACACCAGATGACCACTGCCGATATGAGCAGAATTTACCAATCCATTTTCGGCCAGAAATTCGAGCGTGCGATAAACAGTCGGCTCGGTCAAGCCGGGCAGGTCGCTTTTGGCGTGTTGATACACTTCAGACGGCGAAAGATGACTGGCAGAATGGTGAAGTACATGCAAAATAGCCAGGCGCTGGGGCGTCATGCGAAAGCCGCGCGCGCGCAATTGGGGGGCATATTGGCTACCACAAGTCATACCTACAAATTCATCTCCTATCATCCATAGCGCATCGGAGAGAAGAAAAAATGACTGCGCTGCTGGCCTGGAAAGTACCCAGAATGGGTATTGCCAAATCCGGGCCGAGATGGGCAAAATAACGTTGTAAACCGTTGAATTTGGCAATCCAACGGAGCAATAAAGACCCCACTGCAAAAAGGTATTTGTACCGCAGAGCGCGCAGAGAACGCTGAGATTTTTTACCGATTCCGCAAAGAAAAGGCGCTCTTGATGCGGGTTTTGCAAATTTTCAATCCTGCGCGCTCCGCGCTCTCGGCAGTAATGGTTTTTGCAGCATAGTCCTTATTGCAATTTTTTACAATAACATCTTATTATATTATAACGCAAAATCGGGAAAACTGCATCATTTTAAAAAACATCTCAAAGGTGCGATTGTGTAAAACAAGCCCGAAGACATGCCCTGCATACCCTTTTCGAGAAGATGTTTTTTGTGCAATTTGAAAAATGCGTCTATAATTCAATTGAGGCTGTATGTAATTCGAGCGAACGCCGATTTCTATGTCCGAAATTGATGAGATCAAATCCCGAATTGATATCGTAGACCTTGTCTCTGAGGCTGGCGTGAAACTGCGCAAAGCCGGGCGCAACTATACCGGCTTTTGTCCATTCCATGACAACAAGCGCACGCCGGCCTTTGTGGTCTGGCCCGAGACCGGCACCTGGCGCTGCTTTGGGGCTTGCAACGAGGGCGGCGACATTTTCAAGTTCATCATGAAGAAAGAAGGCATCGAGTTCAGGGAGGCGTTGCAAAAACTGGCGGCGCGCGCCGGGGTACAGTTGACCTCTTTCCAACGCGAGACCCCCGAACAAAGAGAGATTTATCAACGTCTACGCGAATTACTTGAAGAGGCGGCGCTGTTCTATCGCGGCCACTTGCTGGCCAATGCAAATGTTTTGACCTACTTGCGCGAAAAGCGTAGACTCACGGACGCAACCATCGAGGCCTTTGGGCTGGGTTACGCCCCTAACATGTGGGATGCAGCCCTGCGGCATTTCACTCAGCGCGGTTATTCGGAACAAGACTTAATTGACGCCGGATTACTAACGGTGCGCGAGGAGAGCGGAACACAGCGTACGAGCGGCGTTTATGACCGCTTCCGTCATCGCATCATGATTCCCATCCGCGACGAGCAGGGACGCATGGCCGGCTTTGGCGCGCGCATCGTAGACCCCCAAGATATCCCCAAGTTTTTGAACTCGCCTGAAACGCCGATCTTTGCCAAAGGACGCCTGCTCTACGGGCTAGACCGCGCCCGCAAGCCTATCCGCGCAGCAGACCAAGCAGTCATTGTAGAGGGCTATCTGGACGTGATTGCCCTGCACCAAGCCGGCTACGAGAATGTCGTTTCTCCTATGGGTACGGCGTTGACAGAAGAGCAACTGCGTTTGCTCAAACGTTTTACGCGCAAGATTGTTTTGGCGCTCGACCCAGACGCCGCCGGCCAAAAAGCCGTGTTGCGCGGATTAGAGGCCGCACGTCAAGCCATGGACCACGAGGGGGAATTGCGCTTCGACGCGCGCGGACTGCTGCGCAACGAGGCGCGCTTGCAAGCCGACCTGCGGGTGGCTTCTATGCCCGACAACCTCGACCCAGATGAAATTGTTGCCCGCGACATCGCTGAATGGGCGCGATTAATCGAAAACGCCAAACCCATCGTTACCCACGTTATGGAAACGCTGGCAGCCGGGCAAAACTTACAAGATCCAAAAGTCAAAACGAGCATTGCGGCGCAGGTCACGCCGCTGATCGAAGACCTGCCCAACCCAATCGAACGGGACACCTATCGGCAGCAGTTGGCGCGTTTCCTGAGGGTAGATGAAAGCGCGTTGTTAGGCAGACAGGCTCAGGGTCCAAAAAAGAGGCGGCCAAGGCCTCAACCGGCAGCCGCCCCCCAATCATCCAAACCGCCGGCGGCAATTCCCTTTGTCGCCTCCCACAAGGCTGAAGCGTATTGCTTGGGGATATTGTTGCGCAAGCCAGAATTGCTCTATCGGCTCGACCGTCAGTTGCAAGAGGCAAATCTACAACGACTCGTTCCCGAAGATTTCGGGTATACTGACCATCAAATCTTGCTGGGGCTCATCCGTCAATCCCTGGAACAGGACGCCCTAGACCCGAATCAATATGTACTTGAGCGCTTACCTGAAACGCTGCAAGACCTGGCGCGTGAATTGGTGCAGCAAGTAGAACCTCTTGACCCGCTCGAAGAGCGCATTTTGGAGGAATTGCAGCGTAGTATCATCAAATTGCGCCGTATAGGGCTGAACGAGAGTCTGACCCAATTGCGGTTCATGCAGGAAGATGCGCAACAGCAAGGCGACTTAAAGGCAACTGCATACCAGCAAATGGTCTTGCAGCACACCCGCTTGCTGCGCAATCTCGACCAGGCTGGAAAAAGATTATCATTACGCCGAAACGAATGAGTTAAGATGCGTAAAATCAAGTCAAAAACCAGACCCCCCATCAAACCTCGCTCTCCACGTTTCCCGGCTGCAAAAGATACCATTGCAAAGCCATCGCAGGGCACTTTACCGATTGAAGAGGACTTGGAAGGTCAAAGTGAACTGCAAGTGGAAGAGGTGGAAGACATGATGGAACCAGACGAAGACAGCCTGGCGTTAATAGACGAATTGGAAGAAAATGAGGATGCCCTGCCGCTACGGACGCCAGAGGTAGCCGCTGAATTGTCCGAGGACCCCGTGCGGTTATATCTGCGTGAAATTGGGCAGGTCAAACTGCTCGATTCAGACAACGAGTTTCGCCTATCTACGATTATCGAGGCGCATCGCATGGCGGAAATCTTTTTGCGACGTTCACGCAAAACAGGCCGCCAAGCCGCCAGCGACGCTTACCACGCCATCCTGAGCGAATTGATCACCTCCTGGGAGCGATTGGAAGAGGACGCCCACCGCATCGAGAAGGAAGCGCCCGACCTGACACTGCTTTTGGCCGAGGCTCAAGCGTTGCACTCTGGCTGGGAAACGGACTCGCCCTCTTACCTGCGCGCTTACTTAGATAACGGCTTATGGGGACAAGACCCGGCTTGGGACAGTATGGTGCGCAAGGCTTTCAGTGTCTTTTTGTGTCTATATTTTCTGCCCAGCGAGTGCGCGAATTGGTTGATGAGACACTTAGAGCAACGTCACAGTCTGCCTACGGAGCGCACTTTGCAGCGTCACTTACCGCCGGCTTCGGAACTGGAAAACGAACTGGCCTCCATCCAAGCGAGAGCGGACGGCGCCAAGCATGCTCTCATCCGCGCTAACCTGCGGCTGGTGGTCAGCGTAGCCAAACGCTATCTCGGCCGCGGCATTTCTTTCCTCGATCTGATTCAGGAAGGCAATATGGGGCTGTTAAGGGCGGTCAACAAATTTGACCCCAGGCGCGGCTTCAAGTTCAGCACGTATGCGACGTGGTGGATTCGGCAATCCATCAACCGCTCGATTGCCGAGCAAGCGCGCACGATCCGTATCCCGGTGCATTTGTTCGAGTCGATTACACGGATTTTACGCGCCCAGCGTCAGTTGACACAAGAACTGGGACGCGACCCGACCAACGAAGAGATTGCGCTAGAGGTGGGTTATCTGCCTGCAACGGATGTGCAAGCCATTCTGCGCGCCCAGGCCGATGCCAAGCCGCTCGACCCGGCCGTACAACGCCGCTGGGAATATGCCACGCAAAAAGTGGACCGTGTGCTGCGTTCGACAGAGGAGCCGGTATCGCTGGAAGGCCCCGTGGGAGACGAGGAATCCAGCCAGTTGGGCGATTTCATCGAAGATGAAGACGCTCTCGAGCCGCTAGACGCCGCCTCGCGCGAAATGCTGCGCGAGCAGGTGCAACGCGCACTGACGGCGCTTTCTGAGCGCGAGCGTCAGGTGTTGGAGCTTCGTTTTGGCTTGTTGGATGGCAAAGACCACACTCTGGAAGAAGTAAGCCGTTATTTCAACGTCACACGCGAGCGTATTCGTCAAATTGAGGCCAAAGCGCTGCGCAAGTTGCGGCATCCCACCCGCAGCCGGCATTTGCGCGATTATCTGGTCTAATCCCTCATTTTAGGGGCGATCAATCCCGCGATTTTCCCATCACGGATGAGATAATAGTTGACCAATAACGCAAGCCCAGCTACCAGGTAGCCAGCCGGGTAGGCCAAATTGGTGATTACATTGAAGAGGGTTTGCATTACAGGACTCAACCAAGAATAACCGCCCAACCAGTAGAAACTGTTGATGCTATCTGCAAGGGCGAATAGAATCAATCCCCACCAGGGCCGGCTCCAATGTCCGCGCCCAAAGAGCAAAGATAGGCGCAAGGCTCCAACGCCTTCGGCCAGATCGAAGACCGGATACAGAATAGTGATGAATAAAATGATCCAGGGATACCCTTCGGCCAAGCCGGCAGAGGCCGCCAGATTAGTCAACAGGGCCGTCAGAAGCAGCGCCAGGAGGATCAACCCTGCATAATAGCGGGTGCCGCGTTTGTCCCTTTGACCATAAATCAAGCGATATTGATAGTATAAAGACAATCCCAGCCACATATATCCCAAGATCCAAAACAGGTCTATCAAGGTCAGAGAAGGATACCCTGTGTCCCAATAAATGGCATCGTACACCAAGCCGCTGATTTCACCGGCCAGCCAGCACCACAAACCTATGGTAAACGCCCACCAAATGCGCCAGGGGGCCTCTTTGAACTTGAATAATCTGGCCACGCTGGTTCCGGCCAAAGCGGCCCCCATGGAGGCCACAATAATCAAGATATCGGCAGCCTTGTCATTCCAATAGGCATCAGGAATAGGAACAGCAAAATAAACCCACGCCAGGGCCATGAGCAAGAGCAAAGAACCCGCTGTGCTGATTTGCAAAATGCGCAAGGGAGTTGCCTGAAAAAAGGGGGGGCGGCGGCTATCGGTCATAGTACAGGTCAATCGGTGAAAGCGGCTGGAATCAGCCTTTGGGCTTGTAAGGCGGCAATCTCTTCTGGCAAGTTCGTTTCAAAGGCTTCGCTAAACAGGCGTTGAGCCATCTGGTCGCCAATCATGAAACTCATTTGCGCGCCTATGCCCATGAACAAGGCACGGTAGGCATGGGCCGCCAATTGCAGTCGAGGGAAAAAGTGAGCATCATACAGCGCATCGTCCTCCAATTCCAGGCGCCAATTCCATGGTTGGAGAGAACGATTGATTTCACGATCTAAGATGAGCAGCAAATTCCTACCCACCAGTTCCTGATAACGATGTAAGACTTTGTGACACCAGCGAACAGTCCCCTGCCGCAAGATGAAATACTGATAGGCTGGCGAAGTGTCTTGCCATTCATACAGGATCACTTCCCAATGTGGCTCATCAATCTGCTCAATGGCAGGCAATCCGGCGACAAAGCCTTGAGGGGTATAAAGGGCTGCATCTACCGCAAGAATCTCGCCCCGCCAGAAGAAAACAAAAGCCTGGTAGGGGTGGGCCAAAATTTCGGCTAAGCCGCTCCAACGGCTGACCTGCCAGGCGGCTCGTTTCTCTTGCCAATCTTTGCCTCCTGACAAAGAGAGCCTGCGCTTAGGGCTGGATTCGAGCGCCAGCCACACTAATCGCCCCGCCGGGTCTGGCAACTCAACGACGTGCTGCTGCTCTGCGGGCATCCCAATAACATCGGAAGGGGAAACGGGAGTGGATGTCGTGGCAGACAGATGATAAGCGCCGATGGGCATTCCCCCCGCTAACAACAAGACAAAATGCTCTCCTTGTGCGGTTCGTTTCTCGACCAAGCCGGTAGTATTGCGCCCCTGAAACTCCAGTTCCGGGGGAATGGGCAAGTCAGGTGCTAGGGAGCTTTCAGCGCGGGTAAAAAAATGCCACATCGAAATATCTTTCAGGCTGTTTCTTCCTCGACATTATATACCTTTTCTGCCAAAAAATCGGCTCCCAGGGCATCCGATTCCACGTTGCGACCATGCGGCTTTTCATTCAGAAATTCTCGATAGAACTCATGTTGGATGACCAAGTTCATGATTTCGTTCGTGCCGGTCCAAATGGTAATGAGGCGCACGTCGCGCAACAGACGTTCCAACGGATAGATATCGGTGTAGCCGATCCCGCCCAGAATTTGCATGGCATGATTGACGGTCGTCCACGCGGCTTCGGTGGAGAATTTCTTGGCCTCTGAGACCAAGCGGCGCACTTTGCTGGCAGAGGCGCCGCTTTCGATTGTCACGCCTACGGCATGATTCAAGGCGCGGGCTGCATCCAGCAAGGTCAGGCTCTCGGCAATTTTGAAACTGACGCCTTCAAAGCGGCGGATGGGTTCGCCGAAGGCATGACGTTTGTCCGCATAGCGGGCGGCGATTTCGATGGCGGCGCGTCCCATGCCGACCGCCCCGCCCGCAGAGGTCATTCGTTCTGGGATCATCATTTGGTGGAAGACCTCCGTTCCGCGCCCGATTCCCGACTCGCCTCCCAAGACATTTCGGATGGGAACCTTTGCCTCGCGGAAGACCAGCCGTCCCGTCCCGCCCCCGCGCGTGCCCATCAGACCGTAGACATGCTGCACTTCAACGCCCGGTCCGCGCTCGACCAAGAAAGCCGTCATGGCGCGTTTGGGGTCTTCGATGCCTTCCACTTTGCCGTACACCAGGATAAGGTCCGCGCCCTCTGCGCCAACCACAAAGCGTTTCTGGCCGGTCAGGTAAAAAGTGTCGCCTTCGCGGCGGGCGCGTGTAGTAGCGGCAAAGAAGTCGGAGCCGCCGCGCGGTTCGGTCAACGCTTCGGCTACGCCGAATTCGCCGCGCAGCATCGGCGTAAGAAAACGTTCCTTCTGCTCATCCGTTCCAAAGAAATGAATGGCTTCGCCGACAATGGATACCAGCGAGTACAGGCAAGCCAGCGAAGTGCCAAGCACGCCCACTTCTTCGAGGGCAACCAGTTCCGAAGTCCATGAAAGACCGCCCCCGCCCCAGCGCGGGTCGAAACGCAAGCCAAGCAGTCCGCGCCTACCCGCTTCGCGCAAATAATCTTTTGGGTAGGCAATCTTGTTAGCGTCCATATCCAGCAATAATTGACGCGGGACGCTGGCAACGAACTCTTGCATCTTTGTACGCACAGATGCAGCCGTTTCATCGAGCATGGCCTGGGTTGACATGGAGGACTCCCTTTCGAGATGGATTCTATCTTCCAGTTTAACCATTTTGAGCGCTTTTTCAAGAGATTTTCACATCGAACGAGCGGCAAATTTTGGATTATGATTGAACTATCTGTTCACACTACCATTGGAGGCCCTATGAGAGACCTGACCCAAGAAATTCTTGAACTAATTCGCCGTACTTCTACCAGCCTGCCAGCCGACGTGGAAGAACGGCTGAAAGCGGCAGTGGAAAAAGAGGAGCCCGGTTCGGCAGCGCGCGGCGCGCTAGAAACCATTTTGAAGAACATCGAACTGTCCCGCGCTCAATCCACGCCCATTTGCCAGGATACGGGTACGCCCATTTTCTACGTCCATTATCCAGAAGGCTGGTCTACGCGAAAACTCAAGGCGCAGATCCGCGCTGCGATGGCGGAGGCAACTCAAAGGTCCTATATGCGACCGAATGCGGTAGACGCCATCTACGATAAGAATTCCGGCAACAATCTAGGCGGCGACGATTTCCCCTCCATCCATTTTGAAGAGGTAGACGCCGATCAACCGCTGGTCATTGAACTGATGCTCAAAGGCGGCGGTTGCGAGAACGTCGGCCGGCAGTATTCGCTGCCCAACAGCGAACTCAGCGCCGGGCGCGACTTGAAGGGCGTGCGCAAAGTGGTATTGGACGCCGTTCAAAAAGCGCAAGGGCAGGGTTGCGCGCCAGGGATTCTGGGGGTAGCCATTGGCGGCGACCGGGGTTCGTCCTACATTAAGTCGAAAGAAGTGTTGTATGAAAAGATTGGCGTGCGAAACCCCGATCCCAAGTTGGCCGCGCTCGAAGAGCAGTTGACCGAGGAAGCCAATCAGATGGGTATCGGCCCTATGGGCTTCGGCGGCAAAACAACGGTAATTGATACCAAGATTACCGGACTGCACCGCTTACCGGCTTCGTATTTCGTATCGGTATCGTATATGTGCTGGGCCTATCGCCGCCGCAAGATGGTCGTTGACGGCGAGACTGTGATCTACGATTAGGAACTTGCGTTCCGTGTTTCACGTTTTAGAGATACGTCACGTAAAACGTAAGACGTAAAACGTAAGGCGTAAGGCGTAAAACGTAAGGCGTAAAACGTAAGGCGTAAGGCGTAAAACGTAAGGCGTAAAACGTAAGACGTAATGCGTAAGTCAGGAGAATTCGATGAGAGAGATAACCATTCCTATCAGCGATGAGGTCGTTCGCAGTTTGAACGTTGGCGAACCGGTTCTGCTTTCGGGCGTGATGATGACCGGGCGCGACGCAGTTCATAAATGGATGATTGACACCTTCATCAGGAAGACGCGCGAGCCACAAGGAGATGACCTGCAAGTGTACGAAGCCATCAAGCCGCTTCTGGATGGCGGCGTAATCTACCACTGCGGGCCGGTCGTTTCCGGCTTGGACACGAAGGAGTACAAATTCGTAGCCGCCGGCCCAACCACCTCCATCCGCGAGGAGCCATATCAGGCCGAGGTGATGAAACATTTCAACGCTAAGGGCGTTATCGGCAAAGGCGGTATGGGACCAAAAACGCTGGCCGGCTGCCAGGAAGTGCCGTTTGTGTACTTCCACGCCATTGGCGGCGCCGCCTCATACATCGCCCAATCGGTAAAAAAGGTGCTGGGTGTATACAAATATGAGTTTGGCGTGCCAGAAGCCATGTGGGTTATTGAGGTCAAGGATTTCCCGGTAGTGGTGACGATGGACGCGCATGGTCAAAGCCAACATGCGGTCATTGATCAAAAATCGAAAAAGGTGTTGGACGAATTACTGGCAAAGGCGTGAAAGATGAGCCAATCCCTCGAACAATCTTCGAGGGATTTTTTTCTTTATAGAATTGCTCTTGAAAAACGATCACAACCGCGAAGATGTTTGGAGTCCGAAGTCTCCAGACTTCGGCATACCGATAACTGGAGTTGTCGGACTCCAAAATTGGTTGCGGCACAGCCGCGCTATGGAAAGAGGAGAGTCCTTATCTAATAATTGCACTTAGGGCTGGAAATCGAGGCTTGCTTGTGCTAAAGTAATAATGAGCAAACAATCCCTGGAAAGGAGGTGAAAGATGGTTGCTCGTATCCGTAAACGCTGGAAAATCTTACTGGCCGACGATGGCTCAGAACATGCGCAGGCGGCTGTAAAAATGCTGCAAGCGCTTCCCTTGCCGCCCAAAAGCCGCGTGCGCGTCTTGCGCGTTTTTCCGCCTGGCCAAACCTTTGCAGTGGGGCAAATGGAAAGAAGCCTCGAAAGGACAAAAAGCCAACTCCTTGAAAGCGAGATTGCCGCCGCGACCGACCTGCAGTTGGGATATCCGGCTCAAAAAATCGTCGAGACGGTCCAAGAAACGCAACCCGACCTGGTCGTCTTGGGCGCCAAGGGCTTGCGCGCCACGCTGGGCATCCTGCTGGGTGGGGTAGCGCAGCAAGTTGTGGAATATGCCTCCTGCCCGGTATTGGTCGTCCGCGCACCCTTCAAAGGCCTAAACCGCATTCTGCTGGTGACTGACGGCTCGCTCTACAGTCAGCGCGCCGCGCGCTTCTTAGGGAAATTTCCCTTACCTCAGGGGGTGGAGGTACAGGTGATGAACGTCCTTCCGCCTCCGATGCAACCGCTCATCATAGAACCTTACTTTGGCGGACGAGAAACCTTTGCGCCACTGCGCACGCCGGAAGAAGAGACTGCGCTGCGCCAAAAGCAGGAAAGCGAGGGCCAGGCGCTTCTCGAGCGGACCCGCAGCCTGCTCCTGAACAACGGGCTTGCCTCTACCCCCGTGCTGAAACGCGGAGACGCCGCCACCGAAATCATCGAATATGTTGCCCACAATAACATTGACCTGATTGTGGCGGGTTCGCGAGGCTTGAGCCGCTTCCAGGGCTGGTTGATGGGCAGCGTCTCGCGCAAATTGGTGCATTACTCCAATTGTTCGGTATTAGTGGTCAAACAGCCGGCTTGAGTCCAATTCAAAACCGCCTCACAAAGCGTTGCGTTAATGCCGCAATTGCAAAATCTATTGTATACTAGCACACAATGGATAAGCAGGATGTTTTAGACGCGCTGCGCACGCCCAAAACATCCTGCGCCTCGATGGATTGATAGATACACATCGAAACTAAAGAGAAAGGAAATCCCTATGCCCGCTTCATCCTCCTCTTCCCAAGGCATAGACCTGGCGCAAATCTTTGGCGCCGCAGCGCAGGCTTTGGCTGCAAACCAATCGGCGCTCAACCAGGCCGATACCCTGAACGGTGATCATGGCGACAATATGGTGCAAACCTTTAACCTGATTACCCAAGCGCTGGCCTCTCAAAAAGGCGCTCAACCTGCCAAACAACTGGCTTATGCCAGCCAGGTACTCACTCAAAAGGCCACCAGTGGGTCATCCAAAGTCTACGCCCAGGGGCTGGCACAGGCCGCCCAACAGTTCCAGGGACAGAAAACCATCACACCCGAAAACGGTATGGCGCTGATACAAGCCCTACTTGGCGGCGGGGGCGCCAATAACACCCCGGCTGCCAGCAACGGCATGGAAGCGTTGCAATCGCTGCTCGGCAACACAGGCGGTTCTTCCTCTGGCAGCGCATTGGACTCGCTCATGGACCTGGTCAAAGGCGAACAATTGGACGGTCAGGATATTGGCAATCTAATCAACGCCGGCATGGCTTTTCTGAACGCCAAAAACCAGGGACAGGATACTGTGCAGGCAGCCATCTCGGCGCTGGTCTCCAGCGGACCGTTGGGAGGGCAACCGCATCGTAAACAGTCGGGCGAGGTCGTGGCCGGGGCCTTGTTGCAAGCCCTTTCATCCCTGGGGAAATAACAGCATTTCCGCGCACAACATTGTGTATCCCAAAGGTTAGGCTAACCTCTGGGATCTTTCTGTGTTGAACTCATTTGAAACAAACTCTACCCAACAACAGGTCTTCCCATGAATAACTTCATGCCGGCGCGCAACGAAAACGCTTTCGACCCCGCTCACGACGTTTACCGCTACACTCCGCGCTCCCTGCAACCCATCTTTACCCCTAAAACGGTTGCCGTCATTGGCGCAACCGAAAAACAAGGCAGCGTTGGCCGCACCGTCATCTGGAATCTCATCAGCAGCCCTTTTGGCGGCACAGTCTTCCCTATTAACCCCAAACGCGAAAATATCCTGGGGATCAAGGCTTACCCCAGCATCAAAGACCTGCCCGACCAGATTGACCTGGCAGTCATCGTCACCCCCGCCCCTACCGTACCAGGCATTATCGAGGAATGTGTAGAAGCCGGCGTAAAAGGCGCTATCGTCATCTCGGCCGGCTTCAAGGAAGTTGGCCCTGAAGGCGCAGAACTCGAGCGCCAAATTCTCGCGCACGCTCGCAAAGGCAAAATGCGCGTCATCGGCCCCAACTGCCTGGGCGTGATGAACCCGCTCACCGGCCTAAACGCCACCTTCGCCACCGCCGCCGCCCGCCCCGGCAACGTGGCCTTTATCAGCCAATCGGGCGCGCTTTGCACCTCCGTGCTGGACTGGTCGTTCAAGGAACACGTCGGCTTCTCGGCCTTCGTCTCCATCGGCTCCATGCTGGATGTGGGCTGGGGCGACCTGATCTACCATCTGGGCGATGACCCGCATACGCAGAGCATCGTCATCTACATGGAAACCATCGGGGACGCGCGTTCGTTCATGTCCGCAGCGCGCGAAGTGGCGCTGGCCAAACCCATCATTGTCATTAAGCCTGGGCGCACAGAGGGCGCAGCCCGAGCAGCCGCCTCGCATACCGGCTCGCTGACCGGCTCGGACGAGGTGCTGGAAGCCGCCTTCCGACGCTGCGGCGTGTTGCGCGTGAACACCATCGGCGAAATCTTCTCCATGGCCGAAGTCCTCTCCAAACAGCCACGCCCCAAAGGCCCTCACCTGACCATCGTAACCAACGCCGGCGGTCCCGGCGTATTGGCAGTAGACGCGCTCATCACCAGCGGCGGCAAACTGGCTGAAATCTCACCCGAAACCATGCAAAAGTTGAACCAAATCTTACCGCCGCAGTGGAGTCACAACAACCCCATTGACATCCTGGGAGACGCTTCTCCCGAACGCTACGCCCAGGCGCTCGAAGTAGCCGCCCAAGACGAAAACAGCGACGGTTTGCTGGTCATCCTCACGCCCCAGGCCATGACCGATCCCACCGCTACCGCCGAAGCCCTCAAAGAATACGCTCGCAGTTACGACAAGCCTATCCTGGCTTCCTGGTCGGGCGGGCAAGACATCGCCGCCGGAGAAGCCATCCTCAACAAGGCCGGCATCCCCACTTTCATGTATCCCGATACAGCCGCCGAAGCCTTCGCCTATATGTGGAAATATACGGACAATTTGCAGGCGCTCTACGAAACCGTCAGCCTGACGCAAGATGCCGCCTCAGGGCCCGACCGTGAGGCGGCTTCCGCGCTCCTCGAGCGGGTGCGCCGCTCGGGCCGTTTGCTGCTCACCGAAGCCGAGTCGAAGGAACTGCTGGCCGCCTATGGCATCCCCATCGTCCCTACTCGCATCGCCGAGAGCGCCGACCAAGCCGCAGCCCTGGCCGAAACCATCGGCTACCCTGTGGCGCTAAAACTACACTCCGAAGCCGTGACCCATAAAACCGATGTCGGCGGGGTCAAACTCAACCTGAACGGCGAGCAGGCCGTTCGGTCCGCGTTCGAAGCGATCCGGGCCAGCGTCGTCGAAAAATATTCGGATGAGGCTTTCTTGGGCGTGACCGTTCAACCAATGATCAAATTGTCCGACGCCTACGAATTGATCATCGGCTCAAGCATAGACCCGCAGTTTGGGCCGGTCGTCTTGTTTGGCATGGGCGGGCAACTGGTGGAAGTGTTCAAAGACCGAGCCCTGGGGCTGCCTCCGCTCAACGCCACCCTGGCGCGCCGCATGATGGAGCGCACCAAAATCTTCGAAGCCCTCAAAGGAGTGCGCGGGCGTCCCGCCATAGACATTACCGCACTGGAAACGCTGCTGGTCAATTTCAGCCAATTGGTCGCTGAACAACGCTGGATCAAGGAACTGGATATCAACCCCTTGCTGGCCTCCCACGAAGGCCTGCTGGCGCTAGACGCGCGGGTGGTCATCCACGAGGCGACCGAAGAAAGTCAATTACCGCGCCTGGCTATCCGCCCCTATCCGGCAAAATACATCGCCCCCTGGACAATGAAAGACGGCACAGCCGTCGTCATCCGCCCCATCCGGCCAGAAGATGAAATGCTGATGCGGCGTTTCCACGAATCGCTTTCAGACAGAACCGTCTACCTGCGCTACCTGTCCCCCATGCTGCTCAGCACCCGCACTACTCATGAGCGCCTGGCGCGTATTACCCACAACGACTATGACCGCGAGATTGCGCTGGTGGTAGAAGGCGAAGAAAACGGCGAAAGACTTATCCTGGGGGTAGCCCGCTTGAGCAAACTACACGGGACGGACGAAGAAGCGCGCTTTTCAATGCTCATCAGTGACGCCTATCAAGGCAAGGGCCTGGGCAAAGAACTGCTCACCCGCAGCATCAAAATTGGCCGCGACGAAAAAATCAAGCGCATCATCGCGCTCATGTCGCCAGAAAACGAAACCATGCGCCGCCTGTGCCGCGTAGTGGGCTTTTCATCCTTCGAGGTCGATTCGCAAAGCGGGATGCTCAAGGCTCAAATCGAGTTATAGCGGGTTAGCCAATCAACGCGGCAGAATCTTCTCCATCATCCCTGCCACTGCCTGATAGATGACAGACTCGTCTCCCAAATCTACCAGCGGCTTGCCAGAGAACTCGAAATTTGTCAATTCGTCATTGGCCGGGATGATGCCCAGCAAAGGGACGCCAACCTTCTCGGCCAATTTCTCGATTTCGGGGTGTAAAACCCCGTTTGGCACGCGGTTGATGATGAGATAAGCCTTCTCGATATTGATTTCCAATTCGTTGCGCATGTCGGCAATGCGCTGGGCGGCCATCAGCCCGCGCTGGGTGGGATCGCTCACCACCAGTAAATGCTGCACGTCGCGCGTGGTGCGGCGGCTGAGATGCTCCATCCCGGCTTCGTTGTCAATCACCACATAGGCATAATGACGGCTCAGGCTATCTATCACCTCCCGCAGGTTGTGGTTGACCGCGCAATAACAGCCCTGTCCCTCGCCGCGCCCCATGGCAATCAAGTCGAAGCGTGAACCCTCCGCCAGCGAAGAGCGCACATGGTATTCTAAATAATCGCGCTTGTTCACGCCGCCGGGCAAGTTGCCCATGGCCGCCCCACCCTGCACCAAGGAGGTTTTCACCTGTTGCAGCATGTCTTCGCGGATGTCTCCGACCGTCCACTCCAGTTCGAGGCCCAAGACCATATTCAAATTCGATGAAGGGTCGGCGTCAATAGCCAGGATGCTGCCAGTCTGGTTTTGCGCCAGGTATTTGATGACCATGCCAGCGACGGTGGTCTTGCCGACGCCGCCCTTGCCGGCCAGTGCGATAGTGGTAGTCATACAACAAAAACTCCTAGTGAAGCGCTTGCAACATATCTTTATTTTGGCGCAAAATCTCGTTGACGACTGTCTGCACATCTTCCTGCTTCCGATTTGCAAATTCTTCGATAAACTCGACCAAATCGTCATCCAGGTAGATAGGGAGTTTCAGCCGGGCGTCGGGGTGATAAAACTTTCCGCGAACGCCTTTGGAGAAATCGTATTCTTGTTCTTTTTCCATAATCCACGCACCTTTTTGATACTGCTCGCTTTCGCGTCGCATCGCTTTTCGAGCAGAAATCAGACGAATGTTTACAGTTGCTCTATCCACTTCTTGATAGGTATGCACCACAACAAGCAAAACGTTGATTAATCAATACCGAGCGCAGAGGCCATTTTGTCCGCTGCCTCCTTCAACGCCGGCACATAGTCATACACCGGGATGCCCAAGCGGTCCGCCTCCTGCACCTTCAAATCCGCAGGCAGAAAACCCAACACCGGCAAGCCGGGCGTCTCGGCATTCAAGAAACTTGCCTCCTCCTCATCGCGCACCTTGTTGCCTACCAAATACAAGCGCGTCAAACCGATATCGTTGGCCAGTTTCTTGATCTGCGCCGCCGTGCCTAAACTCCGACGGGTCGGTTCGACCACCACGATCATAGCGTCTACGAAGTCCACCGTAGCCCGGCCGAGGTGTTCCACGCCGGCGTACATATCCAGCAGCAACACATCGTCCTTGCGGAAGAGCAGGTGCGTGAAAAGCGTCTTGAGCATGGCCGATTCGGGGCAGATGCAGCCAGATCCGCCCAGGTCTACGCTGCCCATTTCCAGCAGGCGCACGCCGCGATGCGTCACGCTGAAACGCTCTGGGATGTCGTCCACGCGCGGGTTGAGGGTGAAAAATCCGCCCACCGTGCCGGGCTTGGCGCCGGTACGCTCTTCGATCAACTCCTCCATCTCGGCAATGGGCGTGAGTTTCGCACGCAATTCAGCCGGGAAGCCCAATGCCCCCGCCAGGCAGGGACTGGGGTCCGCGTCCACAGCTAGCACGTCGCGGCCTCGATCGGCGTAGACCTGCGCCAGGAGCGCGGTCAGGGTCGTCTTGCCGACGCCGCCTTTACCGGTAATTGCCAATTTCATCGCATCCTATCCTTCCTGGAACGGCCGCAGATTACAAGGCCAATTCCTGAACCTGGTACGTATACCCGTCCTGGACAGCCTGCTGGCTGTTCAGGTACTGTAGCACATATTGGCCGCAGTTGCTGCCAATTTCGTTTTCCTCCACCTCGCCAATGGACACGATCACATCGTACCCGGCGGCTGCCATGGCTTGCGCCACTGCCTGCCCACTCTCCGGATGGTATGGGTCAATGTGCGTCGCAAGGCCATTTTGGGCTGCCCGGACAGTTGGGTTGACCGGCGTCAACTTCACCAGGTAGCGCGCCGGGTCGAAGTAGCGCAGCAACACTGACGGGTCGGCCGGCAACCCTTCGGCCAGCGCAAAATTGAGCGTGATCTTGCGGTCGCCCGCGCGCTGGAAGCGCTCGCCGTAAGCGGCCATCTGCGCAAACGACCACTTGCGCACCGGGATCAAGCGATCGCGCGCCGCCTCGTCTGTGGTGTGCAGCGAAAACTGGAACTGGAAGCGCCCGCCCGCATACAGCCGGTCTTTGACATCCAACAGCCGCTCGAAAAACGCGTCTGCCCCGCGCGGCGCAATCGTCGAAACAGAAGGCATCAGCCCAGGCGCATCATAGCGGCCGGGCAATTGCTCCAGCGCCTCCAACACCGCCATGTTCAGGGCCGGTTCGCCCATGCGCGCAAACTGGATCTTGAACTTCTTCGCAGGCACGCGTCCGTCCGGGTACCAACGATAGACCATGTGGTCCACCTGCCGCAAGATCTCTTCGGCGGTCGGTTTGCCGCGATATCCGCCGCCTGCATCGCAGAACAGGCATCCTACTGGGCAGCCATACAACGTCGAAACCATCAGAATCCAGCGTTCATCGCGCGAATAAGGCGGTTGCAGCGCTTCCACGAACTCGATCATGCGCCCGTCGCCCATATCTGCCATGAACACTTCCGCCATCTCCGAAGTCCCCGTCATCGCAAATACCTTCATAAGGAATCACGCCTCCATGCTAAAGTAGATCTCCATTGCCGTGCGCAACCCATCGCCAGCCGCAATAGCCGCCTGCCGGTACAAACCGTTCTTCACATCGCCGACAAAATGCAGACCTGGATGGGTCTGGGCAAGCAATTCGGTGGACAAAAAATCCACCTGCGGAACGCGCCCGATCGCAAACAACAGGGCGTCCGCTTCGAGCGACTCGCCCGCTTCGCACCGGACCCGCAGCCTGCCAGCCGTTCCCTCGGCCTCCACCCCGCTGACGGAACACCCCGCCCGGTACGCGATGGCCGGATTTGCCTGCGCGCGTTCCCAGAGCAACCTCAGACATTTTACATCCCTGCCGCGATTGAGAATAGTGACAGAATTCCTGTTTTTTGTCAGGTTCAGGGCATAGTCGAAGGCTGCATCCCCGGCCCCCACAATGACAATGTGTTTGCCGCTTTCCCTGAGCAGCGGCCAGACATCCGAATGCACACGCTCGCTGCATTCTGCCGGGATAGGGATGGGCGCGGGGCGCGGTTTTGTGCCTGAGGCAATGACGACATGCCTGGCATGGTATGTGTGTTTGTTTGTGTTGATTGAAAAGTGGTATTTGTTGTTGTCTAAAATGGCTACACGCAAAACATGTTCTTGCAAGACTGGCACGCCCACCCGACTGGCCTGCTCTTCGATCAGGCGAACCAGTTTGGGGCCGCTCACGCCGGCCGGGAAACCGGGGTAATTTTCGACCAGGTTGGCGTTCCACAACAGACCGCCCACGCGTTCTTTCTCCAGCAGCACGAACGGGATGCCGTAACGCCGCAACTGGATGGCTGCTGTCAACCCGGCCGGCCCAGCGCCAATGATGACGACATCTGTTTCAGGCATCCAAAGCCTGCCCGATCTCATCCATCAGCACGGGGACAGCAAACCCATGCGCCAGGGTCAACAGCGAAGCGCGGTGCAGGGCTTCGGTATACGTGGCGGTACCGTCCACTGCAAAGAAGACTTCAAACCCGCGCATAAAGGCTGACCGCGCCGTAGTTTCACAGCACAGGTGCGTCATTACACCGGTGATCACCACCTGCTCTACCCCAAGTCCGCGCAGGATAGAGTCCAGCGACGTGTCCCAAAAAGCGTCATATTGATTCTTCTCAATAAGAATACAATTCGATGTTTCCAGCGTTTCAATAATATGGCTACACGCATCTTGCGAAGAGATCAAATCCCGCCACCAGATGGACATCACCCCGGCGTCGGCAGGGGTGTTCACGTGCCGCGTAAACACCACCGGCCGCCCGGCCGCCAGGAATGCGTCACGCAGTTGGGCAATCCCCTCCACGATCGCAAGCGCGGCGGGGACAAAAGCGTGCGAATCCGGTTGCAAAAAATACTCCTGCATGTCCAGCACAAGCAACGCCGCATTGCCGGGCCGAAAGCGTATCGTGTCATGCCTACGCCGCAAGCGCTCCACATCAGCAAGCAGCGCCTGAGATTTCGAACGCAGGCTGCCAGGGGTAAAATACAACTCCTTCTGCATCGGATCAGCAGGGCATCATCATGGCATTACGGGTGGACCACCAGCAAGCCTAAATGCTTCTCGTAGCCATCGAAATCACTAGTCCATGCTGCCTTGCCGCGCAACGCGCGCGCCTCCGCCTGTTCCCGCAAGACGATCAACAGCCGCAACGCCTCATGCACCACTTCCCGCTTGGTTTTGATGCCTGTCAACGCCTGAGCGCGCCGGACAAGATTGTCATCAAGGACAATGTTTGTTCTCATTTACGCCGCAATCGTATGTATAGTTTGCGCATTTTAGGTTTGACTCCACTGCAAAAAGGTATTTGCACCGCAGAGCGCGCAGAGAACGCTGAGATTTTTTACCGATTCCGCAAAGAAAAGGCGCTCTTGATGCGGGTTTTGCAAATTTTCAACTCTGCGCGCTTCGCGCTCTCAGCGGTTAATGGTTTTTGCAGTGCAGTCAGGTTTATTATACTCAGAATATCCTCAAAGGCTACAGCGTTGGCGATAGGGAAGAATCAGCGTTTCTGCCCTACAATTTTGCGCGCCAACATGCCCCCCAAGATTGCAGCAACATCCGTCGGCAGGTAATGACTGAGCGACCTGTCGAACAGGATTTTGCATGTAGATGGAAAATCTTCGTCCCCACACCAAAAATTGACCAGCAGCGGCAGGCGCGGCAAAGCCTGGAAGGAATAGGCAGCGTCGCCAAAGGTTTCAGGCCGGCCGCCGGCTTTCTCGCAAGCGCGCTTGAATCCTTCTACGTCCAGGCCAAAGGCTTTGACGACTTCGTTCCCGCTGTATCCCTGGAAGGCGTGGTCATAGATGCGGCCATCGGGCAGTTCGGCAAAGGATACCCAGTCGCCAGCCAGGGGCGCGCCGTCGGCGGTGTGGAAATAGTAGATGCCCAAGGCCTGGATATGAGGCGGGAAGGGCTCGCCGTTCGTTTGGTATGCGACCAATTCCGGGAACGAGACGACCAACGGGGAATCGAACAGGGAGAGGCGGAATTCGCCCCTCCCTCGACCCAAGGCATGGTAAGCGCAGCCGGTGCGTTCGACCAGCAGGTTGGCGGGAACCAGCCTGAGGGCGGCGCGCAACTCGTCCACGCGCAGGGCAAGCCCAGGCTTGGAAAGAGGCGAAGACAGCGCCGGGTTAGACATCCACTGCCAGGCAGGTTAACGTCTCAAGGATACCGGGAATGGGCTGGATTTCAGTCGCCAGGAAGGCGCCCAATTTGTTGACATCGCCATTGCGGACGACGGCTACAGCATCGTAGGGACCAAAGGTCATCTCGGCCGATTCGATGCCCGCCAATTTACGAAGTTGATGAACAACCTGTTTGACCTCGCCGGTGCGAACCTTTATGAGGATATATGCTTTCATCGGTATGTCTCCATGAATTATTGTATGATCAATATGCAACACAACGTTTGTGTCGCCTTTCAGGGTCGCCCAATGCTGTTTAGATAACGTTTCTGGAGTGCGAAATCTCCCGATTTCGCCCGAAGTCTTGAGACTTCGGAGTCCTTATCTAAATAGTATTGGGGCTACGCCTCCTTATTGCGAAGGAAGATGGACCAATAGACTGCCGCAACCAACACAGCGCCGCCAATGATGTTCCCTAGTGTGACGGGAATCAGGTTGCGGATGAAAAAGTTACCCCAGGTGAGATTTTGCAGATTGGCGATTTTCTCGGAAACCTGAGCAGTATAGGCCGGATCGAACATTTTGATCAGCAATCCATAGGGGATGAAGTACATGTTAGCAACACTGTGTTCAAAGCCGGATGTCACGAAGGCCGTGATAGGAAAAACGATGACGGCAATCTTGTCGAGCGTCGAACGGGCGCTAAACGTCATCCACACGGCCAGACAAACCAAAGCGTTACACAAAACACCTAACGCTAGAGCCTGACCGAATTCCAAACTGGATTTTGCCGCCGCTGTGGAAAGCGCCACAACACCCACTGCGCCCTTGCCAAAGGTGTGTTGCCCGCTCCAGAAAACCAGCAATGCAGTGGAAATTGCGCCTATGAAATTGCCCAGATAGACAATCAACCAGTTGCGCAACAAGGCGCGGGTGCTCACTTTGCCGCTGGCCCAGGCCATAACAATCAAGTTGTTTCCAGTAAACAATTCTGCGCCACCTACTACAACCAGAATCAGGCCCAGACAGAACACCAGACCCACAAAAAGACGCATAACGCCATAGGGAAGGCCTGTGGTAAAGGCAACTGAGCCGTCTACTGCCATAACGGTCACGTTTCCCGCGCCAACCGTCGTAGCAAATACAGCCCCTAACGAAATGAAAGCCCCTGCCAGCAAAGCCAGGCTGAAGGTCGTCAAAAAGGGCATTTCCGCTTTCCGCACACCGATATATTCGGCGCGTGTTGCCATCTCGGCCGGTAAGAGAGCATCTATTCGTATTTCATTCATAAAGTTCTCCGCAAATATGTAATGCAAGGTTCGGTTTGTGATTTTATTCACAACCGCAAGTATACCAGAGAAGCAAAATATTGTCAGACAACTTGTAATACAAACAAGGTGACATCCTTCTAGTTTTTGTTGGCGCGCCAAGCGCAGGGAAGCGCCTCACCAGCAGGCAATTTTTATGGGGATGTACGCCTCCAGGAAAAATACGCAACCAGCAAGAGCGTTAGCAAGATTATGCCAATCACGATACCGGCCGTGGCGCCTGTATTCGATACAGCAAGAGCAGCCGTGTTTTCTACTGTGGGCGGGGCTTGCGGTGAATGAGTAAAAGTTGGAAAAACTTCGGCCTCAAAGGTAGGTAAAAAAACGCTCGTAGGAGAGATGGTCGTTGTCGCCGCAGGAGTTTGGGAGGGAAACGTTGGCGTTGGCGCATGGGTGAGAATCAAAAGTTTGTCTCCCTGATAAATCTCCGTCCCCTCCCCCAAATTGTTCAAGGTACGAATCTGAGCGATTTTAACGCCATAGGCAATGGCAATGGCCCACAAAGTCTGGCCATATTGCACTTCATGATAGACCTTACCGGTGGAGTCAGGGGTGCTGGTGACAACCGGCACGATAAAATCGCCGGGAGAGTACGAACCGACGGTTGGCTGGCCCGGCGCAGGTGTATAAGGCTGAGGAACGCCGCTGGAGGTGGGCAAGGCACAGTCTATGACAAAGTAGACCATATCCCCTGCTTTGGCAACGCCAGCGCCAATTTCTGTCAACGTAGGGGAAAGCATGGTATTCAAATGAATAGCATCGCCTTGCCATGACTGCACCGCTGCAGCAGCCGTCATGCCAGAGCCGCCGACAATGTTTTCAGCACGAAAGCCACCTTGCGACAAATCGCCTGCCAAGGGATAGCCAGCCGCCAGCAACCTTTGGGTAAGGCTGACGCCGCCCGCTCCACTGTGTGTAATTTGACCAGTAGCCGCCATATAATTTGCCTGATCCTGAGCAGTTTTCATCAAGATTGTATTGACGGCATAGGGAGGCAGACCATTGGCCATTCGCAAGGTATTCACCGCAGTGATCAAGTCTGAAGCGGTAGATTGAGCAGAATGTTCTGGAGAAGAATACGCCAAGGCAAGGGTGCAAGGAGGCAGAAAAATTACAACCAACAGCGCAAAGAGCATGGAGCAAAAATGTACAGAGCGCATAGATAGACTCGATTATACCGACGACGACCTGTCTTGACAATTCAAGGGGAAAAAAACGAAATCGTCTATACAAATTTTCTGTGCAGAAAAATCAAGCGTGATATATGAGACATTAATCCTGCTTTCGACTGACAATACTCACTACTTTGCGCTAGACGTTCTCACAGATGCTAGAATAATAATAGGTGAAAAGTTTCATCTGCTTTTGGCTTGTTATTGTTCTAAAAAATTCATCAATTTGCACTACAGGAGGTGCTGTATGGAAACGAAGGCGTTCGATGCGCCGGCGTTGTACGGAGACCATCATGTTCTAGAAGTGCGGCGCATTCTGATGGAACTGCCAGGCGTAGAGGAAGTATATGCCAGCAGCGCATTTCGGACGATTGAAGTCTCGTTCGAGCCAACCAAGATTACAGCCGATGAAATCGCCGCCTGCTTACAAAAAGCGGGGTATTTGGAGGAGATACCGATGCTTGCAGAAACGGGGGTAGCAGCCTACGGAAGAGATGACACAGACAGCAACTTCCGCTACACTGCAATTTATGAAACCGTGAAAAAAAATATCAGTTTTGCGCAGCGAGTGCCGTATCAGGGACGTCCGCTCTGGCCCTGCCCTGGCTTTGGCACCCTGAAAATGGATGAAAGTTAGAGGTAAATAAAAATGGCCAAGAAACGTGAAATCCAAGAGTATTCGACCGACCCGGCTGCTCAGCAAATGCTGATTCGCGCTGAGGAATTGGGCATCAGCACTGCTTTTACTCGGGCTGACAATATGGTGCCTTGCAATATTGGTGGGGCCGGGATGTGCTGTAAGCAATGCGGAATGGGGCCCTGCCGGTTGACAAAGAGCGGAGATGTAGGCGTATGCGGCGCAACCATTGACACCATTCAAGCGCGCAATCTGACGCGCGCTATCGCGGCCGGCGCTGCTGCGCACTCTGACCATGGGCGCGATATGGCCTTTCTGCTCAAAGCAGCCGCAGAGGGCAAGGCAGAAGGATACATCATCCGCGATATTGCCAAATTACGCATCGTTGCCTCATATTATGATATTCCAATAGAAGGACGCGCACCCGAAGAAATTGCCAAAGACCTGGCAGATTTGTATATTGCGCAATTTGGTCAGCAACATGGCGATGTTGTTCCTGTGCGGCGCGCTCCCAAAAAGCGCCAGCAAATCTGGCGCGAACAAGGGGTGGTTCCTCGCGGTATAGATCGAGAAGTGGTGGAATGCCTGCACCGCACTCATATTGGCGATGATCAGGACGCCGACCATATCCTGCAACATGCTGTCCGTACCGCGCTGGCCGACGGCTGGGGCGGCTCAATGATTGCGACCGATATTTCAGACATCTTGTTTGGCACCCCGGCGCCTGTATTGGGCGAAGCCAATTTAGGTGTCATTAAGGAAGATATGGTCAATGTCATCGTGCATGGACATGAACCCAGCCTGAGCGAGATGATCGTCGCCGCTACCCAAGACCCAGAAATCATTGCCTATGCAAAAGCGGCAGGGGCAAACGGTGTCAATCTTTCAGGAATTTGCTGCACAGCAAACGAAATCCTGATGCGCCAGGGCGTGCCAGCGGCGGGTAACTTCTTGCACCAAGAATTGGCTATTATGACCGGCGCGGTCGAGGCCATGATCGTAGATGTGCAGTGCATCATGCAAGCCCTGGTCAGTTTGGCAGAGAACTTCCATACAAAGATTATCACCACCTCCCCCAAGGTCAGGCTCAAAGGCGCAACTCACATCGAATTCGACGAACACAAGGCCATGACGATTGCCAAGCAAATTTTGAAGACGGCCATTGACAACTTCAAGAACCGTGACCGGTCGAAGACGCAAATTCCACAGCACAAGGAAAACTTGATTCCTGGCTTTTCGCATGAGTATATCAATTACATGCTGGGCGGTTCTTATCGCGCCTCCTTCCGCCCTCTAAACGATGCCATCATGGCTGGGCGTATTCGCGGCGTGGCAGCCATTGTGGGATGTAACAACCCACGCTCAAAACAGGACTGGCTACATACGCACGTGACCGAAGAGCTGCTCAAGCAGGACGTATTAGTGGTTGAGACCGGGTGCGGCGCTATCGCTTCAGCCAAGTTGGGACTTCTGTTAGGGGAAGCCGGCTTGGACAAAGTCGGACCCGGTCTTCGAGAAATTTGCGAAACAGTGGGAATCCCGCCCGTGCTGCACATGGGTTCGTGCGTAGACAATACGCGCATCCTGACCGTATTGACGCAAATGGCCGAAACCGGCGGACTGGGAGACGACATTGACCAGATTCCTGCGGTTGGGCTGGCCCCTGAATGGATGAGCGAAAAGGCGCTTTCGATTGGGACATATTGCGTTGCCTCAGGCGCGTATGTCATCTTTGGCGGCACGTCACCGGTAAGCGGCATGCCCGATCGCGTAGAAGACAGCGACCTTGTAGCCAAATTGATCAGCACCGGCTGGGAAAAGAGGTACGGCGGCAAACTGGAATTCATTCCCGATCCTGATGAAATGATCAAAGCCACCCTGGCCCATATTGACAAGAAGCGCGCCGCCTTGGGCCTGCCAGAATACGACCCAACACGCTTTGGACGCAGCGGCGACGCTAAAATGATCGAATTGGAAAAATTGCCTCTTTCGCAGAAGCGCGAGGCGATCTACGGTTTGGCGGCTGATTAGGAAAAAAGAAGAAAGAGGAAAGAAGAGTTCTCTATCTTTCCTCTTTCATGGAGGAGTTATGTCAAAATACATTGCTACCCGCGCCATTCGAGGCGCAAACGCTCTGGTGACTGAGGCTGAATTGATGCTCAACAAGGCGTTGAAAGAGAAAGGGCCAGATACGCCGGTCGCTTTCCCCAACACGGCTTATTACCTGCCTACCATCCTGGGCATGACCGGCATAGAAGTGACCAAACTGAGCGATCTTCAGCCAGTGATGAAACAAGCGCGCCAGATGCTGCATCCTGTCCCATCCGACGCACATTGGACTCCCTACCTGGGAGAGACGCTCGATTCTGGGATGGCCACCCTGCTAGCGGCTGAGACCATCGAGGCGGTGCGCTTCGTGTATGGACTTCAACCCGAGCCCATGCCCGGCTTCAAACTAGCCGGCGGGACTTCTTTCACCAGCCCCGAAGCGAACAGCGGCGACGGCGCCAATCTCGACGGCCACCTGAACGGTCCCATTGACGACATCCAATTACGCTCATGGGGCATTCAACTGGTAGATGGCCGTATGCCTGGGTTCGCCGCTATTGTCGGTTGCGCCAAATCCAACGAGGTAGCAGTAAAGATCGTGCGCGAACTGCAGCGCCGCAACATTTTATGCTTCCTTTCTGGCAATGTGAACGGCCGCAGTATCATCCACCAACTCCAGGAAGAAGGCGTGGAACTGGGCTACGACACCTACACCGTCCCCTTCGGCACGGATACCATTTCGGCCATCTACGCTCTCGGCTTTGCCACCCGCTCTGCCCTGACCTTCGGCGGCCTGAAGCCCGGACAAGCGCGTGAAATCCTGCACTACAACAAAGACCGCGTCTTCGCCTTCGTGCTGGCGCTTGGCGAAGTGGACGACCTGAAGTATGCGGCTGCGGCCGGCGCCATCAACTACGGCTTCCCCGTTATCGCCGACACAGTCATCCCAGAAATTTTACCCACTGGCATCACGACTTACGAACATGTGGTCTCGATGCCTTTCAATCAAATTGAAGGCAAAGACGACCTAGAACGCGCTGAACGCCTCGTACAAAAATGCATTGAGGTACGCGGCGTCAAGGTCAAAGTGTCCAACGTAGACGTGCCGGTGCCTTACGGCTCGGCCTTCGAGGGCGAAGTCGTCCGCAAGGCAGACCTGCGCGTCGAATTTGGCGGCAAGTACAGCCGCTGCTTCGAGTATCTGTACATGGCTAAATTGGACGAAGTCACCGACGGCAAAGTCGAGGTGGTTGGCCCAGATTTCTCCGCCATTGAACCGCAAGGACATATGGATATGGGCATCGTCATCAAAGTCGCCGGGCGGCAAATGCAGCAAGACTTCGAGCCGGTGCTGGAACGGCAAGTTCACTACTTCGTCAACGGAGCCAGCGGCATTCAGCACGTTGGCCAACGCGATATTGCCTGGATTCGCATCTCGAACAATGCAGCCGATAAAGGATTCAATCTGGAACACTTCGGCAAAATCCTTCATGCCCGCTTCCACGAAGACTTTGGCGCCATCGTGGATAAAGTGCAAGTAACCATCGTGACCGACCCCAAGCAACACGAAGAATGGCTAGCCAAGGCCCGCGAAGCCTATGATTACCGCAACAAACGCTTAGCCGACCTGACCGACGACAAAGTGGACGAGTTCTACTCCTGTACATTGTGCCAATCCTTCGCGCCGAACCACGTCTGCGTAGTCTCGCCCGAACGACTTGGCCTGTGCGGCGCGTACAACTGGCTGGACTGCAAAGCCTCCTACAACATCAATCCAACCGGACCCAATCAGCCTATCAAATTGGGCAAACTCATTGATCCGGTCAAGGGTTACTGGGAAGGCACCAACGATTACGCCAAGATTGGCTCGCACGGCGTCGTTCAAGAAGTGACCATGTACTCCATCATGGAAAACCCGATGACAGCATGCGGCTGCTTCGAATGTATCGTCATGCTCATCCCCGAAGCCAACGGCGTGATGGTCGTCTCGCGCGAGGATACCTCGATGACTCCTGCGGGCATGACCTTCTCTACGCTGGCGGGCATCGCGGGCGGCGGCTTGCAAACGCCCGGCGTGATGGGTGTGGGCAAGTTCTACCTCATCAGTCCCAAGTTCATCTCGGCTGACGGCGGCTTCAAGCGTGTGGTATGGATGTCCTCGGTGCTCAAGGAGAGCATGGCCGACGAGTTCAAAGCCGTCTGCGAACGCGAAGGCGATCCCGACTTGTTGGACAAAATTGCAGATGAACGCAATGTGACAACGGTGGAGGAATTGCTTGCCTGGCTCGAAGCGCACAATCATCCCGCGATGGCGATGGAGCCGATGTTTTAGTGAGGAGTAGAGGCGTACAAACGTACACACGTACATCATGAAACTCGTCCGCGACCTGATGACTGTTGGCGTACCCACCTGCAAAACAACCACGCCGGTTGTAGAAATTGCCCGCTTCCTGATCGAAAACAATGTCGAAGAGGTGGTCGTGCTGGGATCGGAAGGCGAAGGGGCGGGAGTGGTCGGCTACGAGGAATTGGTCGCTGTCTATCATCGCGAAAACATCCTCGAGTTGACTGCCGAAGATGTGATGCGCGAAGGCGTCCCCGAGTTGCCTGCCGATATTCCGCTGACCGCCGCGGCGCAGATGATGAAAGATAAAGGTATCCGTGTCGCCTATATGAACCACAATTCGGCCGGCATCATCTATCCAGCAGCCCTCATCTCGTACAAACACCTTATCCGTCATCTGGCGGCAAGGGATGAAACCGAATTGAAAGATTTAGGCATCTATGCGGAGCGCAAGTCTCCGCTCCATCAGTTCATTGAACGACGCGAGGAGGCTCGTAAACAAGCGGGTTTGACTTAGCGCTGGAAATCGTTGGAGTGAGCCGGCGCTTATTTCCCAAAACCAGACTCGCGCACACTCAAGGAGGAACACAGTATGCCAATTGAAATCCCAAAAGACAAGTGGCCTGGCAGTGTTCGGAAGGTCACGCTTGGCGCAACCGCCGCAGAGGGAGGCACACGCGCCAAAACGGTCACAGTGGGCGGGCAGACCACCATGCCTTACCTGCAATTCGAGGCGCCCACGCCCAATCCGCCGGTGGTCGCCATCGAGATCAAATCGCGCAAGCCCGCAGACTGGTCTTTGCTGCTGGCAGAAACCTGGGGCGAGGCGATGGCAGACGCGGCCCAATGGGCGAAAAAGGCCGAAGAAGCGGGAGCAGACTTGCTTGTCCTGGCATTGACGCTAGAAGATACGCCCGAAAGCGCAGTCAAAGCCGTCAAGTCTGTTTTAGCGGCCAGCGGCCTGCCGCTCATCGTCTGGGGACCTGGACAAGCAGAAAAGGATAACGAACTGCTCGTCCCGGTTGCGGAGGCTACTAAGGGCGAGAAACTCGTGCTGGGCATCTGCGAGGACAAAAACTACCGTACCATCGTCGCCACCGCATTGGCCAACGGCCACCTGGTACAGGCTCGCACGCCGATGGATGTGAACCTGTCCAAACAATTGAACATCTTAATTACCGATATGGGCCTACCCGCCGACCGCATCTTGATGGATCCGACCACCGGAGCGCTGGGCTATGGCATGGAATACGGCTACTCCGTGATGGAACGCCTGCGCATGGCCGCCCTGCAGGGCGATACTATGACCCAATTGCCCATGATTGTCACCCCTGGCTTCGAAGCCTGGAAAGCCAAGGAGGCCAAAGTGGGCGAGGGGGTGCCTCAAGCCTGGGGAGATTGGTTGGCGCGCGCCATTCACTGGGAAACGATTACCGCCATAGCGCTGATTGAATCGGGCGCCGATATTGTCGTCCTGCGGCATCCTGAATCCGTCAAACGGGTCAAGGAAGCCATAGGCGAACTGATGACGGCTTAAGGAGGACAATATGGCTCTCTCTGGAATCCAAATCTACAAACTCCTGCCGCAGACCAACTGTAAAGAATGCGGTTTCCCTACCTGCCTGGCATTTGCCATGAAACTGGCCGCCAAGCAAGTCGAACTCGCAGCCTGTCCTTACGTCAGCGAAGAGTCCAAAAAACAATTGGCTGAATCGGCTGCGCCGCCCATCCGTCTGGTCACCCTCAAGGCCGGCACAGAAGTCAAGGCCGGCAACGAAGTGGTCATGTTCCGCCACGAAAAGACCTTCTACAACAAGCCGGGCCTGTTCGTGCGCGTCAGGGCCAGCGACGGCGATATTGCCGCCAAAGTGGCGACGATAGACAAATATACCGTCAATTACGTGGGCATGGACTTCAGCGTGGATGGTTTTGCCGTAGAAGCGGATAGCGGGGATTTTGCCGCCGCTGTCAAAGCGGTGCGTAGCGCAACCAAGCGACCGCTCATCCTGATCGGCGATCCCGCTGCGCTTCCCGCCGGACTAGAGGCCTGCTCCGGCGAGACCCCTCTGCTCTACGCCGCTGACAGTTCAAACTGGGAGGCCATGGCTGACCTGGCGGCAAAACACAAGGCCGCGCTGGCCGTGAAGGGCGAGTCGCTGGACGAACTGGCCGACCTGACGCAGAAAATCCAGACCAAAGGCGTGGAAGACATGGTTCTGGACCTGGGAGGCAAAACCATGGGGGAGTGGCTGATGCGTTCTACGCAGGTTCGCCGCCTGGCGCTCAAATCCAACTTCCGCCCGTTGGGGTATCCGGTCATTGCCTTCCCTGGCAAGGCGGGCGACCCCAGCAAAGAGTCGGTCTATGCGGCGCAGGCGATTGCCAAATACGCCGGCTTTGTGGTGCTTGACAGTTTCACGCCTGAACTGGCCTACGCCCTGCTGGTGCTGCGCGAAAACATCTACACCGATCCGCAAAAACCCATCCAGGTGCAGCCAGGCGTCTACGAAATCAACAACCCCACCGCCGACGCGCCCGCGCTGGTGACAACCAATTTCAGCATCACCTACTTTGCTGTAGCCAACGAAGTGGAAGGCGCAGGCCTGCCAGCCTGGTTGGTGGTCACTGACGCCGATGGGATGTCAGTGCTGACAGCCTGGGCAGCCGGCAAATTCGACGCCGAGCGCATTGCCAAGGCAGTCAAGGAATTCGACCTGGCCAGCAAGGTCAACAAAAAGCGCATCGTCTTGCCAGGACATGTGGCGGTTCTTTCCGGCGAGTTGGAAGAGGAACTGGCCGGCTGGGAGATTCGCGTTGGCCCACGCGAGGCTGTAGACCTGCCCGCCTTTATGAAGCAAGCGCTGAATTAAGTAGACACGTAGGCAGGTACACAGGTAAAAGGGATCATCTTTTTTACTGTGTACTTGTCTACCTGTATACGTAACACATGGAACATTCTGTCACCTTTACCGGCGAAAACATCAACGCTACCATCGCTGTCCCCACAGGCGCACTGCTCTCCGATGCCGCCCGTCAAGCCGGTGTGGAAATCGGCCAACCATGCGGCGGTCAAGGCCGTTGTGGGCGTTGCGCGGTTCAAATTCAGGGCGGAAAAGTTCGCCGTCGCAGCACCCTGCGGCTTTCGCCGCAAGCCATTCAAGATGGCTATGGTCTGGCCTGTCAAACCGTTGTAGAAGGGGACGCTACGATTTACGTCCCGCCGCAAGAAAAAATCGAACGCACCTTGACGACCGACCGGGTGGCCGCAGAAATCAGCGTCCCGCCCGATTACGACTATGACGCCGTTCAAACCATCCGACGCCTCAACCTGCGCTTGAAGCCGCCCAGCATGGATGACCAGACAGACGATTGGAGCCGCTTACAAACCGCCTTGCGGCTAAATGGCCCATTTGAGAGCATCACTGCCTCGCTGCCTGCATTGCGAAAAATCGGCAACAGCCTGCGCGAAGGAAACTGGGAAGTAACCGCCGTGCTGGATCACGATTGGCCCAACAGCGGTCGCCCCGCCAGGCTAATTGGCCTGTGGCCTGGGCTCACACAGGATAGGGCGCCATTGTGGGGTATCGCGGTAGACATTGGGACGACAACCGTTTCGCTATGGCTGGTAGATTTAATCAGCGGGCAGGTAAAGGCGCAAGTGGCCGAATATAACAGCCAGATTGCGCGCGGCGAGGATGTGATATCGCGCATCATCTATGCCAGCAAAGAGGGCGGCGGTCAAGAAATGCAACGACGTGTTTTGGACACCATCAACGCCCTGCTCGAAACGGCTTGCAAACGCGTCCAAATCACCCCACAGGAGGTAGTCAAAGCCACAATTGCTGGAAACAGCACCATGATTCATCTCCTATTGGGTATTCCGGCCAGCAGCATCCGTTTGTCGCCTTTCATTACCGCAATCAACCACCCCCCTGCCCTGATTGCGAGCGAAGTGGGCCTCCACATCCACCCCGAGGGAAGCGTAGATTGTCTGCCCGGCGTAGCCAGTTACGTTGGCGCTGACATCACAGCAGGCGTCCTTTCCAGCGGCTTGGACTTTGCCGAGAAAGTCAATTTATTCCTGGACGTAGGCACGAACGGCGAAATGGTGCTGGGCAACCACGAATGGCTGGTCACTTGCGCCTGCTCTGCTGGCCCAGCCTTTGAAGGCGCGGGCGTAGTCAATGGAATGCGGGCTACCACAGGGGCCATTGAAGAGGTGTGGATTCACAGCCAAACATACGAGCCAGATTATCGCGTGATTGGAGGAGGAAAACCCAAAGGCATTTGCGGCTCCGGTTTGATTTCGCTGTTGGCAGAGGCGTTCTTGACGGGTATCCTTGATAAGGCAGGAAACGTCAATTTGACGCTTCCCACGCCCAGGGTCCGCGAGGGAGCGCACGGAGCAGAGTATGTTGTCGCTTGGGGAGCAGAAACCGAATCGGGAGAGGATATTGTCCTGTCGCGGGTTGATATTGACAATCTGCTGCGCGCCAAAGCCGCCATCTATGCCGGCTTCACGGTGCTAGCGGAACAAACGGGCTTTCCTCTGGAGAATGTTGCCAAAGTATGCGTTGGTGGATCGTTTGGCAAGTACATTAATGTAGAAAAGGCCGTGCAAATTGGCCTGCTCCCCGATTTGAAATGGGAACAATTCGAGTTCCTGGGCAATACGGCAATTAAGGGCGCTTATTTGGCGCTGCTGGATTGGCGCAAACGCCAACAGATTGCCGACATTGCCAACCGCATGACCTATATCGAACTTTCGGCAGATAATACCTTTTATGAGGCGTTTACTTCTGCCCTGTTCTTGCCGCATACTGATTTGAGCCGGTTTCCGTCAGTGCAAGCGGCGTTAGCAAAAGAATAAATCCTGGAGGAGGAAGCATGTACATCATCGGCGAAAATATTCACATTCTTTCCGATAAAGTCAAAGAGGCGCTCAACAATCGCGATCGGGAATTTTTCATGGACCTGGCCGTACGGCAAGTGGAAGCAGGCGCCAAGGCTATTGATGTCAACCTGGGACCGCGCAAGAAAGACTGGGAAGAGGTCTTCCCATGGATGGTCGAAACATTGGAGGCGGTCGTAGATGTGCCTCTTTCGATTGATACCACCAATATAGACGGCATGGAAGCCGCACTGAAAACGATCAAAAAAGCGCAACCCATTCTAAACTCAACTTCTGCCGAGCCAGAGCGCTTGGAAAAAGTGCCGGCGCTGGCCAAGAAATATGGCGCAAAAATGATTGCGCTGACCATGGGCACATCGGGAATACCGGTTGAAGCCGATGCGCGCGTCAATATCGCTGTCGAAACGCTCATCCCACACCTGATGGAAATTGGTTTCAACATGGATGACTTGATTATTGACCCACTGGTGTTAACCGTATCAGGCTGCCAGCAATACTGTCCGGAATTGATTGGGGCGGTGAATATGCTGCAATACGCCTGGGATCCGGCGCCCAAGATTTCAGTGGGGCTGAGCAATGTGTCGAATGCCGTTCCCAGAGAGAACCGTCCGCTCATCAACCGCGTGTATCTGGCTATGTTGATGGGGGTAGGATTGCAAATGATGATTGCCGACCCACTAGATCAAAAACAAAACCAGGTCATCCGGTGGATCGAGAGCAAGGACACTTCCACTTCCCTGGCAGCGCTCTACAACAAGATTGCCGAGCGTACCGCTGCCGGCGAAGAACCCCAGATGGAAGATTTCGACATGAGCGACCCCGAGCAAGTCGCCATCTGGAAGACAACCCAGATTCTGCTCAACAAAGTTATCTACGCAGACGGATATTTGAATCAGTAAGGCAACGAAGCGCCATGCGTCAGATCAAGCGTATGGCGCTTTTGATCCATGTATTGGTCTAACAAACCTCCAAGCGGCTTGTTAGAAAAGACTTTAGTGTTAGCGACGGCCTGAGTCGTCCTGCGCAAGTCTCACAATGAATGCGATGAAGCCGCCGCTACCGGGAGGGATATCCCCCATGAATGTCGAGGAACTGCTTGCAAAAGCAACCAAACCGGCTGCGGATGCAATGAAATTGCATCCGTTCTATCGTGGCAAAATCGAGACAACACTGAAATGCACCGTGCATTCCTTCAATGATTTTGCCATCTGGTATACCCCCGGCGTGGCTGCGCCCTGTAAGGCCATCCATGCAGACCCGGAACTTGTTTATGAGTACACGAACAAGTGGAACACCGTTGCAGTTGTCAGCGACGGGACGCGCGTGCTTGGCCTGGGCGACATTGGCCCAAAGGCTGGCTTGCCCGTGATGGAGGGTAAAGCCCTGCTCTACAAGTACCTGGGCGGCGTGGACGGCGTCCCATTGATGTTGGACACCAAAGACCCAGATGCCATCATCAACACCGTACTCATGCTCCAGCCAGGTTTGGGAGGCGTAAACCTGGAGGACATCTCCAACCCCAAATGCTTCTACATCCTGGACACCCTGCGAGAAAAGGCCGAAATCCCTATCTGGCATGACGACCAACAAGGCACAGCCACCGTCACCCTGGCAGGCTTGATCAACGCTCTCAAAGTGGTAGGCAAGAAGATGAGCGAGGTGAAAATCACCTTCATTGGCACAGGCGCGTCCAATGTAGCCATTTCACGCTTGATTTTTGGGTGGGGCGCTGACCCAGCCAAGTGTATGATGGTAGATAGCAAAGGCATTCTTGGCAAGCATCGTAAAGACCTGGAAATGCGCAAGGCCGAATACGTAGATAAATGGAAACTATGTAATATCACAAACGCAGAAGGGCGCGAGGGGAACATGGCGGATGCCATCCGAGGCTCAGACGTTGTGATTGCGCTGTCGCAATCTGGGCCGGGTGTCATCCTGCCAGAGTGGATCAAGACGATGAACAAAGACGCCATTGTCTTTGCCTGCGCCAATCCGGTGCCGGAAATCTGGCCCTGGGAAGCCAAAGAAGCCGGCGCGGCTATCGTGGCGACCGGCCGCTCAGACTTCCCCAACCAGGTCAACAACTCGTTGGGCTTCCCCGGCATCTTCCGCGGCACGCTGGATGTGCGCGCGCGGACGATTACCGATGAAATGTGCTTTGCAGCCGCCACCGCCCTGGCCGACCACGTAGGCAATAAACTGGATGCTGAACATATCATGCCCAACATGGACGATTGGGAAGTCTTCCCGCGCGAGGCAGCAGCCGTCGCCATGAAAGCCATTGAGCAGGGACTGGCGCGCATCCAAACCACCTACGAGCAAGAATTCGAACGCGCTACCCACATCATCAAACGCTCCCGCGACCTGACCAAGCGCATGATGGAAGAAGGCTTTATTGCCGAACCGCCCGAAGATGATGGGAATGCGCCCGACATTGATATCGAAACGGTCAAGTCCGCGTATTGATGCGGAGAGGAGAAAATCATGTACGACCTGATCGTCATCGGCGGCGGACCGGCCGGCCTGACGGCCACTGTCTATGCCATCCGCAAACGCCTGAATGTTTTGTTATTGTCCAAAGATTTGGGCGGCAAGACCAATTATCACCTTTCCCTGCCCTGGATCGAGGATTACCAGGTCATCAAAGGCCTGGAAGTGGTCAACAAATTCCGCACCGAACTGGAATACCTGGACTTTGCCCGCCACATCGAAGCGGTCGAGAAAGTTGAGAAAAAGGAACAGCATTTTGTTGTCACCACCAAAGGCGGTGCATTGCTAGAAGCCAAGGCGGTTATCATGGCGACCGGCACACGTCAGGTGCGGATGAATGTGCCAGGGGAAAAAGAATATATGATGAAAGGCCTGTGCTATTCGGCGCTCTCCTATGCCCCGCTGTTCATTGACAAATCTGTCATCGTCATTGGAGACCAGGAACTGGCGCTGAGGTCGGCCGGAGAACTTTCGACCGTTGCCAAGCATGTCACCATGATATGCGCCAGCGATAAATTATTTGCCTCGCCCCTGGGCGCCAAGTTGAAGCAGACCGGAAATGTCGAAATCATGAAAGGCTGCCAAGTGATTGAAGTGCAAGGCGATGAATATGCCCGAAAATTGGTTGTCAAGGACAGCAACGGAAAGTTAACCACCCTCGAAGCCGATGGCATGTTCGTAGAAAAGGGACTGACAGCCGTTACTGGCATGGTCAGCGACCTGGCCGCACTCGACGAACAAGGCCGCATCATCGTTGACTGCGCCTGCCGCACCAATGTGCCCGGCTTGTTCGCCGCCGGGGATGTGACCAATGGCTATGCGGAGCAAGTCTTGATCGCTGTGGGCGACGGCGCCAAGGCCGCGCTCAGCGCTTACGAATACCTGCTCCCGCTGCTGTAAGTTGACAGGTAACAAGAACCGATCGATCCTTGTCACCTGAACTTTGTGGCATTTGTCTTTTGCCGAAGTGACATTCGGTCTTTTTGTCTTGCAAGTCTAAATGCTACAATGCGTTAAGATTTGGATAAAGATTTCGTTTGGAGGTCGCTTATGCCTGGATTGACACCCGGACGACGCTGGCAAGCCGCCTATCGTCCATTCAAGCGTGAAACCTTTGGAAACAAAATATTAGAGACTGTAGAAATCGCTATCAAAGGGCCGCTCTTTGGCTGCCGCATGTGCGGTAACTGCCTGCTGCAAGAAACGGCTTTCATCTGCCCGATGGAATGCCCCAAGGGATTGAGAAACGGTCCCTGCGGCGGCTCGACCTCGGAATATTGTTACGTGGACAAAACTCGTCCTTGCATCTGGTACAAAATCTACGAACGCGCGTTCAAAATGAACCGTCAGGAAATGCTCTTGGAAGTCTTGCCGCCTCTGGATTGGGAAAAAACCGGCGGCGAGACCTGGGGCGATGTGATTCGTCAGGTCAAGAAAGTGGGAGCAGGCAAATTCATCAGCGGGATGTCCAACCCCGACAAAAAGAAAAGGGAAGAGAATTGGAATGCTGTCTTCCAGCCCATACGCCAACCCGAATGGTGGCAAGGAGACGCCGAATATCATGCCCCTAAGTATGAGGGCTACGCCTCGGAACTGGAACGCCGGCTGAAAGAAGGGGAGTTTGTGGTCACGACGGAGGTAGCGCCTCCGGTCACGGTTTCGACCAAGAAACTCAAAGAGAACATTGAATTAGTCAAGCCGTATGTGGCAGCCATCAACTTCACCGATTGCCCTTCCGCTACGCCGCGCATGTCGTCTTGGGCCTGTTCAACAATGGCGATTCAAAACGGGGCAGAACCTGTCATGCAAATTGCGGCGCGAGACCGCACGCGGGTTGGTCTGCAAGCCGAGGTGATGGGCGCTTGCGCCTTGGGCGTCAAAAACATTATCTGCCTATCAGGCGATAGTATGAAACTGGCTCCGGCTCCACAAGGCCGCATGGACATCGTGGACCTGGATTCGGTGCAGATGCTATGGGTGCTGCGCCGCATGCGAGACGAGCCAAAATACTTGGATGGCCGCGAAATCAAATTCCCGCCCAAGTTCTTCCTGGGCGCAGCGGCTTCGCCTTTTGCTTCTGAACCGAAATTCCAGGCTATCCGTGAACACAAGAAGGTCAACGCGGGTGCGCAGTTCTTCCAAACCAACCTGGTCTACGACATGGACAAATTCGAGGTCTGGCTCAATGAACTTGCCAAGCGGAATATCCTCGATAAGGTCTATATCCTGGTCGGCATTACGCCGCTCAAGAGTTACAGCATGGCGCGCTATATGCACGATGAAGTGCCGGGAGTATATATTCCCGAACCGCTGTTGAAACGCATGAAGGAAGCCGACACTGCCGGCAAGGGGAATGAGGAAGGCGTGCTTATTGCGCTGGAATTGATTGAGAAAGCCAAGAAATTGCAAGGCGTTCATGGCATTCACCTGATGCCGGTTAACTGGGAATCTATTGTACCCCGCATCGTGACCGAGGCAGGCATCCTGCCAAAGGGGTTCGTGCCCCCTGAGCCAAAAAACGAGAAGCCAGCCTGACGCAATGCCAAGCCTGAGAAATATCGTAAAGAATGCTACCGGGCAGGATGTCCGACTGTGCCAGGCATGCCTGGATTGTGAGACCTCCTGCCCTGAGGGTTTGGATATTCCCCTGGGCAGTTTGGTACAAATGGTCATCTTCAACGACGAGGAGGTGTTGACTTCTCGTACCTTATGGTCTGACTGCGTGCTGGAAAATGCACGTTTTGCCTGTAAACGGGGGCTGAATATTCAAGTTTTGATGTTGGCCTTGCGCGAAGAGGCCCGCCGCAGAGGCATGACTCCATAACCATTGCAAAACGTATCATTTCGGGTAAAATCGCTGCATATTGCAACTGACTACCTGCCTTCGGAAATCATCCGCAGATGTCGCAGATAACGCAGATTGAAGAAAAAAAACCGGCGAAATCTGTGTCATCTGTGAATAAATTCAGTGTCTGGTAAAGCAAAGTACCAACCCTTCAGCCACAAGCAGGTGTCAATATGTGTCTACCAGTGTCGAGGAGTAGAGCGTATGACCACTAACAGGATTTCAGAGGTTAAGGTCATCCGCAGCCTTTTCAAACACCTTCCTTTTGGAATCGGGGGGGCTGTTGTAGCAAGCGCTTTCCTGTATGGTGAGCGCCTGGTGGTTTGCGCAGCCGCTCCTCTGCAACTGCCAGCCATTCTGCTTGCTATTCTGATTGGAGGGGTGGGGGGGATTCTCATCAGTTTGACACTTGCAAAAAGAACTCCTCAAGCAACCCTTGAGGTCGAGGCAAATTGGCAGCGCATAACCGCCAGTTTGCAAATGGAGGAAGCCTTGCGCCTGGCCCTCAATGTATTCGAGCGCGCCAATCAGGGAATTATCATTGTCAATGCCGAGCAAAAAATCGTCGCTGTAAATGGGACCTTCACCAGCATTACTGGATTTACCAAGAATGAAGTTTGGAACAAGAAATTTCCTGTTTTGTTGGATCAGAAACAGACTCCCAGGAGCATTCTGAACAATCTCAACTCTGCCGTTGGAAGCGGTCAGGATTGGCAAGGAGAAGTCCATGCACGCAAAAAGAATGGCAATACCTTTCCGGCCATCTTACAAATCATTGCTGTCAAAAACTCACAAAGTGAGATAGAGAACTATATTGGCTTTCTGAGTGACATTACGATACGAAAACAAACTGATGAGCGTTTGCAACACCTGGTTTTGCACGATATTCTGACCGGCTTGCCAAATCGCATTATGTTCATAGATCAGTTGCAAAACGCCATCTGGCGCGCCGAGCAAACTGGCCACAAGGTAGCCGTGCTTTTCCTGGATCTGGACGGCTTCAAGGCAATCAACGACACAATGGGGCATCATGTAGGGGACGAATTTTTGCGCGTGATTGCCAAACGGCTGCAAGCGACCATCAAGAGCACCGACTCAGCAGCGCGGATGGGGGGAGATGAGTTCGCCGTCTTATTACAAAATATCCAATCACAAGAAGATGTAGTGCGCGCTACCCAACGATTGCTGATGAGCATCTCTAAACCCATTTCAATCAAAGAGCGCACACTACAGACCACCGCCAGCATTGGTATCAGCATCTACCCCGAACACAGCACAGAAGAAAGCCTGCTTTCTACAGCAGACCAGGCGATGTACCTGGCAAAAAATCAAGGCAAGAATAGTTACTTTGTTTTCCCCGCTAACGGGAAAAAATGACTCTACTGCAAAAAGGATGTTTCTACGCAAAGGCGCAAAGGCGCCAAGAATTTTTTAAGGTCTATTTGTAAATATTCAGGCATCGCTGGCCTGGAAAGTACCCAGAATGGGTATTGCCAAATCCAGGCCGAACTAAGCAAGATTACGTTGTAAACCGTTGGGTTTGGCAATCCAACGGAGCAATAGGGCAATTCCACAGTCCACGAATGCCCCACGAATTCACCAATAGCGCTCCATTCGAGCATTCGTAGCCCTGTTCGTGGATGGTTACTCTACTTCAAACAATTGGCGGTCAAGCTTGTCGAGACCTGGGAGAGGGTTAGGGTGAGGGTAGGCAGTTACGAAAAATCGGCAAAATCTAGGTCATCTTTCAACGCAGAAGGGCCTTGATTTTCTGCGCCGACAATTCTCGATAACAGCCCGGTGGCAGGTCTTCTAAACGCAGACGGCCAATGGCTACGCGCACTACACGAAGAGCAAACAGCCCCACCGCTGCCGTCATGTGCCGCACTTGACGTTTCTTTCCCTCCCGAATCTTAATTTCGAGCCAACAGGTCGGCCCGTGTGGGGTCACCGGCTTGGAACGCGGAGGCAGGTCTGGCTCAGGAATGAGACGAGCGCGCGCGGGAAGGGTCACATAGTCCTTGAATTGTAGACCGCGCTCCAGTTGCGCTAATGCCGTTTCGGTTGGAGCCCCTTCCACTTGCACCCAATAGGTTTTTTCTACATGATAGCGTGGATGGGTCAAGCGGCGAATGAGGCTGCCATCGTTGGTCAACAGCAACAGACCCTCTGAGTCAAAGTCAAGGCGCCCGGCAGCGTACACCCCCGGCACAGGGATATACTCCTTGAGGGTAGGGCGACCGCCTTGCCGATCGGTAAATTGGCTAAGAACGCCATAAGGCTTATGGAAGAGGATATAACGAAACATAAAAGGATTACTGTGGTTTATAATGGAGGCCAGGGTTTGTTTTTCTACAATAAAATTTTGAAAAGACACAAAATTTCTTCACTCAATGCATGGTAACAGGAGAGCAAAATGGCAGAAAAAATCATCAACGCCCAAAATGGTAAATACATCATTTCGGGACGCGGCAAACATATTGCAAGAAAGGTAGAAGTTGACCTGGGCAGCCAGGATGCGAGCAAATTCATTGTGGTAGAGAAAGATTTTCCTGCCAATCTTCCAACGCACAAAGCCGGCGATCCAAATTTCAAATACGAATGGTTTGCCTGTTTCGGCATTCGCCATGCAAAAGCCGGGGGCGCGCCTGGCGATTTTGCCAATATTCAATACACGATCACCTTGGATCCGTTGCCGGCTGGCAAACGCTTGTTTGCATTCTACGGAGGGCAGGTACATGAAGTATCCACCCAAAATGTTGGCAACAAAATCAGGGCAACGCTGAACGTAGGCGATCCACCTCTAGGCTGGGGACCGTAATTCAAGCATCTCGGGCCTGCCAAAGCGCGCGCCGCCAGGGGAAATTGTCTATATACATACGACGCGCCGTTTCATCCGACAATTTGGCAATCTGCACCTCGAGTAGCCGTATGGCAACTTGCAAAATTTCAGCGGCGCGAGAGTCGTTGTCTCGAGCCAATACCTGGTAGATTGTCCAATAAACACGCAACGGCTCTTCCATGCCTTCTGGTTTTCCATCACCCAAGTGGGACAGAATGGTTTCAATATGCGTTTTTGCTGAAAGCAAATCATCTTTGGCAAGGGCCGCCTGGGCCAACCCGGCCAGGGATTCGATCCACATTCCAGGCTGGTCGAGCGTCTTACGAATGGCTACGGAATGCTGAAACATGTCCATTGCACTAGAGACATTCCCCTCCAGCAAAACAGCATGACCCAGGTAAAAATAGGCCCAGGCTTGCGCCGAGTTCTCGCCGGTTTCGACAGCCAACGCAAAGGCCCGGCGGGCGTAGCGGGTGGCTTCGCGCACATCTCCCTCGGCAATCATTACGGCGCTCAAATTCAGGAGAGCATAAGTCTGCATATAACGATTATCCATCTCACGCGCCAGGGATAATGCCTGCTGCTGATAAAACCGCGCCGCCTCGAAATCACCCAACATACCCGATACCCAACCCAAATTGCCCATTAAAAGACCTTGCGACAAGCGGTCGCCTCGTTCACGCATCAGCGCATGTACCTGCCAATAATAATCACGAGCAGACAGGTAATCGCCCAGCACAAAGCCAGCCGCATAGGCCAGGTTGTTGATGGCTCTGGCTTGCAAATCAACATCGCCTGTTTCTCTAGCAATGGCCTGCGCTTCTTCAAAGAACCGGAAAGCGGCGGTAGGATTTTTTTGTTCGAGCGCAATGAGGCCGGCTGAATTGGACAGGTAGCCCTGCTGCTTGCGGCATCCAAAACGGCGCGCCAGGTCTAATCCCTGCTCCATCGTTTGCATAGCTTCTTGTAAGTGACCCAAACGCAGCCAGGCCAGCGGCCAGACTGTATAGGCTTCGAGCAACACTTCGACATGCGGTGCGCCTACGTTCAGGTCTACAACTCGGCTGGCATCCTGAGCGGCGCGCGCGAATTCGCCTTTGCTGTAATGATAGCGCGCATATCGCGTCCAAAAGTAGGCCAAAAGAGCATTTTCGCCCAAGCGCACGGCCAAGTTTTTCAAGCGCAGCAGATCGCGGCGCTGCAAGGCGCGCTCTCCCATAAGGTCGTATAATTTTTCTCGTTTAACAAGCAAATCGAAACGCGCCCGATCATCTTGAGCAGGGATCAGGCGCAGCGCACGGCTGAAATAATCCACTGCCAGGGCATTCTGATACATCCCCTCGGCAGTCTCGCCTGCCCAAACCAGGTACTTACGCGCTTGTTCCCTGAGGCCCGCCTGTTCTGCGTGATATGCCAGTTCTCCGGCGCGCGAGGCTAACTGTCCGGCAAATACCGTTTCAATGGCCGCAACAGCCAGCGCATGAAGTTTACGCCGCCGCGCCCGCAATTGCATGGCATACGCAGCCTCTCTCAACAAGGCATGGCGGAAAAGATAGCGGTCCGCATCCAGTGAAAACCAGATGTCGGCGCGTTCAGCGCAGACTACCTTCTCTGCCAACTCGGGCTTGTTGCCCAACATGTGGGACAGTACGGCGAACTCGAATTCTCGCCCCAACACAGCCGCGGTTTGAACGATTATGCGCACGTCGCTCGGCAGGCAATCGAAACGCGACACCAGCAAAGCGCCAACATCCAAAGGCAACGCCTGTAAAGCATCTTTTCGAACCTCCAGGCGCCCATCTCGACGGCTATAAAGCAGCCTGTTTTCGATCAAATATTGCAAGATTTGTTCGGCAAAAAAGGGATTGCCCTCGGCGCGTGCTTCCAGGAGACGTAGCAGTCCAGAACCAAGCGGGGCTACCAATAGGCTTTGAGCCAATTCTTCAAGTTGTTTGGTCGTGAGCGGTTCCAGTTTAAGTTTCTGATAAGGAACGCTTGCCCCAAACTCAATCTCTAAGCCGTCGGAGCGGCTGGTTGCCAGGATAGCAAGCGGGTACTTCTTGCCCTCTTCCAGAGAAAATGCACGCGTCAGATAGGGCAAAAAGGCGCGCGTATCTTCATCCAACCATTGCAGGTCCTCAATAAAAAGAACCAGCGGAGATTGCAAACTCTCGGCCTGCAACAAGGCTGTCAAAGCCAAAAACGTGTTTTCATAGCGACTTTTTGCATCCAAACGCTCATACAAAGAGTCAGGAGAGGACAAATTCAGCAAAGCGGCCAACAGCGACGCTGTGCGTTCCAACTCCGCCGCCAGAGATGCATCGGGCGTTTTTTCAATCAAGCCCTTCAAAGCCTGCTCAAAGCGTTCCAGGTTGGCTGCATTCGTATCTCCTGAACGGTAGCCAAAACGTTCCCGCAGCCAGGCGCGGAAAGGACCAAAGGGAAGACGCAAAATTTCATCGGTCTGGCATAGCAACCAACGCGCAGGCAAATCCGCAAAAAACGCTGAGGTCTGGAAAGTATGCGCCAGCCGGCTTTTACCAATTCCAGCCTGACCAGTAATCAGCATCACGCCGCAAAACTTGCCTTGCCGCAAAGGTGCAAAAAAGTGCGCCAGGCGCTGCAATTCGGTCTCTCGACCCACCAATGCGCCTCGATAGACAAAATCGGCGTTTTCCTTACGGCCCAACAGCAAGAAAGCCTTCTTCTTCTCGACAAACCCCCTCACCTCCACCTCGCCCAAAGGACGCACCAAAAAACGCCGTTGAGCACGGCGAGCGGTTTCCTCATCCAGCCATACCTGACCTGGCAAAGCCATCCCCATGAAACGCGCCGCCAGGTTCACGCCCCAACCATAGGCAGTATAATCCTCGCGCAGCGAGGCGCCGATGAAACCGGCGTACGCTGACAGCCGCGTCACGCCGGCGCGGAACGGCAAGCCGGTGCGCTCGAACAACTCGAGTATAAACCCCAAGGCGCGCTCCACGTCGTTTTCATGTACCACCGGCGCGCCCCAAAAAATGAGCAAGTTGAAACCTTTATCGCCAATATCTGGTCGCAAGAAGACGCCGCCGTAACGTTCCTGCAAATCGAACACACTCTCCATAAACGGCTTGACAAACGCCTCGTTGGACGGGTCAATGGGAATATCAATGAACAAATTGACCACCTGCCGAAACTCTCCGACATCCGGCAAATGGCTCAACTCTTGAGGGTAGAAAACGCCCGCTAAATCGGCAGCCGGCAAAGGGTCGAAAGGAAGCGCAGGCGGCAGGTCGGTCTGAACTGAGAGCAAGCGATACCCATTGTCTAAAGGTTCAATCTGTACATACTTCTGCAAAGCCCGGTAAGCATCCGCAGAAAGCACCACCTGGCCTGCAGCGGCTTGCTCCTCTGCGTCCACAGCCCCATCCACGCACGCGCCACGCACACAACAGGTAGCGCGCCGGCCGTCAGAAGAACGCAAAATCAACCAATCTACTTGCCCGGCGCCAAGACCCACTTTAATCGAAATGGGAAATCGTCCAAATGCAGTAGAGACGTAAGGATGCTCGGCGGTATGACGCTGAATAGTCTGCGCCGCCGCCAGGCAACGAAAAACCTCTGTCACGCCTTCATTCTGCTTAGGGAAAACTGCCGTAAAGGCGTCGCCGGCATACCCCACCACAAAACCGCCCTGCGCATAAACAGCCGTCACCAGCGGCTCGAAAATCGTGCGCATCACCTCGGCCAGCGCTTCGGCGCCAGCCTGTCCATACCGTGAAAACGTATCGGCCATAACGGAAAACCCAGAAAGGTCCGCAAACAACGCCGCCGCCTGCAATTGACCACGAAACTGGCCGGCACGGAATTTTTGGGCAATGCAATGAGGAACGAGTTGACGCATAAGAAAATCAACCTGATTTTAACAGATATACGACGGCCGGCAAAAACATACACAAAAACAACCGTCTGACTATAATAACCGTATGAGGCGCCCCACACACTTAGAAATCTGGCTTTGTGAAACCTGCGGATTGCGCTATCCTATGACCGATGTCCAGCCGACGGGGAAACGCTGCCCCCGCTGCCTGGGACGCACCCGCCTCATTCTGACCCGCCGCCTGCCTCCGTCAAATGAACCGCTTCCTGCCGCCTCGGCCGCCTCCGCTCCCTGCCTGGCGGCCCTGCTCGACAACCTGCGTTCGGCCTGGAACGTAGGCGCCATCTTCCGTAGCGCCGACGGTTTGGGAGTGGACAAATTATTTTTGTGCGGCATCACCCCCACCCCCCAAAACCGGGCTGTGACAAAAACTGCCTTGGGCGCAGAAAAGAACGTTGCCTGGGAATACGCCCCCAACGCGCTGATCATGGCCGCAAAACTCAAAGCAGAAGGCTACAAGTTGATTGCGCTCGAACAAGATGAGCGCGCCATCCCCTTGCAACGCTACTCCCCTGACCCGCCTGCCAACACCCTGCTCATCGTCGGCAACGAAGTGACCGGCGTAGACCCCGACCTGCTCGACTTATGCGACTACATTCTGCATATCCCCATGCAAGGGGGAAAACGCTCGCTCAACGTAGAAGTAGCCTTTGGAATTGCCGCATACGCCCTGGCGCCACAAACAACGCAGCAAAATAACAAATAATGGTATCATTGGCGGAATGAATTCCCATCCTCCCTTCAGCGAACTCCTCCACCGCCGGATGCTGGAAAACCTGTATGACGGCGTCTGCTTCATTGACTTGCAAGGCCGAGTCACGTACTGGAACCGCGGCGCCGAACGCATTACCGGGCGGCTGGCGCGCCAATTGTACGGCCTGGAGGTGGGCAGCGACCTGCTGCGACAATACGACGAAGAGGGCCTCCCATTGACAAATGAAACCTGCCCCCTGCTGGCGACATTGGCAGACAGCCAAGCGCGCGAAGCCGCAGTCTACCTGCGACACGCCGAAGGCTACTTGCTTCCAGTGCTGGTCAAGACTTTCCCTATCCACAACCCAGAACGCCAAATCGTTGGCGCAGCCGAAATTTTCAGCGATAACCCCAATCTACTACGCATCCGACGACGAGAACAAAGCCTGGAACAAACCACCGCCTACGATGCACTGACCCTCATCGGCAATCGAAAACATCTCGAGCGCAAATTGCAATCGGCGCTCTTGGAATTCCAAAGCAACCAGACCAGCATGGGCGTCCTGTTTGCAGATATTGACCACTTCAAAGCCTTCAATGACACCTACGGTCACAATGCCGGCGACAAAGTGCTGCGAGCGGTGGCTAACACCCTGCGCCACAACTTGAGGGATACCGATACCTGTGGGCGCTGGGGCGGCGAAGAGTTCCTCATCATTGTCAACAACGTCGAATTACCCATGCTCGAAACCATTGCGGAAAAATTGCGCCTGCTGGTCAGCCAGGCCATCGTGGAAATTGATCATCAACCTCACATCGTGACCATCTCGATTGGCGGCACCCTGGCGCGGCCTGGCGATACGCTCGAAAGCCTGGTGCATCGAGCCGACAAGTTGATGTATCGCAGCAAACGAGCGGGGCGCAATCGCGTTTCGATTGGATAAACCAGACATGCGCGGAATCCTCTCAGGCCTCACCGCTGCCGCGATTTGGGGCGGAATGTACGTAATCAGCAAAGTTATGTTAGACGTGATCCCGCCGTTTACGCTGCTGGCGTTAAGGCTGATATTGGGTATCCTCAGCCTGGCCGTTGTTTTCCTGCTCCAACATACCCAAGAAATCTCTCAAAGCCTTCCTTCAGCCTCTCAAATGCGCGATTCGTTTCTGGTCGGCGTGGTAGGCTATGGAATCTCGCTTGGCTTCCAGTTCGTAGGCACAAAACTTTCGACAGCCTCCAACGGGGCGCTGGTCACTTCGGCCACGCCGGCCTTTGTGTTGTTGTTCGCCCCTTATCTGCTACACGAAAAGCACACACCGCGCCGCATCCTGGCGCTGCTCATCTCCACCCTGGGCGTACTGGCAGTGATTGACCCACGCAAAGCAGAACTTTCTCCCTCCCTATTTTGGGGCAATCTCAGCCTGCTGGCTGCCGCTTTGACCTGGGCGCTGTATTCAGTATTGGTGCGCAAAGTGACCCAAAAAGCAGACTTGCTGGTATCAAGCGCGGTCATGCTGGCGGGCGGCGTCCCTTCTAGCCTGTTATTGGCAGGCTGGGAAATGCAAACGCAAGGCATCGGAGAAATCAACCTGGCCGTCATTGGCGGAATCTTATACTTAGGGATCCTTTCGACGGCGTTGGCCATGTTCCTGTGGAACTATGCTTTTGCCAAATTGCCCGCCGCGATAGCCTCTCTGACCTTCTTTGCTCAGCCTCTGGTGGGAACCTTTCTAGGCTGGCTGTTCCTGAAAGAACCGATCACGCCGCTCTTCTTAGCCGGCGGCATATTGATTGGAATAGGGCTGGTGATTGCCAGCCAGGAATAATAGCCGGGCGATTTACCAGAACAAATGTTTAATCTGACATTGTCAAGTTACCTACCCTCCCCTAACCCTCTCCCAGGTCTCGACAAGCTCGACCCATTTGCAACTTCGATCGTCTCACCCACCGTATGCAACAGAGCCATATTGGGCGGACGGACAGCCCCCACCGGAAAGCCACACACCAACACCACCTGTTGGCCGGCCTGAATGCCCGTTCGCAGCAGAGCCGAGTCAAGAGAACGAATCATCTCCTCTAAGGTGTTGGCAAACGGCACCAGCTGAGCGTCTACACCCCATAAGAAGGCCATCTTTTGATAGGTGGATGCCTCTGGAGTAAAAGCCAGAATGGGCTTGACGGGGCGAATCTTGGACATCAGCCAAGCAGTATGGCCCTGCATCGTAAACACAGCCACAGCCGCCACATCGCGATCGTGCGCCAACTCGCGGGCAGCGCGCGCCATTGACGCGGCGTCGCTTTCGCCAAGAGCGGGGGGATGTTCTTGGGCGCTGCCCCATTCCAAAAAATGAGCCTCAGCCTCGCGCACCACGCGATCCATCATATCAACCGCTTCCAACGGATACTGACCAGAAGCAGTTTCAGCCGAAAGCATAACCGCATCGGTGCCATCGAAGACGGCATTGGCTACGTCGGAGGCCTCGGCGCGGGTAGGCAATGGGTTCTGAATCATGGATTCCAACATTTGCGTAGCGGTAATGACCAGTTTCGCACGCGCGTTGGCCTGTTGGATGATGTGTTTCTGCAAGACCGGCACACGCTCTGGCGGCATCTCCACTCCCAGGTCGCCGCGCGCCACCATCACTCCGTCCACAACCTCCAGGATTTCAGGGAGTTGCTCGAGCGCCTCGGGACGTTCCAGTTTGGCAATCAAGAGCGGCAGGGAAGCGCCTGCCGCAAAACGTTCCATCGCAGCGCGCACCTGCTGTACATCTCCTGCTGAACGGACAAACGAGACGGCAACTGCATCCACGCCCTGGGCAATGCCAAACGAGAGGTCGTTCTCATCTTTGGGAGTAAATCCCGCTACCCGTAATCGGACGCCAGGCAGGTTGATGCCCTTGTGAGAGAAAAGCGGCCCGCCGACCAGCACCTGCGCGCGCAGCGCGCGGCCTTGTACGGAATCCACTTCCAGCGTAAGACGACCGTCATCGAGCAGCAAGCGATCTCCGGCTTGGACAGAATCGAATAATTCGCAAAAATCAACCGGGATGAGCGGCCCGTCCAACTGCGGCGGCGCGTCTGAAGCGGCATACAATGTCACTTGCTGGCCGTTTTCCAAATTCAGCGGTTGAAGAAGGTTGCCCACACGCACCTTGGGGCCTTGTAAATCCTGCAAGATGCCCACCGCACGCCCCAGCCGCGCGGCTGCTTTGCGAACGGCGCGAATGCGGGCTGCATGTTGCTCATGCGTGCCATGCGAAAAATTCAGGCGCGCCACATCCACGCCTGCCAGCAGTAAACGCTCAAGCACGGTCTCGCTATCGCTGGCAGGGCCGAGGGTGGCTACAATCTTGACGCGGCGGTTCATGTGTCTAAATGTAATGTAATTCGCTGGCCTGTTTTCTCAAATCAGCGCGGAAGTCGGGATGCGCAATATTGATTAATTGGTTGGCGCGCTGACGGATGGTCTTACCATATAAGTCGGCTACGCCATACTCGGTGACAATGTAGCGCACGTGATTGCGCGTGGTCACCACGCCGGCGCCCTGTTTGAGCATGGCCGAAATCTTGGAAATCGCCGTTCCATCGCGCATTACATTGACGCTTGGCAGGGCAACAATCGGCACGCCGCCTTTCGAGCGAGAAGCGCCGTAGATAAAGTCCAGTTGACCGCCCACGCCGGAGTATAACTTGGGGCCAATGCTGTCGGCGCACACCTGGCCGGTCAGGTCCACTTCAATAGCCGAGTTGATGGCCACCATGCGGTCATTCTGCGCAATGACAAAGGGATCGTTGACGTATTCGGTGCGATGTAATTCGATGAGCGGGTTGTCGTCTACCCAGTCGTACAGGCGCTTGGTGCCAATTATGAAGCCTGCCACAATTTTTCCAGGATGCAAACTCTTTTGCACGTTGGTCAATACCCCGGCATTGACGAGGTCAATCACGCCATCGGAAAACAATTCGGAATGAATGCCCAGGTCTTTCTTGGTAAAGAGGTATTTAAGGACCGCATCAGGAATAGCGCCAATGCCCATCTGCATGGTTGCGCCGTCAGGTATCAGTTCGGCAATATAACCGGCAATCTTCTCCACAATGTCGGATGCCCCCTCTTCGGCCATGGGCATTTCAGCGATGGGGTAATTTACCGGGATGATGTAGTTCAAGCGGCTGACATGGATGAACGAGTCTCCCAGAGTGCGCGGCATCTGCTCGTTGACTTCTGCAATGATGGCCCTGGCCGATTCAGCCGCCGACTTCGTCAGGCCAACCTCTACCCCCAAACTGCAAAAGCCATGTTCATCGGGCAGAGAGACATGAATCAGGGCGACATCCAACGGCAAAATACCGCGCTTGAACAACAATGGGAATTCGGAAAGTAAAACCGGGGTAAAGTCGGCGCGCCCCTCATGTACTGCCTTGCGGATATTGGCACTGATAAATATCGAGTTGACGCGCAGATGCCCTTGCATGGCCTCACTGACATAATCAGCCGAGCCCACCGTCAACGCCTGGACGATTTCCACATCGCTCAGGTTGGGAGCATAATTCACCAACGCCGCCAGAATCTTTTGCGGCACCGAAACATTACCGGTCAGGAAGATACGCTGCCCCGATTGGATGACTTTGACTGCTTCTTCGGGGGTGGTCACGCGCGATTGATAGACACTAGTCCAATCCATATACCCCTCCTCCAACCTGACCATTCAAGCGTGACAGGTGCAGCATTTGTCCTTCTAACGTGCAAACCGCTTTCTCGAGGGCTGGATTCTCCGTTATTGCTTGCCGGAAACCTTTGTTAGCCAATTCCAAAATATAAGGCATTGCAGCATTGACAAAGGCATGGGTAGCTGTGCGCGCCACCGCCGCAGGAATGTTCGGCACACAGTAGTGAATGACGCCTTCTTCGACAAACGTACACTGTTCATGCGTGGTCGGCCGGGAAGTTTCCACGCAACCGCCCTGGTCAATGCTCATATCAATAATCAACGAACGAGGCTTCATTTTCTTGACAACCTCACGTTTCAACACAATCGGCGAACGTTCTCCCGGCACCAGTACAGCGCCTACCACCACATCGGCAAAAGCGCACGTGCGATCAATATTTTTGGAAGTAGCAATCATCGTCACAGTCTGCGGGAAACGCTCTTCGAGCCGCTGCAAAGCGCGCAAATCGCTATCCAGCACGGTCACATGCGCGCCGTTTCCCAAAAATGCCTGAGTTGCAGAAGTGCCGGCCACACCGGCGCCGATAATGACCACCTCAGCCGGGGGCACCCCGGCGATGCCGCTCAATAAAATTCCCTTGCCGCCCTTGTAATTCTGCATGAAATGAGCCGCTATTTGCGCCGTCATCCGTCCGCCAATTTGCGCCAACGGTTTCTTGACCGGCGTGGTGCCATCTGCCTCTTGAATTTGCTCATAGGCAATCGCAGTGATCTTGTTTTTGACCAGAATATCAATCTTATCCTGACGAGAAGAAGCCAAATGCAACAAGCCTGCCAACACTGTGCCAGGCCGCATCCATTCCAATTCTTCTTTCAGGGGACGCGCAAACTTCAACAATAGATCAGCGCGACCAAACACCTCGTCGGGCGCATAGACAATGCGCGCCCCGGCGCGTTCATACTCATGGTCTGAAAAACCGGCCCCCAAACCGGCCTCATGCTCCACAAAAATCGTATGCCCATGATGTTTCAAAATTTCGACCCCCGCCGGTGAAAGACCAACGCGGAATTCAGAAGGACGCCGTTCTTTTGGAATGCCAATGTTCATAGAAATCTCCTCAAAAGGCCCTAACTCGGACGAGCCGAAATCGGCATAAAGTACATAAGTCTACACGTATACAAGTATGTGCCTTTCGTGTTCAAGAATTCTTGCACAAAAAACAAGAATTATAACTACCTACCCACTAGGTCTTGCCGCAGACCCTAAAGGTTTCTTTTGCAAACAAGACGCCAATTCTACGGAAAAGGTCTCCTGCCTCCAAAAGGTTTCGATAGCAGCGCAAACCTTTAGGGTCTTGTTGTTATAGAAAGGGTAGGCAGTTACCAAGAATTTCACTTGTAAGGTATCAATTTCAGTTCATATTCAACACATCACGGATAGCAGGCAAGGCCCAGTCAATCGTCGCCTTGTCAATCACCAGCGGCGGAGCAAAGCGGATCACGTTCTGGTGTGTTTCCTTGGCCAGGATGCCTTTGGATTGCAGCGCCTCGCAAAAACGCCGCGCGCCACCGGCTGAGGGCTTCAATTCCACGCCAATCAGCAAGCCTTTGCCGCGCACTTCTTTGACATGCGGACTGGGAATTTCCGCCAACTGTTCGACGAAATACCTGCCCAGGCTTTCTGCGCGCTCTGGCAAGTTTTCCTCGCGGATGACCCTCAACGCGGCGCGCGCCACTGCTGCTGCCAGCGGATTGCCGCCAAAAGTGGACCCATGCTCCCCCGCCTGGAACAGACCCATCACGTTCCGGTCAGCCAGCACGGCAGAAACAGGATAGAAACCGCCTGAGAGCGCCTTACCAATGACAATCATATCCGGGCGCACGTTCTCATGTTGACAGGCAAACAGTTTCCCTGTACGCCCCAGGCCGGTTTGAATTTCATCGGCAATGAGCAAGACATTGTGCTTTTTACAAACCTCAGCCGCTTGCTTGAGAAAACCTGGCGGCGGAATAACGACGCCCGCTTCACCCTGAATAGGTTCCACCAAAAAGGCAGCAGTATGAGGCGTTATGGCTTTCTCCAGGGCAGCCGCATCACCGTATGGAACAACTACGAAGCCCGGCGTGAACGGCCCAAAATCTTCACGATAGGCAGGTTCGGTAGAAAATGAAATGACGGTCGTCGTCCGCCCATGAAAGTTGCCAGATGCCACAATGATCTCGGCCTGATGACGTGGCACCTTCTTCACCACATAGGCCCACTTACGCGCCAACTTGACGGCTGTTTCTACCGCCTCAGCGCCAGAGTTCATCGGCAAAGACATCTCATAGCCACTCATCTCAAAGAGTTCTTTGTAAAAGAGCGGAAGTTGATCGTTGCGGAAAGCGCGCGAGGTGAGCGTAACTTTGTGCGCTTGCTCCACCAACGCCGCCAAGATTTTGGGGTGGACATGCCCCTGGTTGACCGCTGAATAGGCGCTCAAACAATCCAGGTAGCGTTTGCCATCCACGTCATACACCCATACCCCTTCGGCCCTCTCGATAACCACATCCAGCGGATGATAGTTATGCGCGCCGTATTGTTCCTCCAACGCAATATAGTCTTTGGTATTCATGCTTGGATTCATCCCTTGAGCGCTATGCATAACGCATCACGCCTCACGCAACCCATAACACATCATCTCTAAAAAACTTCTACGCCACGCCAAACAAGCGCGCCAGGATTGCCTTCTGTGCATGTAAACGATTATGCGCCTGCGGGAAGATGACCGAGTGCGGGCCGTCGGCTACTTCGTCGGTCAATTCCTGGTTGCGATGGGCCGGCAGGCAGTGCATCACAATCACATCTTTATCGGCCTCACTCACCAGTTGAGCATTGACTTGATAAGGCGGAAAGACTTTCTCGCGTTTGGCGGCTTCTTCTTCCTGTCCCATACTGGTCCATGTATCGGTATAGATGACCTGTGCATGTTTGACCGCTTCATGCGGGTCGCGCAGGTAAGAAATCTTTGCGCCCGACTGGGCAGCCAATTTTGCGCCGGTTTGGCGCGCTGCTTCAGGCATGTCATACCCTTCGGGGTTGGCAATGATGAAATTACCGCCCAACATCACTACAATGTGCATCAAAGAAACGGCTACGTTGTTCCCATCGCCTACAAAAGTCACATTCAGGCCCTTCATGGCGCCAAATTTCTCGATGATGGTCAGCGCATCGGCCATGGCCTGACAGGGATGGCTGAAATCGCTCAAACCATTGATGACCGGCACGGACGACCACTTTGCCAACTCGACTACATGGGCATGTTCAAACACCCGCGCCATCACCGCCTGCACATAGCCAGACATCACACGGGCTACATCTGCAATGGATTCACGCTTGCCCAGCCCGATTTCGTTAGGAGAAAGGTATAACGCATCGCCGCCCATGTGACGCATAGCCATATCAAACGAAACGCGCGTCCGCAGGCTGGGTTTTTGGAAAATCATACCCAATACTTTCCCTTTGAACAAGGGCGGGTTGCCGCCGGCGAAGTATTCCTTCTTAAGCCGAATGGCAAGGTCTAGGATGTCCTGGATTTCAGCGGGGGAGTAATCGGACACATCGAGGAAGTGTTTCATAGTTTCGGTCTCCTTTTAGGAAGTGAAAGATATGCCCCGAGCGCCGCGCAGTCGAGAGGCGTATTAAGTTGTATGTAGATTGTATCAGATGGGCGCGTTATTGTGCAGTGTTTTGCTTCAGAGCCTCGGCCAGAGGAAGAGGTTCCCCAAAAGCATAACCCTGAGCGTAATCCACGCCCATTTCCCGGAGTTGACCAATGACCCCTTTCTGTTCGACATGTTCAGCAACGGTAGAGATACCCATGATATGACCGACTTGATGAATTGCGGCTACCATGGCCTGGTCATTTTGGTTTTCAAACATGTCCTCAACGAAACTACCGTCTATCTTGAGATAATCCACCGATAGCCTCTTCAAATATCGAAAAGAAGACAAGCCACTGCCAAAGTCATCCAACGCCACGCGAACGCCCAGGCGCTGCACCTCGCTGACAAAGAGCTGCGCCTTTTCCAGATTGTGGATGGCCGCCGTTTCAGTGATTTCAAAGCAAAGTTGAGATGGAGGCGTCTGGAATTCTTCCAGTTTTTCACGCACATAATCGAGCAGCGTCTCGTCGTTGAGCGAATTCCCTGACAAGTTGATGAAGATACGCAGGCCGTCACTCACTGTCTGGCCTGCCAATGCAGACAGAACAGCACGGATGACCCAACGGTCTATATTGGTCATCAAACCATAACGCTCTGCCGCTAGAATGAAAGAGTTGGGCAAAATCATCTGCCCTTCAGCGCCCTTCAGTCGCAGCAATACCTCGTAAAATTTTTGATGTTCTCCGCTTTCGTTCAACGGCATGACAGGCTGACAATACAATTGGAAGAGGTTTTTTTCGATGGCTTGCTGAAGTTCGGCGGCTTGTAAGATGGCGCCGTGCCGTTTAGCAGTTTCGCTGTCTGTGGGGTGATAAATGTGCAAACGGCCGCGTCCAAGATCTTTGGCGGTGTAACAAGCCACGTCTGCTTCGCTCAATGCCTGAGAGATGCTCTCGGTCTGGCTATTGATAACGACAAGCCCTATGCTGACCCCTACTTGGAAAGTTCGCCCTTCCCAAACAAATTGGTAATGCTGCAAACGTTTAATGATTTTATTGACAGCCCGAACCGCTTTTTCCAGGGGACAATATTCCAGCAACAGACCAAATTCATCTCCGCCCAGGCGCGCCAGCGTGTCTCGTTGACGAAATAAGCCACGCAGCAGATAGGCGATTTGTTTGAGCAGCGCATCGCCAGCGTTATGACCAACAGTGTCATTGATGACCTTGAACTGGTCCAAGTCAAGATAGCATAAGGTATGTTGCACGTCATGTTTTTTAGCGCTGGCCAGGCAATGCTCCAAGCGTATCTCGAACTCGCGCCGGTTGACCAGCCCGGTCAAGACATCATGCGAAGCGTCATACGCCAATTGACGTTGCAGTTGCCGCGCCTCAGTCACGTCGCGGAAGACCAGCACAACTCCAATCGTTTGTCCAGCGCGATTGCGAATGGGAGCAGCCGAATCGGCAATCGAAAATTCTTTGCCATCGCGGCGGATGAGAACGGTGTGATTCGCCAACCCAGTCGCATGGCCTTCTCTCAAGCAACGCGCCACCGGGTCTTGGGCCGGCTCGCGGGTCAGTTCATTTACGATACGAAAAACATTTCCCAAGGTTTGGCCACGCGCTTCGTCCACACGCCAACCGGTTAAGGCCTCGGCAGTCGCATTGAGGTATTCTACCCTTCCGCTTGGGTCGGTGGCGATCACAGCATCGCCGATACACGCCAGCGTCACCTGGGCGCGTTCCTTTTGCTCAAAGAGCGCTTCTTCTACCCGTTTTTGCGCTTTGAACTGCTGATCCATGTGGAATGAAAAAAAGAAGAAAAGGAAGAAAGGCAAAAACAAGATTTCAAAGTAATCTTCATAAACGTCCAAAGCCGCCGAGATTTCAAGATGTTCCAGGGTATTGGACAGGCCAACCAAAACATATAGCCCCACAGACAGGCCCAGGAACATCCTGGAAACAACGCCCAACTTTCCTTTCAGCAGCAAGAGAATCAGCGTCAGAGCAAGCACAAAGCCGGCAGTTGAAAGGATGTTGAGGAAGGCAATCCAACTCTCCATCTGTATCAGTCCTCCCTTCCATCCTCAGCGCTGGCATGTCCTAACCGCCAGCAAGCAACCGCAAAGCCCCAGCCAGCGATTGCCAGCGCAGCGTGTTCGATCAAATTGAGCGGGCCAGACCAGAAGAAGCCTTCCAAAACAGTGGCAATGTAGGCAACCAACATGGCAATGAAGACCCCATAGAACCAGCGCAAAGAGGTTAGAAACATGCGGCGGGCAAAAAAGACCAACACCAAGGCGGCGGCTACGCCAGAAAAAAGATTGACGAGTTCATTCTCTTGAAACATACTGCGCTCCGTTCCAATTTATCTCCCCCTTTCAATCCTTGGATTACGGCTTCAATGGTATTTCACGAAGGGGTAAAGAGATTCTACCACTGTGTAGAGACGCCAGAGTAAGCCATTTAACCTTGACACAGAACGAATGTTCGTGTATCATTCATAGCACAAATGAGCGATAAATGCTCACCTGCGCCAGAATCTGGCAGGAGGCACACATGATGATGGTTCGTAAAAGCAAAGGATTGAGAGACCGCCACGTGCGGGTATTGGAGTTTTTAACCGATTACCAAACGGAACATGGACGTCCTCCCTCAATTCGTGAAATTGGCGACGCCGCCAGAATTTCATCTACTTCGGTAGTCAATTATTACCTCGATCAACTTGAGAAAATGGGTTACATTGAGCGCGATGGACGAGTCTCGCGCGGTTTGCGCCTAACGCCCAAGGTCAAAGAAGTCGTTCAGGTTCTCCAAGATTTGCTGCGCGTGCCTGTCATTGGGCGCATCGTTGCCGGTCAACCAGTGCCTGTCCCTGCTTCTGATTTCCCCTACTATGACGCAGAAACCAGTTTGGACATCGCCGCTTCGCTCTTACCTGCCCCGGAGAAAGGCAAACAACTGTATGCTCTGGAAGTGCAAGGCGACTCGATGATTGATGCGATGGTCAACGATGGCGACTACGTCATCATGAAACCGGTAGCCAGCAATACCGAAGTGCGCAACGGCGAAATGGTGGCAGTTTGGCTGCCCAATCGTGATGAAACAACCCTCAAATATTTCTACAAGGAAAAAGACGGCTATCGCCTTCAGCCTGCCAATCCCACCATGAAACCCATCCTGATTGACAAAGAAGAACCGCTAGAAATTCGAGGGAAAGTCGTCATGGTGATCCGCAAAGTAGATACGGTGGCAATATAGAAAGCCATTTATTGGGGGAACATCCTAGCGCGGCTGTGCCGCAAACTTCAGTTTGCGCTTTGCGCAGGAACGAACTGAAGCGCGGTTGTGATAGATTCTCAAGAGAATACTGTAATGAGACACATCCGAATCAAAAAAAGACGACTCGATCGAGTCGTCTTTTCGATTTGGGCAAAAGCCTTACGCCAGTTCGATAACGGCGCCGGCTTCTTCCAGCTTCTTCTTGGCATCCTGCGCGGCCTCTTTGCCCACTGCCGACAGCACCTTGCCGCCAGCCGTTTCGGCCAAAGTCTTGGCCTCGCCCAAGCCCAAACTGGTCAATTGGCGAATGACCTTGATGACCTCAATCTTCTTGGGACCGGTTTCCTTGATGATGACATCAAACTCAGTCTTCTCTTCGACGGGTTCTGCCGCCGCAGCAGCGGCCCCACCGCCAGCAGGCATTGCGGCCATCGCCACAGGAGCAGCAGCAGAAACACCCCATTTCTCCTCCAGCATTTTGACCAATTCAGCCGCCTCCAAGACGGAAAGTTCACTCAGTTGTTCGACCAACTTTTCAAGATTTGCAGCCATTGTGAGTACTCCTTACAAAGTTAGAAATTATTTCGATATTGCGCGATAGAATGCCAATCACGCTGCAGCCTGAACGTTTTCCGAATAGGCACGGAAAACAGCCGCCAAAGAACGAGCCGGTTCTGCAAGCGTGCGCACCAACTTGCCAGCGGGAGCCTGCAAGATACCCAGCAATTGTGCGCGTACCACCGGCAGAGGGGGCAGATCAGCCAGAGCCTTCACCTGGGCAACATTCAACACCTCGGCGCCCATGAAACCGCCTTTGACTTTGATCGCCTCCATGCTTTTTGTGACATCGGCCAGGGCTTTAGCGGTCGCCGCCGGGTCCGAAAAAGCAAACGAAGCGGCTGTGCTGCTTGTCAAAAGGCTCTCAGGAATCGTCAAACCGATGGCCTGGAAAGCACGTTTTGCCAGCGTATTCTTGATGACATGAAACTCACCGCCCGATTCGCGAATCTTGGCGCGGATATTGTCCATATCCTTCATATTTGCGCCGCTGTACTCTACCAGAATCACAGCCTGGCTTTTGCTCAGCCATACTTTATATTGCTCCAGCACTTCATCTTTCTTTTGTTTCGACAGAGCCAAGGGACATTCACCTCCTTTCTATGCAAAAAGTCTTTGCCACTTTCACAGGCAAAGACTTCTGCTCTTGCTCGTATGAGCATCCCTGACGTGGGAAACAGCCTGTATTCAGGCTGCATATAGCATACCGTCCTCGCCTGGGCAGGAAATTAAGTCCAGCACTTTGCAGGACGCCTGCCGTCACGGGCAAGTGGCGATTTCAAGATAACGGGTGAGACTACCCGGCTACCTCCAGCGATTGAGCCTCATTTGGCTCGATTTTAATACCAGGCCCCATAGTCGTAGTAACCGTAATGCGCTTGATGTAATTGCCCTTTGCGCCGGCCGGTTTGGCCTTACGAACTGCCTCCATCAGCGCAGCAAAATTGTCGAGCAACTTGCCTGCTTCAAAGGAAGTTTTTCCAATAGCAACATGCATATTGGCGGTCTTGTCAAGGCGGAACTCTACGCGGCCAGCCTTGGCCTCCTGAATGGCGCGGCCCAAGTCGTTCGCATTGACAACTGTACCGGCTTTAGGATTGGGCATCAAGCCACGCGGGCCCAACACCCGCCCCAAGCGGCCTACTTTGCCCATCATATCGGGCGTAGCAATTGCCACATCGAAATCGGTCATGCCGCCTTCGATTTTCTTCAGCGTTTCATCGTCGTCGGCTACCAGGTCGGCGCCGGCTTCACGGGCAGCGGCAGCGCCTTCGCCTTGCGCAAAGACCAGCACACGCACCGTTTTACCCAGACCGTGCGGCAACACGACTACATCGCGTATCTGCTGATCAGCCTGACGAGGGTCCAGCGTGGTGCGGATATGCACTTCTACAGTTGAATCGAATTTGGTCGTAGACGTTTCCTTAGCCAGATCCATCGCCTCGCGCGGCGAATACAGTTTTCCTTGATCCACTTTAGCCAGGGCGGCCAGATATTTCTTACCGTGTTTTGTCATGATTACCTCCGTGGTACAAGCGGGTCGGATAGTCTCATCATCAGATTATCTTATCGTCGGCTACGAGAGGATGCCGCAGCTGACCATGCGACTACCAAACAACCCTCCCACCCATTTCAGTCAACGATTGTGATACCCATGCTACGGGCTGTGCCGGCAATTTGTCGCATTGCGCCTTCGAGATCAATAGCATTCAAGTCTTTCATTTTCAATTCTGCTATCTCTTTGATCTGCGCGCGCGTCACCTTGCCAACCTTATCCTTGTTCGGCACGGCCGAGCCTTTCTCCACTCCAGCCGCTTTGCGCAACAACACCGCGGCCGGCGGCGTCTTAAGGATAAAGGTGAAAGACCCATCCGTATAGATGGTAATCTCAGCCGGAAGCACCTCGCCAGGACGATTGGCCGTGCGGGCGTTATATTCCTTACAAAACGCCATGATATTGATGCCATGTCCGGCCAGCGCCGGGCCGATGGGCGGGGCCGGGTTAGCCTTTCCCGCCTCGATTTGTAGACGAACGATTGCTTTTAACTTCTTGGACATTTTTTCTCCTTGTACCGGGACGCACTCCCGGCACTCGTGGTTTTAGCGGGCGATTAGGGGACGCCCTCCCACCGCATCAGGCCAGACTTCGGCCTGCTACCGTCAAAATTACGCTTTCTCAACCTGAAGGAAATCCAACTCCACCGGCGTTTCTCGCCCAAAGAAACTCACCATCACGCGCACCTTCGAACGTTCCGTGTCAATCTCCGAAACCATACCGCGGAAGTCGTTGAACGGTCCGTCAATGATGCGTACCCGCTCGCCAACCTTGAATGAGAACTTGACTGTTGGCGCTTCGGCTTCCATGCGTTTGACAATCTGAGCCACTTCCTCAGGGCGTAAGGGAGTGGGGGTATTGCCCATGCCTACAAAACCGGTCACGCCCGGCGTATTGCGCACCACATACCATGACTCTTCGGTCAAAATCATATTGACCAGCACATAGCCCGGAAAGATATGGCGCTCTACGGTGCGGCGTTTTCCGTCTCTTACTTCGACCTCTTCCTGGGTTGGGACGATGACATCGAAAATCATGTCTTTCATGCCCATTGTTTCGATGCGTTGTTCGAGGTTATAACGCACCTTGTTCTCATACCCAGAATAGCAATGCACCACATACCAAGCCGCGCCTCCTTCGGCAGGATCGGAATCCAGGAGCGTGCTTTCCTCTCCTATAACGGGAGCAGACTGCTCGTCAGGCTGCGAGGCGGGGGAGTCGCTTAAAACAGGCTGATCCGAGGCGTTCATAACATCCTCGGCCGCTTCCAGCGACTCTTCAGTCAGCCGTTCTTCTTCTGGATCCTGCATCTCCATCATAGATCTCATTCTCGGAGTGCCTCAGGCGCCAATCAACAATCCTAACAGCCATCCGGCAATGCCATCCACAATCAAGCCCAAGAAAACGCTCATGAAAGCCAATACAACCAGAACAATGAGGGTCATCTGCCAGGCTTCCTGACGGGTAGGCCAGGTTACCTTACGCAGTTCACCTATCGTCTCTCGTACCAGACGCTGAATGGCGTTCTGTTTTTTGCTTTCCTTCTTATCGGTCACCGTTTCTCCTTAGGTGCGATTTTACGGCTAAAACGCCGCCTTCGACAGGACGGCGTTGCCCTTCAGGCAGGCCAGGCAGGACTTGAACCCACAACCGCTCGTTTTGGAGACGAGTGCTC